>CAZEYP010000001.1:0-14764 GCA_964515925.1 uncultured Nitrospirota bacterium
AAAAGGTTACAAAATGGTTACACTTTGGGTTACAGTTGAATATTTTTTATATTCCCTTGAAAAAAACCCGCAAAATCGGTATCTTATTTACTGTTATGAAAAACATTGTGCTTGTGGGGTTTATGGGCACGGGAAAGACTGCTGTGGGCAGAAGGCTTGCCGAGGCGCTGGGTATGGAGTTTGTGGAGCTTGATGCGGAGGTGGAGGCCAGGGAAGGGATGAGTATAAAAGAGATATTTGAGCGTTATGGTGAGCCCTATTTCAGGGATCTTGAGACAGAGGCTGTAAAGAGGTTTTCCGAGAAGGAGGGCCTTGTTATTTCTACTGGAGGTGGTGTTGTTTTAAGGAAGGAGAACATGGATGCCCTGAGAAAAAAGGGAATCATACTATGCCTGTGGGCTGAGCCTGAAACCATACTGCAGCGCACTTCAAAAAACTCAGACCGACCTTTACTTAATGTGCCAGACCCGCTTTCTAAAATCAAAGAGCTTCTTTCATACAGAAGGCCCTTTTATGAGAAGGCCGACATTATGATAACCACTGATTCAAAGGATATAGATGAGGTTGTTAAAGAAATCATAGAGAAACTAAAGGAGACAGGCCTATGAAAAGGGAACAATGGAAGAGTCAGATTGGTTTTTTACTGGCTGCAGTGGGCTCAGCCATAGGGCTTGGTAACATCTGGCGATTCAGTTACATGGCCTACAGCTACGGTGGTGGAGCCTTTCTGATTCCTTATCTTACGGCACTCTTTACAGCAGGCGTGCCACTCATGATACTTGAGTTTGCCATTGGTCATGAGAGGATTGGTTCAGCCCCACTTGCTTATAAAAAGATACACCGAAACTGGGAATGGCTTGGCTGGTGGGCGGTTATATTCGTGATGTTCGGAATTGTGCTTTACTACACTGTTATAATTGCCTGGTGTCTTAACTACTTCCTGCTTTCCTTTAATCTTGGCTGGGGTGGTGACCCGAATAACTTTTTCTTCCAGAAATTCCTTGCCATGTCCAAGTCTCCTGCCCAGTTAGGTGAAATCAGAACACCCATACTGTTTAGCCTGATTGTTATCTGGTTTATAAACTGGGCAATTGAGTTTCGAGGGGTTCAGAAGGGACTTGAACTTGCCAACAAGATATTCATGCCCATGCTTTTTGTGCTTACCGCTGTGCTTGTGTTCTGGTCTCTGAGTCTTGATGGTGCTTCTGTGGGTATAGAGGCATATTTGAGGCCTGACTTTAGCAAGCTTTCAAACCCGAAGGTCTGGATAGATGCCTACAGTCAGATATTTTTTACCCTGAGTCTTGGCTTCGGAATAATGATTGCCTATGCAAGCTATCTGCCTGAGAAGTCAAATATCACCAGGAACGCCTACCTCACGGCATTTATAAACTGCGGATATTCTCTGTTTGCAGGCTTTGCGGTGTTTTCAGTCCTGGGGTTTATGGCAAAGGCTCAGGGTAAGGCAATCTCAGAAGTGGTTACACAGAGCATAGGGCTTGCCTTTGTTGCCTATCCAAAGGCACTGAGCATGATGCCCGGTGGAAACCTCTTTGGAGCCATATTCTTTTTCTGTCTTGTCGTGGCTGGTATATCATCTTCGGTGTCAATCGTCGAGGCCTTTGTATCTGCACTGATTGATAAATTTGGTCTAAACCGTAAGATGCTCGTCAGTGTAATATCAGTGCTTGGCTTTATTGGTTCTATTATATTTACCACACAGGCTGGGCTACTGTGGCTTGATATAGTGGATCATTTCATAACCAATTATGGCCTTGTGGTGGTGGGTATTGCCGAGTGTGTGCTTGCTGGATGGCTTTTTGATGTAACCATTCTTCAAAGGCATGTAAACAGGGTCTCATCTATAAAACTTGGTAAAGGCTGGATAACGCTGATAAGGTTTTTTGTCCCGCTTGTGCTTGGTATAATGCTTGTGGGTGCACTTTATAATGAGGTTCAGAAGCCCTATGGTGGATACGGCTGGGCTGCAATTGCATTGATCGGGGTTAACTGGATAGTGCTTACCATACTGGCTGCTGTGGTGGTGGCAACACGGCCCTGGAGGACAGAGCTTCACAAAAGAGGTGGAAGGGGGTAACGGATTCAGGTATTACCTAAATCCTGAAAATTAATAAAAAACATCCATTCTACCTCAGTCCAAAAATTTTAAGCACTAATCCGGTGTATTTGTTCAGTGGGTTTGATCTTTTGAGAAACTTAAAGGGTGGTGGCTTTCTTGTCCCCAGTGCCTCTAATTCGGCTATTATGTCAGGGTCTTTTCCATGCTTGAGCCCTTCTCTGAAGACCTCAATTGCCTCTTTGCGGTTTTTATCAAGAAGGTGTATTCGTCCAAGGCAGTAATAATGGGTGGTCTCCTCCAGGTCATGCTTGATGGCACGGTGGCAGAGTTCAATAGCCTTTCGAATCTGCCCTCTTTCTTTAGCAATACAGTAAGCATAAAGCGTGGTTGCAGGGGAGAGTTCCTGTTCAGGGTTTGTCTTCTCAAGCATGGAAAGGGCCCTTAAAGACTCACCGGATTTTATAAGTGCCTTTGCTTTAGATATCATACTTTTTAAATTCACCTGTAAAAGTTGTGTAGTCAGTTTCTATCCGCAGAAGTGTCAGCCAGTCTGGGTGCCTGTTATTCATTGTGTTTTCTCTTTTCATTTTATTATATTACTAAAATGTATGCATATTTTGAAGAGATACTTGAGGGCTTGATAAATAGCCGCTCTGGTAGAGATGTTCTCCGCATGAACATATCCGAGCAGTTAAATAGCGAAGAAAAACCCTCCCTCTGCTCCTTAAACAGCGCTTTTTTAATAATACTTTCCGGCAGAAGAAGTACACTTTACCCTAAAGCAAGGTCTGTTTTTGAGCGTTGTAGAGAAATGCCATCACTGAAAAGGATGGTAGAGTTCTATGAGCTATCAATTGAGTTGATAAGGGATGAAATAGCCCATTATCCTGATGCTGAAAAACTGAAAGGCCTTTCAAGGTATCTTTCAGGACTGCCAGAGGGTGAACCACGCATGAGGATTATAGAGAGTATAAGGGAGGTCTTCTTTCCTGAAGGAGTGGGTATTTGCGAGCACAGGGATGAGATGCGTGAGGCCCTCAGGGAAAAAAGGCTTGTTATGGTTGATGAACTCAACCCGCATCCAATTAAAAGACCCGCAACCGAGGTGCTTTTTACATCTAATGTGCTGCTTACCATCCCTGAAGGAGACAAAGATATTAAAGAGCTTGACCTTGATGATGCTTTGAAGGAAAAACTTGAGCATATAATTGATGAAGAGCAGCTTTACTGGTATGACCACCCGATTCAGATTGGAGTTGAAACTGACAAAAACGAAGCAGTTTATGGTCTGAGGGGCCTTAGTGAAACAGTCAGGTTTGAAAAACAGCACGGCACAGCCACAGTTAATGAAAGACTCAAATGCCTGCTTTCAGTGTCTGTAACTCATAAGGGGCTCCACTTTATAGCCAGGGACTATATAGAGGGAGAATTAAAAAAGGCTGCTTCAACAAAGGATTTGGACATATACCTGTTTACAGAGGATGACACAGAGAGGATAATCGACCAGATACTTGCTCCTTCGGCAAGGCATTATACAGGAACAAACGATGTTGATGCCCTCTATGAGGTCTTCGGTGTGGATGGTGAATACGGAAGACATTACAGCTTCCTTAAGGCTATAGCTGTGCTGTGGTCGTTGCTTGTTGACCCATCAATCAGGGCTACCTTCAAGATAGACCTTGATCAGGTATTCCCTGAGGAATACCTTGTCAGAGAAACGGGAAAAAGTGCTTTTGAGCATCTTATGACACCACTTTGGGGTGCAAAGGGAAAGGACTGGGCTGGCAGACATGTATACCTTGGTCTGCTTGCTGGTGCACTGGTTAATGAAAAAGACATAGGCAGGTCGTTGTTTACTCCTGATGTATGCTATCCGCCAGAGGAAATCATTGGCGATGAGGTGATATTTTTCAGTCAGCTACCACAGGCACTCTCTACAGAGGCAGAGATGATGACCCGATATGACAGCTTAGAGATAGACGGAAGACAATGCTGCATTCAGCGCTATCATGTAACAGGAGGAACCACAGGAGCACTTGTTGATGCACTTAGGAGATGGCGGCCCTTTACCCCCGGGTTTGTTGGAAGGGCAGAGGATCAGGCATACATAATGAGTGTGCTTTTTGAGTGTGAAAGGGACTGCCTCAGATACCTGCACAAGGATGGGCTTATCATGAGACACGACAAGGAGGCCTTCGCCTCTGAGGCAATAAAGGCTGCATGGGCAGGAAAGACTGTGGGAGATTATGTAAGGATTATTATATTTTCCCTTTATGCTGGTTCCCTTGGCTGGGATGTAAAAGAGATAAAGGCAGAACTTGACCCCTTTACGGGTTGCTTTATTTCCGGGATGCCTGTTACTGTTGCGGTCTTGAGGCTTGCGCTTAAGGCTGCAGCACTATTTAATAATAAACAAGACAGCAAGGCAGAAGAGCTTCTTGAGGTTGGCTCAAGAAGACTTGGCCAAATACTAAGAGAGCTTAGAGCTAAGCCTGAATTTATTAAGGAGCAGTTCAGGTTTGAAAAAGAGGTCTGGAGACTATATTACGACATAATAAATACACTTCAGAAAGAGTTAGAAAATAAAGACCCCTTTGCCAGTAAAATCAGAGAAAGGGCAGTTAAGATTGCCCTATCAACCCGATTAAACGCAGAATAGCCATGTATTTAAAGTCAACTCTCATTGCATTAGGTTTTGACCTGCTGATAGGCGACCCGAGGTGGTTACCACATCCCATAAGATGGATAGGCCGCCTGATAGAGCTCGTTGAGGTCTGGATAAGAAAATACACCTACGATGCCATTACTGAAAAAATTGCAGGTACAATCACAGTGGTCTTTGTGGTGTTTGTTACCGGTGGATGTGCCTTTGCGGTAGAGATTTTATTAAGAGCCTTGGCAGGAGATGCAAGGGTTTTAGGGCTTTCAGTGGCTGATATACTGGTGGGGTTTGTGGGCTCCTTTTCAATTGCCTTAAGAGGACTTGCGGATGAAGCATCAAGAGTGATTGATGCGCTTACAGAAGGTGATGTAGAGCTTGCACGCAGGAGGCTCTCAGGCATTGTAGGTAGAGACACGGCTGAGCTTGACAGAGCCTCCATAGTAAGGGCAACCGTTGAGACCGTGGCAGAGAACGCCTCAGATGGCGTTGTTGCACCTCTTTTTTATTTTTTTCTGTTTGGCCTGCCGGGGGCCTTTGTTTACAAGGCAATTAACACCCTTGACTCCATGATTGGTTATAAGAATGAAAGGTATATAAACTTTGGTTACTTTGCTGCCAGGTGTGACGATGTTGCCAATTATATTCCTGCCCGTCTGACCGGTTTATTTATAGCGCTTTCAGCAGGGCTTTTAAGTCTGGTTTATAGAGGATTGAGATTCAGAGAATCCATCAAAACACTTTTTTCCGATGCCCGTAAACACAAAAGCCCGAATGCAGGCTATCCAGAGGCTGCCATGGCAGGTGCCCTTGGTATCAGAGCTGGTGGCCCTGATTACTATGGAGGCAGGCTGGTTGAAAAGCCCTATATTGGACAGGCAAGGAAAGAGCCAGAGCCTGAGGATGCCATAGTTTCCATCTCTCTGATCGGTGGCGCGGTGTTTCTGTTTAATATGTTTTTGGTGTTGATTTCATGGTTTATTTTCATGAGATGAAGGGGGCTACAGTATGCTTTACGGTGGCATTTGCTTTATAACCGACAGAAAAGTAAAGGATATACCGGTTGAGGATATGGTTAAGGCAGTGCTTGATGGAGGTATAAGGTGGATACAGCTAAGGGAAAAGGAACTCCCGAGAAGGGAGATATTTTTTCAGGCTGAAAAACTGCGCAGGATTACCAGGCAGTACGATGCCATCTTTATTGTTAACGACCATCCTGACATAGCCCTTGCGGTGGAGGCAGACGGGGTGCATCTTGGACAGGATGACTTTCCGCCTCAGGTTGCAGGGCGGTTCATGAAGGATGCCATAATAGGGCATTCAACGCACAGCATGAAGCAGGCACTTGAGGCTGAGAAAAAGCAGGTTGACTACATAGGCTTTGGCCCCATATTTCAAACCACAACCAAGGCGGATGCAGAGGAACCAAAGGGGCTTTCCATGCTTAAAGAGGTTGCAAACAGAGTGTCAATTCCTGTGGTGGCCATTGGTGGAATAAGACTCCAGAGCCTTGAAGGGATTTTTTCTTCAGGTGCTCAGGCAGTGGCAGTGGCATCGGATATACTCCGCTGGGATGATATCAGTAAGAGGGCAGGGGAATTTGTTAGAATAATAAAAGAGCTACAATAAACATTGCTGCGGACAGCAAAGCTGCCGCAGAATAATCAAAGAATAAAATGAGAAAATATAGGGCATTTGGACAGTATTTAAAAGAGCTTTACGGTGAAAGGGTTTGCAAGGTAAATGTAGACGCAGGTTTTACCTGTCCAAACCGTGATGGAACGGTTGGAATGGGTGGATGTATTTACTGTAACAACGACAGCTTCCGCCCCCAGTCATGCCGTGCCGTTACCCCCCTTAAAGAGCAAATCGAAAATGGAATAGAGTATCTCAAAAAGAGATACAGGGCAAAGAAATTTATCGTATATTTTCAGCCCTATACCAATACCTATGCACCGGTTAAGAAACTTAGAGAACTCTATTATGAAGCCCTGAAAGAGCCCTCTGTGGTAGGGCTTGCCATTGGCACAAGGCCTGACTGTGTTGATGAAGAGAAGCTTCAGCTACTTGAGGAAATTGCAAGGGATTACTTTGTGCTTGTTGAGTACGGGCTTCAGTCAATCTACGACAAAACCCTTAGGTATATAAACAGGGGACACGACTTTCAGTGTTTTCTTGACGCCCTGTATGCCACCGAGGGCAGAGGCATCCATATCGGTGCACATATCATAGTTGGTTTCCCCACTGAAACCATTGATGAGATGATGGAGATGGCCCATGTGATTTCATCACTGCCCATCGGATTTTTAAAGATACATCAGCTACAGGTTGTAAAAGACACCATCATGGAGCAGTATTACAGGGAAGAGCCCTTTTTCACCTTTGGATACAATGAGTATATAGACTTTGTTGTCAGGTTTATAGAAAGGCTGTCGCCTGACATAGTGCTTCAGAGGCTCTTTGCCACAGCACCTGATAATATACTGATTGTCCCTAAATGGGACAGGTCACGGCATGAAATAACAAGGGATATTTACCGTAGATTTGAGGAATTAAACACCTATCAGGGAAGACTGTATAAAGCAGGAGAATCTCATTTCCTGAAGGAGTATCTTAGAAAGGCCTATCTGACGAAACAGGGATAACCTGTTCTGAACATTGCAAAAAACAACCCCAGTTGTAAGGAGCTCAGACAAACTTAAATATTTTTCAAATTGTATGGCATTTTATAGATATGGTTTTTTCCTCTTCGATATATCACCGCGGTTTTAAAGAGTTTTACATACGAGCCTTATTCCAGAGTAGTAACAGCAGCACTCGTTGTCGAGGTCGTTGATGAAAGACCTCTCCTCACCATCTTCAAACCTGATCTTTACCAGACAGAAACCACCTTCAAGGCTTGAGTGTTTCTCTTCCACTACAACACCCTCACCCCAGTAGTGGTACCTGAGATGCACAACCCTGTCGCCAACCCTTAAATAAAGCCTTCTGCGCATTTTTATTATTATACCAGATAACCAGTTTGTTAGCAGCCGACCCTTCATAGTTCCACTTACGAAGTGCAACTATGGCTGGCCTTCAGTTTTCGGGTCAGTCTGTCTGCAAGCCGGATGGGTTCAGGGATTCTGTACCTTGAGCACTTAAGCACGATTTCTATAGCCTCCTTAAGTGTTATAAGATGCCCGGGAGAGACAAAGAGAGGCTTTACTCCTGTGCGTGTTCTTAAAACAGCACCTACTGTTTTTCCCTCAAGAATAAGGGGACTCCAGGAGCCTTTATTTTCATCAGGCATTTCGTAACTACCCACAAGCCTTGACTTTGCACAGCCAATAGAGGGTATGCCAAGCACAACACCAAGATGCGAGGCAATCCCGAGCCCCCTTGGATGGGCAATTCCCTGACCATCAAACAGGATAACATCTGGCTTATGACCGAGTTTTTCAAATGCTGCTACTATGGCAGGGCCTTCCCTGAAAGAGAGATAACCTGGTATGTAGGGAAGGGTTGTCTTAACTGTATGGCTTGCCTCTTCAATAACCCTTAAAGAAGGATACTCCATTACCACTACTGCTGAGATTGTGTAATCCTTGTAGAATATGGCATCTGCAGCAGCAATGGTTTTTGGAGGGGCTATGAGTTTTCTTATTTTTACTGCTTTGCTAAGCTCAGCCTGAACCCCTTTTGCCCCGGAAAGATTCTCTGGCCATCTGACAGACATTTACAGATATTATACACCTGTTTACCTGCCTGAATAATGAGCACTCTGGGTGTTTAAAAAAAAGAGGGGCACAGAAAAGTGCCCCTCTTTCTCAGAGGATGCCTACATTTTATGCTCTGCCCTTAATTTGGCTGCTTCGTCTTTTATCTTCTGAAGGGTCTCCTTCATTGGTGCCCATCCATACCAGTGCATGTAGTCAGAGTTCAAATGGAAGGCACCCTGGAAGGTTCTCATCCTGTATTCAAGGAACATCACATAGAGGTCCTGCTCAATTGAGCTTTTTGCCTCATAGAACTGCAGAAGGTCAGGGGCAAACTTCCAGCTTGCTGGTTTCTTCAAAATTCCATCGTCATAAAGGGCCTTTACTGTCTTGATAGCCTCGGCCATTAGGGCATCGGCAGCCTTGATTATTTGATCACCTGCCTGAAGCTGTTTTTCAGCATAGGAGCGGCTGTGGCACTTTGAGCAGGTGTTAAGCATCTTCTCGCGCAGGCTGTCAAACTCCTCTTTACTTAGCCTTGCAACCTTACCTGCTTTGACAACCTCCAGCCTCTCTGTTGGTTTTCCATTTTCATCAAGCACTCCAAGGGCCTGAAGTATTACCACCCTGTTCTTAAGCCACTCCTTGTCCTCCTCAGGAAGCCTTACAGCAAGGAAGCCCCAGGAGGTCATCACATTGTGGTCACCATCGGGCATGTGGCAGGTCTGACAGGTTGGAGCCCTGTCGCTTTCGTTACCCTCTATCTGCCAGATAGTGCCGTGCTTTGAGGTTGACCACATCTCCCACTGTGGATGGTCAAAGCCCATGTGGCAGGACTGACATGCCCTTGGATCACGGGCCTCTTTCACACTGAAGGTATGCCTTGTGTGGCAGGAGTCGCAGGCACCACTGCCGTAACGATAGGCCCTTGTCTCCTCTGGAGATTTAAGTCCTATCTTATGACAGCCAGAACAGCCCTTATAGCCTTCGCCCACTATCATTGAGGGCTGATGCTGAAGCATGGGCATTGCCTTCATTGCAATCCAGGCAAGCGAGTGTTTGCCTGCCTTGTACTGGCTAACCTGTTTCGGGTGGCACTGGTTGCAGGTATCAGGTGTTGGAAGTTTTGCAAGCCTTGCATCCTCTGCACCCTTCTGATGGTCAGAGCCATGACAGGTGGAGCAGTCAAGCCCTGCTTTGCCCATTTTTCCACTTAGAAACTGCTTTACAATGCCTGGCGTTTCCTTTTCGTGACAGGAGATACACTTGCTTTTTGCAAATGCCGATGTAGATGCAAAAAGCAGTGTAACTGCTACAAACATTACTAATAAAAGGTACTTTCTTTTCATACAAACCCTCCCAAATGTGTTTTTTTTCGTGAAAATTCCCTGCAGTTTGGATCAGGAAGTTTCAGTGAGAATTTAATTTAACCACTCATCCTCTTTAAACCCTGCCAGGTAATCACCTCCTTCTGCCCCATAATTTACCTCCCAGGAGAATTCAGGTACATCCTTTACTATTCTTTTTATATACATTGTGACTTCCTTATCCATTTTCTGGATCTTACGAAGTGAGTAATAAATTGAGATGCCAAGTCCAAGGAAACCGGTGATTATCTCAAGCCCCCTCATCTCAAGCCATATAGATAAATAATAGCCTAAAATGGTTGAGATGACAAGGATTAAAAGTGGAAATATAAACACGATGAAATAACCCTTGGAATGGGTTTTTTTGTCTATGCCGATCATAACCGTGTCACCTACTTCTGCTTTAAGGGGATTTTTAACAGTAAGTCTCATCCCCGCACCGCCAGGTCTGCACATACCAAGCTTGCCCATTGCACAACCCTTGCAGGATTTTCCCTGATTTATCTGAACAAGAGCAAGCTCTCCATTTGTCTCAAGCACAACACCTGTCTCCACTATATTGGTTTTCATTTTTCATCCTCTTCTATTGTAATTGCACCCACAGGGCATATGGTTCTTGCAATCTCACATAATGCTATATCATCGGCCATTTTCAGCCAGGCTTTATCCCCAATCATTTCAAATATCTCAGGGCAGACTTCAGCGCAGGCACCACAGCCCACACAAAGATGATATGCAATTACAATATGACCCATCAGAATTCCTTTTATACCTAAATTAGCATTTGTTTTGTTTATATCGTTATGATTTATGTCATACTGTTTTGAGTTATCAGATACTCAGTTGATATAATTAATAAAACAAATAGACTTCGGAGGTTATTATGACAGGGAAACATTTTGGGACTGTTGTTTTAGTGGTATTAATGTGCCTATTTATAGCATCACTGGGAGGGGCAGGATCACTGAATTATACAGATCTTTACAGGTTCCTCGTAGATCTGAAAGGATGGAATGCAACTGAACCAACAGGGAGTAAGATTGACTCTACAGGGATGCAGATTGTTTCAGCAGAGCGGACATACAGAAAAGGAGATATGGAGATGCATGTTGAGATTGTTATAGGGCCTGCAGCCATGGGTATGTGGGCACCCTTTGCGGCAGGCTTTTCCATGGAAAATCCTGAAGAATTGTTTAAGACCATAAAGATTAAGGGTCTTATGGCTGGAGTGAATCATCATAAAAAAGGCCGTGACGGTGCAGTAATTGTGCTTCTTTCAGATGGAAAAAACACAGGAAAGGGTAGTGTATTTATGATTAATTACTTAAACATGGACTACAAAGATGTGGTTTCACTAACAGAGAAATTTCCTCTCCGAGATTTAAATAAACTGATGAATGAATAGAGGTGCATTCAGTATCAGGCATAATAATATCTTGTATAAGATATTCAATCTGCTTTACCAGCACTTTGGCCCTCAGCACTGGTGGCCTGCGGAGACCCCCTTTGAGGTAATGGTAGGTGCTATACTCACGCAAAATACAAACTGGTCTAATGTGGAGAGGGCAATTAATAATCTTAAAGCAAATAATATGCTTGACCCTCACAGGATACTCCGCTGTGCACATAAGAGGCTTGCCGAACTTATCCGTCCAGCAGGGTATTTCAACATAAAGGCTGAAAGACTGAAAGCATTTGTTGATTTTTTTGTAAAAAAATACTCGGCAAACATAGTGTCCATGGAAAAAGTCCCAACCAGGCTCCTAAGGGATGAGTTGCTTGAGGTAAGAGGGATAGGCCATGAAACAGCGGATTCCATCCTGCTTTATGCCCTTGAAAAACCCGTGTTTGTAGTTGATGCCTATACAAAGAGGGTGCTACATCGTCATGGATTGATACAAAGCCAGAGGGTTGACTATCACGATGTACAAAAACTCTTTCACAGTGAACTAAATAGGGATGTTCAAATGTACAATGAATATCATGCCCTGTTTGTCAGGGTTGGAAAGCACTATTGCAGACCAAAGCCACTTTGCGAAGGTTGCCCTCTTTCATCCATGCTTGAGTAGCCATTCAATGATTGTATAACCACCACATGGAGGTGTCCCCTCTCCATCCCGATAACCACAGCCATCTTCAAGGAAGTCACAGATGGAGCATACCCTTTTCATTATCTCTTCATCTATGCTGAAGTCAGGCTCATACTCAGGAGGAATAGTTCCTGTTTTAAGGTCGGGATAGTGCTCAGTAATATATTTATAACTGCCGCAGTATAGTTCTTCCTTTCCTTCTTTATAGAAACTACAGAATCCCTTGCAGATTAACTCAATGTGCCGGCTTTGCTTTTTCATAACCTATTCTACCAGTTCTTGTTATTATTAACAAAGCCTTTTCCTTAACATCCTGTAGGACATCTTTGTGGAGTCTATTTTTCTATTTCGGATTTTGGATAACACCTATCTGTTTTCAGCTTACATTCTGATATGTTAAAATTAAATTCGAAATAAATTATGGAGTGTGTATGAGGGGCATGGTCCCTCAAGCTTTTATGAAGACTCTCTTTTTTTGATTAAGTAAGCCTTAATTACAAACCAAAGGAGGATTTTATGGCTTCTGTTCATAAACTCCCGGTGAGTCCGTGGAGGGCTATTATTGAGACGGCCTTCTATGCAAATTCTGTAAGGAAGACCACTATGGCAGAACTATACAGGCTTGCCACCAGGCAGCCTGATGTGGTTACCACATCAGAACCCATGTATAAGCCAGAAATTTACGGGTTACCCAAAAATGCAAAGGTGCTTGTATCCCATGACGGAAGGGTGGTTGGAAGAACTGCCAAGGCACGCAGACTGGTAAGGGAGATGGGTAAAGACAGGGATATGTATCAGGGACTGCTTCGGGAGGCGGTTTACAGCCTTAACCGTAGAGAGGCCCTCTGGCTTGAAGGGATTGTGGGACTGCACCCTGATTTCATGTTAAAGGCACACCTTTTAAGCCCTGTTACCGATGCAAAGAACATGCTTGACTGGGGCTTTAACTTCACACCCTGGATGGAGCCCTGGATCTCGGAATACAAAAAATCAAGGCCCTTTGATGAGCCAGACATACTTGTGCTTGCAGACCCTGAGTGGCGTCATCCTGACTTCCCAGATGGCCTGGTGATAATTGATGAGGCAGAAAATTGCATAGCCATCCTGGGGATGAGATACTTTGGTGAGCGGAAAAAGGGCACCCTTACACTTGCATGGACAACAGGCGTCAGACACAATATGGTTGCCTGCCATGGAGGAATAAAGACCATTGGTAACAACCCGCCTGTTGCCGTATTCGGTCTTTCAGGCTCAGGTAAGTCATCTATTACAAACAGCCTTGACCACGAGGGAACCTTGAAAAAATCTGAAAAGGTTACCGTTATCCATGATGATGCCTTCCTGATAGACCTTGACAACAATATCTCTGTTGCCCTTGAGCCAAGTCTCTTTGACAAGACCGATGCGGTAAAGTACAAAGACCCCCAGATTAAATACTTCTTTACAGCCCAGAATGTGGCAGTCACACAGGAGCCTGATGGTAAAAAGAGGCTGGTTGCCTATGATGTGCGTAACCGAAATGGCCGTTGCATAAAGTCTCGTGACATGTTTAATCATGCAAATGCCTGTGAACGGCCTGGATATGTAATCTGGCTTCAGAAAGACCCTAGTCTTCCACCCATCTGCAGGATAAAGGACCCCGGGCTTGCAGTAGCAATGGGGGCTTCGCTTAGCACCATGAGGGCAAAGGGTGTGGAGAATGTTCCTCCAGAGGAGCTTAAAAAACTGGTTATAGAGCCTTTTGCAAACCCCTTCAGGGTGCATCCGCTCGTGAGGGACTGCCAGCAGTTTATGAAGCTCTTCAAGATGGGCACAGAGTGTTACATAATGAACACCTATGCCTTCGGCACACCGGGCAGACTCCACGATATACCAAAAGAGCTATCGCTGAGGATTGTAACAGAGCTGATTCGTGGTAACATTCAGTGGAGAGACTGGAAGTCCTTTATGGGGCTACAGATACCCAAAAACGGTAAAGAACTCTTTGGAAGTGACTTTGACAGGAAATACAAACCACCAAAGGATGAGGAGTACCTTGAATACCTCCGCGACAGGATGCAGGACAGGATTACCTTTCTGTCAAACAAACGAGACATTGACCATGACATGGAAAGCGCCTTTATAGATCCTCTGGTTGAAGCACGGTCAGTAATAGACAAGATACTTCATCCTATTTAAAGAGCCTCAATCAGTGATAGAACATTACATAAGACAGATTGCATTGATGGCAGTACCGCTGCTTGCTGCCGTCACATTTCATGAGCTTGCCCATGGCTATGTGGCATATCGTCTGGGTGATCCAACGGCAAAGCTATCTGGCAGACTCACGCTGAACCCTGTTAAACATCTTGACTTCCTTGGCACCCTTGTATTTATAGTTACCCAGATGATTGGCTGGGCAAAACCTGTGCCTGTTAATCCTTATAACCTTCGAAATCCAAAACGGGATATGATCTGGGTCTCACTGGCCGGACCTGTCACCAACCTCCTGATGGCTGTTGTTTCGGCTCTCCTTTATAAGCTAATTATTGCCCTGCCCGTGCAGAATGTTTTTTTTATAAAAAAAGTGCTGGTTCCAGTGGCACTGATGCTGCAGATTAGTGTAGTACTGAATATAGGGCTTGCCGTATTTAATGCCATACCAATTCCACCGCTTGACGGGAGCAAGATACTGATGGGTATTCTGCCACCTAAACAGGCCATTGCCTACAGCAGAATAGAACCCTATGGCTTCTTCATTATACTTGCCCTGATCTTTTTTAGAGTTATAGATTATGTGATATTCCCCCTCATTATCTTTCTCAGGAACCTTTTAATATAAATATAGGGAGTAGGGTGTAGGGTGTAGTAAAAAATATACCCTACACCCT
>CAZEYP010000001.1:14864-104965 GCA_964515925.1 uncultured Nitrospirota bacterium
CCCTACACCCTGTAGTGCGGGATTTAGAATTTTTTATTTAAAGTGTCACGTAAAACGCCAGGTTAAAGGGAGGGGAGTATGAAGAAAACAAGTTTTTTAATTATTTTATTTCTTCTTCTGTTTCCTGCTCTGGCAAATGCAAAGGTAACCATATCAGCCACTTCAGCTCAAAACACAGCCCTTACGCTTTACAACACTGGCTCTGCCCTTGTTTACGAAGACTTCCATGTCTTTGTCCCTCACAGAGAAAACCTCCTGGAGATTACAGGGCTTCCAGCAACCATAGAAAAGGATTCAATAAACATTATCGAGTTTAAGACTTTCAAGGTGATGTCCTATTCTTTCATTCCACCCAATCTCAGTCGCCGCGAGATACTGAAAAGGTATCTGAACAAAAAGATAAAACTGGTCCGCTGGGATAAAGAGAAAAATACACCCACCTATTATGATGCAATTTTACTTGGCGGACAACCTGGAGAGTTTTACTATAAAGTAGATAACAAAATCTTTTTAGACCCCCCTGGCTCAATCGTGATACCAGGCATACCAGCAGGGCTTCATAAAAACGGAATTTTAAGAGTTGAATATAAAATAGCTGTGGATACCGATTCTGTGTTGCCCATCGTCTATCTTACCAGCGGGATTAACTGGGAGGGCTCTTATATACTGACCCTTCTTGACGAGCACAGGGCAACTCTTAAATGTTTTGCAAGGATAGAGAATCAATCGGGCAGAGCCTTTCGTGATGCCGATGTCACACTCATTGCAGGAAGCCTTCACAGAGAGGCACCTTCAGAAGGGGTTACAAGGGCAGCCCTTAAGAGCATGACCTTAGAAAGCAGGCCCATAGCAAAGCAGACCTTTGAATACCATGAGTATCATCTTCCAGAAAAGCTTACCCTTGAGGATAGACAGACCCGAGAGGTTTCACTCTTTGGTGCAGAAAACCTGATTTATAAGAAAGAATATATGGTTCAGACATCGGTCAGTGTTTATCCTACCTTCATAGCATTGCAGAAAAACATACCTGTTGAGGTTTATATAAACTTCAAAAACACAAAAGACAACCACCTTGGCATACCCATGCCAGAGGGTCTTGTAAGGATTTACAGCCTTCAGAAGAGAAGGCACCCTATGTTTCTGGGCTCTGACAGGATTGAACACACACCAGAGGATGAAGATGTAAGGCTTTTTGCTGGAGAGGCCTTTGACATTAAGGTCAAAAAAAGGCAGACCGATTACATCCGTGTAAGCAGGTCAGTTTATGAAGCAGCCTATGAGATCAGCCTTTCAAATCACAAGAGACAGGATGTCCGTGTAAAGGTGATAGAGAACCTTTCGGGACAGTGGAAGATAATATCTTCAAGCCATAAATACAGGAAACTCGATGCCAACAGGGTAGAGTTTTCCCCGATAGTGCCCGCAGGGACAAAGGTAAGCATTAAGTATCGAGTGCGTATCAGTCAATGAACTGTGGCTTTTTTCCACAGTAAGTGTATATTTTCCACTGTCATTTTTTCTTTTTAAGCTCCTCCACCAGGATATTGCCTGTCATGGTGACCGGTCTTATCAGAGAGTCCACAACCGGGCAGTGCTGTATAACCCTTGATGCAAGCTCCTTTACACGCTCGGGGTCATCAGGGGATTTGATCTTCAATGTATAGCTTACATGCCTGAACCCGGGCAAGACCGAATCATCCACCATAAAAAGCCCTCTCAGGTCGAGCTCACCCTCAACCTCTGCCTCTACAGCGTCTATACTGATGCCTTCATGGGCTGCAAATTCATACACAGCACTTTCTATACAGGCTGCAAGGGCTGAAAGCAGCAGCTCAATGGGGTTTGGTGCCCTGTTTGTACCACCTGCAGCCTCTGCATAATCTGCCTTTACAAGATGCTCCCTTACACGGGTTTCTGTGTAAAGGCCATCTATAAGCCTGGAGCTTACCTTTGGACGGTAGATGGCTGCCTCTGGTTTTCGTCTGAAAAACTCTTTTCTCCTGCTAATGATCTCTCTCAGCCTTTGTACTTTGTTGCTGCTCATTGCTGTCTACCTCCTTTTACCTTTAATCTACCGTCCAGTATTTAAAGCAAATTCAATACCAGATAATAATAACCCTGCTACGCAATAAAACAAAAACGCAAGTTAAACATCATTTTTATCAAAATATATAGCAAGGTCATCTTTCATCTCTTTAACTTGATAATTCCCCGTGGTCTTGCCACGGGATACTTAATTAAGACGGTATAAGGGAAAACAGGATAGTTTCTTTGCTGCAGGGGATAAGGAGTATATTTCCTCCCTGCCTCTGGCCTTAGGCTGAGAGGTTTATTCAGCCTGAAGGCTATCAAGCCACTATAGGTGTTAGAAATTTTTCCTCTGTTACGCAATTACCAGTTAAAGTGTTCTTCCAATGGCCTGGGCTATGAGGTTACACTCCTGGACGAGTGTTTTAAACATTTCGGGTTTTAGTGATTGTTCACCATCTGAAAGGGCTTCTTCAGGGTTTGTATGCACCTCTATCATGAGCCCGTCTGCACCTGCTGCCACTGCTGCGCGTGCCATTGGAAGCACCAGGTCCCATTTTCCAACACCGTGGCTTGGGTCAACTATAACTGGCAGGTGAGTGAGTTTCTTCAGCACAGGCACTGCTGACAGATCGAGGGTATTCCTTGTAGCTGTCTCAAAGGTCCTTATTCCCCTTTCACAAAGGATAACCCTATGATTACCCCTTGACATTATGTATTCTGCAGCCATGAGCCACTCTTTAATGGTTGCAGAAAGCCCCCGCTTTAGCAGAACAGGCTTATTGGTCTGGCCTACCTCAAGCAGAAGTCTGAAGTTCTGCATGTTTCGGGCACCTATCTGCAATATGTCAGCATATCTGGCCACTATCTCCACATCCCTTGGATCCATCACCTCTGTTACTACAGGAAGTCCTGTCTGCTCGCTGGCATCTTTAAGTATCTGGAGCCCCTTTTCCCCGAGGCCCTGAAAGCTATAGGGTGATGTCCTTGGCTTGAAGGCACCTCCTCTAAGAAAAGTAGCACCAGCATCCCTTACCTTTTCAGCAATGCTAAGAAGCATGGCCCTGTTTTCTACTGAGCAGGGTCCTGCGATTATATGAACCTTTTGCGCTCCGATTTTACGCCCTCTAACATCTATTACAGTGCCCTCTTTATGAAACTCTCTGCTTGCAAGCTTGTAGGGCTTAATTATACGCATTACATTTTCAACCGCCTTTATGGCACGGATTGCATTTTCTTCATCCTCTGTTACCCTTGATGTATCACCTATTACACCTATGATGGTTCTTTCTGTGCCTTTAGAGATGTGAGCCCTGAGCCCCTTGCTTTCAAGCTTTTTAACAACATGCTTTATGTCGTCATCTGTGGAGCCTGGTTTTAATACTATGATGTCCATAAAACCTCCTTAAATTCAGGGTGTAG
The DNA here is from genome assembly GCA_964515925.1 of uncultured Nitrospirota bacterium. Classification (GTDB taxonomy): domain Bacteria; phylum Nitrospirota; class Thermodesulfovibrionia; order Thermodesulfovibrionales; family JdFR-85; genus JAADIE01. The sequence goes on from CAZEYP010000001.1 coordinate 18,315, forward strand.
CGTGTAGGGGGTAGTAAAAATTCTCCCTATTCCCTGCACCCTTGAACCCTCATTCTTAAATTCTAAATCCGAATCTCTAAATCCTAAACAAATTCCAATATTCTAATTTTTCAAATTCCCAAACCTTCTGCACTTCCGTTCTTCTGCGCTTCTGCTCTAAGTCGTTGTTTAGAATTTAGTGCTTAGTGCTTAGGATTTCTTTTCCCTACTCCCTACTCCCTATCTTTTTCATTGCTTCAATCAGTTTTCTGTTTTCCTCTGGAAGACCGATTGTTATGCGGACTGAGTCCTCACCTATTGGACGAATGATGACCCCCTGTTTAAGCAGTCTCCCATATAATTCCTGTGAGGTGATGCCAGAGAGTTTCACAAAGATAAAGTTTGTCTCTGTAGGAACATATTGAAGACCCAGTTTTTCAAATTCACTGTACAGATATCTTTTTCCTTCCTCGTTTATTTCAATGGATTTTCTTAGATGCTCTTCATCCTCAAGTGCTGTAAGTGCAGCAACCTGTGCCAGAGAGTTGGTGTTGAAGGGCTCTCTGACCTTGTTCATCTCCGTAACTATTTCTTCCCTTGTAATTCCATAACCAATCCTGAGCCCTGCAAGCCCGTAAGCTTTGGAGAAGGTGCGAAGGATTAATATGTTTTTTCCTCCTTTAAGATATTCGATGGTGTTGGGGTATCTGCTGTCCTGAACATACTCATAATATGCCTCGTCAACCACCACAAGCACATCCTCCGGCACATCCTTCATGAATGCCTCAAACTCGTCGGCAAAATTTATGGTGCCTGTTGGGTTGTTTGGGTTTGCGATAAAGACAATTCTGGTTTTATCACTGATTGCCTTTGCCATTTCTTTTAAATCATGTCTGAGCTCAGAGGTAAGTGGCACCTTAATACCCTTTGCACCAATAACCTGAACAGCAAGGGGATAGACAACAAAGGATGGCCATGCCATTACCGCTTCATCCTCTGGTGTCATAAAGGTCCTGACCGCTATGTCAAGGAGTTCGTTTGAACCGTTTCCGAAAATAAAACATTCCTCTTTTATACCAATTTTGTCGCTTAAAGCCTTCCTCAGATAAAATGCCCCACCTTCTGGATAGCGGTTTATATTGCCTATATGAGCACTGATGGCTTCAATCGCCTTTGGTGAGGGACCGAGGGGGTTTTCATTGGAGGCAAGTTTTATTGCTTCTTTGATTCCAAGCTCTCTTTCAAGCTCCTCAACAGGTTTACCCGGAATGTAAGGTTTTATTGACTGGATATAGGGAGGTGGTGTAATCATCTTACCTCTACTCCTTTGTTCATTATTTCTGATTTTGGATAAGAGCCGAGTACCTTCAGAAAGATGCAGTATTTCTCCACGGCCTTCAGGGCCCTGATGACATTATTGTTGTTTATGTGACCTTCAAGGTCTATAAAGAATATGTACTCCCAGGCCTTTCTCTTTGACGGTCTTGACTCTATCTTTGTCAGGTTGATCTTTTCCTTGTAAAAGGGGGTGAGAACCTCAAATAGGGCACCGGGTTTGTCTTTTATAGAAAGCATAATTGAGGTCTTGTCCTTTCCTGTAGGTGGTGGAAAGTCTTCGGAGATAACCAGAAAACGGGTATAGTTGTTTTTGTTATCCTCAATGCTCCTTTTAACGAATTTCAGGTCATACATCTTTGCAGCCAGATCACTTGCAATGGCAGCACCTTTTGGATCATTTGCGGCAAGTTCAGCAGCCTTAGCCGTGCTTGTGGTATCCACAAGCTCTACATCAGGCATGTTTCTTTCAAGCCACCTTCTACATTGAGCAAAAGCCTGTGGATGGGAGTATATCTTTTTAATCTTTTTGATGTCTCCTGACTTTGAAAGCAGATTATGGGTGACCTCAAGCATTATCTCTGCTGAGACCTTCAGGTCAACATCCATGAACATATCAAGGGTGTGGCTTACAACCCCTTCATTGGAGTTTTCTATTGGTACCACACCGTAGTCAGCGCTTTTGTCAAGCACTGACTCAAACACATCCTTTATGCTGTCCACAGGGATTATCTTTGCAAAGGAGCCAAAGTGCCTGATGGCTGCAAGATGGGTAAAGGTGGCCAGTGGCCCAAGACAGGCAACCTTAAGCGGCTCTTCAAGGCTAAGGGATGCAGAGATTATCTCACGAAATATAATCCTGAGTGCATCGTTTGGGAAGGGGCCTTTATTTAACTTTGTCAGTCTCTGAAGTATTTCGTGCTCTCTGTGGGGGACATAAAACCGCTGGTTATTCTTTCTTTTTTCTCCAGCAATCTTCAGCACCACCTCTGCTCGCCTGTTGAGCAGATTCAGGATTTCTTCATCAATCTGGTCAATCTCTTTTCTCAGCTTTTTTAACATTTTATCCGTGAAATTTACAGAGCTTTTATGGTATAAATTTAAGAAAGACTTAACAATGTTCTCTAAATCTAACAGAATTAATTGTGTTTTTTCAATACAGGATATTATTGCGTTCTTTGCGTTAATTGAGTTTATAGCGTTTATCGAGTTTATCGCGTTAATTGCGTTAATCGAGTTATTTGCGTTGCTTGCGTTTATAGAGTTAATTGCGTTCTTTGCGTTGATAGTGTTGGTAGCGTTGATTAGGGGTTGGGTTAGGGTGTTTTTGTTACTCCCTATACGCTACACCCTACACCCTGTAAGGTTTAGAATTTAGATATTAGAATTTAGGATTTTATATTTTGGGGAAGTTTGAGAGGACTTTGCCCCTCAAAGTTCTGTGATGCTAAGCACTTTTAATTTTAGAAAAAATATGGTATCTTATTTTTATGGCTGCTAAATTAGGCCAGCTTTTACTGGCATCAAACCTTGTAACTGAATCTCAACTTCAGGAGGCTCTTAACCTTCAGCGTAAGGAGGGTGGGCGTCTGGGCTCCAAGCTGATAAAGCTTGGTTACATAACCGAAGAAAAGCTTGTTACCTTTTTAAGCAAACAATACGGTGTGCCCTCCATAAATCTTGCCGATTATGAGATAGACCCTGCGGTTATCAGACTGGTGCCTGCTGAGATGGCAAGTAAGTATCTTATGATTCCTGTTGCAAGAATGGGTGCCACACTAACGGTTGCCATGGCTGACCCCTCGAATATCTTTGCCATTGATGACATTAAATTCATGACTGGCTACAATGTTGATGTGGTTGTTGCTTCAGAGTCTTCAATCCTTGATGCCATTGCCAAGTACTACAGTGGGAAGGGACAGGTCGTCAAAGAAAAGACCTATGCTCCTCAGTCAGCTACAAGTATACTGCAGCCAAAGGACTTTACTATAGGCGACGAAGAGGAGGATTCTGATGAGGGATTTGATATGGAAGATGCCCCAACAGTGGATGTTGACGAGTTCGACAAGATAGTGGGCAGTGCCCTTGACAACATAGAGACTGTTGAAGAGCAGGAAGACGATGAGGTTGTTAAAGAGGTCGATGCCCCTATTGTCAAGCTGGTAAACGGTATCTTTATCAATGCCATTAAACAGGGTGCCAGTGATATCCATATAGAGCCCTATGAGAATGTGTTGAGGGTTCGTTACAGGATTGATGGTGTTCTGTACAATGTGATGAACCTTCCGGTTAAGATAAAAAATGCCCTTACATCAAGGGTAAAGATCATGTCGAAGCTGGATATTGCAGAAAGAAGGTTGCCTCAGGATGGAAGGATAAAGCTAAAGCTCGGAAGAAAGCGAGAGATAGACTTCCGTGTTTCAACACTACCCTGTCTGTTTGGTGAAAAGACGGTTCTTCGTATCCTTGATAAGTCAAACCTCCAGATAGACATGACCAAGCTTGGTTTTGAGCAGGACCAGCTCAAGGACTTTATGGAGGCCATTGAAAAACCCTATGGAATGGTTCTGGTGACAGGTCCAACCGGTTCTGGTAAGACCACCACCCTTTATTCTGCCCTGAATCACCTGAATAAACCAGGTATTAACATAATGACCGCTGAGGACCCCGTTGAATATAACTTCCACGGAATAAATCAGGTACAGGTGAGGGAGGAGATAGGTCTTACCTTTGCATCTGCACTGAGGTCTTTCTTGAGGCAGGACCCTGACATTATAATGGTGGGTGAGATTCGTGACTTTGAGACTGCTGAGATTGCGGTTAAGGCAGCTCTTACAGGACACATGGTTTTGAGCACTTTGCACACAAATGATGCACCAAGCACGGTTACAAGGCTTCTGAATATGGGAATTGAGCCCTTTCTGGTGTCCTCTTCAGTGGTGCTCATACTTGCCCAGAGGCTTGCAAGGAAGATATGCCCTAACTGTAAGGTTGAAGAAAAGGTTCCAAAGGATGGGCTACTGAAGGTTGGCTTTTCAGAGGATGAGATAGAGGGTTTAAAGGTGTTTAGAGGCAAGGGTTGTCCTTCCTGTAACAACTCAGGTTACAAGGGAAGGGTTGCCCTTTATGAGGTGCTTCCTATTAAAGAGGAGATAAAGGAGTTGATACTTGAGGGTGCCTCGGCACAGGAGATAAAGAGAGTGGCTGTAAGGCTTGGCATGAAGACCCTTAGAAGAAGTGGTCTTAACAAGGCGAAAGAGGGTGTAACCAGCATTGAGGAGGTACTCAGGGTATCGGTGGGAGACTGAGGTGATTTCAGATTTTAGATTTCAGATTTTAGATTTCAGATTTTAGATTTATGATATAGGAGTTGGGAAACTATGGCAACGCTTTATGATTTTTTAAAGATGATGATCCAGCAAAATGCCTCTGACCTGCACATAACAACAGGGAGTCCACCAAGATTAAGAATTGATGGAAAGTTAAGGGCTATCGACCATCCACCACTGACACCTGCTGATACCAAGGCACTCTGCTACAGTATTCTTACTGATGCCCAGAAACACAGGTTTGAGGAAAACAACGAGCTTGACCTGTCCTTTGGTGTGAAGGGACTGAGCCGTTTCAGAGCAAATATCTTCATGCAGCGTGGTGCTGTGGCAGGTGCATTCAGGACAATTCCCTTTAATATCAGAACATTTCAGGAGCTGGGGCTTCCAGAGATAATTAATGAGCTCGTTAAAAAGCCAAGGGGCCTTATACTGGTAACAGGGCCCACTGGCTCTGGAAAGACCACCACCCTGGCAGCCATGATTGACCGTATCAATAATGAAAGAGAAGAACACATCATAACCATAGAAGACCCTATTGAGTATCTTCATCCCCACAAGAAATGCCTTGTAAACCAGAGAGAGGTTACAGCAGACACTGCCTCGTTCCACGATGCCCTTCGGTATATCTTAAGACAGGACCCCGATGTTGTGCTTATTGGTGAGATGAGGGATCTGGAGACCATCGAGGCTGCTCTCAGGGTTTCTGAGACAGGACATCTGACTCTGGCAACACTTCATACTAACTCTGCCATTCAGACCATTAACAGGATTATAGATGTCTTTCCTCCTCATCAGCAGGACCAGGTGAGGGTGCAGCTTTCCTTTGTGCTTGAGGGTATTATTGCCCAGCAACTTATTCCACGCAGAGATGGAAGGGGGAGGGTACTGGCCGTTGAGGTCCTGGTTCCAAACCCTGCTATCCGAAACCTTATCCGTGAGGACAAGGTTCATCAGCTCTATTCAATGATGCAGACAGGACAGGCAAAATTTGGGATGCAGACCATGAACCAATCACTCTATGAGTTATATACAAGAGGGCTCATATCCTATGAGGATGCCCTTGGAAGGTCACCGGTTCCAGATGAGCTGATTAACATGATTCAAAAAGGCGCTCCAGGTGCTCCACATATGCGGAATACCGCGCAGCCAAGGAGGTATTAATGATAAAAAAACGGGGAGAAGGCTCTCTCCAGAAAAAAGGAGGGGTAAGTGGCCACCGTATTTCAATGGTCAGGGCGTAACGCAAGAGGCTTAACAGAGTCGGGTGAGATTGTAGCTGGCTCAAAGGAAGAGGTTATTGCCCAGCTCAGAAAAAGAAATATCGTTCCCACCGCAATAACAGAGAAAAAGAAGGCAAAGAGGTCGCTGTCTTTTGGAGGAATAAAAGACAAAGACATAGTTGTTTTTACAAGGCAGTTTGCCACCATGATAGATGCTGGTCTGCCTCTTGTTCAGGCCCTGGAGATCTTATCCACACAGGTTGAAAACAAAAAACTTGCCAGTGTCCTATCCCAGATAAAACTTGATGTGGAGGCAGGCTCTACATACGCAGATGCCCTGAGAAAGCACCCAAAGGTGTTCAGTGAGCTTTATGTGAACATGGTGGCAGCAGGTGAAGCTGGCGGTATCCTTGATACCATTCTTGCGAGACTTGCTGCATATATTGAAAAGTCAATGAAGCTGAAGAAAAAGGTAAAGGGTGCGATGGTCTATCCTGCCGTGGTTACGGTGGTTGCTGTGCTGGTGGTTACTATAATTATGATATTTGTTGTTCCTACCTTTACTAAGATGTATGCAAGTCTGGGTGGAACCCTGCCTCTTCCAACCAGGATAACTGTTGCAGCAAGTAATTTTATTGCAGGTGTTGGAGGCTTAATAATTCTTGGTATACTGATTTTTTTAGCTGTGTTAATTGTTCAGATGAGAAAAACCGACAGGGGTAAATATATTATTGATAAAATCCTATTATCATTTCCCATTTTCGGGCCTATAATCCAGAAGGCAGCAATAGCCAAGTTTACAAGAACCCTTGGCACCCTTACAAGCAGTGGTGTCCCTATTCTGGATGGTCTTGACATTACTGCAAAGACTGCAGGCAACAAGGTTATTGAGAAGGCCATATACGAGGTTCGACAGGCTGTGTCAGAAGGTAAGACCATATCTGAACCACTTATGAAGACAAAGGTCTTCCCTCCCATGGTCAATCACATGATAGCAGTGGGTGAATCTACAGGTGCCCTGGATGCAATGCTTGGTAAGATTGCAGACTTTTACGACGATGAAGTGGATACCGCAGTTTCTACCCTTACATCTCTGATTGAGCCTTTTCTGATGGTGTTCCTTGGTGGCACAGTAGGCTTTATTATTGTCTCAATGTATATGCCTATCTTCAAGATGGGACAGTTAATAAAGTAATTTGGCGAGACCCTTCGCTTTGCTCAGGGTGACTTCTGATTCTATTTTGAGGGTAAAAGCCGTCATCCTGAGGCCAAAGGCCGAAGGATCTAAAACAAAGGCAACGAAACTGAGGGGATGTTTCGCTGTCGCTCAACATGACAGATTTACGGTGAAAGGATGCATATAGAGTTGCAATGCCTTGATTGCCAAGGGATTGAGAATTATTTAACAGCCTTATTCAGGATTTAGGATTTATGAGAATGATAAAAGACGGCCCAATAACTCAATAACAAAGCCTAATTCCTCTACCCCATTCAGTGTTTGACTTTTTAAGGACTCTATGAAACAGATACAACAGATCAAAAAAAGCCTTCAGGTGCTATCTGCCTTCCGATTGCTTATCGTCATTATATTTTTTGGTCTTGTAGTTTTTCTTCAATTAAAAGGTAAGGGGTATCCGCTTTATAAGTACATAAACTGGTGGATAGTTGGCATATTTCTCCTTACGGTTGGTTACCTTTATCTCATGAAACGTCTTCCTGCAGACCTGAAAAAGTACAGGTTATTTTCCTATGCCCAGTTAATAACAGACACTGTTTTAATTGTGATACTGATACTTCTTACCGGAGGAATCGAAAGCTGGTTTTCCTTTCTCTTGATGCTTTCGGTTATAGGAAGCTCTATAATTCTTGGAAGAAGGGGTGGATTCATAATAGCCTCAGTTGGGGCTATATTGTATGGACTTATGATTGACCTCCAGTATTATAACTATCTGCCTATAAAGACAAGCAGCCCCTATCAGGTAAAGGACTTTTTTTACAATCTTGTAATAAACACCACCGGGCTTTATGTTACCGCCTTTCTAATGGGATATCTTGTTCAGCGACTTGAACTTACATCGGAGAATCTGCAGAAAAGAGATATTGACCTGAAGGAACTTTATAGATTCCACTCTGAGGTAATAGAAAACATCCCGAGTGGGCTCTTTACCACGGATATGGAGGGGAGGATTACCTTTATTAACAGGGCTGGTGAACAGATTGTGGGGCAGCCAAGAGAAAGCCTCCTGATGAAAAACATAAAGGACATTTTCCCTTTTCTGGAAGAGCCCCTGACACTTGGCAGGTCAAATGGAAGGGTGGAGAGAAATGGTGAAATCCAGTATGTTGGAATGAATATCTCCCTTAACCGTGACTCCACTGGAAAGGCCCTTGGTTTTATTGGCACCTTTCAGGACCTGACAAACATCGTTAAGCTTGAAGAGGAGATGAAACGGAAGGACCGTCTTGCGGCCATTGGTGAGCTTTCTGCCAACATGGCACATGAGATAAGAAACCCCCTTGCCTCAATCAAAAACTCAGTGGAGATGCTGAAGGAAGACACCCTTCCCGATGATACGAAAAAACGGCTAATGGAGATTGCTATCAAGGAGATGGACAGGCTTAATACCATTGTATCTGATTTTCTCATGTATTCAAATCCAAAGCCCCTTGAAAAGAAGCGGACCGACCTGTCAGGGCTTGTTAACTCGGTATGCGACATGGTTTCAACTGACAGAAATATCACCATAAAAAGAGACATCCAGCCTGATGTTTACATGACAGTGGATGAAAACAAGATCAGACAGCTCCTCTGGAATGTACTTATAAATGCAGTGCAGGCAAGCCCTGCAGGCGGTGTTGTGGAGGTATCTTTAAAAGATATTGGCTTTTTCTGTAATATAAAGGTCAGAGATTACGGGGTGGGAATAAAAGAGGAGGACAGAGAGAAGATATTTTATCCCTTTTTCAGCACAAAAAAGGAGGGCACCGGGCTTGGGTTGGCTATCTCTTACAGGATTGTCGAGGAGCATAGGGGTAAGATTGAGGTGAAATCCAGCGAGGGTGAAGGAACTGAGTTTAGCATTTATCTAAAAAAGGAAGAAAACGATTATGAGCAGTAAGGAAAAAAGGGAAAAGATACTGATTGTAGAAGATGAACAGAGCATGAACGAGGTCTTGAGGATACTGCTTGAATCTGAGGGCTTTGAGGTAACCTCAGCCTTTGATGGTGCCGAGGGAATCGATTATCTAAAGAAAGAGATATACGACCTCGTAATAACCGACCTCCGTATGCCTGAAGTTGACGGATTTCAGGTGCTGAAGACCGCTAAGGAGCTTTTCCCGGATACGGTTGTCATAATGATTACTGCCTATGGCACGAATGAGAGAGTTATAGAGGCAATGAAGGCAGGTGCCTATGATTTCATCCACAAGCCCTTTCAGGTGGACGAGATAAGGATAATCATAAATAAGGCACTTGAAAAAAGGAGGCTAAAAAAGGAGCTCGAGCTTTTAAAAGAAGAGATAAAAGAAAAATCCAGGCTGGAAAATATCATTGGAAAAAGCGAAAAGATGCAGGCTCTCCTGAGTTCCATCCCCAAGATTGCACAAAGTGGCGCCAATGTGCTTATTACAGGAGAGAGTGGTTCTGGAAAGGAATTAGTGGCAAGGGCACTGCACAACCTGAGCCCCAGGGCTCAGAAGAATTTTGTTGCCATTAACTGTGCAACCTTTCCAGAGGGCCTGCTTGAGAGTGAACTTTTTGGTTACATGAAAGGTGCCTTTACAGGGGCTGTTCAGAACAAAGAGGGTCTGCTGGAGATTGCAGATGGTGGAACACTGTTTTTAGACGAGATAGGGGAGATGCCAATTGCGCTTCAGGCAAAGCTTCTTAGAGTGATAGAGACAGGTGCTTTTCGTAGGCTTGGTGGATTAAAGGACATAACCGTAGATGTAAGGATCGTTGCTGCCACAAACCGCAACCTGCAGAAGGCAATAGAGGAAGGCCTTTTCAGGGAAGACCTGTACTACAGGCTTAATGTAATACCAATTCAGATACCACCGTTAAGAGAAAGAAAAGAGGATATCCCTTTACTGATAGATTATTTCCTTGAGAAGTCGGGTTCATCGAATATTAAATTCTCACCAGAGGCAAAGAAATTGATGTTGAATTACGAGTGGAAGGGAAATGTCAGGGAGCTTCAAAATGTAATAGAGAGAGTTGTGCTCCTTTCTGAAAGGGAATTTATCCTGCCTGAGGACCTGCCGCTTGAGATTCGTTCATCAGTACCCTGTGGTGAACGGCTTCCAGAGCTTACACAATTTGGAGTTGACCTTGACAGTGTGCTTGAAGAGATAGAGAAGTCCTATCTACGAAAGGCACTTGAGATGACAAACGGGGTTAAAACTGAGGCAGCAAAGCTACTTAACCTTACATTCCGTTCCTTCCGGCACCGACTATCCAAGTATGGTATCAACTCTGAAGAGGATTAGAGCTACAACTGCATATTGGGTTCATTTTAATAGCCCGGCAACCTGACAACTTAGTAACCAAGCGTTTTCATCAAATTATAATCCTCTGGGGATTACTGTATATGTTAAACCTGACACCCCGCATGAAACCTATAAGGGTTATACCATTTCTCTCAGCCATCTCAACCGAAAGTGCAGTGGGGGCGGTTCTGCTGACCACTACTGGTATAGACCACCTGATGCACTTTGATGTCATCTCAGAAGAGAGCCTTCCGCTTACAAGCATTATCTTGTCCTCAAGAGAGATATTTTCAAGGAAGCAGTAACCAATTGCCTTGTCAACTGCGTTGTGTCTGCCAATGTCTTCTGCAAGGACAATAAGATTTTTACCATCGGATACTGCGGCAGAATGAATACAGCCCGTAAGGTTATACAAAGAAGATGCCTTCTGAAATTTATTGAAAAGCCCTCTTAGCTGGTCTGCGCTAATTGATAGATCCTTAGGTTGGGTATCTGTTGTTGACGCAGCTCTATCGAATGTGACACCACCTACACAGCCACTGGTAATAGTGGCTCCCTCAAGATTAACAGTTCCTTCTGCAGGAATATCTACAACAATCTCGTCTCCATAACTTATCTCCATCCTCTCGGCACACCAGCTACCCTCGATAATTCCTTCAGTCATAAAAAAACCAGCTACCAGTTCTCTTATCATTAAAGGACTACAGTAGAGTTTCAATATTTCCCTGCCATTTACACGTATGCGGAGCCTTTTTTCAATGGCTATAATGTCCTCTTCTTCCCGGCAATCCTGTGTTATCTTATATATCCTTTTTTTGATATACCCGTTCATTTTGAGATCGAATTGTAGAGGCAGACCCTGTTTCTGCCCTCTTGTTTTGCATAATAAAGAGCCTGATCTGCCTTCTTAACAAGCTCTTCACGGTCCTTTGAATCTATTGGGAAACAGGCTATGCCAATGCTTATGGTTACCCTGAAGGTTTTTCCGTCTTCGAGCCTGAACTCATGATTTTCAATTGCCTTCCTTATCCTTTCTCCTACCTTGTAAGCATTATCACAATCAGTTTCAGGCAGTATAAGTGCAAATTCTTCTCCTCCGTAACGGGCAGGAAAATCAAGCTGACGAACATTTTTCTTAATTATATCTGCCACGGTTTTCAGAACCATATCGCCCACCTGATGTCCATAGGTGTCGTTTATCTTTTTAAAGTGGTCTATGTCTGCCATCAGAAGGAAAAGGGTCCTTTTATATCGAGAGGCACGCAGGATTTCTTCTTTTATTCTTTCCTGAAAGACCCTGTGATTATACAGCCCTGTCAGACCATCGGTTTTTGCCAGCTTTGAGATCTCATTCTGCAATGAAATGGTCTGAAAGGCCTGAAAGGCAAAATTGAAGAGACTGTTTTCATCATCCTCTGAAAAGGGAGTATCTTTTCTGAAAAGAGTAATAACAGCCCGAAGAGAGGTGGATGAACTGATGGGCATAAAGAGGGCATAGTTTATATTATAAAGACGCTGCAGGGTGGGGTTTGTAATCTCTATATTTACTATCTCCTGTGAGCTTAAGATATCATCATAGGTAATACCTCTTTTTCTTAGAACAGACTCGAGCACCTGGAGGTCAATCTGCTCTGATGTTGAGTAGAATGCCCCTTCATTACCTATTGAGTAGAGGTTGATAGCTGCATTGTCTGCTTTCAGCAGGTCCCTTGTCCTTTCGATAAATCTTTCAAAGAGCACATCCATGTCTCTTTCGCTTACCACATAGCCGATAAACTCAGTAAGAATGGACAACTCTCTGATCAGTTTTTGTTCCTTTTTGATGTAAGACTCAAGGTCAGCGATTTTTTCCTGAAGCGCCTCTGCCATCAGATTAAAATTTTTACCAAGATCCTCCAGTTCATCTCCTGAGTTTATCTTTATCCTGTGATTCAGTTCGCCTGCAGCCATCTTAAAGCTGGTCCTGCTTAGCTCAATAATCGGGAGGATGAATCCTTTTTTCAGTGTTCGCCGGATAATAAGGAAGATAAGCAAAAGGATAATTAAAAGTGCTGTATAGAAATGGAAAACAAAAATCTGTGCCCTCTTCGAGGCAACCTGTGCCCTGTAGATCTTTTCAAAGTCCTTATACCAGTGTTCGTCAATTTGTTCCAGAACCTTACTGAATAGCTCTACCTTGAGTGCTTCGTTTGCCATGGCAATGTCAGCCTGATTTTGTGAAAACAATATTTTGTTTAAAAAACTATCGAACTTTTTGATATTATTGATTAAATAATCTATTATCTTTTTTTCATCAGAGTCCAGATTTAGTGACCTTGAGCTTGCTATTATACGATGCAGGTTTTTAATTCCATTTTCAATATTGGCTTTTGATTTTTCGTCATTGTATTTAAGAAATTCATTCAGACTATAACTTAGATTTAACAGGGTGGTTCTGAGGTTTGTAAGGAAGTCGAGCTCTTTGGTGAGATCAACAAGCTCTTCGGTTTTCTGCTGCATATTGTGGGTGACACCAAATGAGATTATTACGGTTATAAGAAAGATACCGATTAGCAAAAACATAAAGTAATCGAACTTCTTCTTTATGCTTATCTGCATTGCAACCTCTTTCTGGCCAGCTCAAAGAGCCCCGGGATCTTTAAGTCTAAATAGGTGTCGCTGGATTGCAGTTGAAGGAGCCTCTCTGTAAAACCATCAACCGGTAATTTAATCACCTCAATATCTTCTACATCGTCCAGATGCTGAGAACCACCAGGCTTCACATTAAATGCAGTAAACACGGTAAGTATCTCTGCAGAGGCACCTGAGGACAGAGGGCCTTCGGCAAGAAACTCAAGTCGTTCGGCCTTATAGCCTGTCTCCTCCTGTAACTCCCTCATTGCAACCTCTTTTAAGGACTCGTTCCTGTCATTAAGCCCTGCAGGAAACTCTATGACAAAGCTATCAACAGGAGGTCTGTACTGTTTGATTAGTATTACATGATTGTCCTCTGTAAACGGCACCACTGCCACAATTCCCCTCGTGCCAACTCTCTGGACCACCTCCCAGTGATAGGTGCGTCCTGAGTGGTTGAGAAGTTCCAGTTTTTTTATCTTTAGATAATTTCCTTCCCAGAGGGTTGTGGTTTTTATTATCCGGGGCTTCATAAAGGTTTATCCTGGAGGCCAGGACATTACCCTCCCACCAAGTAGATGTAAATGGATATGAAAAACAGTCTGTCCAGCATCACGATTTGTGTTAAGAACAAGGCGGTACCCACTCTGGGCGATGTTTTTTCCCTGAGCTATCCTTGATGCAACAAGCACAAGATGCCCTACAAGTTCACGGTCAAGCTCTGACATGTCAAGGGCTGTGGAGATGTGCTTTTTTGGTATCACCAGTATGTGAATCGGTGCCTGTGGATTGATGTCTTCAAAGGCGAGGCATTGGTCGTCTTCATAAACTATCTTTGATGGGATTTCTCTTTTGAGGATCTTACAAAATATACAGTCCATTACTGACCTCCCTGTTTCAGTTTATACTGAAAACCAGATTTGTCAAATCTGTTTTCAAGCTCTTTATAAAGCTCCTCAAGGCTTATCCCCTGCTCAACCATCATCACCAATGTATGATAGAAAAGGTCTGCCAGTTCGTATATGGTATGAGAACGGTCGTTGGACTTTGCTGCTATTAACACCTCTATTGCCTCTTCCCCCATCTTCTTCAGTATTTCGTCTCTTCCCTTCTTAAAGAGATGGCATGTGTATGAGCCTTCCCTGGGGTTTTTCTGTCTGTCAACAATTACCTTATAGAGCTTTTCAAGGACCCTTCTTTCCATAGACCTCCTCTTCTGAAAAGACCTTCTCAGAGACCTCTTTGCCTTCGATGTCCCTGTAAAAACAGCTTCTATGCCCTGTATGGCAGGCACCTGGACCATGCTGCACCACCTTTATAAGCAGGGTATCCCTGTCACAGTCAACAAGTATCTCCCGTACCTCCTGCACATGCCCTGATGTCTCGCCTTTTTTCCAGTATTTCTGCCTTGAGCGTGACCAGAAGTGGGTATAGCCTGTCTCAATGGTCATCTGAAGGGCCTTTTTGTTCATATAGGCCATCATCAGCACCTCTCCAGTTCGGGCATCCTGCACTATGGCCGGTATCAGGCCACTGGAGTCGTATTTGAGTTCATCTATCATCGTCAAAAGCCCCCTGTTATTTAAAATATTCCGTATGTTACCATAAAAATATTAACACAGTCTATGTAACGGAAAAGTTTATACATTGAAAGGAGATTGAATATGTCCTATCTTATAGCCCTTGCTGGAAAAGGTGGAACAGGTAAGACCAGTATAGCAGGACTTACCGTAAGGTATCTACTTGAGCGAAGAAGGGGGCCTGTACTTGCAGTGGATGCCGACAGTAATGCCTGCCTTAACGAGGCCCTTGGTGTGGATGTTCATACCACTGTTGGAGCACTCAGGGAGTCTTCCCTTGAAACCATTCGCTCTGGAGCTGACCGCCCAGGGGGGTTGAGCATGGAGGAGCTTTTTGAGTATCAGATAGCCCAGGCCCTTGTTGAGGCAAAGGGCTTTGACCTTCTTGTGATGGGCAGGCCCGAGGGGCCGGGCTGCTACTGTGCGGCAAATAACATAATCAGAAAGTATACCGATATCCTGTCAGAGAAGTATCCCTATGTGGTTATAGACAATGAGGCTGGAATGGAGCACCTGAGCCGTCGCACAACCCATAAGGTAAATCTTCTGCTAATGGTCAGTGACCCAACGGTCAAGGGGGTGAAGACCGCCAAAAGGATTTCAGACCTGATTGATGAGCTAAAACTTGATATCGAGCGCAGGGTGCTTATAATAAACAGGGTTTCCGGTGATGAAAGAGATACTTTAATAAAATATGCTGAAGACCTGGGGCTTGATGTGGCAGGCACGGTGCCAAATGACCCCACTGTGTTTCAGTTTGACCTTGAAGGAAAACCCATCTTTGAGCTCCCCTCTGAATCAGTGGCTGTTACATCCTTATTTAGTATCTTAGGCGCCCTTGATATAAAGTAATGGGAAATCCTCTGACATGAATTATGCTAAAATTAAAGCAAATCAAGATACAGGTCGATACTTGAGTTATGGCAAGGATAATTGAGAAGAAACTGATAAGAGACCCTGATGTGTTTTACTTCAAGGTGGATGCCCCCAGGATATCCCGTGTTGCAAGACCAGGCCAGTTCGTAATAGTCAGGGTCAGTGAGTGTGGTGAGAGGATTCCCCTTTCACTTGCTGACATTTCCCCTGAGGAGGGCAGCATAAGCCTGATAGTTATGGCAGTAGGCAAGACCACTTCAGAGATGTCTTTGCTTGAAGAAGGTGAGGAACTGCTTGACCTCTGTGGTCCACTTGGAAGGCCAACCGAGATAGACCATTATGGCCATGTTGTGCTTGTAGGAGGAGGCTTTGGAGTTGCCCCTCTTTATCCAATAGGGAGAGAGCTTAAAGGGGCTGGTAACAGGATTACATCCATAATTGGTGCCCGTTCCTCAGACCTGATAATATACAGAGATGAGATGCGGTCCTTCTCAGACATCCTCATTATTACTACCAACGACGGCTCCGAGGGGATAAGGGGGGTTGTAACCGATGCATTAAAGAGGCTGATTGAAACCGACCGTCCCGACATGGTAATGGCAGTTGGGCCGTCGGTAATGATGAGGGCAGTCAGTGAACTCACAGGGCCTTACAGAATTCGCACAATAGTTAGCCTGAACCCAATCATGGTCGATGGCACTGGTATGTGTGGTGGATGCAGGGTGTATGTGGGAGGTGCCATGAAATTTGCCTGTGTGGATGGTCCTGATTTTGACGGCCACAAGGTTGACTGGGACGGACTTATTGAAAGACAGAAGACTTACAGGGAAGAGGAAAGGCTGTCTTTTGAGCAATGGAAGAAAAAACATGCAGATAGAATTATTGTTGAATGATGGCTGATTCTAAGGTGTCAAAAAGAACACCAATGCCCCAGCAGCCACCTGAAGAGCGTGTTTATAACTTTTTTGAGGTGGCTCTTGGTTACAGCACTGAGGATGCCCTCAAAGAGGCATCAAGATGTCTGCAGTGTAAAAAGCCAGGCTGTGTTAAAGGCTGTCCGGTGCATGTGCCCATTCCTGAGTTTATTGCACTGCTTAAGGAAGGAAGATTTATTGAAGCCTGCCTGAAGATAAAAGAGGTAAACCTGATGCCTGCTGTCTGCGGAAGGGTCTGCCCCCAGGAGCGGCAGTGTGAGATGCATTGCATACTTGGGAAGAAGCATGAACCAGTTGCTATTGGAAGGCTTGAGCGGTTTGTGGCAGACTGGGAGCTCTCCCATGGCACAAATGGCTCTTTTGAGATTAAACCTGATACAGGCAAAAGGGTTGCCATTGTCGGAAGCGGTCCCTCAGGACTGAGCTGTGCCTATGACCTGAGAAAACGGGGACACAGTGTGACCATATTTGAGGCTCTTCATGAGCCAGGAGGGGTTTTAATCTATGGTATTCCCGAGTTCAGGCTTCCGAAGGAGATAGTTCAGAAGGAGATAAGCCTTCTCAGGGAGCTTGGCGTAGAGATTATAACAAATGCCATCGTAGGAAAGCTCATAACCCTTGATGAAATAAGAGAGGACTTTGATGCCTGCTTTATTGGTGTTGGGGCAGGACTTCCCCGGTTTATGGGAATAGAGGGAGAGGAGCTAAAGGGGGTTTATTCGGCAAATGAGTTTCTGACGAGAGTAAACCTGATGAAGGCATATAAATTTCCGGAGTGTGATACCCCTGTAAAAGCAGGCAATCATGTAGTGGTTGTTGGTGGTGGAAATGTGGCAATGGACGCGGTAAGAACAGCTCTCAGGCTTGGGGCAGAAACTGCCACAGTGGTTTACCGCAGGTCGATGGCTGAGTTGCCTGCTCGAAAAGAGGAGGTTGAGCACGCCATTGAAGAAGGAGTAAGGTTTGAACTCTGTACAAATCCGATAAGGATTGTTGGAGAGGAAGGCTGGGTTAAAGAGATTGAATGCTTGAGGATGGAGCTTTGCGGTCTTGATGAAAGTGGAAGAAAAAGGCCCGTGCCTGTGGAGGGGTCAAACTTTCGTATTCCTGCCGATGTGGTTATCATGGCTATTGGGACAAGGGCAAATCCATTGTTAACCAATGAGGTTCAGGGGCTTGATATAAACGAGCATGGTTACATCGTGGTAGATGAGGAGACAGGACAGACCAACCTTGATGGCGTGTTCGCTGGTGGAGACATAGTTACCGGTTCAGCAACGGTTATTTCTGCAATGGGTGCTGGAAGAAGAGCGGCAGATGCAATAGATAAATATTTAAGCAGCCTAAAAAATAGATAATCTCCAGATAACATAACAGGCATTTAAACCACATAAATAATAAATCTATAAGAATTTTTTAATTTACCTTGAAATAATAAATATGATAAACTCTATTTCCAAAAATTTTATGTAGAAATTTGTAACATTTCAAACTCTTTTGTGTGATTTTGTAATTGAAGATTGACAAATAACCAATAACAAATTTAATCAAATAACAAACTTTGCGAGGTGTTATATGCTAATCATTGGTGAGAAACTCAGTATCATAGCAAAGAGAGTAAGAGAGGCAATGATGAAGCGGGATAAGGAGCCGATACAGGAGATTGCCCGCAGGCAGGCTGAGGCAGGCGCTGGTATGATTGATGCAAACATTGGTCCTGCAGAAGACGGTGGCGAGGAGCTGATGCAGTGGATGGTAACCACCATCCAGGAGGCAGTAGAGTTACCTGTCTGTCTTGATACCACCAACTACGCTGCCATAGAGGCAGGTCTTAAGGTGCACAACAACGACTATGGCCTTCCAATGATAAACTCCACCTCCAATGACCCAGAGAGATTTGCCATGCTTGAGCTGGCAGCAAAGTACAACTGCCTGATAATAGGTCTTACCGTTGGAAAGGGAGGGCTCCCGGCTGATGAAGAGGAGCGTGCTGCAATTGCAGCAGAGATAATGGCAAGGGCAATGGAGTATGGAGTGCCGCTTGAGAATCTGTATCTTGACCCTCTTGTGCTTCAGATAGCAACCACACAGGAGCAGGCTATAAAGGTTATAAGGGCAGTAGAGATGTTTCAACACCTTAATGAGCCACCAATGAAGACAGTGGTGGGGCTCAGTAACATATCAAATGGCTGTCCAAAGCATATAAGGCCAATCTTAAATAAGTATTATTTTCTTATGTTAGAGCGAGTGGGGCTTACATCGGCTATAGCTGACCCGGTGGAGATGAAAGATGCCCTTGAGGAGAAAGATCTCTTTGAAAAGGTTCTCAATGGTGAGGAGATAGAGGATAAAGAAAAGATGACGGTCATGAGAAAAACGATAGATGTGATAGAGGGCAAGACCCTTTATGCCCATTCATATCTGGAGATGTAAAAGAAGTGTTGAGTTTTGAGTTTTGAGTGTTGAATGAAAATATAAATTATTAGTTATTGTGAGTAAAGGTACAGCAAAGGGAGTAAAAGAAAAAAGTTATAAGTTTGCACTTAAGATTATCGATTTAGTGAGAGAGTTACAAAAGGAACAAAAGGAGTTTACTCTGTACTAAACACTATACATTGGAGGTTTATTATGGCATTTGAGGCACCAAAAGAGACATTCTCAGGTATAGTTTTTCCTGTCACCATAGGCAAGGATGTGCAGGAGACCTTTGGTGGAGAAAACACCCTGCCCTTCCATAAATTTGAGGGTGAGATACCTAACCGTCCATTAATTGCTTTTGAGATACAGGATATCCCACCTGAAGACTGGCCTGAGACGATAAAAAAGGTCTACGAAGGAGTAAGCGATGACCCTGTAAAGTGGGCTCAGTACTGTCAGGATGAGCTTAAGGCTAAGGCAATCGCCTTAAGACTTGTGGGTACCCATCCTGACCAGAAAGACCTCTCGGCAGATGATGCGGTGAAGGTGGTAAAGGATGTGCTTTCTGCTGTAAAGGTGCCTCTTGTAATACTTGGCTCTAACCATGTGGAGAAAGACTCAGAGGTGCTTCCAAAGGTAGCCGAGGCAGCAAAGGGTTACAACTGTATAATAGGTAAGGCGCAGGAGGCAAACTATAAGACCATTGCAGCTGCTGCCATGGCAAACGACCATAAACTGATAGCCATGAGTGAGCTTGATATAAACCTTTCAAAACAGCTCAACATCCTGCTTACCCAGATGGGATTCGATAAAGAGAAGATTATAACAGACCCCATGTGTTCAGCCCTTGGCTATGGTCTTGAGTATACATACTCTGTGATGGAGAGGATAAGGCTTGCCGCACTTGCTCAGAACGATGAGGTAATGCAGCCGCCCATGTTTGGTGATGTGGGTATGTATGTATGGAAGATTAAGGAGACCCAGGCTACAGAGGATACCCTTCCTGAATGGGGTTCCCTTGAGGAAAGGGCTATACTTTGGGAGGCCATGACTGCTACAAGCCTTATGCTTTCAGGTGCAGAGCTTTTCGTGATGCGACATCCAAAGGCTGTAGAGCTGGTTGAGAGGTTTGTGGATGAGATGATGTAGATACATCATCATTTACCTACTAAACCAATATACCAATAACCAATTAACTAATTTCGGAGGTTATAAAATGGCATTAAGCGGCGTAGAGATATTCAAGCTTTTACCAAAGACAAACTGTAAGAAGTGCGGTTTTCCCACCTGTCTTGCCTTTGCAATGAAGCTTGCCCAGAGGCAGACCACTCTGGATAAATGTCCTGATGTTTCCGAGGAGGCAAAGAAGATACTTGGTGAGGCTTCGGCACCTCCAGTGAGGCCAATAACCTTTGGCACCGGGGATAAGGCTGTCAAGATGGGTGAGGAGACAGTGCTTTTCAGGCATGAAAAGAAGTTTGTAAACCCAAACGCCTTTGTGCTTGAGATAAAGGATACTGAGGATGACCCGGTGGTGGATGCAAAGATAAACGATGTCCTGACCTCTGAGATAAATCGAGTTGGTCAGCTTCTCAGGGTTGACGGTATCTGCATAACCAATGACTCTGGCGATGCTGGTAAGTTTCAGGCCCTTGCCGAGAAGGTGGCTTCAAAGGCACCGGATGTTGGGGTGGTGGTTAACACGGAAAACCCTGATGCAGCAGAGGCTGCCATCAAGAGTTTTTCTGGTAAGGGTGCCATACTCCATGGCGTTACTTCTGAAAATGCTGAAAAGATGGTTGAGATAGCCAAGGCACACAAGGCAACGGTTGGTGTAAAGGCTCAGGGGCTGGAGGCACTTTCAGAGTTGACTGAAAAGGTAAAGGGTCTTGGTGTGGAAGATATTGTTATAGACTCGGGCGCTCAAAAGGCATCGGAGATTATAGAGCACAACACGCTGATAAGAAGGGCTGCCATAAAGAAGAACTTCAAGCCCCTTGGTTACCCTGTGATCACCTTTGTCCAGAGAGATGACTCCATGTATGAGGCACTGGTAGCAGGCCTTGGTGTATGTAAGTACTCCTCAATAGTGGTTTTAAGCTCTGCAGAAAAGTGGAAAAACCTGGCCCTCTTTACCCTGAGGCAGAACATCTACACCGACCCACAGGTGCCAATGCAGGTTGAGCAGAAGATTTACAAGATCGGTGAGCCCACTGCTGACTCACCTCTTCTTATCACAACAAACTTCTCTCTCACCTACTTTATCGTATCAGGTGAGATTGAAAATGCTAAAGTGCCTGCCTGGCTTGCTGTTATGGATTGTGAGGGGCTCAGTGTACTTACAGCCTGGGCAGCAGGTAAGTTTACAGGCTCAAAGATTGCCAATTTTATAAAGGAAAGCGGGATTGAAAATGAAATAAAGCATCGTGAGCTTATTATTCCCGGCTATGTTGCAATACTAAGTGGTGCAATAGAGGAAAAGCTTGAAGGATGGAAGGTAACCGTTGGGCCAAGGGAGGCAAACGGACTGCCAGCCTTTTTACGCTCAAGAGCAGCATAAAACAGGGAGCAGGGCATAGGGGGCAGGGTGTAGTGAGTGTAGAGTTTTGAGTTTTGAGTGTTGAGTAAAAGCATAACTTAATAATTCAGCACTCAACAATATACATTAAAAACTTTTAATTCCCTGCCCACTACACGCTACACCCTACACCCTATATTATTTGTAATTTAAATCGGTCAATTAAGTAAGTTGACTTTTATAAAGCATTTAGTTTAAAAATTAGGTATAGCCCTTAATCCCGTCTTTAAGAAAAAAAGGCGGGATTTAATTATTTTAAAAAAGACAATAAACACAGAGGAGGTTCAGATGTCAAAGATAATAGCCTCAGCAGCGATGCGTGGCTCTCACAAGGTCTTCAAACAGGCTGAGGAGCTTTTACAGAAGGTCATAGCAGAAAAAGGCGAGGACTATAAGTTTGAGTTTCCTGATACAGCCTACTATCTGCCGATGATTTATGCAATGACGGGTTTTGAGGTTAAGACCCTTGCTGACATGAAAGAGGCATTAAGGATGGCGCAGGACCTGCTGCATGATGAGCCTGATGATAAGATCTGGACACCCTATCTGGGTGAGGCGCTTGACAGTGGAATGGCAACGCTTTTTGCCGAGGAGATATGGCTTGCATGCCGTTACATCGAAGGGCTTGAGCCAGAGAAGGACCCAGAGACTGGCTACGAGTACAATGGTTTTATTACTGATACCATTCAGCGTAACCTTGGTATCCAGCTGGTTGATGGAAGGATGCCAGGTTTTGCAGCCATTATTGGTGCTGCACCGGACGAGGAGACAGCATTAAAGATAGTCCGTGAGCTTCAGGAGAAAAACATACTGGTCTTCCTCTCAGGTCAGGCAAAGGACAAAAACGGAAAACTCACCAGTTGCACCCGCCAGTTGCTTAATCAGGGGATTGAGCTCGGATGGGATGTCTATGTGGTTCCTCTGGGTACCACCACAGAGCATACCCTTTATGCCCTTGACTGGGCAATCAGGGCATCCCTTATCTTTGGTGGTCATAAACCAGGGGACTTCAAAAACAACCTTAAATACACAAAGGACCGTGTCTTTGCCTTTGCCCTTGGTCTTGGTGAGATGGATGACATTAAGTGGGCAACAGGTGCAGGTGCCATCAACATGGGATTTCCTGCAGTCTGTGACACAGAGGTTCCTGTTATCCATCCAACAGGTGTATGTACCTATGAGGAAGTTGAAAGGGAGCTTGACCACGACAAAATCGTGCAGCGTGCCATTGAGGTAAGGGGGCTTAAGGTCATAGTTGACAAACCCCCCATACCGATTGCCTATGGTTCAGCCTTTGAGGGTGAGCGTATAAGGAAGGACGACACCTTTATTGAGTTTGGTGGAAATCGCACACCTGCATTTGAGTGGTGCAGGATGAGGGAGCTTGATGAGATAGAGGATGGAAAGATCACCATTGTTGGTGAGAACTGGAAGGAGCGTTATGAGCAAGGAGGGCAGATGCCCCTTGGGATACTCGTAGAGGTGGCTGGAAGGAAGATGCAGCCTGACTTTCTGCCTATTATTGAGCGCAGGCTTCATCATAACATAAACGAAGGACAGGGAATCTGGCACATGGGCCAGAGGGATATTAACTGGATAAGGATAAGTAAGAACGCAAAGGCCGAGGGATTTTCTCTTGAGGATATTGCAAAGATACATCATGCTATGACTCATAAGAGGTTCAGGGCAATCGTTGACAAGGTTCAGGTAACCCTGTTTACTGATGAAGAAGATGTAATTAAGTGGCGTGAAGAGGCAAGGGCAGAGTGGAAGGCAAGGGATGAGCGTCTTGCAGCACTTACGGACGACAGTGTGGATACCTTCTACAGTTGTCTGCTCTGCCAGAGCTTTGCGCCAAGCCATGTTTGTGTGATCACACCCGAGAGGCTTGGCCTCTGTGGTGCTTATAACTGGCTTGACTGTAAGGCTGCCTATGAAATTGATCCCACAGGTGGTAACCAGCCTGTTCCAAAGGGTGAGCTTGTTGATGCAAGGTATGGCAGATATACAGGTGTGGATGAGTATCTCAAGAAGGCATCAGGCGGTGCAGTAGAGACCCTGAATCTTTACACAATAATGGAAAACCCCATGACCTCCTGTGGTTGCTTTGAATGTATTGTGGCAATTATTCCAGAGGCAAATGGTGTAATGATAGTTCAGCGTGGACATACAGGTATGACCCCTATTGGAATGAAGTTTTCCACCCTTGCTGGAACCGTTGGTGGTGGAATGCAGACACCCGGGTTCATGGGGATTGGTGTTAACTTTATAACCAGTAAGAAATTCCTTGCAGGCGACGGAGGCCTGAAGAGGATAGTCTGGATGACCAAGGCACTGAAGGAAAGGATAAAGGAGCAGTTCCAGAAGAGGGCAGAAGAGGAAGGTGTGCCTGATCTTCTTGATAAGATTGCCGACGAGACGATCTGTGAGGATTCAGAAAAACTGCTTGAGTTCCTGACACAGGTAGGACATCCAGCACTTGAGATGGAGCCGATGATATAAAACAGGGTTTAGGGAGTAGCGTATAGGGTGTATAATTGAACGCATAAACCCTAAAACACAACTAACGCTATAAACGCAAAACTTTGGAGGTAAAAATGGCTGAGAAGGTAATAAAAAGTGTAGATAAGGTGGCAGAGAATATTCTGGAGTGGGCTGAGGCTCACGGCCTTGAAACTGCCTTTGAGCGGTCTGAGAGAATAAAGCCCTGTCCCATTGGTCATAGTGGCGCCTGCTGTAAGATATGTTTCATGGGGCCATGCAGACTGGTAGGTCAGGATGCAGAGGAAAAGGCAACAGGTGTCTGTGGTGCCACACTTCCAGTGGTATCTGCAAGGAACCTTCTGAGGATGGTGGCGGCAGGAACGGCAGCTCACAGTGACCATGCCCGTGATATGGCTTATACACTGCTTGAGGCTGCCACCGGTGAGGCACCTGACTTTCAGATAAGGGATGTTCAGAAACTCAAAAAGCTGGCCAACATCCTTGAGATACCAACTGAAGATAGAACAAAAGAGGAGATTGCAAAGGATGTAGCCGAGAAACTCATCTCCGAGTTTGGTCAGCAAAAGGGAGAGCTTTCCTTTATAAAGAGGGCACCAAAAAAACGCCAGGAGATATGGCGCAAGTGGGGAGTGGTGCCAAGAGGCATTGACCGTGAAGTTGTTGAGGCCATGCACCGGACTAATATGGGAGTGGACCAGGACCCTGACAACCTTCTTATGGCCGCACTTAAGGTCTCACTTGCTGACGGCTGGGGCGGAAGCATGATAAGCACTGACATCACCGATATACTCTTTGGCACACCAAAGCCCCGTCGGTCACAGGCAAGTATTGGCATAATGAAGGAGGATGAGGTAAATGTGGTGGTTCATGGTCATGAGCCAACACTGGCTGAGATGATTGTTGAGGTCTCCCAGGAGCCTGAGATTGTTGAGTATGCTAAGAAGAAGGGCGCAAAGGGCATAAACCTTGTGGGTATGTGTTGTACTGCCAACGAGGTGTTGATGCGTCATGGAATCCCCACGGCAGGTGGTTTCCTCAATCAGGAGCTTGCCATTATGACCGGTCTGGCTGAAGCCATAATGGTGGATGTCCAGTGCATTATGCCTGCAATTGCTCAGGCTGCAAAGAAGTTTCATACCAAGGTTGTTACCACCTCACATAAGGGTAAGATGATAGATGCGGTTCACATTCAGTATGATGAGCACAGGGCAAAGGAGATTGCCCGTCAGATACTGAGGCTTGCTATAGATAATTACGAAAACCGTAAGGCCGAAGGGGCTCATGTTCATGAGACATCACCTGTGATAGCTGGCTTCTCACACGAGTATATCGACTACATGCAGGGAGGCAGATTCAGGGCATCCTTCAGGCCGCTAAACGATGCAATAATGGCAGGACGTATTCGCGGTGTTGCTGGCATTGTTGGATGTAACAACCCGAGGATTGCCCCACAGGACAGCATACATGATTATCTTGCTATAGAGTTTATCAAAAACGATGTGCTTGTAGTGACCACAGGTTGTGGTGCTGCTGCATGTGCCAAGGCAGGATTTATGACGCCTGAGACTGCCCTTGAGATGGCAGGTCCGGGGCTCAGAGAGGTCTGTGAGGCGATTGGTATTCCGCCAATCCTGCACCTTGGTGCCTGTGTGGACAACTCAAGGATACTTACCGTTGCAACCCAGATGGCAGAGGAAGGTGGGCTTGGTGAGGATATTGCAGACCTGCCTGCAGTGGGAATTGCACCTGAGTGGATGAGTGAGAAGGCACTGGCAATTGGCTGTTACTTTGTTGCCTCTGGCGTATATACCATATTTGGTTCAGAGCATCCTGCTGAGGCATCCAAAGAGGTGCAGAGGATAATGAGCGAGGTCTGGGAAGAGCGGTTTGGTGGAAAGCTTGAGTTCATCCCTGACCCTGAGGAGATACTGAAGAAGTCCCTTGAGCACATTGATAAGAAAAGAGATGCACTTAAGCTCCGCAAATACGAGCCAGGCAGATTTCGCGTTGAAAGGAAACTGCTCAGCATGGCTGACAGGCGTAAACTTGAATCTGCAGCAAGACCCCATGAAGGAGTGGGATAATTTAAGATTTCAGATTTATGATTTGAGATTTTAGATTTGGAGGTTTGGATGGATATAGAAAAGATTGATGTTGACAGTGAAATCGGTAAGGTTGGTGCACATATCTGTGAACATGACAAAAAGAAGGGATTACTGATTCCAATATTGCATAAGATACAGGAAGACTATGGATACCTTCCTGGTGAGGCACTGGAGAGGCTTTCAAAGAAGCTGGGACTGCCCCTTGCCGAGATATACTCGGTGGCGAGTTTTTATCATCAGTTTCACTTCAGCCCCCGTGGAAAGAAGATAGTCCGTGTCTGCATGGGAACGGCCTGCCATGTTCGTGGTGCAGGGAAGGTGCTTGAGAAACTACAGGAGCACTTTAAGATAGATGTTGGAGAGACAACCGAAGACCTTACCATGACCCTTGAGACCGTTGGCTGTGTGGGTTGCTGCGGCCTTGCACCGGTTGTTACCATAAATGATGATGTGGTGGGTGAGCTGACACCTAAGAAGCTGGATGAGGTAATAGAGGAGATAGAAGAAGAGTAATAGTTTAACTCAACACTAACCACTCATAACTAAACACTTAATTTTGTGAGGAGGATATGGCTAAGCTTAAGAGCATTGAGGAACTGAAAAACCTTAGACTTTTATTAAAAGAGGAGACCTTTCCAGAAGGTCGTGAGCGTATAAGGGCCTGCACAGGCACGGCCTGTATGGCTTCTGGTGCAAATAAGGTGATAGAAAGGATTGAGGAGAAGGCAAAGGAAAAAGGTCTTGACATACAGGTGATTCGTACTGGCTGTCAGGGGCTATGCCAGAAGGGGCCTATTATGAAGATAGAGCCCTATGGATACTTTTATCAGAAGGTAAAGGTAGATGATGCAGAGGCGGTAGTCAGTAATACCCTTTCTGCAGGCTATCCGGTCAGGCACCTCCTGAATCGCGACTCCTTTTTTGTAGAGCCCCATGAATTAATGGATGAGCTACCCTTTTATAAAAAACAGCTTCGTATAGCCCTTCGTAACAACGGAAGGATTGACCCACTTAACATATACCACTATATCGCTGTAGGTGGATACACAGGACTGGAGAAGGCATTAAGCAGCATGACCCCTGACCAGGTCCTTGATGAAGTAGACAGGGCAAACCTCCGTGGTCGGGGAGGTGCAGGATTCCCAGCAGGTAAGAAGTGGCGTCATACAAAAAGGGCTCCAGGGGATTTAAAGTTTGTAATTGCAAACGGTGACGAAGGTGACCCTGGTGCGTTCATGGACCGCTCAATCATGGAGGGCGACCCTCACAGTCTTATAGAGGGAATGCTTCTTTGTGCCTACGCAATTGGTGCAGAGTATGGCTTTATATATGTTCGTCATGAGTATCCACTGGCTGTTAAGAATCTCAGGCATGCTATCAAACAGGCAGAGGACCTGGGAATTCTTGGTGAAAACATACTTGGTAGTGGATTTAATTTTTATCTTGATGTCCGCGAGGGTGCAGGTGCCTTTGTATGCGGAGAGTCAACAGCTCTGGTTGCCTCAATTGAAGGAGACAGAGGCTTTCCAAGGCCAAGGCCACCACGGCTCAGTGAGCCTGGTGGTGGGCTGTGGGGTGTGCCTTCAAATCTGAATAACATTGAGACCTATGCCTGTGTGCCGCCAATTATTGAAAAAGGCGCAGACTGGTTCCGCTCTATAGGAACCGAGACATCCCCTGGCACCAAGGTCTTTGCACTCACTGGTAAGGTTAAAAACACAGGACTGGTAGAGGTGCCAATGGGTATTACGCTCAGGGAGATTATATTTGACATTGGCGGTGGGATCCTTGGGGATAAGAAGTTCAAGGCTGTCCAGACAGGCGGCCCATCAGGTGGCTGTCTGCCCGAGGAGTATCTTGACCTGCCTGTTGATTTTGACTCATTAAGGAAGGTTGGCTCCATGATGGGCTCTGGTGGTATGGTGGTGATGGACGAGGATACATGTATGGTGGATGTGGCAAAGTACTTTCTTTCATTTACACAGGCAGAATCCTGTGGTAAATGTCCACCCTGCCGTCTCGGCACATACCAGATGCTTCAGATTCTTGAGAGGATCACCAATGGTCAGGGCGAACCTGGCGACATTGAAAGGCTTATCAAGTATGGCAAGCTCACGCAGGAGGGCTCACTCTGCGGACTTGGTCAGAGTGCACCAAATCCTGTGCTGAGCACGATTAAGTATTTCAGAGAGGAGTACGAAGAGCATATCTATGATAAGTATTGCAGGGCAAAGGTATGTAAGGGAATGGGTGTATTCTCCATAGACCTTACACAGTGCATCCGTTGTGGTCTATGCAAGGAGGCCTGTGCCTTTGATGCAGTTAAGGAGACACGGGATGCTTTCATAATAGACAGGGATTACTGCACAAAGTGTAAGGCCTGTTACATGGTCTGTCCTGTGGATGCCGTGAAGATATGGAAGGAAAGACATCTCAAGATGGTTGAGGCATTGAAGATTCCTCCTGAAAAGATAGAAACCATTGAAAGGAGAGTAAAGATGAAACTCAAAGATGTGCTTGAGGCAAAACCTCGGGAGGTCTTCACTGTAAGAAAGGACAAGAGCGTTTCCTATGCAGTGAAGTTCATGAGTGAGCATAACATTGGTGCACTGCTTGTGGTGGATGAAAAGGATAAACTGGTTGGAATGTTTACTGAAAGGGATGTGCTTCATTGCACTGCCCGTGGTGTTGACCTTGACTCAGAGCCAGTTGAAAATGTGATGAGTAAGGAGCTTATTACATTCTCTCCAGATGATGATATTGCTGTTGCTGTGCAGGTTATTGCAGATAAGAAGAAGAGACACCTGCCCATTGTTGAGGGTGACAGGATCGTTGGCCTGGTAAATTATCGTGATGTGGTCAGTTATCTGCTGCCAGAGGTATTCTATCTGTCAGAGGCACTTTATTGATTTTAGATTTGAGATTTAAGATTTCAGATTTAAAAGCTCTGTAAGCGCTGTGTTCTCTGTGGTTAAAATAGAAGAAGTGCATAAGTTTGGAAAATTGGGATTTGGAATTTGTTTAGAAATTAGGGTTTAGAAATTAGAATTTTTAAAAATCGGGGTGTGAGATATGGAAGAAAAGAAGGTTCTAAAGGTAGAAGACATAAAGAGGGAGGCTGATGAGAGGAAGTGTCCTGTTCAGCGGTCACTTTATTACATTGATGAGTTCCTGAAGGGGCCCATGTGTGGTAGATGTTTTCCCTGTGGGATGGGAACCTATGAGGCAAGGATTCGGCTTGAGAGGATAATAAATAACGAAGGCGGTGAAGATGACATTCAGGCATTAAAGAGGATTGCTTCTGATATGCTTGTTTCTTCCTTCTGTAAAAAGGGAAAGGATACTGCAAAATTTATGCTCGAGTGGCTTGATAGTGGAGTCTTTCAGGAGCACATAAACGGAATATGTCCAGATGCAGAGTGTCTCCAGTTTATCAGGTATAAGGTCATTGGTGAGAAATGTATAAACTGTGGTGAGTGTAAAAAGGTCTGTAAGTATCACGCTGTGTTCGGGCAGACCCGTAAAAGCAGATTTAAATTTGGTTATCCACCTTTTGAGATTAGAGACCGCAGGTGTACCCGTTGCGGTGCCTGTCTTCCAGTATGTCCAACAGGTGCAATTGTCGTGATAGAGCGTAAAACAGGCCGTATAGTTAAGGAAAAGGAGGTTCCAGAAGAGGTAGGATAACCCAATTGTCTATTAACTAATAAACCAATATACCAATAACAACTTTTTAGGAGGTTTTCATGTCGGAGAAGGTCAAACTAACAATAGACGGTAAAGATGTCACTGTTAAGGCTGGCTCCACCATACTGGATGCTGCAGAGCAGGCAGGCATTCATATCCCTAACCTCTGTTACCTGAAGGGCATGAAGGGCATTGGTGCCTGCAGGATGTGTCTTGTGGAGATTGAAGGAATGAAGGCACCAATGACTGCATGCACGGCGAGGGTTAAGGATGGAATGGTTGTAAAAACCACCAATGAACAGATAGAGGAGATTAGAAAGTATGTTATAGACCTGATACTCAGCATGCATCCCCTTGACTGTATGACCTGCACAAAGGCAGGTGTGTGCCAGCTTCAGCAGTATGCCTATGACCTTGAGATTAAGGAGTCATCCTTTAGTAGAAAGAAGTTTGGCTTTGACACTGATGAAGGAAACCCATTTATCAAACGCGACCCTGACTACTGCATCCTCTGTGCCCGGTGTGTGAGAGTATGTAAAGAGCAGGGCACATCAGTGCTGGATTTTTATGGCCGCGGCGTGGGTGCAAAGGTGACCACTGCACAGGACAGACCACTTCAGGAGGCAGGATGCACCTTCTGCGGTAGCTGTCTTGATGCCTGCCCAGTTAACGCAATCTTAGAGGCAGACCGCTGGCGCAGAGGCCGTGAATGGGACTACGAAAGGGTTGAGTCAACCTGTCTGTTCTGCGGAAATGCCTGCTCCACGGTTGTAAGCACCTATCGTGGAGATGTGGCAAAGGTGAATGCCTCTGGTGATAAGGGCAGGGTTGACCATTTTATCTGCGCCTATGGTCGCTATGGTTTTGATTATATAAACGGTGATACCAGGGTGCTTGAGCCACTTAAGAGGATGGATGGAGAGTTTAAGCTCATTTCCTGGACACAGGCAATAGAGGATATGGCAAGGGCACTGATGGATGATGCAAACTCTGGAATTATAACCGCCGGGAACCTGCTTAATGAGGACTATCTGTCCATTAAAAGGTTTGCTGACGAGGCAGGTATCAAAAACATAGACTGCACGGTAAGTGCCTATGCTGATGAGGCAAGCCTCCTTGGTCCTGAGGTTGACATAAACGAGGCTGACTGTCTTGTTGTGGTTGGACTTAACCCATCTCAATGGGATAGGGTTCATGCCTGTCTTGACGCATCCTTAAGAAGGGCAAAGGCCCGTGGAGCAAAGCTGATAGTGATTAACTCCGTAGATACAA
The DNA here is from genome assembly GCA_964515925.1 of uncultured Nitrospirota bacterium. Taxonomy (GTDB): domain Bacteria; phylum Nitrospirota; class Thermodesulfovibrionia; order Thermodesulfovibrionales; family JdFR-85; genus JAADIE01. The sequence continues at coordinate 49,241 of CAZEYP010000001.1, forward strand.
GGCTTGCTGAGGTTGCTGATGTGGCAGTAAAGGCATCTGAGGCCGATACAATGGCTGCCCTTGCAAAGGCTCTCAAAGAGCAGGGAGAACCCCTCCCTAAAGGTTTAAAGGTGCCTGATGTGGATGTGTCTGAAGAAATAAACAAAGCTGCAGAGCTTTATGTGAAGGCATCAAATCCTGTGGTAGTATCCTCCCCGGTATACTTTGAGGCATCGAGCAATGTGGCATTGATAAAGGGTGCCGCAGTTTCTGTCCCCATAGAGGCAAATGCAAAGGGAGCCCTGCTTATGGGTATTAAAGGAACCGGCAAGAGCTACAACGAGATGGCATCAGAAGGCATAAAGATACTTTATGTAATAGGTGATGTAGCTATGAAGAGACCTGCTGGTGTTGATATGCTAATAGTTCAGAACTCCCACATGACAGAGCTTGCCAAAGAGGCTGACCTTGTGCTTCCTTCAATAACGAGTTTCGAGTCAAATGGCACGGTAGTTGACTACATGGGAAGGATGAAGACAGTTAAGGCTGCCATAGAGCCCTTTGCAGAGTCAAAGACCACTGTAGATATAATTAAGGCTCTTTCAAAGAAGATGGGGCTTAAGGTTAAGCCAGCAACATCGGCTGATGTGAAAAAGCAAATCAAGGGCTATAAAGTGGAAATTAAACCCTCAGATTTTAAGGCAAGAGATGACCTTACATTTAATCCTGCTGATTTTATTCCACAGAGCCTTTCAACAATGGTGCAGAGCTCCAGGCTACTGTGGCTCAGGGAAGTGCAGGCACAGACTGCTTAATCAATTTAATACATAGGATTATTGGCAAACAGAAAAACACCCCGGTTACAATCCGGGGTGTTTTTTTTAATAGCTATGTTCAATTCTTCATGGGTCTCTGGTATAAAGACCTAAAACCCTATATTTTCAAACCGACCCCCAAGAAACTAAAGCGAAGGCAATTTCAATTTAAACTAAGTTATTGAAAATGAAAAAATATTTGGCGTCCCCAACGGGATTCGAACCCGTGTTACCGCCTTGAAAGGGCGGTGTCCTAGGCCTGGCTAGACGATGGGGACGCTGTACGGAAGTCTGAAGTCGGAAATCAGAATATGTTATCTGACCTCCGACCTCTGACCTCTGTCCTCTGTCCTGGTGAGCCGCCGGGGATTCGAACCCCGCACACCCGCCTTAAAAGGGCGGTGCTCTGCCGACTGAGCTAGCGGCCCTGCAAAATTAGACTATTAGGATACAAATTTATTGGCTCTTCTGTCAATCCTTCTGCATTCCTCAAAAATAATCTACACGAAGGGGTATAGTTTTTCCTCATAATTGACAAAGATGGCAAACATCCGTTAAGCCTTAAGATAGTTGCCCGAGTCCCTAAAGGAGTATACACCATGAAGGACAGGTATGTCATTATTAATCACAATGCAAAGACATATTAGAATGCCGACAAGAAGGTTAAGTCTCAGATACTTGACGAACTTACAGAGATATTACAGATGAACCGTCATTATATAGGGTATCTGCTTAGGAAATCTGGCAGAGTTGGTGGCGGGGGGAGGATTTGAACCTCCGACCTTCGGGTTATGAGCCCGACGAGCTACCAGGCTGCTCTACCCCGCTGTGATTATATTAAAACAATGGCTAAAATATTGTCAAATCGCATTAGATCACCCAAAATCCGAAATAGACAAGGGCAAAATTGTAAATACCTTCCACATAGAGGTCCTTACACGATGCTTATGCCATCCCTCTGAAAACAACATCTCTTAGGAAGTTAAAATAATCTTGTGTCTGTGAGTAAAATATATAACTATGAATAAAACATAGGAATTTGTTTGTTAACAGGAAATTAGGATGCATGTTGACACCAATCATCTGTGCTCTATGGTATAATTTAACAGCTTCCTCGCTGTCATTCTGAGCGAAGAGAAGAATCTTAAAAACAGGGAGTAGGGGGTAGTTAAAATACCTACACCCTGAAGTTTAGAATTTATATTTGGTAGTTTGTGCTGAAATCCACTGATATTTTTAAGAAGGTTTAATTTAAGAAGGTTTAATTTTGGTTATAGGAAAGGGGAATATTATGAAGAGAGCCTTACTATCCACGGTGTTCTTAATTGTTCTTACAGCCACATCATATGCAGCGCCATCAATTCTGTTTACCGAGGAAAAACACGACTTTGGAGAGGTTAAGCAGGGGGATAAGCTGGAGTATGAATTTCACTTCAAAAACATAGGGGATGAAACACTTATTATCAAAAAGATCACCGCATCCTGAGGTTGCACTGCAACGATGGTCAGTTCAGACCATCTGGGCTCTGGCGAGGAAGGCACTATAAAGGCCACTGTAGACACAAGAAGAAAAAGGGGAAGGATAGTAAAGACCGTACAGGTAAAAACCAATGACCCTCAAAGACCGCTGGTTATCCTGAAACTCATGGCAAATGTTAAAGACCCCTTTCATGCTGCTGCGCACGAACCAGATGCCATTTTTAAAACTCCCTGCAGAAGCTGTCATGTGGACAGAGGAGTTGGAAGAACAGGAGCTGCACTATTCAGGGCAGACTGTATGATGTGTCACAGAAGGGGAAGGGTTGGAAATGACCTGCTTCAGTTGAAAAAGCTCTCCTTTGAAGAGCTGACTCGTTCGATAGAAGAAGGTGTTAAGGGTACCATAATGCCAGGGTTTGCATCTCGTGTTGGCGGCCCACTTACAGAGGCGCAGATAAGGTCACTCGTAAGATATATAAAGGGGCACTAAGCCTCTAAGAGTTTTTCTTCCTCTTCCTGCTCGGTCTTACAATCAATGCACATGGTGGTTACAGGTCTTGCCTCAAGCCTCTTGATGCCTATCTCGCAGCCACAAACCTCACAGATACCATAGGTGCCGTTGTCAATCTTTTCTATGGCAAGCTCAATCTTTTTGATAAGTTTCTGCTCCCTGCCTCTTAACCTAAGCATGAAGTTTTTGTCGATCTCTGCCGAGGCCTGATCCCCAAGGTCTGGAAAGGCGCTTTCCTCTGGAAGGCTGTTAAGGGCTGTTTCTGCCTCTTGAAGTAGCTTCTCTTTCTGTTCAATTAGCCTTTGTCTAATTTCCTGGATAATCTTTTCTCTATCGGTAATCTTTTTGTTTTCTTTAGCCTCAGAGCAACGTTTTGTTGACTTTTTCTTTGTGGTGGCCTTCTTCTTTGCCGAGGTTTTGGTTTTCTTTTTACTGGTTGTGCCATTCTGGCTCTTTTTTCTTGTTGCCATTTAAATCTCCTCTCCAAGCACTAAGATACTGTGATAGATAGACTTTTAAGCCTAACAAACTGACAATACATTAGTCAAGATGGTATAATACCCGAACCAGCATATGTAACTACTCTGCTTAACTGTTTAAAGGGGATAAATATATGAAAAGATTTTTAATACTGTTAGGTATATTTCTGCTACCAGTCACTGCCTTTGCAGTGACTAACCCTTTTGTGCCTGTAGCAAAGCACATTGTTTCTTATTTCACCCCTCTGGAGGGTGATGTTATTGGGGTAAACAGTGATGTGGTTATAAATATAGGAAGAAATAGGGGCATAAAGAAGGGAATGAGGTTCAAGGTCTTTGAAAGAGGAGCCTCTTTTTATCATCCTGTTACGGGTGAGTATATGGGCAGGATTGAGAGGTTCAGAGGTGTTATTGAGGTAAAGGATGTCTCTGACAATGAGAGCCGTTGCAGAATTGTGGAGGGAGATGCAAAAAAGGGAGACCTTGTAAGGATATCTGGTGCAAAGACCAGAGTGCTTTTCTATCAGGATATGACGGTTGATTACTTTATCGGAGATGCACTGTATCAGGAACTTAAAGACTCGGGGCGTTTTGACCTATCTGATGCGCCCATTGAAAACCTCTCTTTAAAGGAACTTCTCAGTATTGCAGAAAAGGAAAAGACCGAAGCCATTATTAAGCTGACCTCACCAAAAAAGGATGTGAGGGAAAGGATAGTAGATGTCTCGCTCCTGTGGAAAGACGGCGAGGTTTTTTTTAAAGAGCAGGTTCCTGTTAGTGCAGAGTTTATCAGGGAGGTAAGAAGCTCTCAGGAATTCCTTACAGGTGGGGTTCAGGAGCCACTACTTCTTTATTCACTTCCCTTTGGGGCAGAACACATACTCACCGGCGATGTGGATGGTGATAAAAAATTAGATATTGTATTGAGCAATGGCTATGATATCTATGTATACTCCTATGATGTAGACCTCAGCTATCTGTATCAGGCAACCCTTAACAAACAGGAAAATGCCCTGTGGCTTGATATTTATGATATAGACAGAGATGGCAGGGATGAAATAATTATTTCTACTATTAATGACGATGAAACCAGTGTGGTCTCATACATCTTTAAGTTTAATAAAAGGAAACTTAAACAGATATGGAAAACCGAAGGGTTTCTCAGGGTGTTAGATGGGAAACTCCTGTGGCAGGCGTTTTCCCCTTATGATGGGTATATCGGCAAGGTTAGAGAGATAATTTATAATAAAGGAACCTTTGAAAATGACGAAAGTCTTGATCTGCCACCAGATCTGAATATATATAACTTTGTAATGATTCACTCAAAGGAAGGTGAGTTGTATTTTTACGTAGACAAGTACAACCACCTGGTATTATTAAATAACGAGGGACTTCCTGTATGGAGAAGTGAAAAGGACCTTGGAGGTTTTGTTAAAAAGTTCAATAAGAAACAGTACATTGAGATGGTTGAAAGGGGACAGTGGGTTGTGCCTGACAGGATGATAGTAAGAGGACGCTCTGTGATTGTGCCTGCAAGAACACCTATAGCTAAGAAGGCACAAACCCTTGGTTATAAAGAGTCGGAAATCAGGACTTACACCATATCAGGCAGCACGGTTGATGAGATTTCTCTTATCAACGATATAAATGGAAACCTGATTGACTTCAGTGTGTTTGGTGACAAGATTGCCTTTGTGGACAAACCACCCTTTGGCTTTGTTGCAAAGAATCTATTAAGGGGCAAAAATCCCTTTGTTATATACCTGCAGATATTTTCTATAAAATAACAGAGGAGAGGAGGGAGCAGTGGAAAACCTTCCAAGGCATGTGGGTGTGATAATGGATGGAAATGGCCGCTGGGCACAGCTAAGAGGGCTTAAGAGAATCGAAGGGCATCGAAGGGGTGCAGAGCGTGCAAAGGATATAATCAGGGTCTCCCTTGACATCGGAATTGATGTACTCACCCTATATGCCTTCTCCATAGAGAACTGGCAGAGGCCCGAAGATGAGGTGTCCACCCTTATGGAGCTCCTTGAGGTCTATCTCTCAAAGGAGCTTATAGACCTGATTCAGGAGGGCATAAGGTTCAGGGTTATTGGCAACATTGAGAGGCTTCCAGGTCAGATTCGTTCCATTATAAAGGATGCTGAAAGACTTACTGAAAACAACAATCGCCTCACCCTTGTGCTGGCACTCAGCTACAGCGGAAGGGATGAGATAATAAGGGCTGTTAAGAAGATTATAGAGTCAGGGCTTGAGCCTGATGAGATTAATGAGACAGTGTTTGACGGTTTTCTTGATACACATGGACTTCCACCTGTTGACCTGATCATCAGAACAAGTGGTGAGATTAGAATCAGCAATTTTCTCCTCTGGCAGGGTGCCTATGCAGAGCTTTACTTTACCGAGACCCTCTGGCCTGATTTCACAAAGGAGGAGTTCATGCTTGCAATCCAGGATTTTCAGAGAAGAGAAAGGAGATTCGGGACGGTTCTGTCCACTTAGTAGGTGCAGATGAGAAAAAGAGAGATAGTTGCCGCAGTAATCCTACCAGTTCTTTACCTTTATATAATGAAACTACCTCCTGTGTTCTTTCTTGCACTTCTGGCACTTGCCTGTCTTATGGCACAGGCGGAGTTTTACTCAATGTATCATGTCAGAGGTATAAGCAAACTCTTCGGGCTTGGTTACGGTCTTTTTTATCTTCTGATGTATTATCTTGGTGTTCAGGATATCCTTTTTGTTGTGGTCTTTTTTCTTCTTTCCGTTGTGATAAGGCTTTTTTCTGGCGACAGGTCTCCAGAGCGGGCACTTCAGGATATAGCACCAGTGGTTATAGGGTTTCTTTACATTCCCTTTATACTGAGTCTGCTTCTTTACATCCGCCTTGTGGGGCCAGGATGGATTATATACACAGGCGTGACCGTATGGGCCTCTGACAGTTTTGCCTATTATGTGGGAAAAAACATGGGCAAACATAAGCTCTATCCATCCATGAGCCCTAAAAAGACTGTAGAGGGTGCGGCAGGCTCACTGGTTGGAGGTATGGTCTTTTCATGTATAATAAAGTATCTATTGCTTGACAGAATGAGTATTACCTATGCACTGTTACTTGGTGCTGTGATAGGTGCAATTGCAGTGGTTGGTGACCTTTCAGAGTCCATGTTCAAGAGAGATTCAGGTGTGAAAGACTCAAGTGTCCTGATACCAGGGCATGGTGGCGTGCTTGACAAACTTGACGGAATAATATTTGCCACACCGGTGGTCTTTATATTCTTAAGGTATATATTTAGATGAAGAGACTTTCCATCTTAGGCTCCACAGGCTCAATCGGCAGGGCAACCCTTGATATCATAAGGCGTTATCCCCATAGATTCAAGGTTATGGGGCTTGCGGCTGGTTCAAACGTTGAGCTTATGGCTCAGCAGATTGAGGAGTTTCGCCCTGATGTGATTGCCCTTTCAGATGATGAGTCTGCACAGAGACTGAGCAGTAGATTCAGGGAGCTTGAGATACTCTCTGGACAGGATGGCCTCGTAAGGGTGGCAACCCTTGAAGAGGTTGATTTTGTGCTTTCCGCAATCTCCGGTGCCTCCGGACTTCTGCCCACATACGAGGCAATTCGGGCTGGTAAGACCATAGGGCTTGCAAACAAGGAGACCCTTGTAATGGCCGGGGAACTGATAAACAGAGAGGCTCGGGCGCCAATTATCCCTGTTGATAGTGAACACAGCGCCCTTTTTCAGTGTCTTCAGGGCCACAGGGTTGAGGATGTCCGCAAGCTGATACTTACTGCCTCAGGTGGTCCATTCAGGGGGATGAAGAAAGAGGATTTAGAGGATGTTACAGGTGAGGATGCCCTCAGGCATCCCACATGGCAGATGGGAAGGAAGATAACCATAGACTCGGCAACACTGATGAACAAGGGGCTTGAGGTGATAGAGGCCCATCATCTCTTTGGCTTTAAGCCCGAGCAGATAGATGTGGTGATTCATCACCAGAGCATTGTTCATTCCCTGGTGGAGTTTGTAGATGGCTCTTTACTTGCCCAGCTTTCCATGCCTGACATGCGCGGGCCTATTGCCTATGCACTGTCTTATCCTGAAAGGCTTCCTGGGGTGCTAAAGAGATGCAGTCTTTCTGAACTGAAGACCCTGAGCTTTGAAGAACCCGATATAGAGACCTTTTCATGCCTGAGGCTATGTTACATGGCACTTCAACTTGGAGGTACTGCTCCAACAGTGGTTAATGCTGCTGATGAAAAGGCAGTTGATGCCTTTTTGAAGGGATACATTGGCTTCAATGAGATACCTGTTATAATAGAGGAGATACTCTCTTCCCATCTGACTGTACGGGTCAACACTATTGAGGATGTGCTTGAGGCAGACAGGTGGGCAAGGGAGAGGTTCGATGAACTTATGGAGGAAAGGGTTTGACCATTATATCTGCAATAGTACTTCTGGGGGTGTTAATATTTGTTCATGAGTTGGGCCATTTTATCGTGGCAAAGCTCTCAGGGGTGAAGGTGCTCAGGTTTTCCCTTGGCTTTGGCCCGAAGGTGGTGGGAAAACAGTTCGGTGAAACAGAGTACCTGCTTTCGGCAATACCGCTTGGTGGGTATGTAAAGATGCTTGGTGAGGAGCCTGACGAGGAGCTTCCTGCAGAGGAGGCAGAAAGGGCATTTAACCGTCAGCCCATTAGAAAGAGGGCATTGATAGTTTTTGCTGGTCCCTTTTTTAATGTCCTGCTAACCTACATCATATTTACAGCAGTTCTGGCAGTTGGACTGCCAATAAATATCCCGGTTGTTAAGCAGTTAAAACCAAGTATTGATAAAGTGGAGGAGGGTTATCCTGCGCAGAAGGCCGGACTGAAGGCAGGTGACATTGTCAAAGAGATAGATGGCCGTCCGGTTGACACCTGGTTTGACCTGGTCAGTATTGTCTCAAAAAGCCCCGGGAAAGAGCTTGAGTTTATGGTGTTAAGGGGGGAAAGGCTGATAAAGATAAAGATAACTCCCCGAAGGGTTGAAAAAAAGGGCCCAGACGGCAAAAGAATTGTTATTGGAAGGATAGGAGTCAGGAAAACAGGAGATGGATTTTTTGAGAGTATCCAGGCAAAGGGGGCTTTAGAGGCACCTTTTAAGGGTGCCATGGCCACCTACAGGATGGGCTTTTTTATAGTGGACTCAATCAGGATGCTTGTGACAGGAGAGGTATCATTTAAAAACCTTGGTGGGCCTGTCACTATTATCAAGGAATCAGGAAAGGCGGCTTCAGCAGGCATACTTGCCTATGTTATGTTTATGGCCCTTTTGAGTGTAAACCTTGCGGTGCTGAATCTTCTGCCTATACCGATTCTTGATGGTGGACATCTGCTTCTGTTTGCAGTGGAGGCAATGAAGGGTGAGCCACTTAATGAAGAAATCGTGATTATAGTGCACAAAATAGGCTATGCGATACTTATAATACTTATGGGTTTTGCCCTTTACAACGACATCGTAAGGATATTTACCGATTCTTAACCCATGACCAATACACAAATAACCAATATACCAACATCACATGCACAGTCTTGAAGGTTTAAAACTGAGGCTCAGGGAGTTTGCCGAGGAGAGGGACTGGGACAAGTTCCACTCCCCCAAGAACCTCTCTATGGCACTCATAGTGGAGGCTGCTGAACTGGTTGAGCATTTTCAGTGGCTTACACAGGCAGAAAGCCTTGAACTGCCAGAAGAAAAACTTCAGGATGTTAAGGAGGAGCTTGCCGATATACTGATTTATCTTGTAAGGATTGCAGACAAACTGGGGGTTGACCTGATAGAGGAGGCATACAGGAAGATAGAAAAGAACACCCGAAAGTACCCTGCAGAGCTGGTCAGGGGAAGGGCTGATAAATATACTGAATACAAATGAATACACAGCTATTAATATGAACATTCATGAACTGGAAGTAAAGATCTATTACGAGGACACCGACTGTGGTGGCGTGGTCTATTACGCCAACTATCTGAAGTACTTTGAGCGTGCCCGAACAGAGATGTTTGAACAGGCCTGCATGCCCCTTACAGAGCTTATGAAACAGGGCATACAGTTTGTGGTGGTAGAGGCATCACTTAAGTATCATCTGCCAGGTAGATACGGAGACCGCCTGGTTGTAGAATCCTGGATAAAGGAGATCGGCCATGTAACCATTCTGTTTGGCCACAGGGTAAAAAGAAAAGAGACCTCTGAGGTGCTTGTAAGTGGAGAGGTCAAAATAGCCTCAGTGTCTGATACATTAAGGCCTGTAAAACTGCCAGACAATATCAGAAAGGCAATGGAAAAATATAACTTAGATGAAACTTAAGGATAGGGAGACATTAAAGGAGATCCTGAAAACCCTCAAGAAGCAGGGCAAAAAGGTGGTCTTTACAAATGGCTGTTTCGACATCATACACGCTGGCCACATTGCCTATCTCCGCCAGGCCCGTGGCCTCGGAGATCTGCTTGTTGTGGGAGTAAACTCTGATGAATCGGTAAAGAGACTCAAGCCTAAAAGACCCATTGTGCCCTGTGCTCAGAGGGTGGAGGTGCTTTCAGCCCTTGAGATGGTTGATTATGTGGTGGTCTTTGAAGAGGACACAGCCTATGAGCTGATAAAGAGCATTGAGCCTGATGTGCTTGTAAAGGGTGGCGACTGGAAGGTTCAGGATATTGTGGGCTCAGACCTTGTTCCAGAGACCTACAGCCTGCCCTACCGTGAAGGACTTTCCACAACAGAGATAATACAGAGAATAATCAAGAGATATTGTCAGTAAAGGCTTTTATGATGACCTCCTTGCCTGAAAAACTCCAGTCCCTTCTCTTTGACTGCATTGATTCGCTTTTAAGGGAATCAAAGAAACAGGAGATTTATAACCTTATAGGCTCCTCTGGTGCACTGCTACTTGCACTTATTTCTGACCTGCTTCCTGAGAGGACAGTGGTCTGTCTTGTTAGAGGCCAGTCTCAGGCACGAAGGATGATGACTGATACCCTGTTTTACAGAAGGCTCTTTCAACTTGAACAAAGGGGAAAGATATCTTACATCCCCAACTCATCTGATCCCCAATCACTTGGTCTGAGGCTGAAGGGGCTTTATGAGGCAGGCCCTGGAGATATGGTGTTTCTCACACCCGATGCCCTTTATCAGGAGACTTACCAGAAAGAGGAACTTCAAAAGAGGATTATCACCATAAAGACAGGCACCGAGCTATCAAGACCCCTGTTGATCGAGGCGCTCCAGAAGGCCGGTTACCGCCGTGTAGCAGAGGTGACAGAGCCAGGTGGGTTTTCCTATAAGAGATGGATAATTGATATCTATCCCGTTGGTGAGGCCCAGCCCGTAAGGGTGGAGTTTTTTGGAGATGAGGTGGACTCACTCAGGTATTTTGATGTGGAAAACCAGGTCTCAAAAGAACCGGTGCAGGAGATAAGGCTCTATCCTGCCATTGACAGTACCGATGGTGTCATGGCATGCGAGTATCTGCTTGAGCGAGGGGTATTTGTAGATTTTGTCCATTCAGAAAAACTCCCTGATGGGGCATTGGTGATTGATGCCCATGAGCTAAAGATCGAGTATAAAGGGGGCTTAAATTTTCCAGTTTTACCGCTTACAGGGCTTGGGCTTCTGAGGCATGAGCGAAAGGGGCTTCAGGAGATAGCCAATTCAGTAAAGAGGCTTTCAGGGCAGTTCAGGATTGTCTTTTCTGCCCTTACTTCATCCCAGGCAGAGAGAATAAAAGACATACTTCAGGAAGCTAAGATTATTGCACCTCTGCTTTCAGTGGAGAGGGCCTATGAGTATGATGGTAACTGTGCGATTACAGTTGGTGGACTTTCCGAGGGTATCAGGTTAGATGGCCTCATACTGATAAGTGCCTCTGACCTCTTTGGTAAAGCTCCAGAGTTTAAGAGCACGGGAAGGTCAAGGCTTTCAAAGGTCATTGCAAGGCTTGATGAGATTAGTGTGGGGGATTATGTGGTGCACAAAAGGCACGGCATAGGTATCTTCAGGGGACTGAAGAAGATTCAATCAGGTGAGGTTGAGTCCGAAGTGGTGGAGATAGAGTATGCCCAGGGCATAAGGATTTACCTGCCTGTACAGAACATATCACTCCTTCAGAAATACAGGGCAGAGGAGGGCGTGGTTCCAAGGCTTGACCGGCCGGGCAGCCGCAACTGGGAGCGCAAAAAGGATCGAATCAGGAAGAAGATCAGGGAGATGGCAGAACGTCTGGTTCGCCTGTATGCACACAGGGAGGTGGTCAGGGGTTTTGCCTTTTCAGAGGATACGGAGCTTCACAGGGAGTTTGAGTCCTTCTTTCCCTTTCAACTGACCCCTGATCAGGAACGAACCTGGGAAGAGGTGAAGTCTGATATGGAGTCACGCCGTCCAATGGACCGTCTGGTCTGCGGAGATGTGGGCTTTGGAAAAACAGAGATAGCCATGCGGGCAGCATTCAAGGCAGTTTATGATGGCAAGCAGGTGGCAGTGCTGGTGCCAACCACTCTTTTGTGTGAGCAGCACTACCGCACATTCTCTGCCCGTTTTTCAGCCTTCCCTGTGAAGATAGACTATCTGAGCCGTTTTAAAACACCTGCTGAGAGAAAACAGACACTGAAACGGCTAAAAGAGGGGGAAATAGACATCATCATAGGCACCCATGCTCTTTTGGGAAAGAGGGTTGAGTTTTTTGCCCTTGGCCTTCTTGTGGTTGACGAGGAGCACCGTTTTGGCGTTACCCACAAAGAGAGGATTAAGGAGCTAAGAAAAAAGGTTGACTGCCTGAGCCTAAGCGCCACCCCCATACCGCGAACCCTTGAGATGTCGCTTTCAGGTATCAGAGAGATGTCCCTTATAGAGACACCACCAGAGGAGAGACTTGCAGTAAAGGGTATTGTTACGGTCTTTAACGAAGAGGTGATCAGAGAGGCCATTGAGAGGGAGATTAAAAGGGGCGGGCAGGTCTTTTTTGTGCACAACAGGGTGAGTGAATTAGGGGGTATTGAGCGGATGCTCAGGCGTCTTGTGCCACTGGCACGACTTTCAGTTGCTCACGGACAGATGCCAGAGAAGGAACTTGAAGAGGTAATGCACAGATTCGTAAACCAGGAGTTTGACATCCTGCTCTGCACATCTATAATCGGCTCAGGTATAGACCTTCCATCGGCAAACACCATAATCATTAACAGGGCAGACAGGATGGGTCTGGCAGACCTGTATCAACTAAAAGGTAGGGTGGGAAGGGGCTCTGAGGAGGCCTGGGCCTATTTTCTCATACCTCCTGTAAGCAGTCTCTCTGAGGAGGCAAGACGCAGGATAAGGGCAATAGAGGAGCTTAACTACCTTGGGGCAGGCCTGAGCATTGCGATGCGGGACCTTGAGATAAGAGGTGCCGGTAATTTGCTCGGTAAAGAACAGTCAGGCCACATACATGAGATAGGACTCGACCTCTATATGGAGATGCTAAGCAGGGAGGTAGCCCGATTAAAGGGACAACCCCTTGAGGAGGAGTTTGAGCCAGTGGTTGACCTTAGTGTGCCAGCCTTTGTGCCAGAGGAGTATATTGACGATACAGGGGTAAGGCTTGGCATCTACAGAAGATTGAGCCTGTGCAGAACCTCTGAAGATGTGGAGAACATAAAGAAAGAGATAACCGACCGTTTCGGCTCCCTGCCTGCTGAGGTGGAAAACCTGATAACCCTTATGGAGATAAAAACCCTGGCTAAGAGACTGAGGGCAGAGCGGCTATCAGACACCTCAAAGGGCATCAGGCTTCGGTTTCGTAAGGACACCCCCCTTTCTGTGGAGAACATACTTGGCCTACAAGAGAGGCTTCAGGACTTCAGACTCAAGGAGGATGGCTTTTACTTTTCCTTCACAAACAGAGCCAGCATGCTTGAAGAACTGAAATCTGTGCTTAATCAACTGCTTCAGCAATTATAAAAATTTTTAATATTATATTCATTTTATTGATACCCTGCCTGAGTAAATGTTATGTTATTTAACTTTATTTTTCTATGTCTTCAGGGAGGCAACTTTGGAAGGGCAGTTAGAGAGGATACTTGAGAATTATTATAGTTCTGAAGGAAACATAATCTCCATCCTTCAGGATGTTCAGGAGACCTTTGGATACCTGCCAGAGGAGGCAATCAACTGGTTCTCAAAAAGACTTGATATCCCACCTGCCAAGTTCTTTGGTGTGGCAACATTCTATGCCCAGTTTCACCTCAAGCCAAGGGGCAAAAACATCATTACCGCATGCTGTGGAACCGCCTGTCATGTGAAGGGTTCAGAACGGATTATAAATAGCATCAGGAAGGAACTGGAACTTGCCTCAGATGAAGACACAACAGCCGATGGTGAGTTTACAGTGGAAGAGGTTGCCTGTCTGGGGACATGCAGTTTTGCCCCTGTGGTGCTCATAAATGGTGAGGTTTACGGAAGGGTAAAGGTTGAAGACCTGGTAAAAAAGATCAAGGAGATCAGGAAGGGCTGATGAACAGAAGTAGTATAACAGTCAGGGTATGTATGGGGCCTGCAGGCATCGCTGCTGGTGGCAGGGATGTGCTGGAGAGGTTTGATGCAGTGATTAAAGAAAAGGAGTTAGATGCTGAGCTCAGAGAGGGCTGCAGTGTCCACAAGGTCGGATGTCTGGGGCTTTGTGCAAGGGATGTGCTGGTTGAGATAGAGATAGATGGTGAAAAAACATTTTATCAGTTTATAAAGCCTGACATGGTGGAGCAGATCGTTCAGGAGCATCTCGTTAATGGGAGGCCTGTTAAAGAGTGGCTTGTGGATGAGGGCTACTGGAGGTTTTATGAGAAGCAGAAAAAGGTTGTTCTTTCCGATTGTGGCAGGATTGACCCTGAAGACATCGATGCTTATATTTCTGTTGGCGGCTATAACTCCCTCAGAGAAGTGCTTAAAAACAGAACCCCTGGGGATGTGATTGAAACAATAAAGAATTCCGGTCTCAGGGGCCGCGGTGGAGCTGGTTTTCCAACCGGCCTGAAGTGGGAGTTTGCCCATAAGGCAGCAGGAGATATCAAGTATCTGATCTGTAATGCCGATGAAGGGGACCCCGGTGCATTTATGGACAGGGCAGTCATCGAGGGTAATCCACATGCACTCGTTGAGGGGATGCTTATAGCAGCTTATGCAATAGGTGCCACAAAGGGTTATGTCTATATCAGGGCAGAGTATCCCCTTGCAGTAGAAAGGCTCCGTCTTGCACTGAAGCAGGCACATGAAAAGGGCTTTCTGGGAAAGGACATACTGGGAAGTGGTTTTGATTTTGATATAAAGATAAAATTAGGGGCAGGTGCCTTTGTCTGTGGTGAGGAGACTGCCCTTATAGCATCCATTGAGGGTAAAAGGGGTATGCCGCGGCCAAAGCCGCCCTTCCCGGCCCAGAAGGGTCTCTGGGGCAAACCAACGGTTATAAACAATGTTGAGACCCTTGCCAATGTGCCCTATATTATTCGTAATGGTGCAGAGTGGTTTGCCCGTTATGGCACTGAAAAAAGCAAGGGCACCAAGGTCTTTGCACTCACTGGAAAGATCAATAATACTGGACTGATAGAGGTTCCAATGGGTATAACGCTGCGGGAGATTATCTACGAGATAGGTGGTGGAGTGGCAGAAGGTAGAAAGCTCAAGGCTGTCCAGACAGGTGGTCCATCAGGTGGATGTATCCCTGCCGAGCACATTGACATCCCTGTTGATTATGAGTCCCTTGCAAAGATGGGCTCCATTGTTGGCTCAGGCGGAATGATTGTACTTGATGATTCAGATTGTATGGTGAATGTTGCAAAGTATTTTCTTGAGTTTACACAGAAGGAGTCCTGCGGAAAGTGTGTGCCCTGCCGCATTGGAACAAAGAGGCTTCTTGAGATTCTGACAAGGATCACCGATGGAAGGGGCCGACCTGGTGACATTGAACTACTCATCGAGCTCAGTGAGGATGTAAAGGCAGGCTCTCTATGTGGGCTTGGCCAAACCGCACCCAATCCTGTCTTAAGCACCATAAAGTATTTCCGTGAGGAATACGAGGCACATATTCATGATAAACGATGCCCTGCAGGGGTGTGTAAAAACCTGCTTACCTACACCATACTTGAGGAGTTCTGCAAGGGATGCACCATGTGTGCAAGGGTCTGCCCTGCAGGGGCAATTGTTGGCGAGAAGAAACAGCCTCACAGGATCGTTCAGGAGATATGCATCAAGTGCGGCGCCTGCTTTGAGACCTGTAAGTTCAAGGCGATAAAGAAGGGGTAGGAAGGTGAATTGGTATATTGGTGTAGTGGTGTAGTGGTGAAGGGGTGAAACAGGCTTCAGGCTATAGGCTTAAGGTTATGGGCAATGGATTAAGATGCGAATATCAAAAAAGCCAGATTAATAATTTAGTAATCCAATAATCTAATAACTTAAAGAATATATTTTTATTGAATCAGGAATACTTTTAAGGCTAAAATAGAAGCATGAAAACCACAGTTGATATTCCAGATGATGAGCTCAAAGAATTACTGAAAAACACCAGAGCAAAGACCAAGAAAGAGGCAATTCTTCAGGCAGTAAGGGAGTACAATCGCAGGCAGAAACTCAAAAGGCTTGCAGATATGCTGGGTACCTTTGAGGATATAATCACACTGGAAGAACTCCAGAAGTTCAGGATGGACCATAAATGGCCCGACAGGATGTAGTGCTTGTAGATACTTCCGTATGGATTGAGGCATTGAGGGTAAAAGGTGATGCTGAGACAAAAGAAAGACTCAGGCAGTTGATATTGGAGGACAGGGCTGTTTGGTGTGACCTGGTGGTGCTTGAACTACTCAGCGGAATGAAGGGTGAGAAGGAGAAAAAGAAGATTAGGGAATACATAGAAGAGATAAGGAGTCTTGAGATTAACAGCAAGGTCTGGCAAAGGGCTAAAGGGTTAGTTGTTTCCTGCAGGCAAAAGGGATTTACGGTGCCTGTAACAGACATTATAATAGCAGCCTGTGGCCTGAGCCACGGGGTGCCCTTAATGTATAAAGACCGACACTTCGACATCATACTGAGGGAGGTTCTATGATTACACTTATGATAGATGGTAAGTATGTTGAGGTTCCTGAGGGGACGACCATACTTCAGGCTGCCCGTGAGGCTGACATCTACATCCCCACCCTCTGCGACGACCCACGACTGGAGCCCTACGGTGCATGCAGGCTCTGCCTTGTTCAGGTAAAGGGTATGCCAAGGCCTGTTACTGCCTGCACCACACCTGTAAGTGAGGGGATGGAGGTTCAGACCAGCAATGAACAGATAGAGCGTATACGTAGAACCATAGTGGAGCTACTTCTAAGCGACCATCCCAATGATTGCATGGTCTGTGAAAAGGCAGGTGACTGCACCCTTCAGGAGCTTGCCTATTTTTACGACCTCAGAAAGAACCGATTCTGGGGTGAACGCCGTCAGTACACAAAGCGGGATGCCAATCCCTTTATTGAGAGGGATATGGAAAAGTGTGTGCTCTGTGGTAAGTGTGTGCGGGTCTGTGAGGAGATTCAGGGTGTGGCTGCCATAGACATAGCCTACAGGGGATTCAAGGCAAAGGTATGCCCTCCCTTTGAAAAGGACCTTAACTGTGAGTTCTGCGGTCAGTGCGTAAGCGTCTGCCCCACAGGTGCACTTATCGGCAAGCAGTCCCTTGGAAAAGGAAGGCAGAAGGACATAAAGCGAGTTGATACCGTATGTCCCTATTGTGGTTGTGGCTGTAACATAACCCTTCATGTAAGCCGCAATGAGATAATCAGGGTGACCTCTGATCCAGACAGCCATAACGAGGGCTGGCTCTGCGTAAAGGGCAGGTTTGGCTTCAGGTTCGTAAACAGCCCTGACCGCCTGAAAAAACCCCTTATCAGGCGTAACGGTGAGTTTGAGGAGGTCTCCTGGGATGTGGCCCTTGAGTATATAGCAGAGAGGCTTAAAAAGATAAAGAAAGAACATGGTGCAGATGCCATCGCCGGGCTCAGCTCTGCCCGTTGCACCAATGAAGAAAACTACCTCTTCCAGAAGTTTATGCGTGCCGCAATTGGCACCAACAATGTTGACCACTGTGCCCGTTACTGACACTCTGCAACGGTGGCCGGTCTGGCCACAGTGTTCGGCTCAGGAGCCATGACCAACTCCATTGCAGAGATTGAGGACAACGACCTTCTGTTTGTCATTGGCTCTAACACAAAGGAAAACCATCCCATAGTGGCACTTAGGATGATAAAGGCAGTGCGCAGGGGGGCTAAACTCATCGTGGCTGACCCAAGGAAGGTTCCCCTTGTCAGGTTTGCCCATCTGTGGCTTCAGCACCGCCCTGGCACGGATGTGGCACTTCTTAACAGCATGATGCATGTGATTGTAAAAGAGGACCTTATAGACAGGGACTTCATAATAAACATGACCGAGGGCTTTGAAAAGGAGTTCCTTGAAAACCTCGAGCAGTATACCCCTGAGGTTGGTGAGAAGCTAACTGGTGTTCCAAAGGAAAAGATAGTGGAGGCTGCAAGGCTTTATGGCTCTGCCGAGAGGGCTGGCATTTACTACACCATGGGCATTACCCAGCACAGCCACGGCTCTGACAATGTCTTCAGCATTGCAAACCTGGCACTTATGACAGGCAATTTAGGGAAACCCTCCTCAGGTGTTAACCCTCTCAGGGGGCAGAACAATGTGCAGGGCTCAACCGATATGGGCTGCTCACCAGACAGTTATCCAGGCTACCAGAAGGTCCATCTGCCTGCTGTAAAAGAGAAGTTTGAAAGGCTCTGGGGTGTAAAGCTCTCTGACAGGCCAGGACTTACTGCCTCGGAGATGCTCTTTGAGGCTGAGGCAGGAAAATTAAGGGCCCTTTACATAATGGGTGAAAACCCGGTGCTCAGTGACCCTGATGTGGGGCATACGGTGAGGGCATTAAAATCCCTTGACTTCCTGGTGGTTCAGGACATATTCATGACCGAGACAGCAGAGCTTGCCGATGTGGTGCTTCCAGCTGCAAGCTTTGCTGAAAAGGACGGCACCTTTACAAACACAGAGCGAAGGGTTCAGCGGGTAAGAAAGGCACTAAACCCACCAGGGGATGCCAGAGAGGACTCCTGGATTATCACCGAGTTAAGCAAACGAATGGGCTATGAGATGAACTATGCAAATATATCTGAGGTGTTCAGGGAGATAGGACAGGCCTGGCCAGCAGTTGCAGGGATAACCTACTCAAGGCTTGAGCACGGAGGGCTCCAGTGGCCCTGTCCAACGGTGGACCACCCTGGAACTCCATATCTTTTTAAGGGTGGTTTCCCGAGAGGAAAGGGTAGATTTACCATAGTGAAATACCGCGACCCCATGGAGATGGTAAGTGATGAATTCCCCTTTATCCTGACAACAGGCCGTCAGCTGTTTCAGTACCATACAGGCACCATGACAAGAAGGGTTCCACCTATAAACGAGGTTTCCCCTGGACCCTATGTGGAGATAAATCCTGATGACGCCCTAACGCTTGGCATTGAGGATGAGCAGAAGGTAAGGGTTACATCAAAACGGGGTAGCATAGAGCTTAATGCAAGGCTTACTGACAGGGTGGAAAGGGGTCTTGTGTTTATCCCCTTTCACTTTAAAGAGGCAGCAGCCAATGTGCTTACAGACAGCAGGGCACTTGACCCACTCTGTAAGATTCCTGAGTTTAAAGTCTGTGCTGTGAATGTGGAGAAGATAGTTAATTGAATTAATAGCGTTGGTAGTGTTGATTGGAGTTGGGTTAGGGTGTTTTTACTACTCCCTACACGCTACACCCTGAACCCTAAATATGTTATATTTATCAGTCAGCTAATTTGAAGGAATTCGGAGGAAAGAGATGGTTCAGATCAATGATTTAAAAGAGCAGATATTATTGAAAGAACTAAACGACGATGAACTGAACATAATTGCTGAGAAGGTTCAGGAGCAAAGCTTTCCAATGGGGAAGTTAATCTTTATGGAGGGCGAAGAGACCAAGGGTATTTATCTTATAAAAAAGGGTAAGGTAGAGATATCAAAGACCACCCCTGATGGCTGGAAGCAAACACTGGCTGTGTTTACTGATGGACATTTCTTTGGTGAGCTTTCGGTTATAGAAGACAAGAAAGAGCACGGTGCAATTGCCACAGCTATTGAGGATACCGATGCCTTTTTAATTAAAAAGGATGACCTGAAAAGTCTTGAAAAAAGCAACCCTGAGCTGATGTATAAGATTATGAAGACCATTGCCCGTGTGGCAAGCCACAATGTGCATACGATGAATGAAAAACTGGTGAAGTTGTTGATTAGTTATTAGTGTAATGGTGTATTGGTGTAGTGGTATAGTGGTAAATTGATGATAGGATGTTTTAGATAAATAATATATAATGGGATTGGATGAGCTTGAGATATATGTTCTGGCAAGGCAGTTGAGCAGAGTTTTCTGGAAAGTATATGAAGGAATGGACAATAGCATTAAATACAACATCGGGACACAGGCCCTTAGGTCTATTGATTCAATAGGAGCAAACATTGCTGAAGGATACGGTAGATATCATTATCTTGACTGTGTAAGGTTTTACTATAATGCCAGAGGATCTCTATGGGAAAGTTTACACTGGATAGAACTCCTATACGAAAGGGGTCTTTTAGAAGAACAGGTTTACACACAACTTACAGATGACCTTAACATACTCGTAAAAAAACTTAACAGCTTTATAAATTCAATAAAAAACAAAAAGGAAAACCTTAATAATTAAAAAATACAATACACTATTACACCAATACACCAATACACAAATATACCAATATACCAATATATTATTTTACTAATACACCAACATTAAGGAGGTCATTATGCCACTTGATCCAACCAAGCATGCAGACTGGGAGATTGCCGAGGCAGCTGAAAAGAACATGAAGACTGTTTATCAGCTTGCCGAGGAGATGGGGCTTGAAAAGGAGGAGCTTCTGCCCCACGGTCATTATGTTGCAAAGGTTGACTACAAGAGCATTCTTAATCGTCTTTCAAGCCGTCCTGACGGAAAGTACATTGATGTAACCGCCATCACACCCACCCCACTTGGTGAGGGTAAGTCAACCACCACAATCGGACTCCTTCAGGGTATGGGCAAAAGGGGAAAGAATGTTATAGCTGCCATCAGGCAGCCCTCTGGTGGCCCAACAATGAACATAAAGGGTTCTGCTGCAGGCGGAGGACTTTCTCAGTGCATTCCGCTTACACCCTTTTCACTGGGACTTACAGGAGACATCAACGCAATAATGAATGCCCACAACCTTGCAATGGTTGCCCTTACTGCAAGGATGCAGCATGAGTTTAACTACAACGACGAGCAGCTTGCAAAGCGTAACCTCAAAAGACTAAACATTGACCCCCGCAATGTCCAGATGGGCTGGATAATGGACTTCTGTGCCCAGGCCCTAAGGAAGATAATCATCGGTATCGGTGGAAAGATGGATGGCTTTATGATGGAAAGCCGTTTCGACATCGCCGTTTCCTCTGAGGTGATGGCCATACTGGCAGTTGCAAAGGACCTTAAGGACTTCCGTGAGAGGATGGGCAGGATCGTTGTTGCCTACGACAAGCAGGGTAACCCCATCACCACCGAAGACCTCGAGGTTGCAGGTGCAATGACCGCCTGGATGGTTGAGGCACTGAATCCAAACCTCATGCAGTCCATCGAGGGTCAGCCCGTTCTGGTTCATGCAGGTCCATTTGCAAACATTGCTATCGGGCAGTCCTCAATCATAGCCGACAGGGTGGGGCTTAAGCTTGCCGATTACCACATCACCGAAAGTGGTTTTGGTGCAGACATAGGGTTTGAGAAGTTCTGGAACCTCAAGTGCCGTTTTTCAGGACTGAAACCCCATGCTGCAGTTATCGTGGCAACCATAAGGGCACTTAAGTGTCACGGTGGTGCACCTGTTCCAGTGCCGGGAAGACCAATTCCTGAGGAATACTCTGAGGAGAATGTGGAATGGGTGGAAAAGGGTTGTGAAAACCTGGTCCATCACATAAACACCGTAAGAAGGGCAGGCATTAACCCGGTGGTATGTATTAATGCCTTCTACACTGATACAAAGGATGAGATAGAAACAGTAAGAAGGATAGCCGAGCAGGCAGGAGCCCGTGTTGCCGTCAGTGAGCACTGGCTCAAAGGCGGCGAGGGTGCACTTGAGCTTGCCGATGCAGTGATAGATGCCTGCGAAGACAGCAACAACTTTAAATTCCTCTATGAACTTAATGTTCCAGTCAGGAACAGGATTGAGATGATAGCAGAGCATGTCTATGGTGCAGATGGTGTGGAGTATACACCTCAGGCACTTCAGAAACTCAAGGCAATCGAGCAGGATTCAGAGCTCAGCCAGCTTGGCACCTGTATGGTCAAGACCCACCTCAGTCTTTCTGATAATCCAAGCATCAAGGGTGTTCCAAAGGGCTGGAAGCTCTTTGTAAGGGATGTGCTTATTTACAAGGGAGCAGGTTTCGTGGTTCCTGTGGCAGGTGACATCAAGTTGATGCCAGGTACATCCTCTGACCCGGCATACAGAAGGATTGATGTGGATACAGAGACAGGTAAGGTAAAGGGCTTGTTCTAAGGATTGAGTAATAGGGAGCGGGGATTTCGGATTTATGATTTTAGATTTTAGATTTCAGATTTAGATACTCTGTGTTCTCTGTGGTTTGTATCTTCAATGTCCCTGCTCCCCATAGCCCAATAACTTAATTTATAGCCATGAACCATATCGTTGCATCCATATTGATGATGAATAACTACTTCCATGATGTGGCCACAGCAATGGTGCCTGCCACTGCTGCGGTTGCATGGATGGTGCTTAATTTTTCGGAGAGGGCAGGCAGTGATGGAAGCAGAGATGTCTATTTAAAGATTTATAAATTAGTGGTAAAGATATTTGTTTATAGCCTGTTCTGGCTGATGATTGGAGCTATTCCACGGGTGCTAACCTTCAAGGCCTATGAGCTTAAAGAGGCGCAGATGAAGGGAGTCGTTACGGCACTTTTTGCAAAGCTTATTGTTGCATTTGTACTCGTGGTTATAGGCTCTGTGATGTGGATAAAGATTGGCAGACGGCTGAAAAAAATGACCTAACCCTTCTCGTTCTTTTCCCTGAGCATTTTTACAAGGCCATCATAGGATGACCTGCGGATAATGCTTTTAAACTGCCGCCTGTAGTTGTTTACAAGGCTTACACCTTCTATAATCACATCGTATACAATCCAGTTATCACCTTTTTTAAGAAGTTTGTAGTCAACAGGGATTTCAGTTTGCTTTGATGTGACAACCAGTGTCTTAACTATTGCGTATTTGCCCCTTATGCGCTGTCCCTTGTATATTATCTTTTCATTCTGATAGGCTTCTATCTTCTTAAGGTAGGTTCTCTCAATAAGGCCCCTGTAAAGCTCCACAAACTCCCCTTTCTGCTTATCCGACAGCTTTCTCCACTGTCTTGCAAGAGACCTCTTTGCCATCTCTCTGAAGTCAAGGATGCCAGAGACTGCCTCTCTGAGTGCCTCCTTACGCTGTTTTGCTTTGTCCTGTGACTTAAGGGCAGGGTCTTTAAGCACCTTTATCACCCTGTCAACGCCTGTCTTAACAGTCTGCAAAGGCTCAGAGGCCATTGCATTTGATACCACAAAAATAAAAACAATGCTTAATAACGCTATCAGTGCTTTTTTCATTTATTTTTTTACCTCCCTGTCTCTGTACTGGATATAGGCGTCCTGCAGAGATATGTATGGGTCGAGGGCCCCTTCTACCATGTCCTCGTAATCTCCAATGTGAAGTGAAGTGGTGTTCACAAGGCTTGTGGCTCTTAGGGCAAGGGATTTCTCAATCTCTATGTATGTCAGCGGGTCAAGCAGGAAGTCGCCTAATAGGCCAAAGGTATCTCTTAAGGATGAGGGTCCCAGGACAGGCCAGACAATATAAAACCCATGGCCTGCACCGAAATGGGCAAGGCTCTGACCAAAGTCTTCGTTTGAGCTTTTTATATTAAATTCCTTCTTTGCCACATCATCAAGTCCAAAAACCCCTGCTGTGGTGTTAATGCTAAATCTCAGGAATTCATTACCTGCTTGCTTAAATTTCCCCTGTAACAGACAGTTAATGAAGCGTACTGGAAACAGAAGGTTTTTGAAGAAATTGCCAATGGCTACCCTTGCATCCTGAGGAAGTACAAAGGAATAGCCCTTTGCAACAGGCTTCAGTACCCAGAAGTAGAACCTGTCATTAAACTTAAACATCAGGCGGTTCCAGGGCTCAATCGGGTCAGCTATGGTAAGCTCCACGGTATTATCAAAGCTACCATTATCGTTAAAGTCTTGGGCTCTAACATGGTTAGAGCTGAAAACAACAAAGAGGACTGTTACAAACAGTGTTATAAGAAAAATTCTTTTAATCATCCTTCCTCCCGATAAAAAATTTACTTCCCACCCCCTACACCCTATGATTATTCCACTTTACCAAAGACAAACTTGGAAATCAACTCCTCCAGGTCAACGGCTGATTCGGTTTCCTGAATCCTTCCTCCGTTTGGTATGGTCTCCTCTGCTCCCCCAGGTGTTATCTCAATGAATTTTTCGCCTATTAGTCCCTTTGTCTTTATAGAGGCAATGGCATCTTCCTGAAGTTTAATATTGCTGTTAAGAGCCATTTCTACAAGTGCAGTGAAGTCTTCGGTTAGCTCCACTGACTTGACCCTGCCAACCGTAACTCCTGCAATCTCCACAGATGCACCTGGTTTAAGCCCACCTATCCTTTCAAACTCTGCATAGACCCTGTACCCCTCTTTGTTTAATATATCCAGATTACCGAGCTTTACAGAGATATATCCAAGAGCCAGTATGCCCAGCACAACAAACACTCCTACCATAAATTCAATATCAAATCTCTTCATAGAGTTGCCTCCCTTTATATTTAAATCCGAAATACGAAATCCTAATTTCTAAACATTACAGGGTGTAGGGTGTAGCGTGTAGGGAGTAACAAAAACACCCCAACCAAACCCCAATCAACGCTACCAACGCTATTAACGCAAAGAACGCAATTAACTCTATAAGCGCAAGCAACGCAAATAACTCAAAGAACGCAAAGAACCCGATAAACTCGATAAACGCAAAGAACGCAACTTAACGCAATCAACGCTCTAATCCAGTACCTTTATTGGGCCTTCAAGGCTGCCCATTATAAACTGTTTTACTGCAGGGTTTTCAGAGCTTTTTATCTCACCGGGAAGTCCTGTTTCAACAATGACTCCATCATGAAGCATTGCCACCCTGTCTGCAATATCAAAGACCTGCGGTATATCATGACTAATAACCACACCAGTAAAATTATATTTCCTGTGGGTCCTGACAATAAGCCTGTGAATGGCGTTCAGACTTATGGGGTCAAGCCCTGTTGTTGGCTCATCAAAAAGCACTATCTCGGGCTCAGTGATCAATGCCCTTGCCAGTGCCACCCTCTTTCTCATCCCACCACTTAGCTCAGCAGGGTATTTCTGCTCTATCCTCCTTAGTCCCACATCCTCAAGTGCCTCTTCCACCTTTTCTGCGATAACCCTTTTTGAGAGTTTTGTCTTTTCCTGAAGCGGGAATGCCACATTTTCAAAGACCGTCATCGAGTCAAAAAGCGCCCCTCCCTGAAATAATACGCCGAAGCGTTCCCTGAGTCTGCAGACCTCTTTCTTGCCACAGGTCTTAATGATGTCTTCACCATCGATCAGTATCTTTCCACTGTCAGGCCTGTAGATACCTATAAGATGCTTAAGAAGCACGCTTTTGCCAGCGCCACTTTTCCCTATTATCACCATTAACTCTTTGTCTTTAATGGTGAGATTAACACCCTTTAGCACCTCAAGGCCATCA
Organism: uncultured Nitrospirota bacterium; assembly: GCA_964515925.1. Lineage (GTDB taxonomy): Bacteria > Nitrospirota > Thermodesulfovibrionia > Thermodesulfovibrionales > JdFR-85 > JAADIE01. The sequence continues at coordinate 74,459 of CAZEYP010000001.1, forward strand.
AATGATTTTTTCAAGTCAACTATCTCTATCATCTCCTACACCCATACAGAGCCTATAAAGTAATCCCAGATTAAAATCAATATTGATGAAAGCACCACTGCCTCTGTGGTTGCCCTGCTAACACCCTTTGCTCCATAGCCAGTGTGATAGCCCTTGTAGCATGATACCCATGCCACTATAAGCCCAAAGCATAGGGATTTTACAAGTCCAATGGATATGTCTTCCAGGTCAATGAATTCATCCATCTTTGAAAAGTAGGTACCAGAGCTGAGTCCAAGGAGTTTCACTCCCACCACATAGCCACCATAAATTCCTACCAGGTCAAAGATGCTGGCAAGCAGGGGAAAGACCATAAGTGCTGCTACTATATTTGGCACCACCAGGTATCTGATAGGACTTAATGCCATGGATATAAGTGCGTCTATCTGTTCTGTGATTCGCATGATACCGATCTCTGCGGTTAAAGCTGAACCAGCTCTACCTGTTACCATCAGGGCAGAAAGCACAGGCCCAAGCTCCCTTATCAAACTCAGTGCCACGGCAGGTCCAAGCAGTGCCTCAGAGCCGAACTTGCTGAGGGTATAAAAAATCTGTAAAGAAAGCACCATCCCTGTAAATGCACCGGTAAGCAGAATAACCAGGATTGATTTGTTTCCGAGAAACCATATCTGTCTTATAAGTAGCCTGAACTTGAAGGGCGGTATGAATATATGTAGAATCGAGTTGAGCAGGAATATAAACATCCTGCCAAGCCCCTTTATATCACTAATACACTTCCTGCCGATCTTCCTGAATAATTCTGTTATGTCCATCCATTGATTATAATTTTTATAGCAGGGCTTTTTCAAATCCATCAGGCACATATTTTGCAGAAATTTTTTTGTTTACAGTAAGCAGGGCTATTTATTAGTATAGGTAGTATAGGGATTAGCAAGGATTAATAACCTGAAGAATGCATGGAGGTTAATGGCTGAAGCGCCTTAAAAATCAATAACTTATTATGAGAAAAAAGATACTTTTTATTACGCCCCCTTTTCATGTTGGTGTGGTGGAGGTAGCTGGAAGCTGGGTGCCCCTGTACCTTGTATATCTTGCTGGTGCCGCAGAGGCTGCGGGATTTCACGCAGAAATCTACGACGCAATGTCAAAAAAGGTCGGCCATGAGGATGTGGCAAAGAGGATAGAGGAGTTTAAACCCGACTTTGTTGCCACCACTGCCATTACCTGCACCAGTTATGATGCACTCAGGGTGCTTGAGACTGCCAAGACCATCAATCCCGAGATTGTGACCATTATTGGAGGGGTTCATGCCAGCTTCATGTACGAGGAGATGCTTGAAAATGCTGCAGTGGATTTTGTGGTAAGGGGTGAAGGAGAGATAACCCTAATTGAACTGCTTCAAGCTATCACTGCAGGCGACAACCCCTCAAAGGTCAAAGGTATTACCTACTGGGAAAACGGTGCAGTGGTAGTTACTCCACAAAGGGGATTTATAGAGAGCTTTGACAACCTCCCCATGGGCTGGCACCTACTTGACTGGGAAGACTATACCTATTATATACTTCCGAAAAGCCGTCTCGGAGCAATTTGCACATCAAGAGGATGTTCACAGGAATGCACCTTCTGTTCCCAGCAGAAGTTCTGGCACAAGACCTGGCGTGCCCGCTCACCTGAGGACATAGTAAGGGAGATGGAGCATCTCAGGAAGACCTATGATGTGGATGTGGTGCTTTTTACCGACGACTACCCATCACCAGACAGAAAGAGGTGGGAGCGACTACTTGACCTTTTAATAAAGGCTGACCTTGATATGAAGATACTCATGGAGACAAGGGCTGAAGACATAGTTCGTGACAGAGACATACTTGATAAGTATAAAGAGGCAGGTATAATACACATCTATGTCGGCACAGAGGCGACCAATCAGGAAAGCCTTGATTACATAAAGAAGGCAATCAGCGTGGAGCAGTCCCGTGAGGCATTGAGGCTTCTAAGGGATGTGGGAATAATCACGGAGACCTCCATGATACTTGGTTTTCCTGACGAGACCTGGGACAGCATTGAACAGACCCTTCGTCTGGTACTTGACTACAACCCTGATTTTGCTCACTTCCTTGCCATTGCACCCTGGCCCTATTCAGACATTTACGAAGACCTTAAGCCCTACATCGTTGTTGAGGACTACCGAAAGTACAATCTGATTGACCCTATCATTAAGCCTAAAGAGATGAGCCTTGAGGACATAGACAGGGCAATTGTGGATTGTTATCGTGCCTTTTACATGAATAAATATGCCCAGATGCTTGAAGAGACCGATGAGTTCAAAAAAAATTACATGATTACAGCCATGAAACTAATGATGGCAAACTCCTTCATCAGGAAAAAGCTTGGCAACATGGGCGGTGCAATGCCTGAAGAGGTAAAGAAGATAATCAATGCAACCGGTTAGCCTGTCTACCTCATAGGGCCACCACCGTGATACCTATTTATCCTCCCTTTCTCTCAACTGTATTACATACTCAAAAAAGGATCTGCACTTTTTGAGCCTGAATATATAGACCTTCTTTACAGGCAGGTTGAGCTTTTCAAGCTCTTTTATTAGTTCATCAGAGCGTTTTATGAGGTCCCTTAGCTCGGCCTTACTGAGGCTCTCGGCAATCTGAACCCTGCTGCAGATATCATCAAACCTGTCTTTCCAGCTTTTCTGCTCAGCAAAGAGCATAGGGCCTGTCAGCACAAAAAACAACACAAAGATTGTTGTGAATACCTTTTTCATACTGTTAGCACCCTCCTTAACGATGGCTATTGTTAATAATACCAGAAAAGGGCTGATGGGTAAAGTCTTCTGTGCCCGTTCACAGCTTTTTATGGCTATTTTTCGGTAATATCTCGGATAGAATCCTTTATTATCTCAAGCATCCTTTCAAGGTTTTCTTCACCGATACTCAGTGGTGGCATGATGACAATCACATTGCCAAGGGGCCTGATTATGAGTCCCCGTTGTCTTGCCCTGTAGCAGACCATGTATCCCATCTGCTCCTGAAAGGGATAGGGCTCTTTTGTCTCTTTATCTGCTACAAGCTCAACTCCAGCAATAAGACCAATACCACGGGCATTTCCTACATGGACAAGCTCTGATACAGACTGAAGCCAATCTTTCAGTATTTCTGACTTTTCCCTTACAGCCTGAAGTGTATTGTCCTTTTCAAAGACCTCCAAAGAGGCTACTGCCGCAGCACAGGCAAGGGGGTTTCCTGTGTATGAGTGTCCATGAAAAAAGGTCTTTAGCTCCCTGTATTCAGCCAGAAAGGCCTGATAAACCTCGTCAGTGGTTATCGTCACGGCAAGGGGCAGATAACCCCCTGTGATTCCCTTTGACAGGCAGAGAAAATCTGGCACCACCTCCTCATGCTCGCAGGCAAACATCCTGCCTGTTCTGCCAAACCCCACCGCCACCTCATCAGCTATCATCAGGACATCATATTTTCTGGTAAGCTCTCTTACACCACGCAGATAACCTTCTGGGTGTACTATCATACCACCGGCTCCCTGAACAATCGGCTCAATAATCAGGGCTGCAATCTCATGATGATGCTCCCTGAGCAGCTCTTCTAATCTTTTTAGACAGGCCATACTGCATGTGTCCTGCATCAGCCCAAGCTCACATCTATAGCAGTAGGGGGAAGGTGCCCTGTAAGTCTTAAAAAGCAGGGGCCTGTATATTTCATGAAACAGGTCTATTCCGCCCACACTTACTGCGCCGATGGTGTCACCGTGGTATGCATTGTTCAGGCAGACAAAGGCATCCCTGCCCTCTATGCCACGATTTTTCCAGTACTGAAAGGCCATCTTAAGGGCAATCTCCACAGAAGTGGAGCCATTGTCAGAGTAAAAGACCTTTGTAAGACCTTCAGGCACAATTCTTAAAAGCCTCTCTGCAAGCTCAATGGAAGGGACATTGCCAAGACCAAGGAGTGTTGAATGAGAAAGCCTGTCAATCTGCTCCTTTATGGCCTGGTCGATCTCCTTTTTTCTGTGTCCGTGGATGTTTACCCAGAGAGAGGACACCCCGTCAAGGTACCACCTGCCGTAGATGTCCTTTAAAAACTCACCCCTTCCCTCTTCGATTATAAGAGGTGTGGTGGCCTCCCACTGCTTCATCTGTGTAAAGGGATGCCATATTAAACGCCTGTCAGCCTCTTCAAGATGTCTGTTTCTTTCTTCAATAGCCATAGAAGTTCTTTAGCCCATCAAGTGCAGGATGTCTGATTATAGATTATAGAACTAACCCTTTAACTCCTTATACACCTCTTTAAAGGGCCTTAGCTCCGAAAACTCATAGAGGGTGCTCATCGCCTTGCTTTCAGTATGAATCCCCCTTTCCTCAACTGCTGCAAGGGGATTAAGTCCGCCAACAATAACCATACCTGCCCTGTCTATTCCAACCCCCATCTCATAAAGAGGGGAGTTAGGCTCACCAATGCTCAATATGCCTCCTATACCCTTTTTCCTCAGCCGTTCGGCAATCTCAAGGGTCCTTTTATAACAGACCACAGGTATCTCTCTGAAGCTTGCAAGCACTCTGCCTCTGGAGCCCTTTATTGCCCCCCTGACATCGGTCATCTTGCCGCGAATGAATATCTCCAGTGGGTCAAGAGAGGTGCCCTCATAGCTTATAAGCGCAACAAACCTCTTTGGTCCCTTTTCATCTATCTCCAGTACCCCACCAAACCTTGATGTCACTGGAATCCCCTCTTTCAGCAAAACACCGTTGATTGTCACACTGCATACCGTACCAATAGCCACCATATCCTTGGGCACCAGTACATCACCAAGCTCTTCTCCCTCAAAAGCAATGGCGACTCTGTTGCTCATTACATAGGGTGAGTCGAAAACAGGCCTCATTGCCCTTAGTGCGTCACTGAGGTCTTTTTTATGAATGTAGGATATATTCAGTATTATCTGACCCTTCATGTTATTGATGTCCAGTTCAGTAAGATAAGAAAGGGTGTCTATCTTGCTTATTATAAAACCAACCTTGTCAGAGACCATTGAAAGAGAAAGTTCTTCTATTCCCTTTCTGGTTATCCGTCGCCCTTCTTTGCCAAAGGATTCTGTCAGGCCACGCTCGTCAAGTATCCTTAGATGGTATCTGACGGTTCTCTCAGATAGCGTCACGCCATAGAGCTTTAATTCCTTTGCAATCTCTCTTGAACCAATTATCTCATTTTCATGGTTTTTTAATACCTTCAGTATGGAAAGTAATGTCCTGTTTTCCATAAAAACTCCCTCTGTTAAATGCATTTTTCAGGGTTTTCCAATTTTAACATTTCATAAACATTTATTTCACAGGAAATCTGCTTAATAATCAGATAGTTAGTTGATATTCATTTTTTTCTTGACAAATACAAGATATTGTGGTTTAATGTATAGCCAAGCACAATCTATTGGGGAGGATGATGGTTTTCTGTAAGGGAGTGGAAAACTGGTTTTACTGTCTGAGGTGCCCCTATCTTTGTAGTAGCCAGTGTCCGATTGAGAGTAATGACCCTTTGCGTCTTTTGTCGCTTTACATAAAAGATGAGGCAACAACGGGGGAGGACAAGGGAAAGTTATTGCGTTGATTGCGTTAATAGCGTTTATTGCGTTCTTTGCGTTAATCGGGATGATTGCGTTTATTGGGTTAATAGTGTTAATTGCGTTAATAGCGTTGGTAGCGTTGATTAGGGTTTGGATGGGGTGTTTTTGTTGCTCCCTACTCCCTACTCCCTACACCCTGTCTTTTTTACTCCCTACACGCTACCCCCTACACCCTAATATTATTTCATCTGGAGGTTTTTATGGGTTTAAAAGAAAAAGTGGCGAGGGGCCCTCTGGCGTTAACTGAAAACGCAAAAAAGGTGCTTGAGAAGAGGTATCTGAAGAAGAACGAAGAGGGGGTTGTTATAGAGACACCCGAGGAGCTTTTCAGGCGTGTGGCAAGGGCAATTGCTGCTTCAGACCTTAACTATGGTGCAAGCCCACAGGAGGTTGCACTATTGGAGGATGAGTTTTACAGAATGATGACCTCTCTTGAGTTTTTACCAAACAGCCCCACGCTGATGAATGCAGGCAGAAGGCTTGGACAACTAAGTGCCTGTTTCGTGCTTCCTGTTGACGACTCAATGGAGAGCATCTTTGAGGCGGTCAAGAACGCTGCCATCATACACAAGTCAGGCGGTGGCACGGGCTTTAGTTTCTCCCGTCTTCGTCCAAAGGGTGATGTGGTGGGCTCCACAAAGGGTATCTCCTCTGGTCCCATATCCTTCATGACTGTCTTTGATACAGCAACAGAGGCAGTCAAACAGGGTGGCACCAGAAGAGGGGCAAACATGGGTATCCTGAGAGTCGATCACCCTGACATTATAGAGTTTATTGCCTGTAAAGATGAAAACGACAGACTCAACAACTTCAACATATCTGTTGCCCTTACAGAGGAGTTCATGAAAAAGGTTGAAGAAGGCGGAGAGTATGATCTGGTTAATCCACGCACTAAAAGGGTTGTCAAGAGGCTCAGGGCACGGGAGGTCTTCGACCTGATAGTTCAGCATGCCTGGGGAAATGGTGAGCCTGGAATCGTGTTTCTTGACAGGATAAACCGTACCAATCCCACTCCTGAGCTTGGAGAGATAGAAAGCACCAATCCCTGTGGAGAACAGCCGCTTCTGCCCTATGAGTCCTGCAACCTGGGCTCAATAAACCTTGCAAAGATGGTAAAGGCAGGCTCTGTGGATTGGGACCGTCTTCGCAGGGTAACCTGGTCAGCAGTGCACTTTCTTGACAATGTGATAGATGTAAATAGATACCCCCTGAAGCAGATAGAGGAAATGACAAAGGCAAACCGAAAGATAGGCCTTGGTGTGATGGGCTGGGCAGATATGCTGATACAGCTTGGCATACCCTACAACTCAGATGAGGCACTGAACCTGGCAGAACAGGTAATGGGATTTATAACAAATGAGGGAAGAAAGGCATCTCATGAGCTTGCCAAAAAGCGCGGGGTATTTCCAAACTGGTCTCGAAGTATCTACAAAGACAAATTAGAGGTTCGTAATGCCACGGTAACCACCATTGCTCCCACAGGCACACTGAGCATAATTGCTGGATGCTCCTCTGGCATTGAACCCATATTCGCCATCTGCTTTGTAAGAAATGTGCTTGAAGGCACAAAGCTCCTTGAGGTAAATCCCTATTTTGAAAGGATTGCCAGAGAAAGGGGCTTTTACAGCCGTGAACTGATGGAGCGAATCTCCGAGACAGGCTCCATCCACGATATACCCGAGATACCCGATGACCTGAAAAGGGTCTTTGTAACAGCACACGACATTACCCCTGAAGACCACATAAGGATGCAGGCTGCCTTTCAGCGCCATGTGGACAATGCTGTAAGTAAGACCGTTAATTTCCCTAATCACGCCACTCCGGAGGATGTAAAAAATGTCTATCTGCTTGCCTACAAGTTAGGCTGTAAGGGAGTTACGGTGTATCGTGACGGCTCAAGGGATGTGCAGGTCCTCAACAAAGGTGCTAAAGCAGAAGGCTCAAAAAAGGCTGACCATGAGTTGTCCTCTGGAAAGATAGTGCCCCGTAAGAGGCCAGATGTGATAAAGGGCACAACAAGGGCAATGAAGACAGGCTGTGGCAATCTCTATGTCACGGTAAACGAGGATGAAAGCGGACACCCCTTTGAGGTCTTCAACCACATTGGCAAGGCCGGTGGCTGTGCAGCAAGCCAGTCTGAGGCCATAGGGAGACTTGTCTCCCTTGCCCTGAGGTCAAACATTGCACCCGAGGAAATAATAAAGCAGCTTAAAGGCATATCATGCCATCAGCAGGCATGGGCAAAGGGTGGAAAGATATCATCCTGTGCTGATGCCATTGCAAAGGCACTTGAGCTCTATATGACCCGCGGAAATGGTAACGGAAAGGGCACGGTGGATGTGGTGATGCAGATAGGGGCCTGCCCTGAGTGCGGTGGGCCTGTGGAGCATGAAGGCGGCTGCGCAGTATGCCGTAATTGTGGGCATACGAAGTGTGGATAAAAAAGACAGGGAGTAGGAATTTTAGATTTCAGATTTATGATTTTAGATTTAAAAACTCTGTGAACTCTGTGCACTCTGCGGTTTTGTAGTTAATTTGAAAAATTGGAATTTGGAATTTGTTCAGGATTTAAAAATTTCAGATTTATATAAGACCGGAGGCATTAGAGAAAAAATGGGTAACAACGGAAAAAGGCCAGCTCACAAAAGACCGCCCTGGGATGAGTATTTTCTTGAGATTGCAAAGGTGGTCTCTACAAGGTCAACCTGTCTGAGGCGTCGATACGGTGCTGTTATAGTCAAGGACAATGTAATCGTAAGCACAGGATACAATGGTTCACCACGGGGTGCAGTAAACTGCATAGACTCCGGGATATGTAAACGAAAAGAACTGAATGTGCCGCCAGGTGAGCGTTACGAACTATGTGTGGCAGTGCATGCAGAGCAGAATGCCATTGTCAACGGCCCACCAGAGCGAATGAAAGGTGCAACCATATACATCGCTGGCTTCGAGGCTGATGGTTCACTGGCAGAGGGTAAACCCTGTTTGCTCTGTAGACGCATGATCCAGAATGCCCAGATTGGCAAGGTGGTTTACCTCAGGAAAGATGGTGAGATAGAAACAGTAGAAAATGTTAAAGAACTCAATACCGAAGTGCCAGGCTGAAGTGTTAAGGTTAGCATTAATCAATAGACCGGGTGACAATCCTTTAACAACACTTGACAACAGCGAGGTCTTTTTTTTATTAATATTTGTTTCATTTATTTCAACGCTTTAAATATACACGAAAGAGGGGAGTGTTATGAGGAAGAAAGTTATCGTAATCGAAGACGAAGACGGTATAAGAGAGTTTCTTGAGTATCTCTTAAAGGAGGTTGGATTTGAGGTAAGCTCATATGGCACTGCCACGGCCTTTCTCTCTGATGAAAAGGTTTCTTCTTCAGAAATTGATTTTATGATTACCGACAACTATATGCCTTACATGAAGGGGCTTGACCTTATAGAAACCCTTAAAAATAAAAGACCCTTTCAGGTAAAAAATGTGGCCGTAATCTCTGGCTCCTGGACAGAGGATGACCTTACAAGGGCAAACAAACTCGGTTGTAAAACCATCTCAAAGCCCTTTGGTATGGCAGAGATCCTTAGCTGGATTAATTCCTCTGCAGAGGAGAATTTTTCCCCATTTTTTGACACTATGGGACATATTACATAATCTGCTCTCCTTCATGTAACACTCAATTTGTCTGAATAATTACTATTCTGCAGGTCTACCTGTCTTCCAAGGAAAATATCAGCACTTTTCTCTGTTTTTCTTCTTTTTTTGACTTGATCTTTTTGATTTCACCAAATGCAAAAATTTGCAAACATTGGTATAAATTTTGCTTATTAATTTATTAGAGGAGATGATTATGGCAGAGTACAGAGAAAAAAACTATGGTGAGCCCTGGTGGGTGGAGCTTGAAGAGGTTGAACAGAGTGCGGTAAGGCTCAACTGGTGCTGCCGTCTGATACTGGAAGGTGGATTTGAGCAGTTTATTCAGGAAGAAATCGGAATTTATGTTTCTCTGAGGTTCAGTGTGAACTACTGTCCCCACTGTGGGAGGCCGCTGAAGGCTGATATCAGAGAAGATGCATCTGGTGCCTGCTGCAGGCTGTTTTCAGGTCTTGGCCTTGAGGGTATTGTGTTTGAAGAGCCCTGTGTTGATGAGTTTGGCAGGGTTGAGTTCTCAGTTCACAGGCTATTTGCCAACTATTGTTTCAACTGTGGTAAAAGGCTAAGGAAGCAAAATCCACCGGTGAGACCTCACAGATGTATAGGGCATTAGAGGCTGTCTCCGTAATGAATCCTATAAAGGTAAAGCCCCTCAGGTGGGGCTGTTGGCCCTGCTCGTGTGCGGTCACGGCTTTCTACGACCTCCTGCACCCAGGAGGCTGGATAGCGTCCAAGCCCCACCTCAATCAGGGTGCCCACCATGTTTCTGACCATGTATCTTAAAAAGGCATTTGCCTCAATATGAAAAACTATGAACCTCCCCCTGATGGGCATGGAGAGAAAGCCTATCTCTTCGGTTGCGGTGATATCAAGGCGCATAACCTCCCTTACTGTGGTTTTTGCAGAACAGCCTGTTGCCTGAAATGCCCTGAAGTCCTTTTTGCCCACAAGGTATGAGGCTGCCTCTTTCATTGCCTCCACATTGAGCTCCCTGCCCCTGTAGCATGCATACTTAAGTAGAAAGGGTGACCTTACAGGGGAGTTTTCCAGCACATAGATGTACTCCTTTGAGCTTGCGCTGAATCGGGGATGGAAGTCATCCGTGGTATATTCTGCCTCTTTGACCCTGATGTAGGGTGGAAGGATACCGTTTAAGGCACGCCTGAATACCTCGGGGGGATGCTCAGAAGATGTGCTGAAGGCTGCTACCTGCTCTATTGCGTGAACTCCTCTGTCTGTCCTGCTTGCACCGACAACCCGTGTGTTTTCGCCTGTAAGCCTTCGGATGGCCTCTTCAAGAAGCCCCTGATAGGTGAGCCTGTCAGGCTGCACCTGCCAGCCCGAGGCATAACTGCCATCGTAGCTTAGCAGGAGTTTTATCTTCCTTCCTGATGTCATATCGCTATATTTTACACTGAAATCCTGTATAAAAGGATATTATATTTAAAGCAAATGCTGATAGAGAAAAACAAAACCATACCCAATAGCTTGCTGATGAGTAGTAGGGCTTATGGTCAAATATGTTTGCTCGCTATCAGTCTAAAATAATGTTAAAATAGATATTCACAAATTTTCATCTGGAGAAAATAATGCAGGAGAGACTACAAAAGATACTGGCAAGGGCAGGCATTGCCTCAAGGCGTAAGGCTGAGGAGCTTATCAGGGAAGGCCGTGTTACTGTAAACGGTCAGATTGCGACCCTCGGAATGAAGGCAGACCTTGAAACTGACTATATAAAGGTTGACGGCAAGCTTGTTCTGAAACCCGAACCCAAGACCTATATAATGCTTAACAAACCAAAGGGAGTTTTAACTACCCTTGAAGACCCTGAAGGCCGTCCAGCCATAAAGGAGCTTATAAAGGGTGTAAGGTTCAGGGTATATCCGGTTGGAAGACTGGATTTCTACACCGAGGGACTGCTGTTGTTGACAAATGATGGTGAGCTTGCCTATAGAATTATTCATCCTTCCTTTAAGGTTGACAAGACATATCTTGTTAAGGTCAAGGGCATTATTGAAGAAAAGGACCTTGAAAAGCTACGCAGGGGGATAAGGCTTGAAGATGGCATAACTGCTCCGGCAAGGATAAAGAGAATAAGGATGCCAAAAACTGAAAAAAACTCCTGGCTTGAGGTGGTGATTCATGAAGGCAAAAAGCGACAGATCCGCAGGATGTTTCAACGGGTAGGGCATCCAGTGTTAAAGCTGAAACGGACAAAAATTGACGGCTTGAGCCTTGGGGATTTACCTGCGGGCAAGTGGCGTTATCTTACCAACGAGGAGATAAAAAGGCTTAAGAAAAGTGTTAAAATAGACAATTAATTTTAGATTTTAGATTTCAGATTTATGATTTCAGATTTTAGATTTATGATTTAAGAGTAAGTGCTAAAATTGTTAATAAAGTTTAAGGTAGGAGGTTAGAGCTAATGTACAGAGACAAAGGCTGTGGTGAGATTACAGAGCAGGACCTTGGGATGGTGCTGACACTTTCAGGCTGGGTCTTCAGGTGGAGAGACCACGGAGGGCTTATATTTATTGACCTGAGGGACCGAAGCGGTATCATGCAGGTGGTCTTCAGTCCGGATGTATCAAGCCAGTCTCATCAGCTTGCACACACCCTGCGTTCAGAGTATGTGATTAAGATAAAGGGAGAGGTCAGACGGAGACCAGAAGGCACAGAAAACCCTGACATCCCAACAGGTGAGCTTGAGGTCTATGCAAGCGAGCTTGAAATCCTCTCAAAGGCAGAACCACTGCCTTTTATGATAGATGAGCCAAAGGAGATCTCCGAGTCTTTAAGGCTAAGACACCGATATCTTGACCTCAGAAGACCTGAGATGCTTGCCAATCTCATAACACGCCATCGGGTTACCAAACATATAAGAGACTACCTTGACAGAGAGGGTTTTCTTGAGATAGAAACCCCCATGCTTACAAAGTCCACTCCCGAGGGTGCAAGGGACTACCTTGTGCCAAGCCGCGTAAATCCAGGGCACTTTTATGCACTTCCCCAATCGCCCCAGCTTTTCAAACAGATCCTAATGTGTTCTGGCGTGGAGCGTTACTTCCAGATAGTAAAGTGCTTTCGTGATGAAGACCTCAGAGCTGACCGCCAGCCTGAATTTACACAGGTGGATATGGAGATGAGCTTCGTTGAGGTCGATGATGTAATATCCCTTGTGGAGGGCATGCTCTCTTATGTATTTAAAGAAACACTTGGGGTAGAGGTTGAAACCCCTGTAGAGCGTATCAGTTACAAAGATGCAATGGAGCGGTTTGGCACTGACAAGCCTGACCTCCGATTCGGTCTTGAACTTACTGAGATGGAAGACCTCGCCCGTCAGGGTTCCTTCAAGGTATTCCTGAGTGCCCTTGAGCAGGGCGGAAGGGTAAAGGGGCTTCTTGGAAAAGGGCTTGCCAGCTTAAGCCGCAAGGAGATAGACCTTCTTACAGAAGAGGCCCAGTCCTATGGTGCAAAAGGTCTTGCTTGGATAAAGCTAAAGGACGGGTTTGAATCCCCTATCACAAAGTTCTTTCCCGATGGTGTGCTTCGTGAGATGGCTGACCGCCTCGGGGCTGAACAGGGTGACATGATGCTCTTTGTGGCAGACGATGAGGAGACCACCCTTGATGTGCTTGGTCGCCTCAGGCTTTCCATTGCAAAGCGACAGGGGCTTATTAAAGATGGATTTCGTTTCTGCTGGGTGGTGGATTATCCACTTTTAGAGTGGGATGAAGAGGAAGGAAGATTTCAGGCAATGCATCACCCCTTCACCAGCCCAACTGATGAAGACATTGAGCGTATGCTAAACGAGGATATAACCGATAAGGATGGACTTTCTTCCCTGAAGGCTAAGGCATATGACATAGTGCTTAATGGTTATGAGATAGGCGGCGGCAGCATCCGTATTCACCGTGCTGATGTGCAAAAGAAGATGTTTCAACTGCTCCAGATCTCAGATAAAGAGGCTCAGCTTAAGTTTGGTTTCCTGATAGATGCGCTTCGTTATGGCGCACCTCCACATGGTGGCATCGCACTTGGACTTGACCGGCTTGTGATGATTATGATAGGTGCCCCATCTATCAGAGATGTGATTGCCTTTCCAAAAACTCAGAAGGCAGTGTGTCTTCTGAGTGGTGCACCATCGGTAGTTGAAGAAGCACAACTAAAGGAGCTTCATATAAAATTAGATATTGTTGAGCCCTGAAAAGGAGGTTTATAGATGAAGATAACCTTTCCTGATGGAAAAGAGATAGAGATTAGAGAAAAGCAGTCATTATATGAGGCATTCAAACAGAATGGGATATACTTGACTGCCTCCTGTGGTGGTAAGGGTACCTGTGGAAAATGCAGGGTCAGAATACTTGAGGGTAATGTAAGGGTGGAAAATTACGGTAAATTGAGCCAGAAAGAAAAAGACACAGGGCTTGTGCTTGCCTGCCAGAGCTTCCCTGAAGGTGACCTTTCGGTTGAGATACCCATTGAATCAATGCTAACTGTGGGTGACAAGATAGCCATCTCAAAGACACGAGACCTCTTTGAGATATTTGTGTCTTACAGGGCAAAACTATCACCTTTGATTTCGAGGATGCACTTAGAGCTTCCACCACCCACACTTGATGACAACATAAGTGACCTTGAAAGACTGAAGAGGGCACTTAATGAAAAAGAAATAACCCTGAGTTATCCCTATGACTTTATAAAAGGGCTTGCTGATGCTATAAGACAGAATAGCTGGAATGTGTTCCTCTGCTATCAGAAGGAAAGTTCAGAGGCACTTTCTATAGAGAAACCAGTTGAAAAACCATGCTACTACGGACTTGCCGTTGACATTGGTACCACCACAGTGGTGGTTTATCTGGTGGATACCTGTGATGGAAGGATAGTGGATGTGGGCTCCACCTACAACTCACAGATGCGCTTTGGTGATGATGTTATCACCCGTATTGTAAATGCCACAGAAGGCGGAGAGCTTAACGCCTTAAGAAGGGCAGTGGTGGCTGATATAAACGATCTTATTGGTCCTATGTGCGAGACAAACAACATAAAAACAGATGATATAGAGTCGGTGGTAATCTCAGGTAACACCACAATGGCTCATCTTTTCTGGGGTCTGAATCCTGCATACATAAGGGAAGAGCCCTATATCCCCACGGCAAACACCTTCCCTGTCTGGAAGGCAAAGGATGCTGGCATAAGGATACGCAGGGATGCACCTGTTTACACCGTGCCCTGTGTGGCAAGCTATGTGGGTGGAGATATTGTCTCTGGTGTGCTTGCAACAAAGATGCATCTAAATGAGGAGATAGCCCTCTTTATGGATATTGGAACAAACGGAGAGATAGTGATTGGTAATAAAGACTGGCTCATGACCGCTGCCTGCTCAGCAGGGCCCTGCTTTGAGGGCGGTGGCATTAAAAACGGTATGCGCGCAACAAAGGGAGCCATTGAGTCTGTGAAGATAGACCGTAAGAGCCTTGAGCCTGAAATAGAAATTATAGGTGATTCAACGCCTATTGGTATATGTGGCTCGGGAATGATTGATGCTGTTACAGAGATGTTTCTTTCAGGCATCATTGACCAGAGGGGTAAGTTTAACACTGATGCAAAGACAGACCGTATCCGTGAGGGTGAAGACGGACTTGAGTATGTCATCTTTAGCAGCGATGGCAGGGATATTGTGCTTACACAGGTTGACATTGAAAACATTGTCAGGGCAAAGGCAGCCATCTATGCAGGTGTTTCCATGCTTCTTAAGGAGGTTGGTTTTCCCTTTGAGATGATAGAAAGGGTTTACATAGCAGGGGGATTTGGTAATTACATAGATGTGGAAAAGGCAATTGTGATGGGCATGCTTCCAGACATACCAAGGGATAGGTTTAAGTTTATGGGTAACACCTCTGTGGCAGGTGCCTACCTCTGCCTACTATCAGAGGATATGAGAAGGGAGGCTGAAAGGGTAGCCTCCATGATGACCTATATAGAGCTTTCCGTTAAAGGGGGGTACATGGATGAGTTCATGTCTGCCATGTTTCTGCCTCATACAGATATGGGACAGTTCCCTTCCATCAGACAGATTCTAAGCACTAAATCCTAAACTACATTAAGGAATCTTACTATAACCTGATCACAACTCTGGTGGATGCTCAATGCCCTCTATTTCCACAACCTTGTTTTTTGAACTCTGTCCTCTTATGATGGATATAGATGACTTTTTGATACCAAAAAACTTTGATAATACCTCTATTAGCTGTTTATTGGCAGCTCCATCAACAGGCGGAGATGTAAGCTTTACCTTCAGCTTTTCACCAAGCACCCCTGCCACCTGCGCCCGAGATGAACGTGGCTCTACCTTTACCTCTATTATGATTCCCCTTTTGCTTTTTTTATATGGTATCTTCATTCTCAATTAATCGTAAGGTTGTTTTTTACCCATCGGGCATCCCAGAAATAAAGGGGTGAAACCTCAATGCCCTGCACAAGTATCCCGAAATGCAGATGGTCTCCGCCTGCAAATCCAGTGGACCCGGTATATGCAATAATCTGGCCCTTTTTTACTTCCTGCCCTGGTTTTACCTTTATCTCTGATAGGTGTCCATAAAGGCTCATAAGCCCAAGACCGTGGTCTATGACCACTGCATTACCATAGATGCCAAGGTCATCCGCAAAGACCACCACTCCTGAGTTTGCAGCAGGCACAGGGGCATTAGATACTGAGGCAAGGTCGTATCCAAGATGAATACTCTTACTAATAGGTCTCCCATCATAAAGATAGGTTCTTCTGTCACCATAAAGAGCCATCACCTTGCTGTTACGAAGCTGAAGAAACCTCCCCTTCCATAAGGGGCGATTGATTGAGTTCATGCCTATTTCATGAAGCCTTTTGGTATCTCTTTTTCTCCACTGCTCGTTTACCTCTCTAAATGCCTGAACAGGGTCACCGCTGTCCTCTCCAAGAAGCGGATATACAACCCTCTGAATAAAGGCATCACTTATCCTGATCCTGGATGACCTGAATCTCTCTGGTTTAACTATGGTGCGGAGTGCCTTTACAGTCTGGTTTCCTGCCCTGTCTTCTGCCACTGCGTAATAGACCGTGCTTTTTTTAATGTCGTAATGAGCAGGAAATAGAACAACATATTCATCGGTTGGCTTTTCAAGTCTGTAAGCTCTGAAGATATTTTTATCCTCTTTAACATATACCCTGTCTGCCCCCTTTGCCTTAATTAGTGCAAGACCAACTCCACCAGATTTTATCTGGAAAGGGCTTCTAAGTACACGTAGCACAGGGGGTTTTGTATCGATCTGCACATCAAAGCTTAGTTCTTTTTTCTTTAAAAGCCCATTTTTTGCATAAACATAGAGCCTTGCCCTTCCATCCATAAGCCCGAGCTTTCGAGGAGATAGCTTGATAATGAAATCCTTTTCTGTTTCCTCTCCTTCAAAATCTACAAGAGTCTTTGAACGGCTTCCCTGCTTTATTACAATCTGGAGCCTCTGGATGTTTCTGCCGGTGATGGTTAAGGTTTTCTGTTTTGGAAGCAGCTTTAATGCGTCAAGCCCTTTAACATCCGGCGGAGGAATAAAAAACAGTTTATAGGCACCATAGGCAAGCAAAAGCAATACGAATGGAACAAGTATTATCAGAAATATCTTTTTCATTCTGCCTCTTGTGTTTCTTCTGTATCCGTACAAGACTTCCTCCTTGAATAAATTTTAGTGTTATGAATTATAAATGGTTTTGGCTTTATTGTGCAAAGTGAAAGGAAGATTGAGAGACTGCCGTCGTTCGTTTTTTCAATTACCTCCCGAGGATACATATTTTTGCGACCTGATGAGGGTTCTTAGTATATAATAATTTAAAAATTATGCTGACCTATGAGAAAATACTGATTGAGTCCCTAAGGTGTCTGATTACAGGGCTTATCTTCTGGTTGTTATTTTTAACAGGTAGAAACAGCAGGGATATCAGGCAGCAAGATGGCTGGTACCTGATACTCATGGGATTTGGCCTGATGTTTTTCGCAACAGCCATTGACATTACCGACAATTTCCCTTTCCTTAACAGATTTGTCCTGATAGGTAATACACCTCTTGAGGCAATACTTGAAAAGGTCTTTGGATATCTGTTAGGAACAACCTTAATCTTTTATGGTTTTTTAAGATGGCTGCCTCTCGTTACAAATTTAAAGAAAAAAGAAAGACAGCTTGCAGAAAGTGAACACAAATACCGACAGAGCATTGAAAACTCACCTGTGGCAATATTTAGCATTGATAGAGAGTTTCGTATTATTTCATCTAATAATGCCTCAGCATTGCTCTTTAAGCAGGACCTGTCAGGAAAGTACCTGCTATCTCTATGTAATGACCCTGAGCATCAAAAGGAACTGAAAAAATATGCTGACAGGGTCTTAAAAAAAGGAGAGGTTTTTAAAGACAGGGAGATCAGGTTTATTGATGCTGAAGGCAGTGAGTTAACTGTTTCATGCACCCTTTATCCGATCTACGATGCCAGTTCTACTGTCAGTAAGTGCGTATTTTCATGTATTGATATAACAGAAAAACTGAAGATGGAGGAACAACTGCAGAGGTCTTACAGGCTTGAGTCCCTTTCAGTTTTTGCAGGTGGAATTGCACATGACTTCAACAACCTGCTTGCTGGTATCCTTGGAAACATCTCTCTGGCTTCAATGCTTGCAGGAGACAAACATGTCTCAGAGAGACTTCAGGAGGCAGAAAAGGCATGTGCAAGGGCTGAGGCACTGGCTTCTCAACTGCTCATGTTTGCCAGAGAATTAGAGCCTGCCAAGGAGGTCTGTTATATTGGTGATACCATAAGAGATGCTTCGGAGTTTGTGCTCAGCGGCTCAGATGTGAGGCTTACGGTAGATATAGCTGAAGACCTTCTACCAGTGGAAGCTGATGTAAACCAGATTGCTCAGGTAATACAGAACCTGGTGCTTAATGCAAAGGATGCCATTGGACAGGGCGGTGAGATTAAGGTGGTAGCAGACAATATTATCGAAGAAAAGAGGGGAAGACGATTTGTAAGGATCAGGGTCAGCGACAATGGCAATGGCATAGAGCCTGAGCTGCTTAAAAAGATATTTGACCCTTTCTTTACAACCAAAAACCGTGGGAATAAAAAGGGAACCGGTCTTGGCCTGTCAATTGCCCATTCTATTGTCGAAAAACATGGCGGTAAAATAGATGTAGACTCCGCCCCTGGAAGGGGCACCACATTTACTATACTGCTTCCTGCCTCAGACAGGCCTGCTGATACAGAAAAAAACAGTGAGGACATAGACAGAACAGATATAGACTTTGCAGGCAGAAGGGTACTCATCATGGATGATGATGAGATGGTGCTTGATGTGGCCACCGAGATGTTCAGGACAATGGGTTTTGATGTTCAAACCGCTACCTCTGGAACTGAGGCCATAAAAAAGTGTAAAGAGGCATTCCAACAGGGACAGGGCATTGATCTGGTTGTGCTTGACCTCACAGTAGCAGGTGGTGACGGTGCAAAACAGTGTGTAAAAGATATCAGGAGGCTGTCGCCCGAGATAAAGGCAGTAGTAACCAGTGGCTATCCAAATGACCCTGTTATGTTGAATCACAGGGAGTATGGCTTTCAGAAGGCTGTAAAAAAGCCCTTCAGGTATGAGGAACTCTATGCTTCAATGAAGGAGCTCTTCACTTAAAAAGCTCCCTTATCCTTGCCCTTATGTCTTCAGCCTTCATAATAGCTGTGCCTATCAGTATGGCATCTACTCTGTGAGCTGATATAAACTCCACATCTGCCCTCGTGCTTATACCGCTTTCACTTACCACCACCCTGTCAGGCGGTATATCCTTAAGTAACTCCACTGTGGTCTGAAGGTCTATCTGAAGGGTCTTCAGGTTTCTGTTATTAATTCCAATAATGGGCATATCAAGAAGAAGGGCGGTATCCACTTCCTTCCAGTGATGTACCTCAAAGAGCACCGCGAGTCCTAACTCTGCTGAAAGTGCAGATAGTTCCTCTGCCTGAGACCTGGAAAGCATCGCAGCTATCAGTAACACAGCATCAGCACCCCAGGCCCTTGACTCATAAATCTGGTACTCATCAAAGATAAAGTCCTTTCTTAAAAGCGGGATATCTACTACCCCTCTTACTGCCTTTAGATACTCCAGGTTTCCCTGAAAAAAATCCTCCTCTGTAAGCACAGAGATGGCCGAGGCACCTTCATCCCCGTATATGTCGGCTATCTCAATGGGGTTGAAGTCCTCCCTTATAAGCCCCTTTGAGGGAGATGCCTTCTTGAGCTCGCAGATAAAGTTTACAGGCCCATCTGGTGACCTCTTTATAGCCTTTTTAAAGTCAAGAGGCCGGGGGGTATCCTTTGCCCTCTTACGCACCTCCATGATGGGAGTTCTTGATTTTGCCTCCTTCAGGCGTGCCTTTTTATGTTCAAAAATCCTGTCAAGAATATCCATAGGCTCTCCTGTATCGTTTTATTTTCCTTCAACTAAGCATAAACTCAGGCTTCAGAATGAGCCAGCTCCCTGCTGCATGTGTTTTAAGCCCCTTTTTATCTCTGTGTCTGTGGTTTTTTTAACAACTCTATATGATTAAAATGTCAGAGAATATTTTAGAATTTTAACATTTTTCTTTGATTTTCTGATATAATCATTAGGATGAGCAAGGAAATACAGAGCATGACAGGTTATGGAGAGGCTGAAGATGGTGGCTTCAAAGTGGAGGTAAAGTCTGTAAACCACCGATTCCTTGATATTCACTTCAGGATGCCTCCAACGCTTAACCCCTATGAAATGGAGTTTAAACGGCTTATAAAGGAAAGATTTTCCAGAGGAAGAATAGATGTGACCATATCCTTTACCGAAAACACCGATATAGAGCTTTCCATAAATCAACAGATAGCAGGCAGGGTGCTTCAGGGGCTTGATAGCATAGCACACGCACTTAATATAGACTCAAAACCTGCATTAGACCATCTTTTCTGGTTTCGTGACATTGTCTTTAAACAAACGCCTCAGTTCAAACATGAAGAACTGTTTGTTACCTTTGAAAAAGCGCTGGATAAATTAAAAGGGATGAGAATAAAGGAAGGAGCCTTTCTTATTCAGAATATCAGGGAAATAGTTAAGACGATAGACGAGCTTATCAGCAGAATTGAAAAGGCTTCAATGGATGCCTCTGAAAGGCGTTTTTCTGCTCTAAGGGAAAGGGTAGGCACACTAATTGAGGGAATGGAGTTAGACGAACAGAGGCTAATGCAGGAGATTGCATTCATAGCCGACAGGGTGGATATCTCAGAGGAGATAACCAGACTAAAAAGCCACATAAATCAGCTTAAAAGCATCATAGAAAAAGGGGGGGCAGTGGGAAGAAAGATGGATTTCTTGATTCAGGAGCTTAATCGGGAGGCAAACACCATTGGGGCAAAGGCTGCAGATTATCAGATATCCGAGCAGGTTATAAATCTCAAAACTGAGATAGAAAAGATGCGTGAACAGGTTCAGAACTTGCAATAAAGGAGGAGTTATGAAAAGGGATGCAGCGCCAGTGCTGGTAAACATAGGATTTGGTAACATGGTTTCGGCATCACATGTGATTGCCATAATAACACCCGGCTCAGCACCTATGAAACGACTCAGAGATGAGGCGAAAAAAAGGGGTAAGCTGGTTGACGCAACTGAAGGAAGAAGAACCAGGTCTATTATTGTTACTGATAGCGACCATATAATACTTTCTGCTCTGCAGCCTGAAACTATAACTCAACGGTTTATTGGTAAAGAAGATGCTCACCACGACGAGAGGGATTTAGATGAATAAGGGGGCTGTTTTCGTAGTCTCAGCTCCTTCTGGAGCAGGGAAAACAACTCTATGCAGGATGATAACCGACAGGCTCCAGAGAATTGAACACTCGATATCCTATACCACCCGTGCTCCAAGGCCAGGTGAGGTTGATGGAAAGGATTACTATTTTGTTACTAAAGATAATTTTATAAAAATGGTTGAGGCTGGCGAGTTTCTTGAATGGGCTGAGGTTCATGGCAATCTGTACGGGACATCAAAAAACAGGCTTATGGAAAGGGTTAATCGCGGTATAGATGTGATACTTGATATTGACACTCAGGGTGCCAGGCAGATTAGAAAACAGGGCATTGATGCAACCTTTGTTTTCATTCTTCCTCCATCAATGGAGGTGCTTAAAAAAAGACTCATCAGTAGAGGGTCTGACACAGAAGATGTTATTAAAAGAAGGCTAAAGAATGCAATAAAGGAAATAGCTGACTATAAACAGTACGATTATGTTATTATAAATGATAAACTTGAGACTGCCTTTGAGGAACTGAAGGCAGTGGTTCTTTCAAGACGAGTCTCAATCTCAAACATAGACCATCGGTGGATCAAGGAACAGTTTTTAAATACAGGGAGCAGGGTACAGGGAGCAGGGGATAGTTTCTAATATTTTTTTACTACCCCCTACACCTTACACCCTATTATAAACAGGAGGTTTTACCGATATGGATATCGACATCATCTCTCTACCAATCGAATACGACAAGGAGAAGATCGACGGCAGGTTCAGGCTGGTTAATATTGCTGCACAGAGGGCAAAGGAGCTCGCCCTTGGTGCTGAGCCCAAGATTAAGTCAAAGGCAAAAAAAGTAACCACCCTTGCAATTCAGGAGGTTGTGGCTAACAAGATTGACTATCTAATTGGAGAAGAAGCTGCTAAGGCAATGCAGCAGTCCAGGAAGCTTGCCTTCAGAAAGCTGCTGGAAGACCGTAAAAAGGAGCTGGATGCTGAGGAGCGTTCAGAGCTGGAAAAGGACCTCAGTGTTTTCATGCAGGAGAAAGAAGAGTCCATAACTGCTGATGAACTCTTCAACTCTGAAGAATAAAACAGTACTGCTTGGTGTTACTGGCGGTGTAGCAGCCTACAAATCTGCTGAGCTGGTAAGAAAGCTAAGAAAAGAAGGGGCCTCTGTCAGGGTTATAATGACAGAGGCTGCCACAAGATTTATCTCACCCATTACCTTAGAAACACTGTCTGGAAACTCTGTCTGTACAGATATATTCTCTTCTCCTCTTGTACATATAGACCTACCAGGTGATTCAGACCTTTACATAATAGCACCTCTAACTGCGAACACCATTGCAAAGCTTGCCACTGGTCTGGCAGACAACATGGTTACGGCCTGTTTTCTCAGTTTCAGAGGGCCTGTGCTTCTGGCACCTTCAATGAACTGGAAGATGTATGAACATCCAGCCATTCAGGATAACCTGAAAAAGCTTCAGAAAATGGGATGTATCATTATAGAGCCTGACACTGGAGAGCTTGCCTGCGGGGAGTACGGAAAGGGCAGGATGGCTGAAATTGATGTCATGGTGGAAGAGATAAAGTCATGTTTGAGTAAAAAAGACCTTGCAGGGAAAAGGATATTGATAACCGCAGGTCCAACCCGTGAACCCATAGACCCTGTGAGGTTTATATCAAACCGATCATCAGGTCGGATGGGTTATTCCCTTGCACGAGTTGCTCGTAGAAGGGGGGCTGATGTGGTTCTTATATCAGGGCCTACCGCACTTAAGCCTCCTCATGGAGTAAAAACAATAAAGGTTGAAACCGCATTGGAGATGTTCCGTTCTGTAAAGGAACAAATTAAGGGAACAGACCTCATCGTTATGGCAGCAGCCGTGGCCGATTATTATGTAGCAGTACCTTCTAAAGAAAAGATTGAAAAGAAAAAACTCAGGGAGCTAAAACTAAAGCCCACAGTGGATATCATTAAAGAGATCTCTTGTCTCAAAAAGCGGCCATTTATAATCGGCTTTTCAGCTGAAACTGGCCCGAATATTGCAAAAGCTAAAAGGAAATTGAAAGAAAAAAAGATGGACATGGTGGTATTTAATGATGTAACCTTGAAAGGAGCAGGCTTTGATACTGAGACCAACAGGATTGTAATTATTACGGAAAGGGATGAAAAGGGCTATCCATTAATGGACAAGGAAGAATGTGCAGAGGTGATATTTGACCACTACATGGAGATGGTTTCCTGACGGTATTTGTCACAGTATTGACGAATTTTGTTTTCACAAAAAGTCCATGGAGGTTGCCAGATGTCTATGGAAGAGATTGAAAAACTGAGGGAGAGGGTAGAGAGGGATCCGGACTCCAAACTCTTCCTGCCTCTTGCAGAGGAGTACAGGAAGGCTGGAATGTATGAGGAGGCCATCGAGGTGCTGGAAAGAGGTCTGCAGAGACAGCCAGGTTACACTTCTGCCAAGGTAGCCCTTGGTAAGATATACCTTGAACAGGGCAGGGTGGATGATGCAAGGGTGGTTTTTGAGGAGGTAGCTCTTACAGTGCCAGATAACCTTTTTGCTAAAAAGAAGCTGGTTGAGATATACAGGAAGAAGGGAGATATTGAAAAGGCAAAGGAATACTGCAGGAAGGTGCTTGAGCTTAATCCAATGGATGAAGAAATAAGAGCCACTCTGGAAGCTATCATGTCAAAGGATGTTGAAGTAGAGGAGGAAAAGGAAGAGGCTGAACAAGACTCTACTGAGGCACCGATTTATGCAGAGCCTCTCACTGTGGACGAAATAGAAGAGGAGTCACAAACTGAAAAGGTTGAGGATGTAGTTCATTTGGAGGCGGAAGATTCAGAGGAATATGAGATGCCTGAGCCGATTTCGGAGGATTTTACACCAGAGACTCACCAGGATGAGGCTGGCTTTGAAGAATACAAAAATTTCTCATCCTTTATCGGTGAGGAGGTGCTGGAGCCAGAGGAGATAAAAGAGGATGATACATTTGGAGAACTTACTGATGAGCCTTCAATGTTTGCCTTACCTGAAGAGGGATTCTCACAGAGTGACAATATTGAACAGGATGGGCTGGAAAACTCATCGCTTCTTAATTCTGCCTATTTTCATCTTTTACAATCTGAGCAGGAACTAATAGAAAGGGCAGAAGAATTGATAAGGTCTGAACAGTATATGAAGGCATTCGACCTGTATGCTGAGGCCCTTAAAGAAGACCCTGATAACTTACACATAAAACAACGTGTAGAAGAGCTCAAACATCTTATGAAGCTCCTTGGCAAGGATATAAGTAAACTGGTTAACGAATATGATAAACTTTTAAAGGGGATTAAGGAGCGCAGAGATGAGTTTTTCGGAAGTTCTTAAAGAGACAGTACAGAGGGTACCTGGTGCCGTGGCTGCACTTATAGTGGCTTCTGATGGAATTCCTGTAGAGGAATATAAAGTAGAAAATCTGATAGACTTCAACGACCTCTCTGCAGAGGCATCTACCTTTATAAGAGATGTTGAACTCGCCTCTGAGGAGCTACGGCTCGGCAGAGCAAAAGAGTTCTCTTTAATCTCTGACAGATGCGGCATCATCATGCACCGAATAACAGCAGAGTATTACTTTTGTGTGGTAATAAAGCCTGATGGTAATTACGGTAAGGCTCGCTTTGTCTTAAAAACAGTTATCCCCAGGATAGAAAAAGAGTTTTAAGTACCTTTCTTAAGTATGAACAAAATCCTCGAGAAAATAAGAGAGGTCCTCGGGAAAAAGCGTCTAAGTGCCTTCGTTGTGACTAATTTGAAAAATGTGCGATACCTCTCAGGATTTACCGGTTCAAGTGCCTTTGTTTTGATTACAAAAAAGCAGGCCTTTTTCATTACCGACTTCCGATACAAAGAGCAATCAGCTAGACAGGTAAGTGCACTTGAGGTGGTAATATCAAAAGGAAGCTATCTAAGCACTATAAAAGACATACTTAAACAATCCGGGATAAAAAGGATAGGTTTTGAATACTCGGCTCCCTACTCAATATATGATGCTTTAAGAAAGGATTTCTATCCAGTTCCAGTCAGGGAGATAATAGAAAATATAAGAAAAAAGAAATCAGCCACTGAGTTGAAACTAATAAGACAGGCCATTGACAGGGCTGAGACTGCCTTCCTTTCAATAAAAAGATACATAAAGCCTGGAGTAACTGAAAGGTCTATTGCCCTTCGATTAGAGGAGGCCATAAAAAAACAGGGAAGCAGGATGCTTCCATTTGATATAATAGTTGCCTCAGGTGAAAATTCAGCACTTCCTCATGCAGGTGTTTCAGAACGCAAGCTTAGGGCAGGCGATCTTGTGGTAGTGGACTGGGGTGCTGAGGCTAACGGATACTTTTCCGATATGACACGCACCTTTCTTTTAAAGGGAAAAAATCTGCAGCCCAGGATGGCAATCTATGATATAGTGCTAAAGGCAAACAGAGCTGCACTTAAAAAGGCAAAAACAGCTATGGTTGCCATGGAACTGGACAGGGTTGCAAGGGATATAATCAATGCTGCTGGATATGGAGAGTACTTTGGCCATGGTACAGGCCATGGTGTGGGGCTTGATATACATGAGGCTCCTCGTATATCATTTCAGAGTAGAGATGTTCTTGAAGAAGGTATGGTCTTTACCATTGAACCAGGTATCTATATTTCAGACATCGGTGGTGTTAGAATAGAAGATATGGTTTGCCTTGGTAGCTCCAGGGCCAGAGTGCTTACCTCTCTGCCAAAGGAACTGGAAATACTGTAAAGAATTTTAGATTTTAGATTTTAGATTTAAGATTTGAGATTTGTGATTTATGATTTAAAAACTCTGTGCTCTCTGTGGTTAAAATAGTATTGAAGACGATAGGCAATAGGCTATAGATAGTGGGTAAATGGGTGAATAGGTGAAGTGTTGGAGGTTTATTGCGTTCATTGAGCTGGTAATGTTTAAGGCGTAGATGGAGAATTTGGGAAATTGGATATTGTTTAGAAATTAGAATTTCGGATTTAGAATTTATATAAAACTGGAGGTTAAGGTATGATTTCAACCAATGATTTTAAAAGGGGCACCAAGATTGAGTACAAAGGTGAGCCCTATATTGTTCTTGATTTTCAGCATGTCAAGATGGGAAGAGGTGGGGCCTTTGTAAGGGCCAAGCTAAAGGGTCTAAAGTCAGGAAAGATTATAGAGGAGACCTTTGGGGCTGGCGATAAGGTGCCGAAGGCTGACCTTGAAGAAAAGGAGATGCAGTACCTTTACAGTCAGGATAACCTCTACTATTTTATGGACAACGAGACCTATGAGCAGGTACCCCTTACCGAGGAGCAGCTTGCAGATGCACGGCTTTATCTTAAGGAAAACATGAATGTCTATATACTTTATTACAAGCAGGACCCAATTGCTGTGGAGCTTCCAAACTTTGTGGAACTTCAGGTCACTGAGACAGAGCCTGGTGTTCGAGGTGATACTGCATCAGGTGGTAGTAAGCCTGCAAAGCTTGAGACAGGTGCTACAGTGAAGGTACCATTTCACATAAATGAAGGCGACATCATTAAAGTAGATACAAGAACAGGTGAATACATAGAAAGGGTAAAGTAATGAATATCGATGAAATAAAGGCCATCATTGATCTTTTAAAGGATACCGATATAACCGAGATATCTATTGAAAAAGAAGGGGTCAAGTTGCGCCTTAAAAGAGAGCGTTACATGGGTAGCTTTGAGATAGTACAACGAGGCCATGTCGATGCTGGCAGATCAGGAGAACCCTCACAGACTGCGGAGGACACATCCCATTTATATACAGTGACCTCTCCCATTGTCGGCACCTTTTACAGGGCACCATCTCCTGATGCAGAGCCCTTTGTGGAGGTTGGCACCAGGGTGAAGAAGGGTCAGGTGCTGTGTATAATCGAGGCAATGAAACTTATGAACGAGATTGAAAGCGAGGTTGATGGAATTGTGGTGCGTATACTTGTTGAAAATGGCCAGCCAGTGGAATACGGAGAGCCCCTTTTCCTGATTGAGCCACTATGAAACTCTTTCGGAAGGTATTAATTGCTAACAGAGGAGAGATTGCTGTCAGGGTCATCCGTGCCTGCCATGAGCTTGGGATAAAGACCGTTGCAGTTTACTCAGACATCGACAGGGACTCAATGCATGTCAGGCTTGCAGACGAGGCTGTCTGTATAGGGCCTGCCAGTGCACACCAGAGTTATCTTAATATCCCGGCCATAATCAGTGCTGCTGAGATAACCGATGCAGAGGCTATCCATCCAGGATATGGCTTTCTGTCTGAAAACTCGCAGTTCGCTGAGGCCTGCACCCGTTCGGGCATTGTGTTTATTGGTCCAAGACCAGAGAACATAAGGCTTGGAGGCGATAAGGCAAGGGCACGGCAGATTCTGAAGAAGAAGGGAGTGCCTGTTGTGCCTGGTAGCGAAGGTGCTGTGAACGACCTTGAAAAGGCAAGACAGGTGATAAAAAAGATCGGTTATCCCGTAATTATCAAGGCATCCGCTGGTGGTGGTGGTAGAGGTATGAGGATCGTTGAAAGAGACGAAGAGCTTGAACGGGCCTTTAGTACAGCTCAGAAAGAGGCTCATGCTGCCTTTGGCAGAGACACGGTATATATAGAAAAATATATCACCGACATGAGACACATAGAGGTTCAGATACTGGCTGACCATAAAGGACATGTAATACACCTTGGAGAAAGGGACTGCTCCATTCAGAGAAGACATCAGAAATTGATTGAAGAGGCCCCTGCTCCTGGGCTTTCACCGAAGTTGAGAAAAAAACTGGGCGATTATGCGGTAAAGGCTGCAAAGGCACTGCGATACAGAAATGTGGGAACCATAGAATTTATAGTTGATTCAGACAATAATATCTATTTTATGGAAATAAACACCAGGGTGCAGGTAGAGCATCCTGTTACTGAGGCTATTACAGGGATAGATATCATAAAGGAACAGTTAAAACTGGCCTCTGGTAATGAACTTCAGTACAAACAGAGTGACATCAAGTTCACAGGCCATGCAATAGAATGCAGGATAAACGCCGAAGACCCTGAAACCTTTACTCCCTCTCCTGGATTGATTGATTTTCTTTATCTTCCCGGAGGGCCTGGTATAAGGGTGGATACGGCTGCCTACTGTGGATGGACTGTTCCCAGTCATTACGACTCTTTGATTGCAAAGCTGATTGCCAGGGCACCCACAAGGGATGAGGCCATAATCAGGCTTAAAAGGGCACTTGATGAATTTGTAATAGAGGGTATTAAGACCACCATTTCATTTCACAGAAGGGTTGTAAGGTCTGAAAAATTCTTGAGCGGTAGCTTTTCAACCAGGTTTCTTGAAGATTTCTGAATGCTATGATAAGATGATTCTAAAAGCCCACTGCATCATGGGTAAAAATAGGTGCTGTTAAGAGAGGAAGTTTTATGGAGCTGTCAGAAGAGTATCCGGTAATCCCATCCACAAGGGCAGATGACCTGCACAACCTTGATGTGGCTGACAGGGCAGAGCTTGTGCTGTTTATGGCAGGCAATCAGTTTATGGTGATGGATGAACTTATCGAGGCATTTCAAAAAAGGTATCCAGGTGTAAAAAACATATTTTACGAAACCCTTCCTCCAGGGCTTGAGTTTGAGCAGATAAAGTCTGGCGGTGCATTGTTTAAGGGAAGACTGATCACGGGGAAACCCGACATATACACATCGGTCACAAAGGAGGCCATGGAAGAGCTGCTTACCCTTGGGCTTATAAAGACCTATCATCCCTATCTTCATAACCGCATAGTGCTTATCACCAGAAAGGGGAACCCGGCAAACATCCGCTCTGTAGATGACCTTGCAAGGGATGATGTGAGAGTTTCTCAACCAGGAGCTATGGAAAACATCACGAACTATATTATAGATATGTATGAAAAGGCAGGTGGAGAGGCTCTGGTGCACAGAATAATGGAGGAAAAAAGGGCAGAGGGTACTACAATTATGACCATTGTTCACCACAGAGAAACCCCTTTGAGGCTTAAAAAGGGTACTGTGGATGTTGGTCCAGTATGGTCAACCGAGGCAGTGCATGCCCTTAAACAGGGGCTGGAAATAGAGGTGATAGAGCCTGGTGAGGCCCTTGACCAGAGAGATAATGTGACATATTATGTTGCGGTTATGAAGGATGCACCGAACCCTGAAAATGCTGAAAGCTTTCTTGAGTTTTTACTTTCTGAGGAGGCACAGAAGATTTATGCCTCCTATGGGTTTATTCCACTTCGATCAACTCAGCCAGCAGGTTAAGTATTCAGCCATTATGACCTCTGTCATGTTTTTTTCGTTACAGTTAATTTATAATTTAAACAGGACTCAGGTGGTCTGGTAATAACTGAAAAGAGGAGGTATAAGTAATGATTGACAGAGAAAAGATTCAGGAGGTAATCAATAAGATAAGGCCAGCACTTCAGCGTGACGGTGGCGATGTAGAGCTGGTGGAGATTACAGATGACAATGTAGTGAGGGTAAAGCTTACAGGTGCCTGTGGACATTGTCCCATGTCTATTATGACATTGAAGGGTGGCATTGAGGCTACCTTGAAGCAGGATATACCGGAAATAAAGGCTGTTGAGGCTGTTTAAGAGCTGCCGGTATACCCTTTGTGGGAAATATCTTAAGTTAAAATACCCCGTGGCCATGCCACGGGGTTATGCCATGCTTTCTTAAACCTGCCAGTTGATAGTTTACAGTTATCCTATGTCTGCTGTAACTTCCTTAAGCCAGCTAAGATATCCATCAGAACCATACTTTATGTCCAGACAAATAACCTCTGGCACACTATAGGGATGAAGGTCGATAATCCTTCTTTCAAGTGACTTATATAGATTCTGCCGGGTCTTGATTAACATAACCACCTCTGGTTCATCTTCAATCTTTCCTTCCCAGCTATAGATTGATCTTACGCCTTTTATGATATTTACACATCCAGCAAGACGCTCCTCCACAAGGGTTCTTGCCAGTGAAGCAGCCACCTCTTCGTCAGGTGCTGTCACCATTACTACAATGTAATCAGGCATTTAAACCTCCATCCCTAAATATTTCAAATCTTAAATACTATTAAAGGGTGTAGGGCGTAGCGTGTAAAAAAGACAGGGTGTAGGGTGTAGCGTGTAGGGAGTAGGGAGTAATAAAAACATCCCACCCAAACCGCAATCAACGCTACCAACGCTATTAACCCGATAAACGTAATCAACGCTACTATCGCTACTAACGCAATCACCCCCAACAAACGCTATCAACGCCATTAACCCAATCAACCCGATTAACGCTATTAACTCTATTAACGCAATCAACGCTATGAACCCAATCAAC
>CAZEYP010000001.1:105065-114232 GCA_964515925.1 uncultured Nitrospirota bacterium
CCCGATTAACGCTATTAACTCTATTAACGCAATCAACGCTATGAACCCAATCAACGCTATTAACGCTATAAACGCAATTAGTGTTTAAATAGCCTCTGTCCTGTAAAGACCATTGTAACATCTGCTTCGTTACAGGCCTCTATCACCTCGTGGTCCCTGAGAGAGCCGCCAGGCTGAACCACTGCCCTGATACCCTCTTTAATGCCCACATCCACACCGTCACGGAAAGGGAAAAAGGCATCGGAAACCATGGTAGCCCCTATAAGACCACCCTTTGCATTTTTTGTCTCCTCATCAATCTCATCAAGGGCTGCCCTTGATTTTTTGCCCCTTTGCACCTCAAGCTCATATTCTTTATATGAAAGTCCGTAACGCTTAAAGCAGAGGGCATCTGCGTATTTTGTATATGCCTTATAAACGGCGATTTCGGCCACACCCACTCTGTCCTGCTCACCTGTGCCAATACCAACGGTGCAGCCGTCTTTTACATATATTACCGAGTTGGAGGTAACACCCTGCTCCACATGCCAGCCAAAGAGCATATCCTCATATTCCTCTTCAGTGGGCTGGCGCTTAATAGTGTATTCCTTTCCGTCATAAACAGCCTTTGCTGGCATGAAGTCCTCTTTTGACCTTATCCTGTTTATCTGTGACTGCTGAACTATTAGACCTCCATCAATCAGTGCCTTAAACTCCACAAAAGGCAGGTCCATGTATTTCTGAAGTTCGTCTATCTTTTTGATCCGAACAATTCTTAAATTCTTCCTCTTTGCAAGTATCTCCACCACACCATCTTCGTAATCCGGTGCAGCTACCACCTCTAAGTAGTTTTCACTGACAAGCTCTGCCGTGGCCTTATCCATTGGTCTGTTTACAACAAGGCATCCGCCAAATGCAGCGATACGGTCTGCCATGTTTGCACGGTCGTATGCCTCGGCCACTGTCTCACCATAGGCAACTCCACTTGGATTGTTGTGCTTCATGATGGTTGCAGCAGGCCTTTTCATGAGAAACTTAAGGATGTTCAAAGCATTGTCAATATCGGTAAGGTTGGTCTTTCCTGGATGCTTTCCAGCCTGTATCATATCCTCTTCTGTTATTGAACTTACAAGACCGTTTTTAGGATTGATAAATTCAACTCCACCAAGCACCAGATTCCCCCCTGTCAGCTCATAAAGAGCTGCAGGCTGATCAGGGTTTTCACCATAGCGTAGTCCTCTTTCCACTATTTCGTCCTTATCAGGGGTCTTTATCTGCCAGGTGCGTTTTCTATAAACAAGCTTTTGTCCACCAAAGTCTATAGTTATTTCTGGTGGAAACGGGTCATCAACAATGGTTTTGTACATCCTTTTTATATCGTTCATATAGTCCTCCCTGTTTTCCAGGATATTTTTGTCTGAATATTATTAAAATATTCAGCAGATATAGTCAACTATTAACTGAATTTTTAGTGGATAAAGAGATATGCAAAGAAAATAATAACCTCCGAACGGCTAACTGCCGCTATTTGGCCAGTGAAATGAAAACAGACAGGATTGCATTGATAGTTGCAACCGAGTTTGAGTGCTTGGAAATAGTTAGCTCTCTTGTGGGCCGGCAGTCTTTTCAGAAAGGTCATTTTATAATTCACAGAGGCAGGCTTTCAGGCAGAAAGACGGTGGTAGTGATAGGTGGTCCTGGCAAGACAAATGCAGGGGCTGCAACAGTGATAGCCATTCTGCAATTTGGTGCTGAAAAGATTATTAATCTTGGCATTGGAGGTGCCTTTGTCTCCTCTGGACTCAATGTTGGCGGCCTTGCAATCTGTACAGAAGACATATATGTAGAGGAAGGCACCCTTACCAGAAAGGGGCATAGAGATTTAAGGAAGATTGGCCTTGAGTTAATACCCAAAAGGGACATCTATAATCGGATACCCTTTTCTGATGCCCTTGCTCAGAGGGCAGAGGCCGTGCTTTCAAAGGGTTCGTGGCGATATAAAAAGGGAAGATTTATCACTGTATCTACTGTAACAGGCACATCTTCCATGGCCAGGGAATTAGAAAGTCGATACAGGGCCATCTGTGAAAGCATGGAGGGAGCGGCTGTTGGCCAGATTGCCCTTTCTTTTGGTATCCCGGCCCTTCAGATAAGAGGAATAAGCAACCTGATAGAAGACCGTGACCGCAGAAAATGGAGGATAAAGGAAGCTGCTTTAGCCTGTCAGAGGGCAGTGCTTCAGATAATAAAGGAGTTATAGTTTTCCCTTTGTTGAGGGAATTGATTTACCCTCGATGGTGGTCGCCTCTTTCAATGCCCTGCCAAAGGCCTTGAAGATTGACTCGTAGATATGATGGAGGTCCCTGCCGTAAAGGAGATTAATATGAAGCGTAATCATTGCATGATTTACCAGTGCCCTGAAGAAGTCCTCAAACAGCGATACAGGAAGGTCTTTCAGATGGCCTGCCCTTTTTTTGACATTGTATACAAGATAGGCCCTTCCACTTATATCCACCACTACCTCTGAAAGGCTCTCATCCATGGGAATCTTTGAGAAGCCA
Organism: uncultured Nitrospirota bacterium; assembly: GCA_964515925.1. Taxonomy (GTDB): domain Bacteria; phylum Nitrospirota; class Thermodesulfovibrionia; order Thermodesulfovibrionales; family JdFR-85; genus JAADIE01. The sequence continues at coordinate 107,606 of CAZEYP010000001.1, forward strand.
TATCTTCTGATGCCTGCCTTGTCGCCAAGTGCCCTGTTAATGACCTGCCCAAGGGTAATGCCAATGTCTTCCATCAGGTGATGATAGTCGACCTCTATGTCACCAGTGGCTTTAATGCTCAGGTCAAGTCCTCCGTGATAACACATCAGCGTAAGCATGTGATCAACAAAGGGAATTGATGTGTTGATATTACACTTTCCCTTTCCATCAAGATTGATGGTAATCTCCACATCTGTTTCTCTGGTCTGTCTTTTCAGTTTTGCCTTTCTCATCTTATCTCCCTTCATTATGCAAAACGGGTGCTTTTAAATCTCTCTCTGCCATAAGCACAATATTTTTTAATTCTAACATAGTAGTTGTAATTTCTGATATACTTTAAAACTAAACAGGCATTAAAACATTGCCTTTTTCCATCTTATTTAAGCCAACTGCATTTTATTTGCATGCCTGCTTCTGTAAAACCAGTGCTATGTTAACCCCGCCAAAACCAAAGGAGTTTTTCAGAACATTCTTAACAGACCTTTTTAGTGGTTTGTTATATAGAGAAATACCGAATTCTGGGGCATCTGTGTTTATTGTTGGAAGCACAACCCCCTTATGTATTGACATTGCTGAGAGGGCTATCTCTAATGCAGAGGATGCCCCTAACATGTGACCGGTCTGGGATTTATTAGCGGTAACTGTTATTTTATTGCCAAATACTATCTGGATTGCCTCTGCCTCCACTCTGTCGCCAAGCACTGTGGATGTGGCATGGGCATTTACAAGGTCAATGTCTTGTGGTTTAAGCCCTGCCGAGTTAATCGCCCTCATCATTACCTCTGCCTCATCGTCTGTGTCAGGTCGGGTCTGTCCTGAAAGGGATGTAATGGTTTCAGCAGAGACAATCTCTGCGTATATCCTTGCTCTGCGTCTTATTGCATGATCAATCTCCTCAAGCACCATCACACAGGCACCTTCTGAAAGCACAAAGCCATCACGCCTTCTGTCAAAGGGCCTGCTTGCATCAGGGGTATGGGTCTTTGAAAGCACCCCCATCCTGCCATAACCCTCAAGGCACAGTCGGGTTAATGGAGCGTCTGAGGCACCAGTAATTGCCACCGTAGTATAACCGTCTTTGATCAACCTGAATGCCTCTGCCACTGCCATTGCACCAGATGCGCAGGCTGCTGATACAGCATAGGAGTGCCCCTTTATTCTTAACAAATCAGCCACCTGAGAGCATGCCATGTTTGCCGTGGTAGCTGCCATCAGATAGGCTGAAAATCTACCTGTCTGAAGGGCTTGCTCAATAAAGCTAACTCCAGCCCTGCTCGTTCCTATAACTACTGCCGTGTCCCTGGGTAGCTCTATGGCTGCATCCCTTTTTGCCTCTTTAGCAGCAATCAGGGCATACTGAACAAAGGGGTCAAGACGGCGGGTCTGTTTTTCTGAAAGCTTTTCTTTCAGTGCCCTCTGGTCTACTTCTCCAGCCACCTTCCAGGGTAACTGACTGGTATCCACTCTGGTGCATAAGGCAATGCCGCTTTTACCTTGCAAAAGGGATTCCCAGGTATCCCTGAAGGTCACCCCCAGGGGTGTAACAGCACCTATCCCTGTAATAACCACCCTCATTCTATTAAATTCCAAATTGTATTAATTAACCACAGAGAACACAGAGTGCACAGAGTCTTTAAATCATAAATCTGAAATCTCCAAACCTTTTGCCTATCGCCTTTTGCCTATAGCCTATTTTCATATATCCTGAACACCTTATATCTCCTTCCACCGATCATCTCAACAAGTCTAATCACTGGCAGGTTGTCCTCCAGTATCCATGATAGCTCTACCCTTTTGTATTTTCTTGCGCCCTTGAATCCCTCTCTGAAAAGAAGGGCATCTACTCCCCTGAGTCTGTATTCTGGCCGCACCCCAAGAAGGAGCAATCTAAGGTCTTCTATCCTTTTTTGATAGTACAGGGCCTTAACTATGCTACAGGGATTGATGCGGCCCTTCATCTTCCGTAGAACCAGATTAAAGTCAGGCATCATGCCAAGAAAACCCACTGGAACTTCATTCTTCTCAGCTATGATGTTAAGTTCAGGTCTTATTATAGGCTTTAGCCTTTTAGCCATATATAGGAGTTCATCGTCTGAAATGGGCACAAACCCCCAGTTATCTTTCCATGCCTCGTTGTAGATACTCTGGAATATCTTCAATTCATCTATCAGCCTTCTATGGTTTATCTGACGCACCCTTATCCCTGAGCGCTCTGCAATTCTTGATGCCCTGTAAACCTTTTCCGGTAACTCCTCGGGTATGTCTGTGATAAAGGCTAGGAGGTCTTTACATTTTTTGTAACCCAGTAGCTCCATCTGATTGTTGTAATAAGGTGGATTGTAGGGAGTCATGAGTATTGGTGGCTCCCCGTAGCCCTCAATGAGAAAGCCACAGTGTTCGTTGGTTGAGAGGTTCATCGGCCCTCTGACTGCCGAAACACCAAGCCTTGATGCCTCAGCCTCCACCCTGTCCATCAATGCCCCTGCCACATCTATGTCGTCAACCGCCTCATAAAGACCAAAGAAAAGCACTTTTTCATTATGATAATCGTTATGTGCCGGATTCACTATGGTAGCCACCCGCCCTGCAGGCTTACCCTCTTTGTATGCCAAGAACAGTTTTATTGTGGCAGTGCGGAAAAAGGGGTTTTTTTCTGAAAGGTGAACCTTCTGGTCATGTATCAACTCGGCAGTAAACAGGGGATCATCTTTGTAGAGTTTAAAGGGGAACTTTATGAATCTTAACAGGTCTCTTCTGCTTCTGACCTCTTTAATCTCAACCATCAAATAAGTCCGAGTGCCTTACCTACCTTTTTAAATGCCTCAAGCACGATGTCAAGATGTTCATCAGTATGAGTGGCCATATAACTTGTCCTGATAAGTGCCTTTCCGTCAGGCACGGCAGGGCTAACTGCCACATTTGCAAACACTCCTTCCTGCTGAAGCATCATGGCCATCCTGAAGGCTGTCTCGTTCTCCCCCACTATTATGGGAATTATGGGGGTCTGGCTTGGCCCGACCTCAAATCCGAGCTCCTTGAAGCCCTTTAGCATTTTATTGGTATTCTTCCACAGTTGCTCAATCCTCTCTGGCTCCTGATCGATGATATCAAGTGCAGCACTTACTGCTGCCACAGAGGCCGGCGGTGGTGAGGCACTGAATATGAGTGAGCGAGCAAAGTGTTTTATGTAGTGGATTACATCACTGTCTCCAGCTACAAAGCCACCAATCGAGGCAAGTGATTTGCTGTATGTGCCCATAATAAGATCCACTTCCTGTTCAAGACCGAAATGTTCACAGGTACCACGGCCTGTTTTACCAAGCACACCAATTCCATGGGCGTCATCTACCATTAACCTTGCCCCGTATTTTTTCGCTATCCTGACAACTTCTGGAAGATTAATGATGTCTCCTTCCATGCTGAACACTCCATCCACCACAATAAGACATCCCTTAGCATCAATCCCTTTAAGCACACGCTCCAGGTCGTTCATATCGTTGTGTTTGAACTTCTTTATCTCCCCGTAGGAAAGCCTGCATCCGTCTATGATGCTTGCATGGTTCATCTTGTCAATCACAACCACATCGTCTTTGCTAACAAGGGCAGATATTACACCAAGGTTTACCTGAAAGCCAGTAGAAAAGATAAGGGCAGCCTCTTTACGCATAAACCTGGCAAGCTTTTCTTCAAGCTCCACATGGATGTCAAGGGTGCCATTGAGAAACCTGGAGCCAGCACATCCGGTTCCATACTTTTTCACTGCATTAATGGCGGCCTCTTTGACCCTTGGGTCGTTTGTTAGTCCGAGGTAATTGTTAGAGCCCACCATAATCATCCTCTTGCCGTTCATATATACGACCGGATCCTGGGCACTTTCTATTATCCTGAAGTAGGGATAAAGCCCTGCCTCCATGATCTCCTTTGCCTTTGTGAACCTGAAGCACTTATCGAACAGGTCTCTTTTCATAGCCACCTGTTTATCCTGTACCAGTCTGCTGTCCATTTAATGCCCTCCTGAAGTTCTACTCTGGGTTCATACCCCAGTTCCCTGACTGCCTTTGAGCAGTCACACAGCCAGCAATTATAACTCAGTTCTCTCACCTTGTCCCTGTTAAAAATGCTCTTCCCCTTGGAAAACCTCTCTCCCAGACTTGCCAGAAAGGGCATTATTGCCCAGGGAATACGAACCTTTGTAAGGTTTTTATTGAAAGTTTTTGCAATACAAAAGGCTATCTCTTCGTTTGTATGTTCCTTGCCGTCTGTTAAAAAATAACTCTTTCCGATAGCCTTTTCTGATTCAGCAGAAAGTATTATACCATTTATAAGGTCATCAATATAAACCATTGAGTATTTAGCCTTACCCCAGTAGGGGAAGATGCCCCTTTTTATTAATTTGAAAAACATATAAAAATCCCTGTCCCTGGGGCCGTAAACAGCAGGGGGTCTAATAATGGTGAAGGGGATGCCTTCCATTTCATTAAGAACTATCTGCTCTGCAGCAAGCTTGCTTCTTCCATAATGGGATACTGGTCGAGGAGGCGTCTCCTCTGTTACAGGGCTTCCGTCATAACTTGGCCCGGAGGCAGCCTGACTGCTGAGAAGAATAAATCGCTTAAGATTTCTATTTGAAGCAACAATGGCCTTTACGATATTTTCTGTGCCCTTTACATTTACGCAGAAGTAATCTTCCTCTCTACAGGCCTTTGTAAGTCCTGCAAGGTGAAACACATAGTCGCAGTTAGAGACAGCCTTTTTAAGGCTATCAAAATCAACACAGTCACCGTAGCAGAGCTCAACTGCCTGCGATTCTATCCATTTGGTATCAGAGGTCTTTCTGATAAGGCACTTTACAGCATAACCCCTTTTAAGAAGTGCCTCGGTCAGGTGGCTTCCGATAAAGCCTGTTGCTCCAGTTATAAGGGCTTTCATAGTAGTTATTTAACAAAAAAACAGCCCTGTGAGGGCTTTGATATTTTGTGCAATATGGCAGTGAATAGTCAAGTTAAGGATTAAATGGACATTGCCTCAAGCCGTGCTATCCTTTCTTCAACAGGTGGATGGGTGCTAAAGAGCTTCATCATAGCCCTTTTAGAGAGTGGATTGACAATAAACATGTGTGAGGTTGCAGGGTTGGCATTAAGGGGTATGCTTCGAGATGCCATCTCCAGCTTCCTTAGTGCAGAGGCAAGCCATCTGGGATTTCCAGCTATCTTTGCTCCTCCAGCATCAGCAGCAAACTCCCTTGACCTCGATATAGCCATCTGAACGATCATGGCAGCAAGAGGTGCAACTATCATGATTATCAGGGCAGCAAAGGGGTTTGCATCGTCATCATCACCGCCAAAACCTCCAAAGATCAGTGCCCATTGCGCCATGTGAGCAAGATAACTGATAGCACCAGCTATAGAGGCAGCAATGGTGCTTATCAGGATGTCCCTGTGCTTTATGTGAGCAAGTTCATGTCCAATGACACCTGCGAGTTCTTCTTCTGTGAGCAGTCGCATGATTCCGGTTGTAACAGCTACAGCCGCATGTCTGGGATTCCTTCCAGTAGCAAAGGCATTTGGCTGATCAGCATTAATGATGTAAACCCTGGGCATTGGAAGACCTGCCTTCTGTGTAAGCCTTCTGACTATTGAATAAAGTTGCGGTGCTTCAGCCTCTGACACCTCTTTAGCCCTGTACATGGCAAGCACTATTTTGTCACTGAACCAGTAGGTGCCAAGGTTCAGCATAAGTGCCATAACAAGGGCAAAGGTCATACCTGCTCTTCCTCCAATAGCTCCTCCAACCCATATGAACAAAAGGGTCAGAAGAAACATCAGCAGGAAGGTCTTAAATGTATTCATAACTCAACCACCTCCTGAAAAGCTCTATATAGTTTAGAACACATATATATTATAACACAGGGTTTTTACCTAATATTTCTGATCAGGTGTGTTATTTATGTTTTTATTATTTGAAATTTAGTATTTGTGATTTGTTTAGAACTTAGAATTTAGGATTTCCCTTATACTACCCCCTACCCCCTACACGCTACCCCCTACACCCTATTTTTTTACTCCTACTGTATTGCGTCCTCTTGATATTTTATACAAAAAAATAATATCTTATGATACCTGTGGTTTATTAAAAAAACTAAGGAGGATGGGTGGCTATGAGAAAAATAGCTATATTTTTATACGTCTTTGCTTTTGTATTTATTATTTCAGCTTATAATAATGTTTATACAGCAGAGTTGCCCTGTCTGCAATGTCATAAGTCAAAAAAAGCAGGGAAAACCGTTCATCCAGCCCTTGAGATGGGCTGCTCAAGCTGTCATATGTCTCCTCATGAGGAGGAAAAGCCTAAGCTTTCACTGATGCAGGAGCCACCGGATCTCTGTTTTAACTGCCACGACAAGGGGATGTTTACGAAGAAGTCCCAGCATCCGCCTGTGGCAGCAGGAATGTGCACCTCCTGTCATAACCCGCACTCTACAAACACTGAAAAGCTCTTGTTAGCCGAGCCGCCAGAGCTCTGTTATCAATGTCACGACAAGGGAATGTTTACAAAGAAGGTAGTGCATCCTGCCCTTGAGATGGGCTG
>CAZEYP010000002.1:0-56447 GCA_964515925.1 uncultured Nitrospirota bacterium
AATTGCAAGAATAATTTTGATCGTTCGATAACTCAACCAACTCCCCACTCCCAAACGGGAAATAAAATTCCACCTGAAATGTACATCCGTTTTGAGATGTTCTATAATCACTATCACATTTACCGAAATCTGAATATGTTAGTTATGTTCTCCTTTCACCTCAATAGTATCTAAAGAATCTATATTGGCAGGAGTCATTGTAAGTTTTTTGTAAACATCAAATGAAAGTGAGAATACAAAGGATATACACAAAACAGTCAAAAAAACCAAAATAGATACTCTTGTTTTGTTAAACATAATTTAACTATGTCGTCGTATCAATATATAGTTTTCTTGTAAGATGTTTGTTATTGATTTATTTCTGTTTTTGCCCGTCACGGAGTCGGGCAAAAAAATTGTATTAATTGTTAAATATTTGATATAATTAAACATGCCAGTAATTGACATACCAGAAGAACTGAGAGAACGCCTTGGTGATAAAGGCACAAAGGCCTTTATTACTATCCTGGAAAAGTTTGAGCACGAAATCAAAGATAATCTTACTACAAAAGCAGACCTTAAAGAACTTGAGTTGAAGTTAACGGAGCAAATTGATAAAGCAAAAATAGAACTCATAAAATGGGTAGCAGGAATGCTATTCGTGTTTTCTACCTTAATCGTTGGCGGTATTATCGGGATGTTAAAACTTTAAGGATTAACTGTTATGCTGTGGTATTGAATCTCAAAGCCCCCATATCCATCATAATTGTTATCTCTATATTATAGTTACCTGTCTGTAATAAATCACCATCAAATACTCCACTTGCAGGATCGAAAATAACACCCGGAGGAATGTTTGTGGCATCAAACATTGGTGTATCCCCATCAGGATCGAAACCATCGGCATCATAGTAATAGACATCTCCCCTTTGGTAAACCGTCTGGCTTGGAGGTTGTGTTGTGAAGTAGGGTGGTCTGTTAACATCATCCGTCACCAACGGCAAAGTCTTCTGAACCTGTGCTTTTCCGTCTTCGCAGGTGATTGTTATGTTGTCTGTTCTCTGGGTGTCTGGGTGTATGACTGCGTCGTAAGGGACTTCGGTGTAATTATTGTTTAAGGATATTGTCATTGTTCCGTCTCTGTTGTCTGTTGCCTGAAGATATGAAGGAAGTCCGGAGGCTGACAAAGTTGGTGCAGGTCCGTCAGGATTGTTACAACTCACGGTAGCGCTGTAAGGCTGGCCTTCTGTTGCGTTTGGTAGAGAGGTTGTTGTGATTGTTGGCGCTGTATTATAGGGGTCTATTACAAATGTCCCATTTGATACATCTTCTCCTAAAATCCTCCCTGTTTCATCCCTCATTATTACCTTTACCCTTGCATGGGTCTTTCCTTTCTTTACTACCGGCACTGTCCAGTCATAACTGCTTGCGTAACCCGCTACCTCTGTGTCCAGTTCCCACCTTACCCCTCCGTTTATCGTATGCCATACCTCTGTGCTTGCAACATCTGCCGCGTTTATCCCATAGCTTTCCCACTTCACAGTGTATGTCGTCCCTGATGTCAGCACCTCACATCTTCCAGGCTTCGTTATCCTTAAAACCTCTACCCTGAACGGTCGGTCAGATTCATCTTTGCTTACATATTTTCCACTACTGTCAAATCCCACTACCTTTATAAGTGAAAATGGCTTGTTTTTCCTTATCACGGGCACCTGCCATGAAAAGCTCGTTGCCCCTTCCACCACACCTGCAAGCTTCCATGTACGGCCACCATTAAGTGAGTACTTTACCTTAAACCTGCTTACATCTGGGCCTGCCCACCACCTTACAATGTATGTTGACCCTGCTGGTATGGTCTCACCTCCATCAGGACTTAGTACCTTTATTGAGTAGTCCATTGCCTGAGTCACTTCTGAAAGCAGAAAGTTATTGAGGAAAATACAAATGAGAAAAGCCATTAAGAGGATATTAAGCCTTTTTAGCACATACACGCTGGTAACAACCCTCCCCATTTTATTAAAAATATACATTATACCAAAAAACATTATTTTTGCAAAACCAAAATTCCAATAATTACAAAAACCACAGAGAATACAGCGTTCACAGAGTATCTATAATTAAAAATCCTAATTTCTAAATCCTAAACTCTAAATTTCAAACTACAAACTCGATGGTTTCCAACCAATCGGAGCTGATAGCAAAAATATCAATGCAACTAACCCGATTAACGCAATAAACACAAAGAACGCAATAAACGCTATTAACCCAATAACCATGTTATAATCAATACCATGAAACGGATACCGGAGCCTGAGCTAATGGATGACCTTGAGCAGGCAAGGGCCTATGCAGAGGCAGACTTTGAGGATTCCAACTCTCTATTCGTCAGGCTTTTTCAGGAAAACTTCCCTGATGAAAACCCTCAGCTCTTTTTAGACCTTGGCTGTGGCCCTGCAGACATCACCATCAGGCTTGCACGCATTTATCCTGATGCGGTCTTTCATGCAGTTGACGGCTCTGAGGCAATGCTTTTTTTTGCAAAAAAGAGGATTCTTAATGCCTCCCTTGGGGAGAGGATAAAACTCATAAAGGCCTTCATTCCAGTGGAGCCTCTGCCTGAAAAAAGCTACGATGCAGTAACTTCAAACAGTCTTCTTCATCATCTAAAAAGCCCTGATGCCCTCTGGAAGACCATTGCAGAGCACTGCAGGCCAGAGGCCCCTGTGCTTGTGATGGACCTGCTAAGACCAGAAAGCCCTGAGCAGGCTCGGGAGATAGTGAATAGATACTCAGCTTCTGAGCCCGAGATTCTAAGAAGGGACTTTTTCAACTCACTCTGTGCAGCCTACACCATCGAGGAGGTTGAAAAACAGTTAGAGCTTTTCGGCCTTAAGGGACTTACAGTTAAACAGGTTAGTGACCGTCACCTCGCAGTGTGGGGCAGGTTATGACAAGGATAATCAAAAATGAGGATGTAAGGGCGGTAAAGGTAGAGATTCCCGAGGGGCATCAACATATAAGAACCACTGTGGTTTTAAGTGAAGGCGAAGAGTTGATATTTCAGGAGGCAACCATATCCAACATCCTGCGTGCATTCATAACAGTAAAGACCCATCCAGTTAAAAAATCTATAAAGTTAAAGCTGAGAAAACTAAAAGACAAAAAAGAGGGATATGCACAGTGGCAGCTTATGGAGGAGGAATGAAAAAAAACATCCCTGCTGTGTTAAAATTTATTGATGAAATACATAATCCTTGGCACAGCTGGCCACATAGACCACGGTAAAAGTGCACTTGTAAAGGCACTTACCGGCACTGACCCTGACCGCCTGAAAGAGGAAAAACAGCGAGGCATCACCATTGACCTCGGCTTTGCAGACCTCAAATATCCTGATGGCCTCACCGTTGGAATAGTTGATGTTCCAGGACACGAACGGTTAGTAAAAAATATGCTTGCCGGTGCTGGCGGTATTGATATGGTACTTCTTGTAATAGCCGCAGATGAAGGTGTTATGCCACAAAGCCGTGAACACCTCGCAATATGTAATCTGCTTGGTATCAAAAAGGGCATCATTGTTATCACCAAATGCGACCTTGTTGAAAAAGACTGGCTTGAACTGGTTAAGGATGATGTAAAGGGGTTTGTTCAGGGTAGTTTTCTGCAGGATGCTGAAATTGTGACGGTTTCATCAAAAACAGGAGAAAACATCGAGCTTCTTAAGGAAAAGATTCATCAGCTTGCCCTTGAAACCGAGCAGAAATCTTCTGACGGCCTTTTCAGGCTTCCCATTGACAGGGTATTTACCCTGAAGGGATTTGGCACTGTGGTCACTGGCACAGCTATATCCGGCAAACTCTCCATAGATGAACAGGTGGAGATATTACCTTCAGGGCTTCAGTCTAAGGTAAGAGGGCTTCAGAGTCATGGCAGGTCAATAGAGACTGCCTTTGCTGGCCAGAGAGTGGCTATAAATCTTCAGGGCGTGGAAAAACAGGAGATTAAAAGAGGTGATGTGGTGGTAACACCTGAGGGTTTTACTGTGACCCAGACAATTGATGTAAAACTTCGTCTCCTTCAAGATGCCCCGTCAATAAAGACAAAGACCAATGTGCACTTCCATCTTGCCACATCAGAGGCCATTGCAAGGGTGATACTCTATGATAAAGAGGAATTGAAACCCTCTGAGGAGGCCTACTGTCAGCTAAGACTGGACAGACCAGTGGTTGCTGTATCAGGAGACAGGTTTGTCATAAGGAGGTTTTCTCCTGTGATAACCATTGGTGGTGGCGTGATACTTGACAGCCTTGCAAAAAGGAGAAAGAAGAAAGAGGGTATTGACGACCTGATGTTATATGAGAGTGCTGGCCTGGAGGAAAAGCTGCTTACCAAGGTCAGGAAGATGGGGCTTAAGGGAATACAAAGGAGCCGTCTGGAGGGATGGATAAATGAGGAGCTTTCGGTTATAAAAAAGGCTATAGAGAAACTTAAACAGAAGGGGGAGCTTTTAGAATACGATAAAAAACTGATTCACCAGGATGTTTATAAAAAAATCAAGGACCGCTTGATAGATGCCTTGAGGAGATTCCATAAAAACAATCTCCTTAAACCAGGTATGCAAAAGGAGGTATTAAGAAACATCTTTAACCTGAAACAGACCGCATTTCAAGGGATACTATCCATAACAGATGAAATAGTGGTGGAACGCGATATCGTCAGATTAAAAGACTTCAGTGTTGAGGTAACTGATAACTACAGCGAGATTAAGAATACAGTGGTGAAAGAACTTAAGAAGGCAGGTTTTCAGCCTCCTTCAAATAAAGAACTTGCTGAGTTGCTCGGTCTTAAGGAAAAGGAGATGGACGATATACTGAAGCTCATGGTTCAGGAAGGCACACTGAAAAGGATAACTGACTCCTTTTATCTGACAGGCGAGGATTACCAGAGGATGTTAGAACTACTGGATGAGTATTTTAAGAAAAACCCTACAATGACTGTTGGACAGTTCAGGGACCTGCTCGGCACCACAAGAAAGTATGCACTTCCCATGCTGGAGCATCTGGATTCAAACAAGATTACCCTGAGGGTGCAGGATGTGAGAAAGAGACACCCGGCATTTAAAAGACAGGGGGTAGGGGGTAGGGGGTAGGGAGTAGGGGGTAGGGAGCATGGCTTTTTACTACACGCTACACCCTACACGCTACACCCTGAGTATTTTATTAATGTTATGTCTGTACTAATCGTAATACCAGCCCGTTATGGCTCGAGGCGTTTTCCTGCAAAGGTGCTTGCTGAAATTGATGGTTCAGCAATGATTGAATATGTCTACAGGGCATGCCTTGAGGCATCACTTGCTGACAGGGTAGTGGTTGCAACTGACCATGAAAAGGTCAGGCAGGTGGTTGAAGGCTTTGGTGGAGAGGTGATTATGACCTCTCCAGGGCATCCCTCTGGAACAGACAGAGTGGCAGAGGTAGCTAAAGGGATGGATTATGATATAATTGTGAATGTTCAGGGTGATGAGCCACTGATAAAGGCAGAAATGATTGATGATGTAGCAACACTACTTATAGAAGACAGTTCAGCAGATATGGGCACTCTTGTTAAGAGGATAGGTTCTGTAGAGGAATACATTAATCCCAATGTGGTCAAGGTTACCTGTGACAAAAAGGGCTTTGCACTTTATTTTTCAAGGGCACCAATTCCCTTTTTCAGAGACTGCATGGATGTTAACCCGGAAGGAAGACTTTCATTTTCAGGGAAACCTACAGTTCAAGACTGTTACAAACACATCGGCATCTACAGTTACAGACGAGATGTATTGCTATCGCTTACGGGGCTACCTCAAACAGATATTGAGAAGGCTGAAAAACTGGAGCAGTTGCGGGCCCTTTATAATGGACTGAGAATCAAAGTAAAGGAAACCCGTTATGACACAATCGGTGTAGATACGCCGGAGGATTTAGAGAGGGTAAAAAAATGGCTAAGTATATCTTCGTAACTGGTGGTGTTGTATCATCTCTTGGAAAGGGCATTGCCTCGGCAGCCATTGGCGCATTGCTTGAGGCAAGGGGGATAAAGGTAACCATTCAGAAATTAGACCCCTACATCAATGTTGACCCTGGCACCCTGAGTCCCTTTCAGCACGGGGAGGTCTTTGTTACTGACGATGGGGCAGAGACAGACCTTGACCTTGGCCACTACGAACGTTTCACTTCTATCAGAACCTCACAGGACAACAATGCCACCACAGGCCGCATCTACAACAATGTTATAACCAAAGAGCGAAGGGGCGACTATCTGGGTGACACCGTCCAGGTGGTTCCACACATCACTGACGAGATAAAAAGAACTATCAAATCCGTAAGTGATGGAAACGATGTGGTGATAGTGGAGATAGGAGGAACTATTGGGGACATAGAGAGTCTTCCCTTTCTTGAGGCCATCCGTCAGATGCGATATGATGTGGGAAGAGAAAATGTCCTTTATGCCCATCTCACCCTTGTTCCTTATATACCAAGCGCCGGAGAGCTAAAGACAAAGCCCACCCAGCATAGTGTTAAAGAGCTGAGGGCAATAGGTATTCAGCCTGACATCCTGCTTTGCCGTTGTGACCGCCCTCTTCCACCTGACATAAAAAAGAAGATAGCCCTTCACTGTAATGTTGACCCTGAATCAGTAATAGCAGCCATAGATGTGGAAACCATTTACGAGGTTCCAATGGCCTTTCATGAAGAAGGGCTTGATGATCTGGTATGCAAAAAGTTATCTCTTTCCACAAAAGAGCCAGACCTGAGCAAATGGAATGAAGTGGTAAAAAAAATCAAGGAACCTGAAAATGAGGTAACCATCGCCATGGTGGGCAAATACATAGGACTGAAGGACTCTTACAAGAGCCTTATCGAGGCACTCATACACGGAGGAATTGCAAACAATGCAAGGGTAAACCTGCACTGGGTTGACTCAGAGGAGATAGAGGTTAAGGGACCCGAGGAGTTCCTTATGAATGTGGATGGTGTGTTAGTGCCAGGAGGGTTTGGCTACCGTGGGATAGAGGGAAAGATAGCAGCAATCCGGTATGCAAGGGAGAAGAAGATACCCTTCTTAGGGATATGCCTTGGAATGCAGTGTGCTGTGATAGAGTTTGCAAGGAATGTATGTGGTCTTACCAAGGCAAACTCTACAGAGTTCGACCTTAACACACCTGACCCTGTGATATACCTCATGGAAAAATGGTTTGACTTCCGTAAAGGTCGAATAGAGGAGCGTGACTATGATACTGACAAGGGTGGCACCATGCGGCTTGGGGCCTATCCCTGTGTGCTTTCTGAGGATTCCTTTGCCTTTGAGGCTTACGGGGTCAAGGAGATTTCCGAGCGACATAGACACCGTTATGAGTTTAACAATGCCTACCGTGGAATATTAACCAGACATGGCCTGAGAATAAGTGGAACCAGTCCAGATGAAGAGCTGGTAGAGATTATAGAGATAAAAGACCACCCCTGGTTTCTGGGCTGTCAGTTTCATCCCGAGTTCAAGTCAAGGCCAACGGACCCACATCCTATCTTCAGGGCATTTATCGGCGCAGCACTGAAGGAACAAGCAGCATTGTTTAAAAGGCAGGTAGAAAATGCTGGTAATTAATATATTGGTTATTGCGTTGATTGCGTTTGTTGGGGGTGATTGCGTTAGTTGCGTTTATCGCGTTAATTGCGTTTATTGCGTTAATTGGGTTCGTTGCGTTGACCGGGGTTGGGTTGGGGTGTTTTTGTTAATCCCTACACCCTACCCGCTACTCCCTACCCCCTGTCTTTTTTACCCCCTATCCCCTACACCCTACACCCTAACATATAGGGAGGTTTTTAATTGAAGACTTACAGACACAGAAAGGTGATGAGTGAGATAAATGTTACACCCTTTGTTGATGTAATGCTGGTTTTGCTTGTAATATTCATGGTCACAGCACCGCTTATGAAACAGGGCATTGATGTTGACCTGCCAAAGGCCAGAGGGAAGGGACTTCCAGCAGAGCAGAGGATAGATGTCGTCATTACAAAGAGACATAATATTTACCTGAACAACAGACAGGTCAGTTTGAAAGAACTAAAGGCAAAGCTCAGGGCAATAAGCAGACGCAATCCTGATGTATATCTCAAGGCAGACAGAAGGGTGCCCTACGGGGAGGTAGTAAAGGTTATGGCAGAGATAAAGGATGCAGGCATTGTAAAGGTCGGCCTCATAACAGAGCCTGTAGTGAGACTGAGGTGAGAGAGCCTTCCCTGAAAGAATCAACTATTGCATCCCTTCTCATCCACGCCCTTTTGTTTGCACTCAGTATGGTTGTAATTAAAAAGTCCTACCATCTCAATCCCTATAAAACCTATACCGTTAAACTCATCTCACCTGCAAAGAATTTTAAACCACCAGCAAAGAGCAAATCCTTTAAAAAGACCAAAAAACAGGAAGGCTCACGAGTAGCTGATATTGCTAAGATTAACAGGATAAAGGCTGAAAGAAGAAAGAAGATGATTACACTAAAAAAATCATATAAAGCAAAAAGGAAAAAATCGTATAATAAAAGGAACGAGGCGTTAGATAGATCTCATGTAGAGGAAGAGATAGAAAAACTAAGGGCACTGAGTAGAGTAAAGAGACTTAAGAGGATTAAACATCAGGTCTTTTCTATAAGCAAAAAAACGGGTGGATCAGGCAGTGCAAAGGCTGCTACCTCTTCAGGCATAAAAGGTAGTTCTTCAGGTCTAAGCGCCCCTGTAGTGAGGGCATACATTGAGCTTGCCCAACGGTTGATATGGAATGAATGGACTCTACCCGAGATGAAGGATATCGAGGGGCTCGAGACCATTGTGATAATAAAGATACTGAAGGATGGAAAAATTAAGATAATGGGCATGGAGAAGTCATCAGGTGACAGTCTTTATGACCGCTCTACCCTGCGGGCAATAATGAAGGCATCACCTCTTCCTCCACCGCCAGAGGAGATGGAAATAGGGATAAGGTTCAGGCCATGAAGAAAGCCCTTTTCACTTTAATTCTCTTTACACTCTTCATAGCACCTGCAGGTGCCAGGGTATACATTGACATAAACTCTCCTGCACTCCGTGCAGTGCCAACAGCAGTCTATGACTTCAGAGGTGCCTCTGAGGGAAAAGAAGTTGCCGATGTGGTAAGGTCTGATATGCGCCTGAGCGGAATATTCGATGTACTACCAGAGGAGACCTACATAGAGTCTGACCTTCCTGCCTTCAACCAGTCAAACTGGACCCCCCTTGGAGTAGACCTTGTTGTAAAGGGAGCTGTCCTTTCTGAGGGAGATAAGCTTATTGTTACGGTTTATCTTTATGATGTGGTGGATGGACTGGTGGTGCTGAGAAAGCAATATCGTTCAAAGAAAAAGTTTATAAGGCCACTGGGGCATTCCGTGGCAAATGATATTTATAAGAAGATAACAGGCCAGAACGGGCCTTTCCGAACAAAGATTGCCTTTGTGGGTATTAATAAGAAGGGCAAAAGACATATTTACATCATGGACTGGGATGGAAAAAGACTTAAAAACACGGGCATCAGCGGAGAACTGCTTACCTCTGTTCACTGGTCATTGGATGGTAAGGGTATTGTATATTCTGCAATCAAAGGTAAAAGGTGGGGTATCTATTTAGTAAACTTCAAAACCGGCAGGGAAAGACAGCTTTTTCGTTCCGTGGGGACAAACATTGCAGGAGATTTTATCCCTGGCAGGCAGGCCATTCTTTTTTCATCATCCTACAAAGGCTCTCCTGACATTTATCTTTATGACCTAACAGAGGAAAGGCAAAGCCGTATAACCTGGAACAGTGGTATTGAGGTATCACCAACAGCCTCACCTGATGGCAAATGGATTGCCTTTGTCTCCAACAGGGCAGGCTCTCCACAAATATATAAGATGAGACTTGATGGAACCGGTCTCAGAAGATTAAGTTTTACAGGTGGATACAATACATCGCCTGACTGGTCACCAAGGGGAGACCTGATAGCCTTTAGTGGTTTTGTAGGAGGCCATCATCAGATATTTGTAATAAACCCTGATACTGCAGAATCAAAGCAACTAACAGACACAGGAAACAACGAAGACCCGACATTTTCACCTGATGGTAGATTTATTGCATTTGTTTCAGATAGAAATAGTTATAAGGCAATATATATAATAAGAGTAGATGGCACTGGACTGAAACGACTTACAGGAAGGGGCATTCAGGCTATTTCGCCTGACTGGTCACCTGTAAACCTGTTTTGATAAAAAAATAATACTCAAGGAGGTCCTTATGAAGAGGCACTATTTGTCTGCAGTCGTTTTGGTAATTGTGGCGTTTTTTCTGTTTCAGGGTTGTGCTTCAAGAAAGGTATCCACACCTGCTGGCACACAGGAAGGAATGCAAACAGGGGAGCAAGGCGCACAGAAGGCTTCAGAGGCTACCGAAACTACAACCGCTGAACAGGAAAGCATCAGTGAGCAGGAGATGGCCTCTGTGGAGACCACAACTGTTCAGGAGCCAAAGGTTGCAAAAATCACAGAAGAGGAAAAGGCAGAGATCTTCAGAGACATACACTTCGATTTCGATAAATCCAACATAAAGGATGAAGACCGCTCCATACTGAGAAAGATAGCTGACTGGATGATCGAACACCCATCTGTGAAGCTGGTTATCGAGGGACACTGTGACGAAAGGGGAACAAACGAATACAACCTTGCACTTGGTGACCGAAGGGCCTCTGCTGCTAAGCAGTACCTTGTAACCCTTGGTGTATCAATGAGCAGGCTTTCAACCGTAAGTTATGGTGAAGAGCGGCCCCTCTGCACAGAGCATAATGAAAGCTGCTGGCAGCGTAACAGAAGGGCGCACTTTGTTGTGATACAGGGGCAGTAAAGCCCTCTGAAAAGCGAGGTTAAACAATAAAATCTTGGGGGCCGGGAGTAGCTTTTTGACTACACCCTACGCGCTACCCCCTACACCCTCTAAGATTAATATCAGGAGGCACTGATACCATGAAAAAGGGATTTATAAAAGTCCTTGCGATAAGTCTATGTGTTGTCTTTGCAGGCTGTGTGGCTTCCTCTACAGATATGCAAATATTGCAGAACGACCTTGTCTCTCTGACAAATCGTTACAATGCCCAGCAGTTAGAGATAAAAAAACTGAAGTCTGAACTCAGCAGGATAAAAAAGGCATCAGAGGATTCAAAATTAACCCGAGAGACCTTTGATGCCCTCCGGGATGGCCAGGTTGCACTTAACGACAGAATTGATGCATTAAACAGGGATTTGCAGGAGCTACAGAACAGGTTAGACGAAAGCCTGTTCAAGATAGACAAGGCCCTTTCAGATGCTGAAACCGAACGCTCTGTAAACAGGGCACAGATTGACCAGATTATGAAAGAACTTGCAGAGCTGAAAACAAAAATAGAGGCATTAAATACCCGATTGGCAGAAGCACAAACTGCACCAAAGCAGACAGAACAAAAGCCCGAACCTGAAGAAACAGTGAAAAAAACACAGCCCAGGACACCGGAGGACTTTTACAAGTTAGCCCTTGATAAGCTAAAGGCTGGAAAGACCATCGAGGCTCGTAAGGATTTTGAAAACTTTATTAAGCGATTTCCTGACTCAGACCTTGCTGACAATGCCCAGTACTGGATAGGGGAGTCCTACTACAAGGAAGGTAACTATGAAGATGCCATACTTGCCTATGACTCACTCATAAAGAAATATCCTGATTCAAACAAGATTGCGGCAGCCAAACTCAAACAGGCATATTCTTTCCTGAAAATAGGTGACAAAAGCGCAACCATTATAATACTGAAGGAGATCATAAAATCCTATCCCAAATCAGAAGAGGCAAAACTGGCTAAGAAGAAACTGGAGGAACTGAAGAAAACAGGGAATAGGGAGTAGGGTGTAGTGAGTGTTGAGTGTTGAATTTTGAGTTTTGAGTTAAGTTTTTTACTAAACACTTACAACTCAGCACTCTAAACTAAAAACTACCCCCTACCCCCTACACCCTACACCCTATTATGTCACTGAAGGACAACTATAACAGAACCATCGATTACATGCGGATATCCGTAACCGACCGCTGTAACCTCCACTGTATCTACTGCATGCCCCATGATATAAAACCAGTGGAGTTTAAAAACATTCTTACCTACGAAGAGATAATTCGCATTGTCCGCATAAGTGTGAGGCTTGGGGTAAAAAAGATCAGGCTTACCGGTGGGGAGCCTCTGGCAAGAAAAAACATTAAGTATCTTGTCAGAAGACTAAAAGAGATTGAGGGTATCGAAGAGCTGAGTATGACCACCAATGGTCAGCTTCTTAAAAAATACGCCATGCAGCTGAAGGAGGCGGGGCTCGACAGGCTTAACATAAGCATAGACTCCCTTGACCCCGCAAAATACAGGGAGATTACCAGAGGCGGTTCCCTTGAAAGGGTGCTTGAGGGAATAGAGTTAGCTTACAGCCTCGGCATATCACCTATAAAGATAAACTCTGTTATCATTCGTGGCATTAACGACAGTGAAATTGAAGGGTTTGCTGAATTTACACTGAAAAATCAATATCAGGTAAGGTTTATAGAATTTATGCCCGGGAAGGGAAATCACTGGTCAAAACAGGATGTAGTGGGTATTAAGGAGATAAAAGAGCGAATTGAAAAGAGCTTTGGAAAGCTACAGCCTGTTGAAAGAAAAAGAAGCGGCCCATCTGAAGACTTCAGGATAAAAGGGGCAAAGGGACTCCTTGGTTTTATCGGAGCTGTTACTCACGGGTTCTGTCAGAGCTGTAATCGACTCAGACTTACAGCAGACGGTATGTTAAGACCCTGCCTGTTTTCAAAGACCATGATAGACCTGAAATCCCCCCTGAGAGATGGTGCGCCGGATGAAGAAATAGAGAGACTCCTTTTGTGTGCTGTAAATATAAAACCACAGGGGCACACCATAGGAAGAAGTCCCGACAGGGATTCCATTGAACTTCCCATGTCAAAGATTGGTGGATAAAGGGGAGCCTATTTTCTCGGATATTCCCTTGAGTAAAACCTTATCTCTCCCTTGTAAATGGGTATCATGAATTTAAGAAACACAGTGTATATTAATGCCCCAAAGGCCCAGATGGCTATGGTTATATATCTTTCCACCATGGTTGGAGAGTATTCATAAATCTCACCCAGCGTGCCGGGGATAAATCCAGGCACTACAAGGCCCATACCCTTTTCAATATAAACCCCTGCTATAACCAGAACACAGGCCAGATTAAGGCTGAAAAAGTGCTCCCTTGTTCTCGGAATCAGAAACAGCGTGAAGGCAGTCAAGTTAAAAAGAAGCGATGCCCACATCCAGGGCACAAGATTGTAATGACCATGAAGACCAAAGTACAGATACTTCATTGGTGCAAGATGGATGCTGTTTGAGTAAAACTCCTTGAAGAACTCAGCAGCGAAAAGGAACAGATTTATTCCCATTGCATAGGCAATAAGTTCTGCTATCTTGAATATTGCCTTGTTGTCAATATCCAGCTTGTAAATCCTTCTTACAATCTGGAATATTATTATCATCAATGCAGGCCCTGAACAGAGTGCAGAGGCTATAAACCTTGGTGCCAGAACAGCAGCATTCCAGAAGGGTCTTGAGGGCAGACCATTATACAGAAATGCCGTTACCGTGTGGATACTGATTGCCCAGGGAATGGAGATGATAATCAGGGGCTTGATTATCTGCATATTGTACTCTTTGCCATGAGCCAGCTTATAAAGGCCATAAAAAGGGATAAAGAGGTTAATGGCAAGATAACCGTTAAGCACAATCACATCCCAGGCAAGCAAAGAAGAGGGAAAATGCATTTTGCCCACCACAGGCAGTATATGCCATACCCTTTCAGGCCTTCCAAGGTCAACCATTATGAACATAATGCACATGATAATGGCAGTGGCAGCCAGCAATTCACCAAAGAGCACTACTTCCTTTATGGGCTTGAAGTTATATACATAGGCAGGCACCACCAGATAAACGGCAGCAGCAGCCACTCCCACAAGAAAGGTAAAGTTGGCAATGTAAAAACCCCATGAGACCTGATCTCGCATTGCAGTTTCTATCAATCCATGGTTAACCTGCTTTATATAAGCCACCAAACCAAGCAATATAAAAAAACCAAGAAATCCAACCCATGCATAAAACCAACGGTTTCCCCTTACCACCAGTTTTAAGACCCTGAAAAAATTAATAAATGGATAAAGCAGTACCGACATATCCACACTCCTTGTCTTTAGGTTGCAAAGAAATAGAAAAACTTGGGACTTGTATTGATATCTTCTTTAAGTCTGAAGACCCGCTTGGTCTCGATTATGTAACGAATCTCACTCTTTGGGTCAAGGAGATTGCCGAACTTTCTTGCACCCACAGGACATATCTCTACGCAGGCAGGATATCTGCCCGGGTTGCCCCTTGTTCGCTGAATGCAGAAGATGCATTTTTCCACAACCCCCTTGTATCTGGGCCTGTTACCCAGGTAATGGGTCTCTGTATTGAGCTCCTCTCTTGGAATCCTTGGCTCTCCCCAGTTGAACCGCCTTGCACCATAGGGACAGGCAGCCATACAATAACGACATCCAATACACCAGTTGTAATCAATAACCACTATACCGTCAGGCTCCTTCCAGGTTGCCTGTGTAGGGCAGACCTTCACGCAGGGAGGATTTTCACACTGTTGACACTGAACAGGCATATAGAAGTAACCCTCCTCTGGCACCTCCTGTGGATAGTAGTACTTCTCTGCCGCCTCAAGGTCGTTTACCCACTTTTCTCCTTTTTTGAACCTCAAAACCGTTATCCAGTGAATCTGCGGGTCTCGCGACTGGTTGTTTTCATGCACACAGGCATAGACACACCTTCTACAACCTATACAGCGTGATAGGTCAAGACCATAGCCAAAAAGGGTTCCGGGTATTGCCTCGGTAGTCTTGATATGGAACTTCCTCTTGTACTTCTGGTAGTACTCCTTTTCCAGTCTGGCAATTACCTCCTTAACCTCATCCTTGCTCATCTCCTTGAAATGCTTCTGGAAAAAGGCGTCCCAGAATGAAGCATCTGCTTTGCCTACTGGCAAGGCCAAAGCAGCAATGCCTGCAGCTGCTCCCTTGAGGAGCTCTCTCCTTGTAATGTGTTTCGTAAGTCCCTTTTTTTCGTTACTTTTCTTCATATCTGATAAATCCCTCTTTTTCAAGTTCTTCTACTAATGGGTTAACAGGATTCCTTGGAAGTTCCTTTTCGCTTAGTTTGCTGTACCTTATGTCAGAAGGCTTTACCGGAGGAGGAAGAGGTTTCAGTGGTCTGAACTTGGGCCAGTGAGGATAATGGCAGTGAACGCAGAGACGATAGACCTTTTTACCGTTCCAGTAGCCTGTGCGTTTGCCATGTATGCCGTATTTCCAGTCCCTGAAGATGGTACCATGGCATTGTCCACAGAGATACTCTGATTCACTGAATGATATAAGCTTTCCGCTTGCCAGTCGGAGCTTGTCGCGGTCATCAGGGTTATGACAGTCAAGACACCAGCGCTGCTCTTTTGCGTGATTAAAACCCTTTGAAATCTCGGTATGAAAGGTGAGCTCTCGTCTTTTTGGATTGGGCTTTAGGTCCGCATGACACTGGGAGCATGGATAAATACCTTCACTAAGAGGTGGCGGGGGAACGATGAATTCAGGCATGTTCTTCTGTGCAGCACTCTTTGGTGGTTTTTTCAACTCCTGAGCACCCGACCATCGTGAATAACGGCCAACAATGAAAAAGATTACTGCAAAGCACAAAACAAAATAGATAGGCAAAAGAGGTTTCTTCTTCATGGCTTAACCCTCTTTTCTGTCTGTTGTCCTTTCGGTCTTTGTCTTTGTTGCAAAGTGATAGGTAATGAGCATCAGTACTGATAGCAGAAACAGTCCGCCTGAAAAGGTCTTTCTGAACCTGAGCTCTCCGGCAATCTTTGAAAGGTCCTTTTGTATCTTATCAAGTCTATCACCAAACTCTCCGGTTTTCTTTCTTACAAGCTGAACATCCACAGTATGAAACAGGGCCCTGTAATCAGCCATGGTCCTGAAAAGCTCCTTTTCTATATCCTCTGTTATTGCACCTTCCTTCTTCACCTGTTTGATTCCATCTTCAATTTCCTTAAACCTGTTCTCCACTGTAAAAAGTGCTTGCTTCATTGAACGAGCCCTGTCATAGGTATGACACTGTGAGCATCTCACACTGTTTATTATATCAATATTTGCCTTCTGTATCCTGTGTGAGCCATGACAGGTTACGCAGTTGGGCCCTATGCCCCTTTTCATTAAAGCCTTTCCATGACCACTGGAGATATAGCTCTTAAGTATACCCACATGGCATCTTCCACACATCCTGGGGACCACCTTTGGTTTTGGGGTACCTATAAACCTTCCACCGTGGGGACTTTCGCATCCCTTTGCAACATCCGAGGGGTCACCACCATGGCAGTTGTGACAGGAGACATTAAACCTTCCGTGAATGCTCATCCTCCACTCCTGCGGTATCTTCAGCATATCCTGTTTCATTAACTTTGATGTATGACACTGTATACAGACACCTTCGTTTATTATTGGTGCCCCTGCCCAGGGTTTGTCCACAAACTGCCTCTGAAAGAGGTCCCTGAAATCAGCCCTTGCAGGCTGGATGAGCATAAGCAGCAAAGATGATATCAGAACCATGTATCTCATTTTCATTTAGTACCTCCCCCATATGGTAAGGACAATCCAGATCAGGATTGCCGCTGTAAAGAATCCAAGCAATATGGGACGCTTCCTGATGTTCTTTTCAGCAGTTACATCTAAAAAGGGCCAGAAGAGAAACATCAGCAACAGCACCAACTGTATTCCTATGCCTAAAAACTTGTTCGGAATCTCTCTTATGAGGGTATAGGGGGCAAGAAAATACCAGGGTGGACGAATCATCAATGGTGTGGACTGGGGGTTTGCCTTTACATAGGCATATTGTGGCAAAAACAGGTCAGGTTTCAGTGCGATTATAGCAAAAAGCACTATGAAATACAAAAAGGTCATCTTGACCTCTTTCCTGAAAAAATCAGGATAAAAAGGCGGGCCCTCTTTATAAACAGGCCGTCCAGTATAAACAAGATAGTCTTTACAGACAGCAGGGTCATCCTTAAGCGATGAGTATCCTGTCCGCCATATAAGGAAGACATGCACCATTGCAAATACAGTCAGAATAAAGGGAAGGAAGGCAACATGAAAGGCAAAGAACCTGGTAAGGGTTATACCAGAGACATAGGTGCTTCCTTTAATAAGATTGGATATATAATCTCCAATGCCTGGAATAATGGTTGGAATCGAGGTAAGTATGGTGGTTGACCAGTAGCTTAGCTGACTCCAGGGAAGCAGATACCCTGTTACGCAGAAAAGTAGCACCACAAAAAACATCACCGCACCTGTAAGCCAGTTTAACTCTCTTGGTTTTTTATAAGCAGCCCTGTAGAATACAAACAGGATATGCAGAAAAAGCAGTATTACCAGCATATTGGCCCCTACAATGTGAACAGACCTGAAAAACCAGCCGTATGGCACGGTGTTCATAATCTGCTTGATTGATTCAAATGCATGGTCGGGATGGGGAACATAGTAGGTAAGCAGAAATATCCCTGTTACAGCCTGCACCAGAAAGGCCACAAGGGTTATAAAGCCAAGGGTGCTCCATATACTTACATCTCTGGGCACATTATACTGCCTCAGTTCTTTGTCAATCAGGTCATTTAAACCTATCCTGCAATCAATCCAGTTAAATATCCTTTCAAGCATAATCCAGCCCCTCTTGTTCTTTATTTTGTTATGAGGCCAAACGCGCCTCTTTTATTTAACCAACCACTATCCACTTACCCTTCACCACAAGGGGTAGACGCTCAAGTGGTTTCGGTGGTGGTCCACTTATCACTCTGCCATCAACGGTGAAGTTTGCTCCATGGCATGGACATATCAGGCGGTTTACCGAACGGTCGTAATCAACCAGACAACCCAGGTGGGTGCATACCCTTGAAAGGGCAATGTATCCCTTTGCAGGGTCATGTAGTATGATTATCTGTTTGTTGTTGAAGCTGGTCTTATAGGCAGAGCCTGCAGGAACGGTATCCTTTTTAACTTTTAACTTACTGTAGCGTGCTGAAGCAGATCTGGGATAGAGGAATTTAACCGCAGGATAAAGGAAGGATGCCACTGCACCAAATGATAATACTCTAAAAACAGACCTTAAAAAATCTCTTCTCTCCACCTCGTTACCTCGCTTTTTTGTTTTTTTTATTACCCTTATCGGGCTTAATCAAAATATATCATAATAAAGAGCCCTTGTCAAATAAGCCAGCCCCATTGAAACGTGCCTTCAGAGGGGCTGGCAAAAGTTATTTATGCCTCCTCTGTCTTTTTAAACATCAATGATGGCACTATCTTGTTTATTATCCAGAAAAGCACAAAGGGCATCACACCGATTAAGAGAGCACCAAAGAAACCTTCCTTAAAGGTTTCTATGTTATGTGGCCAGAAGGGAAGCTTATACTCCATGTATCCAGCAAAGGTCAGAGAGAATGCCTGTCCACCGATAACAACATTCCACCTCATCATGAACACACCAAAAAGCACCAGTATCAATGCCACCACAAGGCGCTTCACTGTGGGCCTTGGCATCAAAAGCATGATAAGAGGAATCAGGTCTCCAAAGGTGTACTGAAGTATGAAGATCTTGAAAAAGTCCCTTTCATAAATAACCGACCTCAGTATATCCCAGGATTTCACAGCCGTGTATCCCCTGAACACCAGGTCAAGAAGCTCCAGTGTTATTGCAGCCACCAGGAAGCCAAGCAGATACCTGGAGGTCTTTCTCATCAATCCAAGCTCAACATCGTGTATCTCATCAGGTGTAATCTCCCAGGGCTTCTTTGATGTAAGCACCTTGAACTTCCTGTACTCCATGATCACGATGTAAGTCAGCATACATAGTGCTATTCCTGAAACGATTGCTGACATGATAAAGATAACCGGCATAAGCGGGGTCATCCACAGGGCATTAGCCTTGACTGAGCCGAATATAAAACCTGCATAACCATGAAGAAAACAGGCCACCGGAATACCAATACCCGAGAGTATCTTTATTGCCTTCTCATCCCTGTGTAAAGCCTCTTCAGAGATATCATAGGCACCAAGTGTTAGCACCGTATATATAAGCCATTTCACCCTGTTAGCAAACCCCTCCTTTCCCTTAAGCGCCAGGGCCTGCTCTACAAAGTACTTACGATAAACAAACCATATCTCAGCACTGACCACCATGGAATAGGAAAAGAACACGATACCAAAGGCAGAGATTGCAGATGTAAAGTGTGGGGTAAAGAAGACCTCCATCCCCCTTAAAGGATGCTGCAGGTGTAAAAGCAAAGGCATTGGCGCCACAATCAGGAGGGCAAATGAAAAGACCAGAGCAAACTTGGCAAGGTCCTTAAGGTCCTCCTGTCCGAAGACATGATAAAGGGAGCTCAAGACAAAGGCTCCTGCAACAAGACCTGTCATGTATGGATACATGACGATCTGTATACTCCATGTAATAAATTCATTTGGATAGGTAAATAGCTCCTTAACAGTCCATTCAAGTCCGTGTACATAGGGATGCATATCTATCACCTCACATTCTCATCCAGGCCAATGTAGAAGACCTGGGGTTTTGTTCCGTATTCAGGTTTAAGTACCGCCACTCTCTCACCAAGTATTATCTGGGTTACCGGGTCGTTGGGGTCTTTGAGATTACCAACTCTACGAGCGCCAAAGGGACAGGCATCCACACAGGCTGTATTCATACCCTTTACAAGACGGTGTATGCAAAAGGTGCATTTTTCAGCCGTATGGTAGATGGGATGAAAAAACCTCACACCATAGGGACAGGCCATTATGCAGTAACCACAACCAATGCACCAGCTTCTATCCACCAGCACCACGCCATCAGCCCTCTGATAGGTTGCTCCCACAGGGCAGACCTGAACACAGGGTGGATTCTCACACTGGTTGCAGAGCTTGGGGACAAAAAAGGCCTTTGCAATATCCTCGGGCTTTACTTCCTGCTCCTCCACCTTTGGATCAGTAAATCCATCTCTGGCACCCATTGGTGAGTCGGCAAGCATCTTGCCGTTTTTCAGGATTACATAACGCTCAACCCATGTCCTTGTAACCGGCAGGTCATAGGGTACCTCATTTTCAAGCTTACAGGCCCTTACACAAAAACCACAGCCCACACACTTATAGGTATCTACCAGAAACCCCCACCTCACATTACCCGTTCCAGCTTCTGTTGCAGCCTTTGCCTCAGCAGGGCTGAGGAACTTGAAGGCTCCAAGTGGGAGGGCTGTTGCAATCGAGGTGCGGGCCACTGTCTTTAAGAAGTCTCTTCTTGTCTGCCTCATTACCAACCCTCCATATCTGGTTTATGTGGATTATGACACATGACGCATTCCATCTCTGGATTGTGTTTCTCTGGATTAATGCCCTTAATCTTTCCACGCTGACTGGTGGGATAGGGAAGTTTCGTATGACACCTCAGACAGAGCGACCTTGCTTTGTTGATCTCAAGCTTTGGTGGATTTTCAGGATGATCAAAGGCAGGACCATGACAGTTTTCACACTGGATGATATGGTGCTTTGACTTCATGATGTTTTCATATTTGTCGGGATGACAGTCCTTGCAGTACTTCCTTGTGCGGAACTTGACCTTGAATGCCTCCCATTCCTTCTCATTACTTCGTCGATGAAATCCATACATGAAGCCACGTTCATAGATGCCAAAATCTGGAGGAACGATTACAAAACGGGCAAGAAGGATGAGACCAATGACTGCAATGATTAAATACAAAGGACGGTAAACATGATTGCTCATCAGCGCCTCCTAATATTTTTATATCTTTCTATATATCTTT
This sequence comes from uncultured Nitrospirota bacterium, assembly GCA_964515925.1. Taxonomy (GTDB): domain Bacteria; phylum Nitrospirota; class Thermodesulfovibrionia; order Thermodesulfovibrionales; family JdFR-85; genus JAADIE01. The sequence continues at coordinate 20,993 of CAZEYP010000002.1, forward strand.
AAAGATAAGCAGGGGTATTAAATCCCCTGCTTATCTACCTCCCCTTTTTGCGTTGTATATAAAAATTATAAACTATTTATACCAGCTAATTGCAAATCAGCCTTTTATGAACTTCAGCGGATCCCTGTATTCATGACACTGAGTGCATGTGGTCTTTGCCTGTGTTCTTGTTACACGCCAGCTATGAGGCTTATGACAGTCCGTGCACTGAAGTCCCATATTCTGAACATGCAGTTTATGTTTACCCACATTTATTATCTGACCATGACAGCTCAGACAGGTTCCATAATCAGGCCTTACCTTTGTATGTGGTTTATGACACTTGTAGCAGTAGAACTGCATTGGTGCATCCTTTGGAATATTGATCTTTTTAGCCTTCTTAATAACCTCTTCAGGTGGCTGATAGTGGGTAACATCAAGGGTCTCATCAGCAAGCAGTTCAAGCCTGATGTCAGGGGTACCATGACAGAAGAGACATTTCTTTCTTCCTGGCTTCAGGTCAACGGTTCTGTCTGTATGGCAGTTAAGACAGGCAAGTGACTGCATTCCTGCGCCGTGTACCTCTCTACCCTTGTGACATCTTACACAGAACCTTGGGTCAGGTGTGAATTTATGCACCTTTCCACCCTCAATAAAACCATGACATTTTGAACACTCGATCTTCTCCATGAAGTAGTGCTTTGCATGCATCACCGAGTTGTTTATCTTCTTGGCATTAGGATATTTCTTGTCTGTCTCCCAGTGACACTTAACACACTTGTCCCATGGCACGATGATCTTTCCATGACGAGGTGGAACTTTCTTAGGCCTGTGAAGTATGAAGTTTACAAGTAACCGGTTCTGCTCAGGAATACTAAGATGATGACACTCATGACAGTTAATCCCCTTGTGCTCGCTCCTTGCCCAGGCATCATAGGCAGGTTTCATCAGATGACAGGAAACACAGAACTTTGGATTGTTCTGTGTAAAATCATAAAACTTAAAGGCGATTACTCCACCACCAACTGCAATAACCAGAAGCAGTACCGCAATGATGATCTTACCCTTCAGTGTTAACTTTTCGGATGTCCAACCAAACCCCTTCATTAAAACCTCCTCAGTTTCTATAGGCTTTTCATCGCCTCGTAAGCCGCCCCAACCGTCTTATCTATATCTCTGTCTGTATGTGCAAGGCTGATAAAACCAGCTTCAAACTGGCTTGGTGCAATGTTTACCCCTCTTTTTAACATTTCTGCAAAAAAGCGGGCAAACCTGTCAGTGTCTGCCAGTTTTGCCGTCTGGTAATCATAAACCTCTTTCTCCGTAAAATATGTACAGAACATGGTGCCTGCTCTATAAAACTTTGTTTTGACACCTGCCCTTTTTGCCGCATCTCTTAGCCCTTCCTCAAGGGCCGCAGCCTTCTGCTGAAGTTTTTCGTAAGCTCCCTTTCTTGAAAGAATCCTTAATGTGGTTATACCAGCGGTCATTGCAAGTGGATTTCCAGAAAGTGTGCCTGCCTGATAAACAGGCCCCTCAGGTGAAACCATTGACATTATCTCTTCTTTACCTCCATAGGCACCAACCGGCAATCCACCACCGATAACCTTTCCAAGACAGGTCATATCAGGCTCCACCCCATAGTAGGCCTGGGCTCCTCCGTAGGAGACCCTGAAGCCTGTCATAACCTCGTCGAATATCAGCACTATTCCGTATTTCTTTGTAATCCTTCTGAGCCCCTCAAGAAACCCCTTCTTAGGAAGCACGCAACCAATGTTGCCAACTACTGGCTCAAGTATTATACAGGCAATGTTTTTCCATTCCTTTTCAACCACAGTTTTTACTGCCTTCAGGTCATTAAAGGGAAGGGTGATGGTGTTTCTTGCATAGGAACGGGGAACCCCTGGAGAGTCAGGCACACCAAAGGTGGTAGCACCAGAACCTGCCTTTACCAGAAGACCATCGGCGTGGCCATGATAGCATCCTTCAAACTTTATTATCTTGTCCCTTCCTGTAAAACCACGGGCAACCCTTATGGCGCTCATGGTTGCCTCGGTTCCTGAGTTTACCATCCTTACTTTATCCATGGATGGATAGGCCTTAAGGACCAGGGAGGCAAGTTTTATCTCAAGCTCTGTTGGAGCACCATAACTGGTGCCTTTTTCCACTGCATCTTTAAGTGCCTTTACCACAGAGGGGTGTGCGTGTCCAAGAATCATTGGACCCCAGGAAAGCACATAGTCTATATAGGCATTACCATCTACGTCGTAAATCTTTGAGCCCTTTGCCCGTGCTATAAACAGTGGTTGCCCACCAACAGCCTTGAATGCACGAACCGGGCTGTTTACTCCACCTGGAATCAACCGCTGTGCTTTTTTAAAGAGTCTCTTTGATTTGCTAATCTTTCTCATAAAAAATTAAACAGTAATGCCTTGACCACTTAAGGTCTGAGCGCTATATCCCTATTTAGAGTATATGAATTTAGCATATCAGGAATTCTTTTGTCAAAAGAGATTGGTTAATTGGTTATTGGTTAATTTGAGTAGTGGGACTTAAAATATCGGGATTGGTTTTGCTGTCCCCTGAAAATGGGAATTCTGGTATAATATTTGGAATTATCAAAACCTTTAAAAAAGGAGGTCAGATGGCTATCAAGGTTGAACTCGCCACAAGAGTCAAGAGCCTTCCCCCCTATCTTTTTGCAAGGATTGACCAGATGAAGGCAGAGGCAGTAACTAAGGGAGTTGATGTGATTGACATAAGCATAGGCGACCCTGACATGCCAACACCACAGCACATAGTTGAGGCAATGAAAAGGGCAGTTGAAAAACCCGAGCATCACCGTTACCCATCCTATGCAGGCATGCTCTCATATCGTGAGGCAGTGGCTTCCTGGTACAGAAGGCTTTACTCTGTTGAGCTTGACCCTGAAAAAGAGGTTATATCCCTGATAGGCTCTAAAGAAGGTATTGCTCATATCCCCCTTGCCTTTATAGATAAAGACGATGTGGTGCTCTGTCCTGCTCCTGCCTATCCTGTGTACTCAATTGCAACAATGTTTGCAGATGGCAAACCTTATTTTATGCCTCTTAAGGAAGAAAACGGTTTTTTCCCTGACTTTTCTATTATTCCTGAGGATGTCCTTAACAGGGCAAAGATTATGTTTCTTAACTATCCAAACAATCCCACCTCTGCCACTGCAACAGAGGAATTTTTCAAAGAGGCAATAAGGATAGCTGAAAAATACAACATCATCATCTGTCATGATGCAGCATACACAGAGATATTCTTTGACGGAAAAAGGCCCCTGAGTTTTATGCAGGTTAAAGGCGCTAAAGATGTTGGAGTAGAATTTCACTCCCTTTCAAAGACCTACAACATGACGGGCTGGCGAATCGGTTATGCTGTGGGTAACAGCGATGTAATAGCCGGACTTGGAAAGATAAAGACCAACATAGACTCAGGTGTTTTTCAGGCAATACAGGAGGCATCCATAGTAGCCCTTCAGAGTGATGACTCTGTGCTTGAGGAGATAAGAAACACCTATCAGCAAAGGCGAGATGCCCTGTACGAAGGGCTTAAGAGCGTTGGCCTTCGGGCATTCAAACCTGAGGCGACCTTTTATCTCTGGACAAAGGTACCGGAGGGATACAGCTCTGAGGACTTCACCATAATGCTTCTTGAAAAGGCCGGTATTCTGGGCACCCCTGGCAATGGCTTTGGTGAGCCTGGCGAGGGATACATCAGGTTTGCCCTGACCGTGGGAGTTGAAAGGATTAAGGAGGCCACTGAGAGGTTGAAAAAGGTCCTGTAGCATGGAGGATGTCTACATAGGAGCTGGCTCAAATCTTGGCGACAGAAGAAAAAACCTCAAAGAGGCCATCAGGGAGCTTAAAAAACAGGGCATCCAGATAATAAAAATATCACCCCTCTATGAGACCAAACCCTGGGGGGTTGAAGGGCAACCCCCTTTTTTAAACCTTGTTCTTTACTGTAGAACCAGTCTTGAACCCTTAAGGCTACTTGAGTGCCTCAAAGGCATAGAGGAGAAACTGGGCAGAAAGGAGACCTTTCACTGGGGCCCCAGGGTGATAGACCTGGATATACTTTTTTACGGAACAAGGATTATCAATGAACCTGCCCTTACCGTGCCCCACCCATACCTCAGGGAGCGTGCTTTTGTGCTGAAACCCCTTAGCGACATTGCTGGAGAGTTTATTGACCCTTTGACCGGAAAGACTGTAAAGGCCCTGCTTGAAGGAGTCAACCAGCAGGGGGTTATAAGACAACAAGAGGGGGTTTGCGTCTGAATACACAGCCTGATGGTGTCTTCTATTTATTTGAGATGAGGGGGTCTTCTACACCTGCTTCTTTAAAGCCCTTTGCACGGAATAGGCAGCTATCGCAGTGACCACAGGGTCTTCCCTCGGGCGTGGGGTCATAGCAACTCCAGGTAAGTGAATAATCAAGCCCGAGCTCGATACCCCGTTTTATTATCTCTGCCTTGGTCATGTACAGAAGAGGGGCCTTTATCTTAAATTTCATCCTGCCCTCAACAGCTACCTTTGTGGCAAGGTTTGCCATCTCCTCAAAGGCCCTCAGATACTCGGGACGGCAGTCAGGATATCCACTGTAGTCCACTGAATTAGCACCAATAAAGATATCCTCAGCCCCCACTACCTCTGCCCATGACAGTGCAAAGGAAAGAAATATGGTATTTCGAGCAGGCACATAGGTTACAGGTATCGACTGATCTTCCTCCCTGTCCTTTGGTACAGATATCTCCTTCTCGGTAAGGGCAGAGCCCCCAATCTCTGAAAGGTCAAACCTGATGATGAGATGCCTCTGTACCCCAAGGGCCTGTGCCACACGCCTTGCAGCCTCAAGCTCAACCCTGTGGCGCTGGGCATAATCAAAACTCAGGGCATAACACTGATAGCCCTCAGCCCTTGCAATTGCAAGGGTGGTCGATGAGTCCACACCTCCACTTAACAGAACCAGGGCCTTCTTCTCAGTAGATGTCATCTTCGGTTCCTTCCTTTCTGTCAGGGCCTTTACTGAAAAGGGTATAGCTGTTTTCATTGAGCCTTTTATAGACTATCTCTTCACCCCATTCATCTTTCGAGGGTGTTATGTTTAAAGGAAAACTACCCTTTTTTAATCTTTCTGCTTCTATTTTAAGTCTGATAGCCTCCACTTTCTCGGATGTCTGCATGACTCTCTTTGCCTGTAGAAATTGAAAAACAAACCCTTTTGCAGGGATATATGAGATAACCGCAATGAGTAAAACCAACAGTATGTATAACAAAATTCTGCTTGCTGGACGGGGGACAGACACTGATTCAACAGGCACCACTGTCTCTGCTTCCTCTACCTCCTCAATTAAACCCCTGTCTTTAAGTTTTATAAGTGCCCTTGATACATCCAGGTCATCCAGAGCAGCCACCTCAGTAATGGTACCCACATCACTTTCTCCATCAATAAATGAGAGCAAATACAGCTCAATGTCATCCAGATCCTTTGTGTACTCTTCAAGCTCTGTTTTATGAGTCTTTCTGAAAACAGTATCTATTGTTATCTTTCCTTCTACCACTGACCATTCATCAACAATCCTTAATCCCTCCATCAGCAGGTGCTGGGTATCAAGGGAAAGCTCAAGCCTTGAATCGGTCTTAACCTCACTGGGTCTGAACACATAGGAGCCCTCCTTCCAGGAAAAGAGATGTACAATCTGTTCGGTAACCTGGCGGGTCAGGGTCTCCCTGAGCACTTCTATATCAACCAGTTGTTTCTCAAGAAGGACATCTCCAAGCTTTATGTTGCGTTGCTTATGCTCCTTCAGGGCCTCTGAAAGCATCTCCTCTGTTATGTAACCCTTTTTAACCAGTATCCTTCCAACCCTCATGTCCTCGGGCCTTTTAAGAGATTTGGTGCCCACTATGTTTCCATCTTTAAAATAGATGCTCACCGTATCAAAGGGGCCTTCCACCCTGAGTATGCCTGTTTTCTTCTGAAAATACAGAAGCTGAAGTATATCTGCAAGGCCGAACTCTTTTATACTTCCCTCTAAAGCCATCCCTTCCTCACTCTCTTAAAGGTGTACAGAGTACTGTATAAATAAATAAACGCTGTTAACAACACTGATGGGTAGGTGATCCAGAGATATATACCCTTTAGATAGAGGGGCTCAACGATGGTGCTTAATATTGCAAGAACCATGAAAAAGGCAAACAGGAATGTATGGCTCAGCCCTTTGAGCATCCTCTCACCCTGCATTAGCAGAAATCCTGGGACGAAAAAGGAAAAAAGGCCTTTTATCATTCTCTGTCGTCTTGAAAAATCATAGGTCTTCAGTATCACCTTTATCCTCTCTGCAGGCTCTGCCTGAAAGCTTACAAGTGCAGAATAACAACTTCCACAAAGGCCGTTCCAGTAGATGTGCCGCTCACAGCGGATACAATGTATCTTTCCGCACTTCGGACATTTAATCGCCCTGTGCTTGTATTTTTTACCTGAAAGCATGATGACAATAATCAACAGTATTGCATAAATTATGCTATACAAGGTGGTCTTTTGTGGTTTAAACCTGTTATATGTCCTGTCAAGTATATACCTGAACACCTCTGAATTGCTTAATTGATCAAACATATAGTGTGCAGTAGAGATTTCGCCATTGCTCTCTCTGAAAGCAGTGACCCTTTGAAAATCAAGTTTAACTGCCTTAAGGAAGTATTCATCGGCCTGCTTGAAATCCAGTTTCTCTGACGAAAGTATGCTTAAATTATAATAGGCAGAGGCTGTTGCAGACCTGTTAATCGCTTTATTAAAGTTTTCCTCGGCTTTTTTTGTCTGTCCTTTGATTGCGTATAGATAGCCAAGGTTTACATAAATACGGGGGTCATCAAATCTGCTGGCAGCTGAGCTGAAAACATTGATTGCTCTTTCAGGTTTATGTTCCTTAAGCAAAGAAAGGCCATGGGAAAATTCTTCCTCAAACACACCTGTCCTGTTAAGCGATGTCATTGCAGGTATATTGCTTTTGCTGGAGTTAACTAACTCTACAGCCCTTGAAGGCAGGCTGTTTTTTTCTCTTAAAAGCACATTTTCGTAGTCATAAAGGAAATAGGACAGAAAAATAACAACCATCAGTGCTATAAGTGTCTTCCTTTGTTTGTCTGTTAAATGAAAGGATATTGTAAAAAGCAGGGCTAAGAGCATGAATCTAACATCAAGCACACCTAACACGACAGGTATAAGATATATAAGCTTTATTGGGGCCTCCGCAATTTCATGTACAAAAAGTGGCGAATCCGCTATTAGTCGAGAAAGCGAAAGCATAAAGATAGAAAAAAACAGGGCAACCAGAAGGGAGATAAAAAAAAGAGTTAATATGTTATAGGCGCCATAGGAGCTTTTTAGATAGTAATATACTGCCTTACCATAAAAATAAAGCGCCCTGAATTTGCTTTTTAGTTCGGGTTTATTATTTTTTTTTGCTATCTCTAAAAACAGCCTATCGCTTTTCATAAGCCCTTCAGCAGGCTTTAAACTGTTAGATTCATGGAGGCCCAACTTAACATATTCAAGCCCATAATCATCTGCATAAACATAATGGATGCAGGCCAGCGTATAAAGCATTATCACCAGTGCAAAAAGCCTCTTCATATTGTTACTCCCTCCTTCAGGCCTTCTGTCCCAACTTTGGTTCCACCCCCTGAAGCAATCTCTGTATATTAGCCCTGTGTTTAACATAAATCAGCGCAGGCAGAATAATCATGAGGGCCTTTATAGGTTCTGGAAAGGACGGTACAAAAGAAAAAACAAAAAGCACACCAAAGGCAGTAAGAGCACTGAGAGAGGAGTATTTAAAAAGCAAAGCCGTAAGCACCCATACCACTATCAGCAACAACCCCAGAAAAGGACTTACCCCGAGCATCACACCTATCGAAGTCGCTACACCCTTTCCACCCTTAAATCTTAAAAACACGGGAAAGTCGTGCCCCAGAACAGCGGCTGCTGCTGTAAGGGCAACCAATGTATCATCACCAGTTAAGGTTCGTGCAAGTACAACAGGAACAGTTCCCTTCAGTATATCGGCAAGCAGGGTAATCAATGCCTCCTTTTTACCCACAGCCCGTAAGACATTAGTAGTGCCAATATTACCGCTTCCTACTCTCCGTAAGTCAATACCCCGTGCTTTTGCAATCAACAAACCAAAGGGTACTGAGCCAAACAAATAGCCAAGAAGCACAATTAAATATTCCATACCTCGTACCTGCCTCTACGATATCTTTCTCCAGAAACCTATGGTATAGTTTATACCAGAAATAACAGCCATTACCATGGCTGCCCATATCAACAGAGTTCCCAGCGGGAACAGGTCTATACCCAACAGGGAATCCTTCAGAATTAAGAAAATTATAGCAAAAATTTGCAAAGTTGTCTTTATCTTACCACCCCGTTCAGCAGGAATCACGATATTCTTTGTCAATGCTGCAACCCTTAACGCAGTTACCAGAAACTCCCTTATGACTATAACTATTGCAACAAAGGCACTCAGACTGCCGAGTTCCACAAGCATTATCAGGGCTGATATAACAAGAAATTTATCTGCTATGGGGTCTAATATTATACCGAATTTTGTAATCTGACCTGTCCGCCTTGCAATGTAGCCATCAAGAAAATCAGTGGCAGATGCAATAGAGAATAAAACCACACCCCAAACTGGATGCTCAGGAGCCGTAAATAAGAATACAGGTATAAGCAGTATCCTGCTTAAGGTAAGGGCGGTAGGAATATTAAGTGTCGGCATACCCACTTAATATATCCTCCCAGTGACCCTTTGCTTTAAGAATTACCTCTGCAAGCTCTCTTACCGCCCCTCTGCCTCCTCTGTTCTTTGTTACAAAAGTGGCATATCGTTTAGCATCTTCATGTGCATCAGCCACAGCCACAGGCAGTCCCACCCTTTTCATAACAGGAATATCCACAATATCGTCGCCCATATATGCTATTTCATTGTCTTTTACAGAAAGGGTTTCCTTTATCTTTTCATAGGCCACAACCTTATCATAGCACTTCTGATAGACCTCTTTAATCCCAAGCTCCTGTGCCCTTCGCTGAACAACCCTGGAGACCCTCCCTGTTATAATGGCTACCTCAACCCCATGCCTGATAAGGAGCTTAATGCCGTGGCCATCCCTTACATGGAAGCTCTTTAGCTCATTGCCCTCGTTGTCAAGCACTATGGAGCCATCGGTTAATACACCGTCTACATCCAGTATCAAAAGTCTGATACCCCTTGCTATCTGTTCAATATCCTTTTTCATTGGATTAAATATTATTCCATTAATTAAAAAAAAGAGACAAGTTTATTTTTTTGATGTAAAATATAGATATGGCAAAGGTTTACTTTAATGTTGATGGAATGTATTGTATCGAATGCTCTCAAGCTCTTAAAAAATTCATCGGTGGGCTCAAGGGAATTAATGCAGTTGAAGCAGAAGGCGGCCGTATTGTGGTTGATTATGACGACCGCCTTATTGACGAAAACTCGGTAAAAAAGATAGTAACCGATTCTGTAGAGCGTCTTGGATACAGGCTGAGCTAACTGCTCAGCAGGAAGATGGGCCTCAGGTAGGAGCTGAAAAACCACCGCCTGAAGAACCACTAAAACCCACAGAGCATGAGAAGGCAGACATCATCTTTTTAACCTCACTTGCACCACAATGGGGACATGTGGTATCCTTTTCAGTGCTTCCGACCTTCTGAAGAAGTGAGAAGCTTTTACCACAGCTCAGACATGTATATTCATAAATTGGCATAATAAAACACCTCCTTTGTTTAAGAGTTTCTATATATTTTAACTTATTTTGGCATATAATTAAAGTGGGGCTATCAGGTGCCAGAAAAAGAAGAGATTTTAGTTGTCAGTTCAGACAGACAGACCATTGATTTAGTTAAATCAGTTGCTAAATCGCTGGGTATTGGTCTTATTATAAAGAAAGACATTCGTACTGCAGTAAAGGCATCAAAGGACCTGCAGATAAGCATAATAGACTGTAGCCTGCCTGACGGCAATTGCCTGGAGTGTCTGGAAAGCCTTAACACCCTTAACCACGGTATGCTCAACATAGTGGTGGTTAAAGAGGAAGACCGTAAGACCGGAGTTGAGGCACTTATAAACAATGCCTTTATGTATATCTTCAAACCCATCAGGCCTGAAGAGCTTGAGGCTGTAATAAAAAGGGCTGAAAATGTCAGACGATTGATGTGCCAGGACAGGGAGTTTTACTCCTGCAGCCTTGAAGACTTCCTGAGGAGAAAACTCCAGGGCTATTTAAGTCACATTAATAGAGTAGGCAATGTACCTCTGTATGAGATAGTGGTCTCAGAGGTAGAAAAGGCTCTCCTTAAGCTTGCTATAGAGGAAACAGGTGGTAATCAGCTCAGGGCATCAAATATGCTCGGATTAAACAGAAATACAGTAAGAAACAAGATCAAGAAATACAACCTCAATCTAAATGAAAATTCATCCTGAGTATCTCAACCCACTGTCTCTTGAACTCCTTGAATCTTTTTTCCATGATGGCCTTTCTCATTTTTCTGAAAAATTCCAGATAAAAGTGTAAATTGTGAATCGTATTAAGCCGCATTGAAAGTATTTCCCTTGCGAGATACAGGTGTCTTAAATAGCCTTTTGAGTAATGCCTGCAGGTATAACAGGTACATAAAGGGTCAACTGGAGATAAATCATCTTTAAACTCTGCTCTCTTTATGCTAACCCTCCCCTGAGAGGTAAAGAGTGTGCCATTTCTTGCATTACGGGTAGGCATCACACAGTCAAATATATCAAAGCCTGCCTCAACCGCCTCAAGCACATCGATCAGGTCTCCTATCCCCATCAGATATCTTGGCCTATCAGCAGGCATAAGAGGGGTTATGTAGTGTATTATCTCATACATCTCGGCCTTTGGCTCCCCCACACTAAGCCCACCTACTGCATAACCGTCAAAATCAATATCCAACAGCTCCTCAAGGCTCCTTTTTCTGAGGTCTCTGTAAACACTACCCTGGACAATCCCGAAAAGTGCCTGTCCCTGTGAACCCTCTTTGTGGGCATCTTTACATCGTTTAGCCCATCTGGTAGTAAGCTCAAGTGAGCTTCTGGCATACTCATAGGTGGCAGGATAGGGGGTGCATTCGTCAAAACACATTATGATATCCGCACCAAGTGCATGCTGCACACGGATGGAAAGCTCAGGGGTAAGAAAATGGCGGGAGCCGTCAATATGAGAGCTGAATTCTACTCCCTCTTCGGTGATTTTTCTGAGCCTGGAGAGGCTGTAGACCTGAAATCCACCACTGTCTGTAAGTATGGGACCCTGCCAGTTTATGAATCTGTGCAGTCCACCAAGTTTTTCAATCGTCCTGTGTCCTGGCCTTAGATAAAGATGATAGGTGTTTGAAAGAATAATCTCTGCGCCAAGCCCTTTAAGTTCGTCTGTGGTCATGGCCTTTACCGTGCCCTGAGTGCCCACAGGCATAAACTGGGGTGTCAAAACAATACCCCTTTTTGTCTCTATCACCCCTGCCCTTGCCTGTCCGTCTGTCTTTATCAATGTGAATTTCATGGAAAGATATTATAAACTATTTAGGATTTCAGATTTTAGATTTCAGATTTATCAGAATGAGGTTTCAGAGCTGAAATGAAGAGACTTGCCATAACAATGGGTGATGCAGGGGGCATTGGCCCTGAGATAGCAATAAAGGCTGCCCTGTCAGTGAGATCATCAGAGGTGGAGCCAGTGATCATTGGCGACAGAGATGTAATAGAGGACGCTGCGCAGCTCACAGGAGTAGACACTGAGAGCCTGGTCATTGAAGATGTCTTCAGAGTTAAGGATTTCAAAAAAGCAGAACCAACCGCTGCTGCAGGATTGGCCGCATACAAATATATAAAGCATGCTGTTTCAGGCTGTCTGGAAGGAAAATACTATGCCATGGTAACGGCACCTATATCAAAGAAGGCCCTACAGATGGCAGGACTCAAATGGCCCGGACATACAGAGTTGCTTGCAGAGCTTACCGGCACAGAGGATTTTGCAATGGTATTAATTGGCGGGCCACTAAGGGTATTGCTTGCTACTACCCATGTTCCCCTTCGAAAGGTTCCAGAACTCATAACTGTTGATTTATTAGTCAGAAAATTCAGGCTTGCCCGTATGACCGCTGAAATGCTTGGTATTGCTAATCCCCGCATCGGAGTGGCAGGTCTTAATCCCCATGCAGGTGAGGCAGGCGTACTCGGCAAAGAGGAATTAGAGATTATAGCACCTGCCATCAAAAAGTCGCAGGATGAGGGCATTGAGCTTTCAGGTCCCTATCCGCCTGATATAATCTTTCATCGGGCTTACAGGGGAGAGCTGGATATAGTGGTTTCAATGTATCACGACCAGGGACTTGCCCCACTGAAGATGATAGCCTTTGAAAAGGGGGTCAACCTTACAGTGGGCCTTCCCATAATTCGCACATCTCCTGACCACGGCACAGCCTATGACATTGCATGGAAGGCTCTGGCAGACCCCTCAAGTATGTTAGAGGCCTGCCGGGTTGCTTTAAGTATTAAAAAATTACCGCTGTGAGTGCTGAGCTGCAGTAGCTGTATTGTTTGCTGATTTAGCAATAAATGATACAGTACCCCTGTAACCAAGCTCATAGCTTAAAGTAAGCATAATCATAAGTGCACCAACAACACCCCAGACCGCCACAGCCAGAGGCTGCTTTATACCGTGAACCCTGCTTGATGCCACAATTAGAAGCAAAAACACCCATGCCATTGCAAGGGCAATACCTATGTTTGGCAAAAAGGCAATTATAGAAGTCACTGGACTTATAGCAGCAGTGTATGCAAAGGCCCGGTAAGAGGTCTCATAGCTCTCTTCGGTACCAAGAACCTTCCATACCAGATGAAGCAGAAAGGCTGCAATAAAACCACCAAGGAAGATCCCCGCCTCAATCGAGAAAAACAGCAAAGGCACATCCTTTATGGATGGATTACCAAACATTAATGAAGTGCCAAGGATATTAATAAGAAGACCAACAGAGGAAAATAGCAGAAAAAACCTGATCGGCCCACCAAAACCACCTTTTTTAGGCATTGAGGAGTAAAACCTAAAAGGATTAAAAAGGACACCAATAAACTGCGACAGTACACCTTCGCCTGCCATCGTTACCTCCTTGTGTTTTTTTTTCGAGGCCCCCCTAATGGCCCCTTTCTGTCTTATGGCTGTAAAACAGCCTTTTTTGTATTATTTTAATTATACACCAAAGCCTATCAATTTTGTATACTGTAGTCGATTTTTCTGTCTTTATGACCAGGGACTATGTTATAATATTGTTAATAAACAAAGTGAAAGGTTTACAAATGAAAAAAACAGTACTTATTATATCTCTCATTCTCTTCTTCTCTCTTACCACACATGCATCGGTTGCACCAGATTTCACCCTCACCTCTTTAACAGGCAAAAAATACAGGCTCTCTGAGTTAAGGGGAAAGGTTGTTATACTGAACTTCTGGGCTACCTGGTGTGGGGCCTGTATAAAAGAAATGCCCTCCCTTGATGCCCTTTTCAGGGAATATAAAGGAAATGGTTTGATAGTGCTTGGAATTTCAAGCGACAGGGATGATGAATTAGTAAAGAGATTTCTAAAAAAACATCCTGTTTCATATCCAGTGCTGATAGATAAAAAGGGTGACCTTTTTGTGGAAAAATATGTGGTCAGTGTTCTGCCCATGACATATATAATTGACAGAAATGGGCATATAGTGGAGAAGTTGGAAGGGGTTCAGGACTTTGAGTCAAAGGAGTTTAAAAACAAAGTCCATATTCTTTTAGGAGGCGCTAAATGAAAAGGAGTTTAATGGCTATAGCAATAGGGATAGCGGTTTTTCTTACAGCCTGTGCAAGTACTGAAAAGACATCCTTTATTATAAGTAAAGGAAACAGGGCCTATTATTTCGGCAGGCAGGAAAAATCACTGAAACTCAGGCTCTGTGATACCGGAGACTTCAGACGGGTTTTAAGAGATGCACAGATCCGAAAGGACCTGAAGAAAAAGCTTTACAGATATATTTGCACAAAGGACGCATCACCTGAAAAGGCAAGGGCTGCCTATGCCTACCTTAGCCCTGAGGAGAAAAAGAGCCTGAAGCATGCCTTTGTGCTTCATGGCTATGCCATCAATTATGTGCCCTGCTGAGGCGGCATAGATTAATCTCCCTGGATGGGAGAAAAAGACAGGGTGTAGGGGGTAGCGGGCAGGGAGTGAAAAGCAGGTTGGAGGTTGGGTTTGGGATGTCAGATTGAAGATTACTCTGTGCTCTCGGTGTCCTCTGTGGTTAAGATAGAGCAGAAGCGCAGAAGTTAGGAAGAGCAGAAGGTTCTGGAAATTGATAAACTGGTATTTAGGATTTGTAGTTATAAAAAAAGGGAAGGTCACTGCTGACCTTCCCTTAATTATTTATACTGCCTAAACAGGAGGGTTAGAACATTACATCAAAGGTAAAGTATATGTCCTGAGCATGTTTTAGCGGAGCCATAAACTGAGGATTACTTGTATTGTTCAGGTCGTCAATCTTCTTAGGTGTTCCTATCCAGGAATTACTACCCGTGTATTTGAATTTGTAGTACTGATAACCAAGCCTGAAGAATGCCTTGCCCATTCTTGCAATTGGCATCTCAGGAAGCTCCTGTATCAGGTATGCCTCGTAAACATCACCACGGGTGCCAAGCTTGTTTGTCCAGAGGTCATCGGATGCAGGACCAAAGGTTATCCAGTTTTTGGAACCATGGTTGTATTCAAGCCCTATCTTGGTGCCTGTATTAAGATCATACCTTGCACCAACATAAAAGGCATTGCCAGTATGTGACTTCTTTTCATCGCCGTAGTCATAAAGAAGCCCTGCCATTGGCTGATTCTGTATATAAAGCAAAGTCTGCCCTGTAGGGTCACCTGTAGCATTAGGATCATTTGTTAATATGTTCATTCTTAACATCTCATCGGATGGATGAGTCTTAGAGATTGCAGCAGAAGCAAAAAGATTAAGAGAACCAGGGCCTATATTGTCAAGTAAATAGGTTGCAGTAAGACCATACTGGTCTATATCACCAAGATTGGCCTTTACTCCTGAATCAGGGAAGGTATCAAATATATCAAATGCCCTGTCCCACTGAAGCTCTACATGAAGAGTATCAGTATCCACAGGCACAATGTTTACACCGACAAAGTTTACATCCTTTGGCGTGCTGTCACCAGGGATATCTGTTCTAAAACCGCTATCAAAGCCTTTACCATAACATACCTTTGCGTAAAAGCCTGGCAGCATCTCAATGTCAGGTGCCACACCCAGGGTGAGACCATCAAATGCATAGTCAATCATAAGACCTGGAACACCTGCTGTGCCAACCTTTTCTCTGTTCTGCCTTATGTTTGTGGGAAGCCCCTCTGTGGAAGGTCTTCTACCAACTGAAAACCACACAGGCAGGTCAAAGATGTTTGACCATGTAGCATAGGCATAATCAACTACTAACTTGTTGTCTTCAGGAAGGTGTCCTGTTTGTCCATCAAAAGGTGCACCACCTGTTGACATCCTGTCAGCAAAGTAGCCCTCTGATGTTACTGGTGCAGATGTCTCATGGCCCCAGACCTTGTACATGGCAAGCCTTGCCTTTACAGCGATGTTCTCTGTAGCTTGTGCCTTGATATTAAGCCTGAATCTGTTTAGCATCATTATATCGTTCTTTACATCATAGTCAGGTTGATAAATGTTTTGATTATTCTTTAACTCATTTGGAGACGACAATTGTGTAGAAAATACAGGATATCCGTTTGCAGTCATGCCAGAGTCGCTTATATCTCCCATCATTGCATGAACCTGCCAGAATTGAAAAAGTGTATTTTCATAACTTGGAAAATTGAAATTCTCATGTACCTTACCCTTAAGCGAGTCCATTCTGAAGCGGTAATCACCACCAATGGTGAGCCAGCCAAGTTTGTCTTTGACTTCCTTTGCCTGGTCCTTTGCATCCATGATGTCAGCCTGCTGCTGCATCTGCTGGTTCTGCATCTCCTCCATCTGCTTCTTAAGCTGCTCAAGCTGTCTGGAGAGGTCCTGGATCTTCTGCATCAGCTCTTCCTGTGAGACAGCAAAACTCGTGGCAGGAAGCATCAGGAGGAGGGCAAGAATAAAGACAAGAAATCGTTTCATGAGCACCTCCTTCCCCTAAAGCACATTGCCCCAGAGGATAAATGATTTTAAGCCAGTAAAACCGGCTGCATTAATAGTTGCAGAGTTTCTAAACATTTTTTCATGAATTATATTATAAATTGCAGAATAAGTCAACAAAAAATTGACTGTGGTCAAATCCTTTAATTCTTCATAAAATATAAAAAAATGCTAAAATATCCCCATGAGGCGATATTTATATATCCAGTTCGTGATTTTTCTGACTATCATTTTATCCGGTGCTGTTCTGACTTATGTAAATCTAAACAAGATTCACCATACCCTCCATTTTGTAATCGATGCCAGTGAAAGCATGAGGGTAAGGGATAATCTATTCCAGAATGTGGAAATCTTTTCTAAAACCCAGACTGTTGCAAACTTTACCCTGATAAAAAACACCCTGAAAAAGTGTGACAGGTGTCATCACGGCAGGGATGGCGATATAAAAATAAAAAGTATAAAAAGGCTTGTTAATCTTTTAGAGGACGACCCTTTAAATGCAGCCCTTATAAACAGGCTTCGTGAACTTACATTTGAGGCAGCCACTGCCGGACAGGACCTTGTACAGAGGCGCTCTGAAGTAGCACTTAATCTCTCAGAAAGGCTCTTTGTGTCATTCTTTGCCTCAGTGGGTACATTCCTGCTGTTTTTTGCCTTTCTGAACTATCTTGTATTCAGGAAAGCTGAAAGTACCATAAATAATGTAATAAAAGCCACAGATGATGTATCAAAGGGGGTCCCTGTAAACAGAAGGCTTTTTACCGATGAATTCAAAATCATAGGCGAGGCCTTTGAAACACTGCAACAGGACATCAAGATAAAGGAGGAAAAGCTCACCAACTGGGCAAAAAACTGGAAGCTTGCCTTTGACTCCATAGATGAGATGATGGCGCTTTGTGACAGAAACGGAATGATTCTTATCGCAAGTCGCTCTTTCAAAAACTTTTTCGGGCAGGACTCGGAAGGAAAAACTATCTTCGATAAGGTATGCCAGCCCTTTGACTGCAAAGATGAATGTGTGGTAAAGGATGCAATCAACAGGGGGAGCTCTGCTGAGAAACAGCTATACGGTAAGGACCTCGTGCTGTCTGTCAAGACCTACCCGCTTTTTGACAGAGATGGCTCAATTACCGGATGCATCTGGTTGGGCCGTGACATAACAAAGGAGAAGGAATATGAAGAACGGGCCTTTCAGACAGAAAAACTGGTAGCCCTTGGCGAGCTTGTAGCAGGTATTGCCCACGAGATAAACAATCCACTGTCTGTAGTGGTGGGGTATTCTGAACTGATGTTACAGAGCAATGAGCTAAAAGACAAGGACAAAAAGAGGCTTGAAAAGATATTCCAGTCAGCAACCAGGGCAGCAAACATTATATCAAACCTCCTGGAATTTGCCCGAAAGAGGGCACCAGAGCAGAATATTCTGGATCTGAACAGGATTTCAGACCAGATAATAGACCTGATTGCCTATGAACTCCGCTCCGATGCCGTGGTATTGAAAAGGCAATACGATAGCTCTCTGCCCTCTATACTCGGAGACAAGACACAGATTGGTCAGGTGCTTCTTAATATCCTGAAAAACGCCCATGATGCAGTGGTGGAGAAAGAGGGTTACAGAGAAATAACGGTTAAAACCTATCACGACAATAACAGGGTCTACATTGATATAATTGACAACGGCCCGGGCATACCGGAAGAAAATCTGAGCAGAGTGTTTGAACCCTTTTTCACAACCAAGGATGTGGGAAAGGGAACGGGCCTGGGGCTTTCAATCACCTACTCTATTGTAAAGGCCCATGGCGGTGATATTTTTATAAAAAACAGACCCGAAGGTGGTATAATAGTCAATATCTCTTTCCCCAGGGGGGACAGAACCAACAGAGAGGAGGGCTAATGGATGGAGCAACCAACTGTATTGATTATCGATGACGACCCGGATGTTGCAGAGGTTCTCTCTGCCTATATCACAGACCTTGGCTACGAAACACACATTGCTGAAAGCAGCACAAAGGGACTGGAGTTGATTAACAATAACGACTATTTTGCAGTATTCAGTGACTGGAAGATGCCGGATATTAAGGGGGACGAGGTACTAAGAAGGATAAGAAACTTTAAACCAGAGCTCTCTGAAAGGTTTGTACTTATTACAGGGGCAATACTGGATGAAGAGATGGAGAACAAACTCCTTTCTACAGGAGCAGTGCTACTTAAGAAACCCTTCAGGCTTGAAGAGATAAGGAAGACCTTAGACGGTTTTAAAAGATGAGTTCAAGAAACTTTCTCCCATTTGCCAGGGATCTTTTAAAAAAGAAAACAAAAAACTCCCTCAGTCTGAAATTAATACTTGCAATAGGTGTTCTGGTTTTAATCGGAAGTGGTTTCTTCTGGTACATGATAATAATAAGAGGACAAAAGGAATTCATTAATTATTCTCTCACCTACTACGCAGGCTACAGTGAATTGATAGAAAAGGCTCTGGAAAAAAGCATGATAAGAAATGACCGTGGAAGTATTTATGAAACCCTTAACAGGGTTTGCAAGGTTGTTGACATCTCATCTATTAGTATCTATAGCCACCCTGACGGAAAGGTAAAATTTTCTTCTAACAGAAAACAGCTGAACAAAAAACTTAAGAACTCCTCCACATCCTGCATAACCTGCCATAAAAATCATAACAATAATATTAAACTGACAGGTTCATGCTGGCTTATAGAGAAGACTAAAAATGGCCGTGTTATGGTTTTTACAACCCCTATCCAGAACCAGCCTCGGTGCTATAACGCAACCTGTCACTTTCATCTCCAAAATAAGAAAATACTGGGTATACTTGAGGCCCGATACAGTCTTTCGCCTCTTGATACCAAGATGAGGCAGCAAAAGATATTCACCCTGCTGGCAGGATTGATATTCACAATATTTTTCTGTGTAATACTCTGTGTTGTGCTCTGGAAGATAGTGATAGGACCTCTTTATATACTTGCCGATGCCCTCCAGAGGGTATCTAAAGGGGCTCTCGACTTTCAGATTGATATTGATAGAAAAGATGAAATAGGCATGCTTGCCCGTGCCTTCAACAGTATGACCAGAGAGCTTAAAACATCAAGGGAAAGGTTAGAGAACTGGGCAAAGGAGCTTGAAAAAGAGGTGGCAAAGAAGACAGAAGAGATAAGAAGAGGTCAGGAACAGCTTGTTCATACTGAAAAATTAGCCTCTCTTGGCAGAATGGCTGCAGGAGTAGCACATGAGCTTAACAGTCCGCTTACGGGTATTGTTACCTTTGCACACCTTTTGCTGAAGCGATTACCTCCTGAAAACAGGATGGACAGAGAGGACCTGGAGGTAATAATAGAGCAGGCTGAAAGATGCTCAAAAATCATAAAGGGGCTTTTGGGCTTCTCCAGGGCACTCCCATCTGAAAGAACCGACATAAATATCAACAATGTTATCAGCCACACAGTGGGTATAGTTCGCAACCAGGCAAAGTTTCATAACATCAGGCTTTCCACTGAACTAACACCAGGACTTCCAGATATTCGGGGTGATGCCTCTCAGCTTGAACAGGTATTTATGAACCTTCTTATTAATGCCGCTGATGCAATGAACGACCGTGGAAGTATCACTATTGCTACCAGGCTCACTAAGGTCGACGATCATGACTATGTTGAAATTGAGTTTACCGATACGGGCACTGGTATTCCTGAAGAATATATGGACAGGCTCTTTGAGCCCTTCTTTACCACAAAGCCACCTGGAAAGGGCACCGGACTGGGTCTTTCAGTAAGTCACGGAATCGTAAAGAAGCACGGTGGACACATCAGAGTGAGAAGCACACCGGGAAAGGGAACCAGCTTTTTTATCAGACTTCCAGTGCCTGTAAAACAAGACAGCGCAGAATGAAGACCGTTGTCCTTATCGTTGATGACGAAAGCATTATAAGAGATTCTTGCAGAAAGGTGCTTGAGCCTGAAGGGATTGAGGTAATTGAAGCTGAAAATTCCTGCAGGGCCCTCGAACTTATAGAGGAAAAGGACATCCATATAGTTCTGTCAGACCTCAGACTGCCTGACCTCAGTGGTGTAGAGTTGTTGCGCAGGATTAAGGAGTACGACCCTTATATTGAGGTTATTATAATAACAGGTCATGGCAGCGTGAATACGGCAGTAGAAGCAATGCGGCTTGGTGCATACGACTATATTGAAAAACCCTTCAGGCCTGATGAGCTTCGTGCCCTTGTGTTCAGGGCAGTTGAGAGAAGGAGGCTTAGAAGGGAAAACCTCTCGTTAAAAAAACACCTTGGCATCCAGTATATAAAAAATATAGTGGGTGGCTCAAGGGCTATGGAGCATGTGTACAAACTAATAAGCACGGTGGCACCCAGCTCTTCCACGGTTCTAATTACAGGAGAAAGTGGAACCGGTAAGGAACTGGTTGCCAGGGCTATACATTTTAACAGCCCAAGGAAGGATGCCCCCTTTGTTGTGGTTGACTGCGGACTGATTCCAGGTGAATTATTAGAGGCTGAACTCTTTGGTTACAGAAAAGGTTCCTTCACTGGTGCAACTGAGCATAGACAGGGACTAATTGATGAAGCAGACGGAGGCACCCTCTTTCTTGACGAGATTGGTAACCTCCCGGTAGGGCTTCAGGCAAAACTCCTGAGGCTCCTTCAGGAAAAGGAGTATAGAGCCCTGGGGGCAAAGGAGAGTAAAAAGGCAGACATAAGGGTGGTGGCTGCAACTAACCGTGACCTTCGTGAAATGGTCAGGACAGGACAGTTCAGGGAAGACCTATTCTACAGACTTAACATATTCCCAATTCATATCCCTCCTTTAAGGGAGAGAAAAGAGGATATACCGCTTCTTGCAAATCATTTTATCAGGAAGTATTCAGCAGAGCTTGATAAGGAGGTCAGGTCAATAACCGCTGAAGCCATGCAAAAATTGCTTGACTATGACTGGCCAGGCAATGTCAGGGAGCTTGAAAACACCATACAGAGGGCAATTCTTCTTGCAGACAGTGAAATAATAGATATACACGAGATAGACCTTCCTGTAAAGGAACCTGTTCAAACAGTCCCCCTGACTGCTGAGGAACTAAAAAGGGTAAAGAAAAAACTCAGGCAGGAGGTAACCGAGTCAGTTGAGAGGCTCTTCGTGCTTAATGCACTTGAGAGAAACAACTGGAATATTACCCGTGCATCCGAGGATGTTGGGATGCAGAGGCCCAACTTTCATGCCCTTATGAAGAAATACAATATAAAAAAGCCACTGAAAGGGGGTTAATATGCTAAAAACATACCGTGTAGATCTGCATATTCACACCTGCCTTTCCCCCTGTGCAGACATAGACATGACCCCTAAAAG
Organism: uncultured Nitrospirota bacterium; assembly: GCA_964515925.1. Taxonomy (GTDB): domain Bacteria; phylum Nitrospirota; class Thermodesulfovibrionia; order Thermodesulfovibrionales; family JdFR-85; genus JAADIE01. Next base: position 42,623 of record CAZEYP010000002.1, read on the forward strand.
AATATTAAAAAGGGCAAAACAAGAGGGGCTGCATATTATTGCAGTGGCTGACCATAACTCTGTAGAAAACTTCCCTGCTCTTAAAGCACTCTCCAGTGATACCATGGTGCTTCCAGCAATGGAGATTACCACAAAAGAAGAGATTCACCTGCTTGCCATAATGCCGGATTATGAAAGCGCTTTAGAGTTACAAAACCTTGTTTACAGTTATCTACCAGTGGAGAAAAACAGCCGCCTTCACTTTGAACAGCTTGTGGTTAATGCCGAGGGGCAGCTTATACACTTTAACGAGCGGTCTCTCATAGATGCCGTAGATAAAACAGTGGAGGAGATGGTGGAGTTTATCCATTCCCTTCAGGGGCTTGCCATCCCCTCACATATTGACAGAGACCTGTATGGAATTATTAGCGGGCTTGGCACTATACCTCCTGATGTGCCCTTTGATGCCCTTGAAATCTCTTTCAGAACAGCCCCTGAAGAGGCAAAAACAAGATTTAGCCCCTATTCTTACCTTCCATGGCTATGGTCATCTGATGCCCATCACGTAGATCAAATCGGGAGGGCCTTTACAAGGCTTCTGCTTGAAGAGCCCTGTTTTGATGAAATCAAAATGGCAATAAAAGGACAAAAGGGCAGAAGGGTTCTTCCCTGAAAGGAGGCAATATGGGTGAAAGGGTGCTGGTAATAGATGATGAGGCAATTGTAAGGGTAAGCTGTGAGAGGGTGCTCAGGCCAGAGGGCTATGAGGTGGTTCTGACATCAAGAGGAGACGAGGCTATTGAGCTGCTTGAGAAGGAAAGGTTTGACATCGTGCTAACAGACCTGAAGATGCCCGACATGGATGGCCTTGAGGTCCTGAAGATAATAAAAGAACGCTGGCCTGATATACAGGTGATTATAATAACCGGATATGGCACCATCAGCACTGCTGTTCAGGCAATAAAACGGGGTGCCTATGAATACATTGAAAAGCCCTTTACACCAGAGGACATTCTAAAAGTGGTCAGAGAGGCCATAAAAGACAGGGAAAAGAAGTAGCCCACTCTGTTATGTTAAAATATTAAACTGTAAGGCCCTGCCGCTTAGTCCCATCCTTAAAGATTTCATCCTGGATGGGAATGAAAAATCAGAAAAACAAAACAGAGGTAAGGGCTGAAGACTTGCTGAATCATTAGAAGGAGAGCTGGTGGCTATGGTCAGAGAACAAAAGGCTATTTCTGCGGATATTGGTGGAACAAATATGAGGGTTGCCCTGGTAGACTCATCAGGAAAGGTTATTGATAAAAGAAAACAACCCTCCCATGATGGCAATATGCTGGAGAGGCTGATCTCCATGGTCTCTGAACTGATGAGCAGTGATGTGGCAGGAATTGGAATTGCCATTGCAGGGGTAATTGACAGAGACAGGCAGGTGGTTGTTCATTCTCCAAACCTTGAAGAGGCCGAGGGAAAGGAACTTGCTGGTGCACTTGGGGAAAGATTTTCTATCCCTGTATTTATAGAAAACGATGCAAATGCCGCAGCACTTGGTGAGCACTGGGCAGGTGCAGGCAGAGGGCTCAATAGCTTTGTTATGTTAACTCTTGGAACAGGAATCGGCGGTGGAGTGATTCATAACGGCAGGCTACTTGATGTGGCTGCAGAACTGGGGCATATTACTGTTGAGGCAGAAGGTATAAGATGCCTCTGTGGAAACAACGGATGTCTTGAGTCATACGCATCTGCAAGGGCAATGGTAACAAGGGTGGTAGATGCCCTGGAAAAGGGTGAAGACAGCATGCTAAGGCAATGCTGTGAAGGAAATATCTATAAAATTACGGCAGAAGACATATACAATTTTGCCCTTGAAGGTGATATACTTGCCCGTGAGACTCTTAAGGAGGCAGGAAGATACCTTGGCGTGGGCATTGCCTCACTGGTAAACATCTTCAGTCCTGAAGCCGTGATAATCGGCGGTGGACTGGTAGGGGCATGGAATATTATAGTTGAGGAGGCAAAAAAAGAGGCACATCGCCGCTCCTTCAGGAGCCTTATAGAGGATGTAAAATTCCTGCCTGCCAGCCTTGGCGATGACGCTGGTCTGGTAGGCGCAGCATCGATGATTTTAGGGTGTAGGGTGTAGGGGGTAGGGGGTAAGGGATAGGGAGTGTTGAATTATGCACCCAAAACTAATAACTACCCCCTACACGCTACCCGCTACACCCTGTAGTTATTATGAAGAACATTCGAAACTTCTCCATAATTGCCCATATTGACCACGGCAAGTCAACCCTTGCTGACAGGTTGCTTGAGTACACAGGCACCCTGACAGAGAGGGAGATGACCGAGCAGGTGCTTGACTCAATGGACCTGGAGCGAGAGCGTGGCATTACCATCAAGGCCCATGCTGTAAGGTTACTGTACAGGGCCGAAGACGGAAGTGAATATGTGCTAAACCTTATTGACACCCCCGGGCATGTGGACTTCTCCTATGAGGTATCCCGAAGCCTTGCCTCCTGTGAAGGGGCACTTCTGGTGGTTGATGCCACCCAGGGTGTGGAGGCACAGACCCTTGCAAATGCCTATCTTGCAATTGAAAACGACCTTGAGCTAATACCTGTAATCAACAAGATAGACCTTCCACAGGCAGAGCCTGAAAGGATAAAGGAGCAGATAGAGGATGTGGTTGGTCTTGACTGCTCGGATGCCATAGTTGCCTCTGCCAAAACAGGACAGGGCACAAAAGAGATACTCGAGGCAATAGTAAAAAAGATACCCCCTCCAAAGGGCTCACCAGAAAGACCGCTTAAGGCCCTTATATTCGACTCATGGTTTGACAATTATCGTGGAGTTGTTGCGCTTGTAAGATTATTTGACGGCAGGGTTAAGCCAGGCCAGAGGATTCTGGTTATGTCAACCGGCAAGGAATATGAGGTTTCTGAGGTAGGAGTATTTACGCCAAAGATGCTAAAGACACAGGCACTTCAGGCAGGTGAGGTGGGATACATAATTGCAGGCATAAAAAATGTGCGAGATACAAAGGTGGGCGATACCATTACGGATGCAGAAAACCCTGCATCAGAGCCCTGCCCTGGTTATAAAGAGGTAAAACCCATGGTGTTCTGCGGGTTTTATCCTGTGGAGACTGCCCAGTACGAAGACCTGAAGGACGCGCTTGAAAAACTACGACTTAACGACAGTTCCTTCAGTTTTGAACAGGAAAGCTCCTCAGCCCTTGGCTTTGGTTTCAGATGCGGCTTCCTTGGGCTATTGCACATGGAGATTGTAAAGGAAAGGATTGAAAGAGAGTTCGGTATAAACATCATAACCACGGCTCCAACAGTGGTCTACAGGGTAACCGATGAAAAAGGGCAGGTTCACCTGATAGACAATCCCTCAAAGATGCCAAAAAGGCCGCTCCGTATTGAAGAGCCCTTTGTGAAGGCATCCATATTCGTACCTCAGGAGTTTATCGGAAATGTATTGAGTCTGTGTCAGGAAAAGAGGGGAATACAGAAGGAGTTTAATTACATAAGTAAAGACAGGATACTTGTTGTTTATGAACTACCGCTTAGCGAGATACTATGGGACTTTTATGACCGTTTGAAGTCTCTTACAAGGGGTTATGCATCTCTGGATTACGAGTTTATTGGTTACAGGGAATCCGATCTTGTTAAATTAGATATACTGCTTAATGGCGAAGCAGTGGATGCTTTGAGTATAATAGTGCACAGAGACAATGCCTACTATCGCGGAAGAGAGGTTACGGAAAGACTGAGGAAGGTGATTCCAAGACAGCTCTTTGAGGTGGCCATACAGGCTGCCATTGGCTCTAAGGTTATTGCAAGGGAGACAGTAAAACCCCTCAGAAAGGATGTGCTTGCTAAGTGCTACGGTGGAGATGTTACAAGAAAAAGGAAGTTACTTGAAAAACAGAAGGAGGGCAAAAAGAGGATGAAACAACTTGGCAAAATAGAGGTCCCCCAGGAGGCATTCCTCACTGTGCTGGGGGTGAAGGAATGAAGGCTCCAAAAAGCAAGTTTCGGGAATACACAGAGGCCCTGATCACTGCGTTAATACTTGCCCTGATTATCAGGGCCTATGTGGTGCAGGCATTCAAGATTCCATCAGGCTCCATGATTCCCACACTCCTTGTGGGAGACCACCTTCTGGTGGCAAAGTTTATCTATGGCACAAAACTCCCCTTCAGTGATAAAAGAATTCTTGTTTTCAGAAAACCCCAAAGAGGTGATATAATTGTATTTAAATACCCAAGAGACCCTTCAAGGGACTTTATAAAAAGGGTAATTGGAGTAGGTGGGGATGTGGTTGAGGAAAGGGACAAGGTGGTTTATGTAAACGGAAAGCGACTTAATGAGCCCTATGTTCAGCATGTAGACAATGATATAAGACCTGTTGGTATGGATGTCAGAGATAACTTTGGCCCAATCTATGTGCCTGAGGGAAAACTCTTTGTGATGGGCGACAACCGTGACCTCAGTTACGACAGTCGTTACTGGGGATTTGTTGACCTGAAGGACGTAAAAGGCAAGGCCTTTATTATTTACTGGTCCTGGGACAGCAAACGGCATCTCCCGCGTCTGAACAGGATAGGTAAAATTATACACTGAAGGTGTGTATGAACAGCCGTGGAGGCATAAGGCCCTATATATGTATTGTTTTACTCATCATTTCTGCCTATGTAGGCTATAAGTTTGCCATCCCTTACTACAGATATGCGGCGCTGAAGTCTGATGCAGTGGCTATCGCTCGCCTTAGTTACACATCACCTGATAAGTACAAAAATCTCTTTTATGAGCGTGCTGTAACACTTAATGTGCCAATTGAACTCTCTGATATTTATGTGTCAATACAAAACAACAGGGTAAACATTGCGACCTCTTGGTCAGAGGTGGTTGACCTGGCTGGTCTTTATCAGTACGAACTCCATTTTGACATTGATGTAGAGGAATGAGATGTTCACAGGAATAGTGGTTGAGATGGGCACAGTACAGAGGATTGATCCCGCAGGGGACATTACCCGTCTTCATATCTCATCAGAGAAGGTCTCGGCTGAGGCTGAAATTGGCGACAGTATATCCATAAATGGCACCTGTCTTACAGTAACAGAGATAGATGGCAATGTAATGAAATTTGACCTCTCCATGGAGACAATGAAGACCACCAACCTTGGACAACTGAAGAAGGGCTCAATGGTAAACCTGGAGCCTGCACTCAGGCCAACTGATCCCCTCGGAGGGCATATAGTAACCGGACACATAGACGGCGTTGGCAAAATAAGAAAAAAAACAGACCTTGGCCAGAGCATTGAGATAGAGATAGAGGCCCCTGAAGAGGTTTTAAGATACCTTGTAAAAAAGGGCTCTGTGGCTGTTGATGGTATAAGCCTGACGGTGGTTGATGTGCAGAGGGACTCCTTCAAGGTGGTGATTATCCCCCATACAGCAGCGGTAACCACTATCGGTATTAAAAAAACAAATGATACCGTTAATATCGAAACTGATATAATAGGTAAGTATGTTGAGAAATTTCTTGGCAAAACAGAGACGGAGGATAAACAGAAACGACTCATGAAACTCCTTAGTGAAGGAGGATTTTTGTAAAATACAGGGGGTAGGGTGTAGGGGGTAGGGAGTATTAAAAAACAATCTCTTTATACTACACGCTACCCCCTATGCCCTACACCCTAAAATAATGGAGGTTTTATGAGGAGTAAATATAAATTCAACACCATTGAAGAGGCCATCGAGGAGATAAGGGCTGGCCGCATGGTCATCCTTGTGGATGACGAAGACAGGGAAAACGAGGGCGACCTCTGTATGGCAGCTGAAAAGATAACCCCTGAGGCAATAAACTTTATGGCAAAATACGGCCGGGGGCTTATCTGTTTAAGCCTCACCCCTGAAAGGGTAGAGGAGCTTCAGCTTCCAATGATGACCACTGAGAACACATCACCCTACGGCACTGCCTTTACCGTATCCATTGAGGCACGAAAGGGTGTTACCACTGGAATATCAGCCCACGACAGGGCAACCACCATACTGACAGCCATCGACCCCAGGACCCGTCCCGAGGACCTTGCCCGCCCAGGGCATGTGTTTCCCTTAAGGGCACGGCCAGGTGGGGTGCTTCAGAGGGCAGGGCAAACAGAGGGCTCTGTTGACCTTGCACGGCTTGCAGGACTTTACCCTGCAGGCGTGATATGCGAGATCATGAACGACGATGGCACCATGGCAAGGGTGCCTCAGCTTATGGAGTTTGCAAAAAAGCATAAACTCAAGATCGTTACGGTAAAAGACCTCATTGAATACAGGATGCGTAAAGAAAGGCTGGTTAAAAGAATTGCCGATGTAAAACTCCCCACAAGGTACGGTGGAGAGTTCAGGGCTATTGCCTATGAAAATATAGTTGATGATAATGTTCACATTGCACTTGTTAAAGGGGAAATAACCCCTGATGAGCCAGTGCTTGTGAGGGTACATTCAGAGTGTTTAACTGGCGATGTCTTTGGCTCAGGACGCTGCGATTGTGGGGACCAGCTCCACAGGGCAATGGAAATGATCGCAGAAGAAGGCAAAGGCATAGTGCTTTACATGAGACAGGAAGGAAGGGGTATCGGGCTTGCAAATAAGCTCAGAGCCTATGAGCTTCAGGACCAGGGACTTGACACTGTAGAGGCAAACATCCAGCTTGGCTTTAAACCTGACCTCAGAGACTACGGGATAGGAGCACAGATACTGGTTGACCTTGGGGCTAAAAAACTCAGACTCATGACAAACAATCCCCGAAAGATAATCGGCCTTGAGGGATATGGCCTGCAGATAGTCGAGCGTGTTCCCATTGAAGTGAAACCCCATGAGAAAAACATCAACTACCTGAGAACCAAAAAGAAGAAATTAGGGCATCTGCTCGAGAAGGTTTAAATAAAAACTATCACAGGAGGCAGGGATGAAGGTATTTGAGGGAGAAGTAAGTGCCAAGGGGTTGAAATTCTGTATAGTTGCAAGCCGTTTCAACGAGTTCATTACCTCTAAACTGATAGATGGTGCAGTAGATGCATTCAAGCGCCACGGGGGTTCTGAAAAAGACATTGACATTGTGCGGGTGCCAGGTGCCTTTGAAATTCCAATGACCGTGAAGAGGCTTGCAGAAAAAGGCTCCTACGATGCAATTGTAGCACTGGGAACCGTAATAAGAGGTGCAACCCCACATTTTGATTATGTTGCTTCTGAGGCATCAAAGGGCGTGGCACTTGCCACCATGGAGACAGGTGTTCCCATAGCCTTTGGCATCCTTACCACCGATACCATTGAGCAGGCAATTGAACGGGCTGGCTCCAAGGCAGGAAACAAAGGCTGGGATGCTGCAATCACAGCCATGGAGATGGCCAATCTGTTAAGAAAGCTCTAATTAGTTATGAAGAGACGAAAGGCACGAGAATATGCCCTTCAGCTACTTTACAGTTATGACCTTTCAGGCAATGATATAAGTAAAAAGGCCCTTCGGGAGTTCTGGCAGCAACACCATCACACAAAGGACATCCGTGAGTTTACCGAAGACCTTGTATTTGGCACAATAAACAATCTAAAAGAAATAGACGAACTCATATCCTCTGTAACAGAGCACTGGGATATCTCTCGGATGGCAGCAGTGGACAGAAACATCCTCAGATATGCCACCTATGAGCTGCTTTTCAGGGACGATATACCTGCTGCAGTAACCCTGAATGAGGCCATTGAGGTATCAAAGAAGTTCTCATCAAGAGAATCCTCATCCTTCATAAACGGAGTCCTTGACCGGATAACAAAGAAGATCCAGAAAAGGATTCACTGAAATGTCAAAAAAAAGCCATTACAGATACGCAATCATCTCAGATGTGCATTCAAACTTTGAGGCTTTGAGGACTGTTATCGGCGATATAGAAAATAGAAACATAGAGAAGATCATCTTCCTTGGAGACGCAGTTGGCTACGGACCTGACCCTGACGAGGTGGTAAGGTTACTAAAGGAAAGATGTCTTTTCCTTCTTGCAGGAAATCACGACTGGGCTGTGATTGATTACACACCGGTTGAGTACTTTAACGATGCAGCCCGTGTAACCATTGAGTGGACAAGGGAGCATATTAGTGAGGAGACCTTTGAGGCATTAAAGGAGTTTCAGATTGTAAAGGTCCTCAGGGATGATGGCATCTTCTGTGTTCATTCCACCCCGAAAGAGCCTGATGCCTGGAATTACCTGATAACTATAGAAGATGCTGAGATAAACTTTCACTATTTTGAAGAGCAGTTTTGTTTTGTTGGTCACAGCCATCGTCCCTTTATTATTGAACGGCTACCCACAGGCGAACTTCTTACCTTCAAGGACCATGCCCAGATTAACAGCACCTCTCGTTATATCGTAAATGTTGGAAGCGTTGGACAGCCACGCGATGGAGACCCCAGGGCAGCCTATGCTGTAGTTTCTGAAGATTCCTTAGAGATAATACGGGTTGAGTATGATGTAAAACTCACACAGGAGAAAATGACTAAGGAAAGGCTTCCAGAAATGCTTATTGAAAGACTCGCAAGAGGTCTCTGAAGAATGACGATTACTGATTTATTTCAGCAGGAAACTTATCTTTTGACAGTAGAGGTGAGGTTATACTGGTTTGTTGCCCTTCTTTATCTTTCTGCTACAGTACTTGGTACTCTTTATCTCCTAACAGCAAACCGCACATCTGGCAGAGCACTGACGGCTTTGCTGTGGTTTACCGCAGTAGTGCATACACTGCTTATAATCTTCAGGGCCGTTGAGGGTCAGAGGCCACCCTTTCAAACCCTCTATGAAACCCTGTCCTGGTTCGCCTGGTCTGCCACGGTAACATACCTTTATGTTCAAAGCAGGTGGAAGGACATACATCTGCCAGGGCTCGTTGTATCAGCCATATCAGCAGGAGCCTGCCTGTTTGCACTTTTTACAAGAAGCCCTGAGCTAATACCCATTCCTCCAGCGCTTCAGAGCCCCTGGTATGAATGGCATGTGGTGGTGGCCTTTGCCTCTTATGCTGTATTTGTGGTGAGCTTTTCAGTTGAACTGACCCAGATTCTCTGGGGTGGGAGGCTGTCAGGCCGTGCTCAGGCCTTCGGGTTTCCTGAGCCCAACTTTCACAGATATGCCTACAGACTGGTTCTCTTTGGTTTCCCACTTCTGACCTTTGCCATCTTTTCAGGTGCTGCCTGGGCAAACGATGCATGGGGAAGATACTGGTCATGGGACCCAAAAGAGACCTGGTCACTGATTACCTGGACTGTTTATGCCATATACCTGCATACAAAGACCATCTCCCGCTGGCGGGGAAGGGTTGCAAGTGTAATTAACCTGCTTGGGTTTGTTTGTATGGTGATGACCTTTATCGGCGTAAACTGGCTTGCAAAACTCCTTCATATACCAAGTATGCATACATATGCAATGTAAAAAAAGGGTGTAGGGCTTAGGGAGTAGGGGGTAATTATAAATTATGATATACCGTATCTTTTCATCAATCAAGACATCGGTGTGGCTGCTTGGAGCCATGACAGCCTGCTATGTGCTTGGCACCGTGTTCCCACAGGGTGCAGATATTGATAAATACATCGCCTCTGGTGGACGGTTCGTTGGCGCAGTAAAACTATTGGGCCTCCTTAATTTTTTCCAGTCACCCCTGTTTCTTGCCCTCACGATACTACTTGTGCTGAATCTCACGGTCTGCATCTTTGACCGATACCAAAGGATGAAGCGGCGATCGGAGCTTTTAGGGGTTGAAAGCCTATTGCGGGCTAAAAACACCTTTCCCATAACAGGTATAAGGGATATATCCATGCTTGAAGACCAGCTTCTTGGTCAGGGCTTCAGGCTGATTGACTCCTCTGAGGATATGAGGGTATTTGGCAGAGGGCTTCCCTACTGGTGGCTTTCCTGGGGCTACCACATCGGGATGGTTCTTGCCATCATGGGCTGCTTTGTTACTTTCTTTACAGCCTTTGAAGGCGAAGTAACCCTGTGGCCTGAAAAAGAGCAAAGGCTCTCTCTTTACAGCCCTGATACAAGGGTTAACAGGCTAAAGAAAAAACTGGGCTTTAAAGTAAAACAACAGGATCCAGAAAAGGAATTTACCCTGAAACTCAGGGAATTCAGGACCGATTATTATCAGACATTAAGGATTAAATACCCAAAGAACCATCTTTCAAGGCTTGCACTTGCTGCTGGCTACAGTAAAATCGGGTTAGACAAACAGCAGGGGCTTTACCCAAAACGGTATCTCACATCCTTTATCATAAAGACCCCTGATGGAAAGGAGATTGAAGCCACCACCATGGTAAACCACCCATTCCGCACAGGAGGGCTTACCCTTTATCAGATGGGCTATGACCAGAGAATAACCCTTGTAATTAACGGCAAAGAAAAGGAAGTAGAAATCTTTAAACCTTTTGAAATAGAGGGCTTAAAGGGAAAATTCATGCTAAAGGCCGTCCAACACGGAAGGGTCTTCAGAAAGGATGGAACCACCTCTGAGCAGAAGCCAAGGGTTGAGCTCTTCAGGGTAAAAAAATTCTCAAGGCCTGAAAGCATTACCATGCTTTATATGGATAACGCCGAGGATGTGCAGGGCGTAATGATTGCGTTTAAGGACTTTAAAGAGGCCAGTGTGCTAAGCTACAGGGTTGACCCTGGTGTGTGGATAATAGGCATTGCTGCATTGTTTGTATTCATCGGGCTCTGTGCCAGGGTATATGGTAGGTTTTACAGGATAAGGATATTTGAAAGACAGGGCAGGGTATTTATCAATATCAGCACCCGAGGGCTTCTGGCAGATAAAGATAAGGTGCTAACAAAAATCTGGTTTGCAAATAAAAGTGGCTAAATGATAAGATATTCAGTCTTCATTTTGAGGCTAACATGACCGAGGTAAAGCCATTCAAAGCCATAATCTACGATACCAGCAGGGTGAGGGGCGATGATGTCGTATGTCCACCCTACGACATCATAACTCCAGAGATGAAGAATGCCCTGTACGACAGGAGTCCTTATAACATAGTAAGAATCGACTTTGGCAAAGACCATGAAGGTGACAATGCAAGTGAAAACAGATACACCAGGGCAAAGAACTTTTTGGAACTATGGCTTAAAGAAGGCATACTTACTAAAAGCCCTGACAGATGCTACTATCTCTATCAGGTCTCATACAGTATAGATGGCAATCCCGTAACAATGAGGGGGATTTTTGGTGCTGTCCGTCTTACAGAACTCTGTAAAGGGGTATTCCCCCACGAGGCTACCCATTCAAAGCCAAAGGCCGACAGACTTAATCTGATGAAATACTGCAAGGCGAATCTGAGCCCTATTTTCTCCATTTACCGAGGCAGTAAAAACAGCCATCTCAGCATATTCGACAAATACACTATAACTCCCCCTTATATCTCTGCCAAAGACCTTGACGGGTTTATACACAGCATGTGGATTATCGACAATCCCGATGATGTAAAAACCATAGAGAAGGAGCTGTCAGAAGTTGAAATATACATTGCCGATGGCCACCACAGATACGAAACTGCCCTGGAATACCAGAGGTTACGAAGACAGGAAAACCCTTCTCACAACGGAGATGAGCCCTATAACTTTGTGCTCATGTATCTTGTAAACATCCAAAGCGGTGGGCTTACCATACTGCCCACACACAGGATAGTAAATGGAGTAAAAATTGACAGAGATGAATTGATAAGTGGCCTCTCCGAAAACTTTAAAATAGACAGAATCTCCAGTGCTGATAACCTCTGCCAAGAGCTGGCAAGATACAACAGGGCAATCGGTATGGCCTTTGGTGACAGCACCGAGGGTTATGTATTAAGTTATGAAGAGGTTCACTCAGAGGATATTGAACCACCCCTCAGGAGTCTTGATGTAACGGTACTGCATGAGATTATAATAAAGAGACTTATAAAGGCAGAAAAGGTCATATACGAGATGAACCCTGAACTGGTCATGGAGGGCATAAGGGGGCATAAGAACAGGATAGCCTTTTTTCTTAAACCCACTAAGGTAGAGGATGTGGAGCGGATTGCAAAGGCATGCCTCAGGATGCCTCCAAAGGCAACCTACTTTTACCCCAAGATACTGACAGGATTTGTGATAAACAGGCTGTAAGAAATAAAGGTGTATGCCGACTATTAAAGGAATTTCTGGCAACTATAGATTTTTCTTTTTTAGTTTTGATTGCAATGAACCAATGCATGTTCATGTTCAGAAGGAAAACAGGGTCTGTAAGTTCTGGCTTCAGCCTGTTGTACTGGCTAAAAATTATGGGTTTAATGCGAGAGAGCTAAATCAAATAAGAAGAATTATTTATAATAATATTAACAAAATCATGGAGGCATGGTATGAACACTGCGGTGAAATACCAGGAAGTGCGGATTAAAGATATAAAAGTAACTGATGACGAAATAATAGCATATCTTGTAGATGGACGGATAATCAGCGTTCCTATTGCCTGGTCCTGGCGACTCTCTGAGGCAACACCTGAACAGAGGAGAAACTATGAGATAATCGGCGAGGGAATAGGAGTTCACTGGCCTGACATTGACGAAGATATCAGCGCAGAGGGAATGCTTTATGGTATTCCAGCTCCAGTACCAGCTAAACGAAAAAATAAGGCTTAAATAATTATAGGGGGACATTGTCTCCCGGCCGAAATTCATATCTTCACAAGGAGGACTGGAACTATGGCGGTAAAGGTTGGGATTAATGGATTTGGAAGGATTGGAAGAAACTTTTTCAGGGCATCCATCAATCAGACAGACTTTGAGATTGTGGCCATAAACGACCTTACAGATGCAAAGACCCTGGCACACCTGCTTAAATACGACTCTGTTCATGGCATATTCGAAGCAGATATATCAGCCAGCGACGACACCCTTGTGGTAAACGGTAAAGAGATAAAAATCACCTCTATCACTGATCCTGCAAAACTTCCCTGGAAAGACCTGGGAGTGGACTTTGTAATAGAGTCTACCGGCCGTTTTAGAGACAGGGAGTCGGCATCAAAACACCTTGAAGCAGGTGCTAAGTGGGTCATAATCTCTGCTCCAGCAAAGGAGCCAGACATAACCGTCTGCCTTGGAGTAAATGAGGAAAAATTAGACCCTGAAAACCATCACATCATATCAAATGCATCCTGCACCACAAACTGTCTTGCACCTATTGCAAAGGTGCTGAACAATGAGTTTGGCATTGTCAGGGGATTGATGACCACCATACACTCCTACACAAACGACCAGAGGATACTTGATCTGCCACACAAAGACCTCCGCAGAGCCCGTGCAGCAGCAATGAGCATGATACCCACCACCACAGGTGCTGCAAAGGCAGTTGGGCTGGTTCTTCCAGAGCTAAAGGGAAGGCTTGATGGAATGGCAATCAGGGTGCCCACTCCCAATGTCTCGGTGGTTGACCTGGTGGCAGAGGTTGAAAAGGATGTTACTGCAGAGGAGGTAAACGAAGCACTTAAGGCAGCTTCGGAAGGTCCCATGAAGGGAATACTCCAGTACACAGAGGAGCCTGTGGTCTCAATTGACCTTAACGGCAACGACCACTCCTCCATTGTTGATGCACTTTCTACAAAGGTAATAGAGTCACGAATGGTTAAGGTGCTTTCATGGTATGACAACGAATGGGGCTACAGTTCCCGCCTCCGTGACCTGATTCAGTATATTATTAAGAAAGGCTAATGATTTCAGATTTATGATTTCAGATTTATGATTTCAGATTTGAAGCTCTTTTAGAATTTAGAGATTAGAGCTTAGAATTTATCTT
>CAZEYP010000002.1:56547-96772 GCA_964515925.1 uncultured Nitrospirota bacterium
ATTTCAGATTTGAAGCTCTTTTAGAATTTAGAGATTAGAGCTTAGAATTTATCTTAAATAAGGGAGGTTGTTATGGTGGCCAACTCATCATCACCAGCACCGATTAAGGATGTCATCACAAAGCTTACCATAGAAAACCTTGACCTGAAGGACAAGAGGGTATTTATCAGGGTGGACTTCAATGTCCCCCTGGATGAAAACCTAAATATCACAGACGACCGTAGAATCCGCTCAGCACTTCCAACCATAAACTATGCCATAGACGAGGGCGCAAAGGTTATACTTGCATCCCATCTTGGACGCCCCAAGGGAAAGCCCGACCCCCGCTTCAGCCTTGCCCCTGTAGCTAAGAGGCTTAAAAGGCTACTTAACAAGGAGGTTATTTTCGCATCTGACTGCATCGGGCCTCAGGTAAAAAACATTGTTGACAAGATGCAGCCTGGAGATGTGGTGCTTCTTGAAAACCTCCGTTTCCATGAGGGAGAAACCAAAAACGACGAGACCTTTGCAAAGGAGCTTGCCTCTCTGGCAGACTACTATGTAAACGATGCTTTTGGCACAGCCCACAGGTCACATGCTTCGATTGTGGGAATTGCAAAGCACCTGCCTTCAGCAGCAGGTTTTCTTCTGAAAAAGGAGATTGAATACCTCAAGGGAGTTGTCAACAACCCAATAAGACCCTTTGTGGCAATACTGGGTGGAGCCAAGGTATCAGGAAAGATCGGGGTGCTTGAAAACCTTGAGTCTAATGTGGATAAGGTTCTGATTGGCGGCGGAATGGCATTTACATTTATTAAGGCAATGGGCTATGAGGTTGGTGATTCACTTGTTGAAGAAGACATGCTCGAGACAGCCCAGAGGATAAGAAAGAAGTTAAAAGAAAAGGGTGTGAAGTTTTATCTGCCAGTTGACTGTGTGATTGCCCAGAGTCTTGAGCCAGGTGCGGAAACAAAGATAGTTCCCACCCTTGAGATTCCAAAGGGCTGGAAGGCACTTGATATTGGCCCTGCAACGGCAAGGCTCTTTTCCGAGGCACTTCAGAACGCAAAGACCATACTCTGGAACGGCCCGATGGGTGTCTTTGAGATTGATGCCTTCTCCCGTGGCACCTTTGCAGTGGCAAGGGCAGTGGCTGATGCCTATGCCCTCACCATTGTGGGTGGAGGTGACACAGACCTTGCCGTTCACCGTGCAGGTGTTACAGACAGTATATCCTTTATATCCACGGGCGGTGGCGCCACGCTACAGTTACTCGAGGGCAAGGAACTTCCAGGGATAGCCGCCCTGACTGACAGGGAGTAAGGCTTTCAGGTTAAAGGCCTGCTTTTGCCTTTTTTATAGCGCTCAGGAGATAGTCTCTGAACTTTTCAGGGAAGAGCCATTTTATTCCTAATTTTTCAGCCCATTTTATTACTCCCTGATCAGCAGTAACGAGTAAAGCATCCAGCTCCCTGGCAAGCAGAATCAGATCAACATCCTCTTTGGAATCAATAATTCCCTCTCTTAATGCCTCTCGGTACTTCTTCCTCAGTTCCTTTATTACCTGTGCATGGTCTTTTTTAGCCGACTCCCTAACAGCGGTTTCAGCTACCCGCAATCCTTTGTTGATCCTGTTTCGTATATCTTCTATCAACTCGTAAAGTAGAAACGCCGGAAACATTATTTCATAACGGCTCGGAGGTTTCTGCTGAAGGATTATCAGAAGATCTCCGGAAATCTTTTTCTTGTCAATAAAATTAAGCAGTTCCTTGAAAATCGAAGGTGGCATATAAAACTCAAGTATGGGGATCTGGGCAGCAAGAAATAAAAAACCCTCCAGTGCCTCGGTGGGGTTGTCACCAAAGTACTTTCTTACATCAGGATTTACAAAAAGACTGGTATCAAGAACAACCCTGCCTATTCTTGGGGGTTTTAAATCACTGCTGTGGTGATGACCTTGCTGTCTCAACTTTGCAGGTTCCGTAAATATTGAATGTAAAGGTATTCCATCTTTTACAGGAAGGACACCTTCCCGAGTAGTTAGCCGATATGAATTTACAGTTACTGCAGCAATAGGGGATCTTGAGAATTGAACCTATGCTAAAGGTGTTTATGAACTGCTGGGCAGCCATATCAAACTGTCCACGCTTATGATAAATCATGCCCCTTATTCTTGCTATTTCCTCTGATAAACTCTGATCTTCTATGCTATCAAGTGTTTCAAGTGCATCGTCAAGCATCTCTAACCTGAAGTATAACTTGGCAAGAAAAAACTTCATAATACTATCGTCACCAGACGAAAGTGCATCCTGATAAAGATTTATTATCCTTGATGGGTCACCTTTCTTGAGCAACAGCTCCTCAAGCCTTGCGATTAAAATTACAGAGCTCTGTCTCCTGAAAACATCCTCAAGATAACTAATTGCCTCATCCTCTCTGTTTTCTCTGAGCATCACTTCAGCCATACCAAGATGCGCCGGAATAAAGGCATCGTCCTGTTTCAATAAAGATTTAAACCCCTTTGCTGCCCTGTCAAATTCACCCTTTTGCATTGCCTCTCTATACATCTCGAAAGAGTAACCCCTGAGTTTTTCTTCCAGAGGTCTTTTCTTTGTTTCCTCTTTAGTCTTCTTTATAAGTTCTCTGTATAATTCCACAAGCTCTTCCCATCTGCTCAGAGAATCCAGGATCTCGGACTTTTTATAAATTGCTCTATGATTCTGGGTATCCTCGGTTAACACCTTATTAACCAGATCAAGGGCCTCCTCTAAATTTCCCTTCTTTATTTTTATCTCTGCAAGTTGAAGCAACACAAAGGCACTGTCACCATCAATAGAAAGGGCCTTTTTAAAGTAATCCTCTGCCTCACCTAAATCGCCCCTTTTCATGTACAGTTCGCCTAATTTTGTAAGTGCATTCCAGTTAGTTTCTTCTTCTTTTATTATGTCGTTCAGTAAGGAGATAGCCTGTTGCTCTTTTCCTGCGTTTATTGCTACCAGGGCCTGTTGATACAGTCTGCTAAGTTTCTGCTGTTTCTTCTGTCGGCGTTTTGTTTGAACCCTGTTGAATAGTCTCTTTGTATCTCTAACAGCATAAATCGTAAAAACAAATAGAGCGCCCACACCAAAGGATATTAGCATCAGTACAATCTTTGAAACAGAATAGAAGATATTCTCCGAAAGATAAATGTCCACCATCTCACGGTTGTATAAGGCAAGATAGCCTGCTGCCACAACAAACACAAACAATAAAAATGCCGTAAATTTACTCATCAGTGATGATACCTCATTCCTTTCTTTATTGTAATTGCCCTGTAGAGCTGCTCGAGCAAAACAAGACGAGCCAGCTCGTGCGTCAGTGTCATTGGTGACAGAGATACAACATCTTCTGCCCTATCCTCTACCTCCCCTGAAACACCAAAGGGCCCTCCTATCACCAGTACTGGATTCTGCATTGAGAAAATATAGCTTGAAAACTCCGGGGAATTCATAAGCCTTCCATTTTCAGCAAGCAGTATATATCTCTGTGCTGCCTTCAATATCCTCTCGGCCTCTTTCTTTTTTGCCCTTTCCGTACCCTGATTCCTCTCCTCTTTCAGCTCAATAATCTCAATATTGACAAATCTCTTTATCAGCCTGAGATACTTTTTCACACCTTCTCGTATAAAGGACTCCCTGGTCCTTCCAATCCAGATCAGACTAATCTTTCTCAAAGTCTATCCTTGGAGCATCAATCCAGAGTTTTTCAATCTGGTAATACTCTCTTGTCTCTTTCTCAAATACATGGACAATCACATCTGCAAAATCCATGAGAACCCATTTACTAAAATTATAACCCTCCACAGAAGATGGCCGTAAGCCCTGTTTTTTCATTTCCTCTTCTATATAGTCAACTATTGTTCTAACCTGTGTAGTACTATCTGCGGAGCATAAAACAAAATAATCTGTAATTATAGATAGATTCTTTAACTCAAGGACCTCGATGTCCTTTGCTTTTTTCTCTTCGGCTAACTTTACTAGAATTTCAGCCTTCTTAATGCTTTCTATCTTTACCTTACACCCCTTTCTAAAGATAGGGTGTAGGGTATAGGGGGTAGCGTATAGTATAAAGAATTTTTACTACCCCCTACCCCCTACCCCCTATTTTTGTTTATAGAGTCCTTTAGAAATTATATATGATTCCACTGATTCAGGCAACAGGTATTTTACACTTTTGCCATTTTTTAGAAGTCTTCTAATCTCAGAGGCAGATATATTAAGCCCTGTTACAGGTATAACATAAAGGGTTCTACCACTTGAAAGCTCCAGGGCATTGACCTGGATTTCTCCCTGCCCCATCATCTGGGGCCTGTGGTATAGAAATTCTGTTTTATCAGATTTCTTTTTGAGATAAGGAGAGCCGTATAGCTCTTTTATCCGATAAGGGGGCCTGTTTAAAACAGCAATATCTGTTAACTCTATAAACTCCTCAGGTCTGTACCAGAGAGGAAGCTCAAGGAAAGAATCAATTCCCATTATAAAAACATATCTTTTGTTCTTTACTGTCCCTTTAAGCTCTCTGAGGGTCTCAACAGTATATGAAACACCCTTCCTTTTGCATTCGATATCTGAGAGTTCAAAAAAAGGATTCCCCTCTATAGCCATTCTCACCATGCTGAGTCGGTCATCTGCACTGACAACTTCTTCTTTCTTTAAGGGAGGCACACAGGAGGGGATAAATATTATCCGTTCAAGTGAAAGCCGCTCTCTAACCTCCTCTGCAAGCCTTAAATGACCAAAGTGGATGGGATTAAAGGTTCCACCAAATATACCTATCTCTGGCTTAGAGTTACTCAAAGGAGAGATAATTCCTCAATCACTTATAGTAATAGCCTCAACAGGGCAGTTCTCCTCTGCTGCCTCACAACAGCCTACATAATCGCAGGCGTCCGGGTCAATTACCTTAGACTTACCGATCTCTTCATCCAGCATGAATACAGCAGGACATATCTCTGCACAATTACCACAGCCTATACATTTGTCTTCATCAATGGTTATCTTCATGGTTGATAATTATAACAAATAAAACATTAAAAAGATAATCTCATTAACCTCTGCAATAGCTCCAAGGGTATCGCCTGTTAAACCTCCAAAGCGCCTTGCAAAATAAACATCTAACCCAAGTGTTACAACAAGACTCACAAGAAGAGCTGCCCATCCCCTGAAGGGTGAGACAAGAAACAGTATGGCAAAAAAGGTGGTTAGGGTAGCAATTAGAAACTGTCTTCCCTTTGTGTGCTGTACAAAGATATATCCAAGCCCCTCGGTCTTTGCTGATTTACCATAAAACATGGACAGCACCATTGCCCAGGCACCAGCCACTGGAAATACCACCAGTGATTCAGGGTGATTAGACTTTATTGCCTGCGCAAGCAGTACAGCCTTCAACATCAATGTAAGAATCAAAGCAGTAATGCCAGCAGGCCCTGATGTACTGTCTTTCATTATCCTTAAGCAATCTTCTGTATCCTTTCTTGAGGCAATGGCATCAAAGGTATCTGAAAGACCATCAAGATGAAAGCCCCCGTTTATAGCCACATGGACAATAAGTATTAATAGGGCTGTAATCTCGGCAGAAAAGATATTATTGAATAAAAGATAAAACCAGTAGAGAAATACCCCTCTGATCAGTCCTACCAGAGGAAAGGATGAAGTAGAGCTACCTATCTCCTCTTCAGTGCATTTAAGTGGCTCTACGAAAGGCACTGGTAGTATGGTGAGAAAGGAAAAGGCATACCTGAGCCTCTTTAGCATTGTTTTTCTCCTGTTACCCCTGCCTCTTCAAAGGTGGCCATCTCACGGTATATCTTAAGGCCTGCATCAATAACAGTCATGGCAAGGGCTGCACCTGTGCCTTCACCAAGCCTGAGGTCAAGGTCAAGAACAGGTCTTAACCCCATATACTCAAGCATCACCCTGTGTCCTATTTCCTGAGAGTTATGAGCAGCAAACATATAGTCTCTTACGGTCTGGTTAAGCGCATAGGCTATCAGGGCACCTGCTGTTGAGATAAAGCCATCCACTACAACAGGAATCCCCAGTGAAGCTGCACCAAGACAGAGTCCTGCAATACCTCCAATCTCTGCCCCTCCCACCTTTGATAGCACATCCACGGGGTCTGCTGGGTCTGGCTTATTTACCTCCAGGGCCTTTTTTATTACCTCTATCTTTCTCTTAAGAGCCTCATCTCCAATACCGGTGCCTCTGCCCGTTACCTCTTCTACCTTTCTGCCTGTTATCACTGAAACAATTGCAGAAGAAGCTGTGGTATTTGCAATCCCCATCTCACCTGTAGCAAACATTTTGTATCCACTGTCAGCATATTTCCTGGCAAGTTCCACTCCTACTTCAATACATCTAAGCGCCTCCGCCCGGCTCATAGCAGGCCCTTTTGTCATGTTTTTTGTTCCATAAACAACCTTTCTCTTCTCAAGGGCATCAATATCGTCAAAATCATAATTTACACCAATATCAACCACTACCACATCTGCCCCTGCGTGACGGGAAAGCACATTTATCCCTGCCCCACCGCTTATAAAGTTAAACACCATCTGACGGGTAACCTCAGAGGGATAGGCAGATACCCCTTCTTCTGAAACACCATGGTCACCAGCAAAAGTGAAGACAACCTTTCGAGGAATCTCCGGCATGCTCTCTCTATAAATTGCTACAAGTCTACGAGCAAACTCCTCAAGCCTTCCAAGGCTGCCCGGTGGCTTGGTCAGGTTGTCGAGCCTCTTCTGTGCAATCTGATAATATTCTTCTTCAACAGGTTTTATCGACTCCATAAGCTTTTCAAGCACTTTATCACCCCCTGAAGATAGCCTGACTTTAAGAACATTTAAAGATAATTATACTACATAAACATACGCTAAGGCTATGACAGTTTATCCGAAATTTCTCTGTTTCAGTTATAATATTGCAGAATGGATGACAACAAAAAGCTAACCATTGCAGTCCTGCTGTCTTTCTGCCTTCTGCTTTCTACTGTCCTGTACAATGTATTTCAGGACTATCTTCAGGCCCAGCTTTTTAACTACATCCAGCGCCGTATATACTACGAGAAGGTTATATCAAAAAAAGACCTGAGCCGTCACAGGGCAAGGTACTGGAGAAGGCTTGAACAAACAGATTGAGCCCTTTTGCGTAAAGAGTTAAAATATATATATGAGCAATCGGGTAAAATGTGAACTCTGCCCCACCGAATGTGTGCTTGATGATTACCAGATTGGCGGCTGCAGGGTAAGGATAAACCTCAAGGGGGAGCTTTATAGCCTGGTTTACGGAAAACCCTGTGCTGTGGAGATTGACCCTATTGAGAAAAAACCCTTTTTTCATGTGCTTCCTGGTGCAAGGGCCTTTTCTGTGGCTACAGTGGGCTGCGTACTTGGCTGTAAGTTCTGTCAGAACTGGCAGATCTCACAGGCAAGGCCCGAGGAGTCAAGAAACTATAATCTCCCCCCTGATGACCTTGTGCGAAAGGCGGTGTTTTACGGCTGTCAGGCCATTTCATATACCTATACAGAGCCCACGGTTTTTTACGAATATATGTATGATACATCGGTTGTAGCAAACAGGTTTGGGGTGCTTAACACCATGCACACCTGTGGTTATATTAATGAGAGGCCCCTTAGAGAGCTATCAAAGGTGCTTCAGGCAGCCTGCGTTGACCTTAAAGCCTTTACCGAAGATTTTTATGCCCGCCTCTGTGGTGGAAGGCTTAAGCCTGTGCTTGATTGCCTGCTTGTACTGAAAGACGAAGGTGTGTGGATTGAGATAACCAATCTGGTTATTCCATCACAAAACGACAGTCCTGATGATATAAGAAAGATGTGCCGCTGGATTTACAGAAACCTTGGCCCTGATGTGCCCATACATTTTTCGAGGTTCTTTCCCTATTACAAGATGAAGAATCTGCCTCCTACACCGCTTAAAACCCTTCAGATGGCAAGACAGATCGCCCTTGAGGAGGGAATGCGGTATGTCTATATTGGAAACATCCACTCAGATGCTGAAAACACCTACTGTCCAAATTGTAATCGGATTATAATACAGCGAAGAGGTTACTTTGTGAAGGATGTTAAAATAAGAGACTCAAAATGCGAGTATTGTGGCTTTCATATTGCTGGTTTATGGGAGAAAGACAGGGGGTAGGGATTATGTTTGGAAGAAGAGAGTTCATAAGGTTTTTTCTGATTGGCGGGCTTCTGTCAGGGCTTATCAGAAAACTCATGCCCACTGGCAGAAAAAGGGATAGGTTAAGGAGGGCACGGTTCTGGAAAAGGGTATAAGGAACTTTGTTTTAATAGTTTTTCTTGTCCTCTCCATTGCCTCCTGTAAAAAACAGGTCAAGGAGCCTAATGTGGCAGGGGCCTTTTATCCTAAGGAGCCAGATGTGCTTTCACAAATGGTGGAGGGCTTTCTTGAAAAGGCCAGTCCTCCAGAGCCTGATGGTGAGGTGGTAATGCTTTTCAGCCCCCACGCTGGTTATATATATTCAGGCCCTGTGGCTGCCTACACATACAAGACACTCAGGCACCTTAAAAAGAATCTGATAATACTTACAGGCCCGAGTCATTATGCCCGCTTCAAGGGTGCATCTATCTACACAGGCGACTACTTCAGAACACCCCTTGGTCTTGTGCCTGTGGACAGAGAGATTGCCCGGAGTCTTATAAATGAGAAGGCTCTCTGCAGATACCTGCCCGAGGCTTACCAGAAAGAACATTCCCTTGAGGTGCAGCTTCCTTTTTTACAGAAAACAGTAAAGGGGCTCAGGGTAGTGGAAATCCTTATAGGCCAGCCAACCCGTGAGTCCTTTCATTTTCTTACGGATCGTCTTACAAGGATAATGAGGATCCATCCCGAGGCAATAATCATCATAAGCACAGACCTGTCGCACTACCACAGCTATGAAAAGGCAAAGGAGATGGACTCAGTTGTGATAGATGCAGTGCAGAGGCTTTCTATCGAGGACCTTGAACAGGCTTTTCAGAGTGGAAGGGCAGAGATGTGTGGTGCCTATCCTGCCGTGCTCGGGCTTTCTGTGGCAAGGGCACTGGGTGCAAGCCATGGTATTTTGCTTAAGTATGCAAACTCAGGAGATACGGCAGGACGGAAGGACTCTGTTGTTGGGTATGCAGCAATAGCAATCGTGAAGGCAGGGCTTAATGCCTCGGAGAAGGCATTTTTGCTTAAGCTTGCAAGGGATTCGGTAGTAAGCTATGTAACAGAGGGTAAGACTCCAGAGCCCGTGGTAAAGGATGTTCGGCTTCTTGCAAATGGGGCAACCTTTGTGACTATCTATAAAAAGGGCCACCGGCTTCGTGGCTGTATTGGAAATATCCTGCCTGTTATGCCGCTTTATAAGTCTGTAATCCAAAATGCAGTGGCAGCAGCAACCCGTGACCCAAGGTTTCATCCCATACAGCCCTCGGAACTCAAAGACATCACGGTAGAGGTAACCGTGCTTTCTCCACTTGAAAGGCTTGGCAGTGTGGATGAGATTGAAATAGGAAAACATGGTCTTTACATAATAAAAGATGGCCGCTCTGGCATACTTCTTCCACAGGTGGCCACTGAGTTTGGCTGGAACAGGGAGCAGTTTTTGCGGGCTGTTTCAGAGAAGGCAGGCCTTCCACCAGATGCCTGGAAGGATGCCACTTTGTATAGGTTTACGGCAGAGATAATAAATGAAAACCCTGTCCCCTGATGTTATTTAAGTATTTTCCCTTCTCTGGCCTTACCCTTCCAATGCCAAAGCGGTTGTAGAGGTTTTCTGCAAAGAGGTAATCAAGCTCCTCCGGGCTCAGTGGTGAATACCCGAAAACCTTCTCCCACACATCCCACCGCTCCATGCAGAGATAAACTATCACGGGTTCATCTCTTAAGTGCCTCTTAAGTTGTCCATAAAGCAATCTGTACATCTGAAGCCTGAGGGGTTTTACATACCGGGTCTTGTTGTCATCGGCACTTACCATCTCTGAAAGGGTTATCCGTGTGTGTGGAAAGTTGAGCTCTATCAGTCTCTTCATCTCGGGGTTGAACCTCAAAGAACCAATTGAGACCCAGGCTATCTGCTCGGGCCTCAGGAAACTGAATATTTGCTCAACCAGCCTTGTGTATCCCCTCTGCCAGTCTGGATAATGTATCATTGGGTCAAAGTGTAGCCCTATCAGATAGCCTGCATTCTGAATCCTCTCCATAGCATCAAGCCTCTCAGAAAGCGTGGCAGTGTAAAGCTCCTCTTTTTTGACCACCTCCTTCGGGTTTAATGACCAGGAAACCACGGTCTTTCCTTTATGCTCAAGACAAAGAAGGTGCTCCACCCTTGAGGACTTTGTCTTTAGCTCAAGCATAGCTTCAGGTATCTCTGAAAAGGCCTCTATTAACTCCTTTACCTGCTGGTCAGCCTCTGGAAAGGCAAGGCTGTCGCCAAGCTCCCAGGTGCCTATGCGAAAGAGCCGCCAGGGTTGCTCCCTTATTGCCTCTTTTACTTCTTTAATCAATGCCCTGGTGTCTGAAACCACCTGGGGGGTCTCTTCATTAAGGTAGTTCTGCAGGAAGCAGTAGGTGCAGCTGAATGGGCAGTTCTTTACAGCCCTCAGTACCTGGACCCTGCAGCAGATGTATTTGGGGTTAAAGGTGGCACAGATGCCAAGGGTCCTGCCCCTCTTGGGTGTGTATTGTACGGTCTTTGTTTTTAACATGGTTTATTATTTAGTAAAAGACAATACTGCCTCTTAAGTCTCATAACTCTTTTAAAACACCCTTTATACAATCCTGCACCTTCTGTTTATTTAAATGTTCCAGCAGATGCTTAACATCCTCTTGCCTTTTTATATTAACCGATATGTTTACCTGATGGTTTTCAAGGCTTCTGTCCCAGCTCAGCCTTATCTCAGGTGGCAGGCCTGCCATTTCAACAAGTTCCTGAATACGATTATTCTTCTCTGCAAGTATTGGCCTTCTTAAATGGTTTAATAGCTCTCTTAATCGTCGGGTGTTTTCATTTGGGTTTTTACCTTGCATAATCTCTTCTATCTCAGGTTGCTTCTTGAGTTCTGATACCTCCATCTCCTTAGCCCGTAAATGATCATACAGGGCCTCTAAAATCTCCTCAAAAACAGATGCAGTAAGTTGCAAACTGCCGAGCCATCCACCTACAAGCTCAAGAAGCTCTGAAGGGTATCTCAGTATGTTTTCAAGCTGCTTTGCACTATAGGACTTTTTATGAAAAAACTCCCTTAAATTCATTGAAAGTGTTGTCAGCTTTTCGGCCATCTGGAGTGTATCCTCCGAGGACCTTAGCATGAGCTGTCTACAGAGTCTTTTCAACACCCATTCCCTATCCACAGAGGCCCTGAGTGCTAAGGCCAAAAAGCCCAATCTGTTTGCACCGGTTGATGAAATCTCAACCCAGTGCTGATCTGCTCTTAAAACTATCATGTCTTCTATCGGGGTATCTGAAGGAAAAACCAGGGCATTGATCACCTCCTGTTTTCCTTCCGAAAGCAGAGCAATCCTCCTGAAACCATCCACCAGATGATACCTGCCGGTTCGGTCAGTATAAACCACCAGGGGCAGGGCTTCCGGGTATCTAATCAAAAGCCTTTTAAGGAAGTCATCTGGCCTCTTTTGTCTGAATACATAGCCCTGGTAGTTAAAAAGGCTGTCTCTGACAAGAATCTCAGAGATTTTCAGCAAGCTCCTCTTCATAACCTATCCTCTGCCAGATATGTTCGCACCACCTCACATCTTCCCATCTGCCTCTCTTTTTATAACCATTATAAAGGATGCTCAGCTTCTCATTAATAACCTTTTTTAGTTTTTCCCTGAACTCAGGATAGGGCTCCTTATCGTACTGCTCCATAAGGCTCTGAACCCTGAACCTGTCCATGGCTGGGTAGCGGCGTGAAAGCTGGTCATCATGACCACCAAACTTAACCACCCCGAATGAGGGCTCAAGTCCCACAGGGTGATTCCTGGTTATCTTAAGCCACAGGTCATAGTCCTCGCAAACAGGGTAATCCTCTCTGAACATACCATAACGAAAGAAAAGCTCCCTTTTCATCATCACACCTGATGGAGAAATCAGACATCTTCTTAACGAGGGCTCCCATGCCCAGCCTTCAGGTTTTTTGTGATGCCTGCAGGGGTTTACCCTTTTTCCCTTTCTTATCCATATCTCCTCAGACTGTAAAATCTCAAAGTAGGGATATCGCTTAAGATACCCTATCTGATTCATTGTCTTTTCAACCTTCCAGCAGTCATCTGAGTCAAGAAAGGCGATCCATTCACCTGTGCTGTCCCTGACCCCTCTGTTTCTGGCAAAAGAGGCCCCCCTGTTTTGAGTAAGCCTTATTGTCCTTATCTGACTGTTGTATGTCTTCAGAACATCCGGTGTTTCATCGGTTGAAGCATCATCCACCACAATTATCTCGGCTGGCCTTACAGTCTGGCCAAGCACCGAATCTATTGCCCTCCTTATTGTTGATGCCCTGTTAAAAACAGGAATCACAACGCTTAGCCTGTTGGCATCAGGGGTTTTATTTAGAAAACTGAATAGCCCCCTGATGGCCTCCTGCAAGGCTGAAAGGCTCTGCTGGTACTGGCTGTCTCTTTTTTCATCAGCATAGTCAGTGCCAAACTTAAGGGCATGAAATGAAATACCAGCCTGTTTAAAAATCCTTGCCTGGCTGTAGCACTCCATATCCACAGCATCAATCCCATCAAGGCTGCCTCTGAAGGGTTTTGAGACCTCATGAAGCCTGATGTCTGTTAAATCAATATAGACAGGAAGGGGAATTCTTGGATCAACCACCAGGGGTTCTTCATTATTTGAAGAGCTTAACCACCTTGGCCTCAGCCATCTTCTTAGTGGTAAATCCCTTCTCAAAACCCCACAGGTGCCAATGTGAAGCACAAAAAGTGGGGTAAGCTCTGTAGCAATGGCTTTTGCAGCCCTTTGAGCCTGTTCAGGACCAACCCCTGTGATAACAATCAGGGGGTCTTTAATCATTCCTGTATCAAGGCCCTTCAGCGCACCCGACTCAATAGCCTGTGTGGTAAGAATCGTAAGCCCCCTCTGCTTTAACCACTCAATGGGGAGCTCCTTTTTAAGAGAAACCGTGACAATTAGTTTGAACATGTCTTTCAATCTCTTTACTCCAGACCTCATACCCTCTGTCACTCAGATGCACACCATCATCAAGTAATAGTCCTTCTTTTGGCTCTCCCTGTTCATCCGAAAATAGTCTGTAAAGGTCTATGTAATAAACACCATAGCCTTCAGCCATATCACGGAGTTTTTCATTCACTGTTCGAATCAGGGCATTGTCTATAAACTCAATCTTAACAGGCAGGAGGCTGTGAATGTATATCCTTGAGCTTGTGTATGCTTGTTTAAGCTCCTTGAGAAGTTGCAGATAGTTGCTTAGAAAGTCCATATCCTCCACGGCAACATTGTTTATTCCTGTCATAACAAACACACAATCAGGTTCAGGGTAGGCCCTTACTATCTCTGGCAGGCGATAAATCAGATCCTCAACGGTTTCACCGGCAACTCCAAGGTTGTACACCTCATAGGAGGGAAACCTTCTCTGCCACTGAAAATACTCAATTAATGAATCGCCCATGAACAGGAGCTTCATAAAAGAAATATAACATAAAAGAAACCCCGGGCTACAAGGAAGCGTTCAAATCATAAATCCAAAGATTATATCTTCTTCTTCCTTACAAAGTTCTGTGTATGCCTTTGAAACAAGGTAATAGTCATTTAATCTCAATTCTGCTGACAACCTCCTGAGCCTGTGCAAAGCGAAGGCAACGAATAGAAAAATTGGAGATTTGTGTTTTGGGATTTGTTTAGAAATTAGAGTTTAGGATTTAGGATTTTTAATGTTGAATCTCTGTGTCCTCTGAGGTTTTTACATGGTGGGCAGGGACGGAATCGAACCGCCGACACGAGGATTTTCAGTCCTCTGCTCTACCGACTGAGCTACCTGCCCAACCAGTTTAAGGGGGATAAAATTAGTTATATATGATAGAATAATTAGCCATTAAAATGCAATGAATCATCAAAAAACACTATATAAATATCTTTTTCTTTCGGTTCTTTCTGCAGTTTCCGTTCAGGTTGCCTATCCGCCCTTCAGGCTATGGCCTGTGGGATTAGTCGCACTGATGCCCTTTTTTTATGCCCTTGTTAAAAAGGATAATCATAAAACAGCACTTACTGGACTTACCTTTGGGTGGGTCTTTTTCTTTCTGAATCAGTTCTGGATATACCACTCCCTTCATTACTACGGAGGAATGCCTTCAGCCTCTGCAGTAGCCACAGTTATGGTGCTATCCTTTTATGAATCCCTTTATGTGGTGGTCTTTTCTTTACTGGTTAGTAGACTATTTAAAAAAGGAATTCCCTTAATAATATCTGCTCCCTTTGTCTGGACATCTCTTGAGTTCTTAAGAGGTCATCTACTAACTGGCTTTCCATGGTCCCTTATGGGTTATACACAGACAGGCTACCTTCCTGCACTTCAGATATCGGATATCACCTCAATATACGGTGTCTCTTTCCTTGTGGTCTTTGTAAATGCAGGAATTACAGAGTTAGGGCTATTGATCAAAAATGGTACCTACAGAAAGGGATTAAAGACAGCCCTCTGTGTACTGATAGTGTTTAGCCTCTTTATTGGCTATGGCTACTACAGAATAAACCAGATAAAAAATATTAAAGCAGAAAAAACCCTTAAAGTAAGCCTTATTCAGGGTAACATTGAACAGGACGAAAAGTGGAATCCTGAATATCAGGAAGATGTGATAGATACCTATTTAAAACTAACAGGAGAGGCTGTAAAAGAATTTCAACCCGACCTTATTGTTTGGCCTGAATCAGCTCTTCCCTTTTATTACGGTTCTGAGCCTGAACTTACAGAAAGATTGAACAACTTTGTTAAAGATATAAAAACCCCCCTTCTGACAGGTAGTATGCTCATAAGAGGTATAGAGTTTAAGGATAATGAGGTCTCTGACTACAGGGTTACAAACAGCGCCATACTTATTGATACAAATGGAAAACTCACATACATTTATGATAAAATACATCTGGTTCCCTTTGGAGAGTATGTCCCTCTGAGAAGGTATATCTTTTTCTTCGACAAGATTGTTCCTGTGGGGATTGGTGATTTCAGCAGGGGAACTGCCTTTGTTAAGGGAGAGGTCAAGGGATTAAGATTCTGTACGGTTATCTGCTTTGAGGCAGCCTTTCCAGAGCTGGTAAGAGGGTTTTTTACTGACGGCGGAGACCTGATTTTCAATATTACAAATGATGGCTGGTTCGGAAAAACCACAGGTCCCTTACAGCACTTTGATATAGCCCTTGTCAGGGCAGTGGAGGACAGAAAACCCCTGATTAGGGTGGCTAACACTGGCATTTCAGCAATAGTTGATCAAACAGGAAGGGTCATAAAAAAGCTGGGACTCTTTAAAAGGGGATCAATATCAGAAGAGCTGGAGTTAAAAAATATTAACACCTTTTATATAAAACACGGTGATATCTTCAGTTATATATGTTTGATTATCTCGGTTATATTAGTTATTTGGTTATTGGGTGTATAAAGAAGCAAAAGGTATACTGAACAGAAGATGAGGGTGGTCATTTTACTATTGAAACTTAATCATTAACTAAAACACAGGAGGTTTTAAGATGATTGTAGAAAGGGACTTAAAGGAAGAGCTCAGAGAGCTTTCTGAAAAGATAAAAGATCTACGAGGTTGTCTTTGATGTAGGTAAGCTTGAAAAACAATTAAACAAAATAGAAGAGGATCTTAAGAAAGAGGAAATCTGGTCAGATATAAAGGCACTGCAGAGGCTACAAAAACAAAAAGCCGAGATTGAAGACATACTACTTCCTTTTAAAAAGGTTGACGACAGGATAAAGTATCTTAAAGAGTCGTTGAATATTCTTGATGAAGATGGAGGGGAGGTATTTTTAGATGAATTCCAGAATGAGGTTACCGAAATAAAGAAACAGATAGGTGAGCTTGAACTCAAGCATCTCCTCTCTGATAAACTTGACCGCAGTAATGCCATTTTAGAAATTCACCCAGGCGCTGGTGGCACTGAAAGCCAGGACTGGGCACAGATACTGATGCGAATGTATCTGAGATGGGCTGAACGACACGGTTTTCAGACAAAGATCATAGACCTTCAATATGGTGAAGAGGCTGGTATTAAAAGCGCTACAATAACCATAGCCGGACCCTATGCCTATGGATACCTGAAGTCAGAAGTGGGTATCCATCGTCTGGTAAGAATCTCGCCCTTTGATGCAAATAAACGAAGACACACATCCTTTACAGCAATTCTGGTTTATCCAGAGATAGAGGATGATATTGAGATAGAAATAAACGAAGATGACCTCAAGATAGATACCTTCAGGGCCTCTGGTGCCGGAGGTCAGCATGTAAACAAGACCTCTTCTGCGGTAAGGATTACCCATATCCCAACAGGTATTGTTGTTACCTGTCAGAATGAGCGTTCCCAGCATAAAAACCGTGCAACGGCTATGAAGATACTAAAGGCAAGGTTGTATGATCTTAAAAGAAGAGAGCAGGAAGAGCAACTTGAAAGTATAATAGGAAATAAAAAGGAGATTGCCTGGGGTAATCAAATACGCTCTTATGTTTTACATCCTTACAGGATGATAAAGGACCACAGAACCGGCTATGAAACAGGAAATGTTGAGCCTGTGCTTGATGGTGACCTGGATGAGTTTATTCAGGCCTATTTAAAGAAATTTGCAACAAAGGCGGTAAAAGTTAGTAATTAGTAATTAGTTATAAGCTATGAGTCATCAGATAAACGGCGGATTTAAAGTTTGGAAAATTGGAATTTAAGATTTGTTTAGAAATTAGTGCTTAGAATTTAGAATCTTGTTAGTAGGGTTTTAGCGTGTCGTATTGGATGTGGTTTTATTAAGTTCTACTTCTACTTTTATTTTTTTATATAAATACTTTAGTAGTCAAAGTAGTAGGGGCTGTTTGAAGGGTTAAAAAAGAGGATTTTTTATTTTTTCTAAAAGGATTAGGTTGTTAAAAACATGATTGAAAGATTTTTTAACCCCTAACATTTTTAAAAAATTAATTTCAGGCAGGTTTTTTAACAGCTTTTTAATGTAAAATTATTTAGCTTATTAATAGAGTAATTAACAAATTGTCCTTAATTATTAACAGGTTGTTAAAAAATTGTTGAAAACTTTATTTAAAAAAGGGTGATAAGGTAATGGATGCAAAGAAAGATGAGATATGGAGTCGTTGTCTTGATATAATCTCTGAAAAAGTAGGAGAAGGGGTATTTAACCTCTGGTTTAAACCTATCAGGCTTAGACAGCTAAAAAAGGAATTCGTCCAGCTTGAGATACCCAACAGGTTTTTCAAGGAATGGATAGAGGATAATTACTCGGGTGTTTTAGAAGAGACCTTTTTTGAACTTTTAAGAATAAGGCCAGAGATAAGGTTTACTGTAAAGGAAAAACAGGATGATGATATTAAAAAACTGAATGCCCAGATTAACTCAAGAAGAAGGAGTCTGAGAAATAGAGGCATATATCTTAACCCTAAATATACCTTTGAGGAGTTTGTTGTTGGCTCAAGTAACCAGTTTGCCCATGCAGCAGCCCTGAAGGTGGCTGACTCACCTGGTACGGTTTACAACCCACTGTTTATCTATGGTGGTGTGGGTCTTGGGAAGACCCATCTTATAAATGCAATTGGAAACAGGGTGCTTCAGAACCACAGGAATATACAGGTCATTTATGTGCCTGCAGAGCAGTTCACCAATGAGGTAGTTGCAGCAATAAAGAACGACAGGATGACAGAATTTAAAGAAAAGTACCGTAATGCAGACCTCCTTTTGATAGATGACATTCAGTTTATTGCCAACAAGACACAGACACAGGAGGAATTCTTTCATACCTTCAATGCCCTGTATGAACAACAGAAACAGATAGTAATATCGAGTGACCGTCCCCCAAAGGACATACAGGATATAACAGACCGTCTTAAATCCCGTTTCACCATGGGGCTGATTGCCGATATACAGCCTCCCTCGGTAGAGACAAAGATTGCCATACTTGAGAAGAAGGCGGAATTTCAGCGAATAACCCTTCCACAGGATGTAAAATACTGGCTTGCCATGAATGTAAAATCAAACATCAGGGAGCTTGAGGGCTGTCTTTTGAAGATAGCAGCCCATGCCTCCATAACCGGAATGCCCATAACACTTGAGATGACTAAAGAGATACTGAAAGACACTATTGTTGATAAAAACAGGCCAATCACTGTTGAATATATAATGAAAACAGTTGCTGAGGAGTATAAGGTAAAGGTTAATGATTTGAAGTCAAAAAAGAGGACAAAGGAGATTGCTATACCAAGGCAGATAGCCATGTATCTTGCTCGAGAGTTAACAGACCTGTCACTTCAGGACATTGGTAAGCATTTTGGTGGAAAAGACCATGCAACAGTTTTATATGCATGTAAGCAGATTGAAAAAAAGAAGGAAAAAGAGGATACCTTTCAGCATATAATAGAAGGACTGAAGAGGAAGATAAAAGGAGAATAAGGGAGGCAATTATGAAAGTAACCATTACAAGGAATGAACTGATGGAAAAGCTCTCAGGCATACAAAGCATAGTGGACAAAAAATCAACCATGCCAATACTTAGTCATTTTCTTCTTAATGTGGGTGATAGCAATTTCATCACAGCAACAGACCTTGAAACAGCTATTACTGAACCAGTAGAGATAGCTTCTGTAGATGAGCCCGGGGTCCTGTGCCTTCCAGCAAGAAGATTATATGAGATCGTGAGAGAGGTAGAGGATGATATTAGACTTGAAAGCGAGGATTTCGAATGGGTAAAGATAAAGGCAGGAAAAAGTAGTTTCAGAATTGCATGTATGAACCCCGATGATTTTCCGAAATGGCCTGAGATAACAGAAAAGAAGGCATTTACATTAAGCTCAGATAAATTAAAGGATATGATAGACAGAACCCTTTACTCTGCAGGTGAAAGTGATACCCGTTATACCCTTAATAGCCTCCTTTTTCACATAAAACCAGATGAAGGTGTCCTCAATATGGTTGGAACCGATGGCCACAGACTTTCACTTATTAAGACCAGTGTTGATACAGGGTTTGATGAGGAGATGAAACTTATAGTGCCAAGAAAGTCCGCATCAGAATTGAGAAAGTTCCTTGCCTCCCATGATGAAAATGTATCAATTGATGTAACTACAAAGCATGTTATTTTCAATATCGGTGATATAAGATTTCTTGTAAGATTAATAGAGGGCAGCTATCCTGCCTATGAACAGGTAATACCTGTAGACAATCAGAAAAAACTTATTATAAACCGAGAGGAGTTTTTAAAGGCACTTAAAAGAGTTTCTATCATAAGTCGTGAAAAGAGTTATGCAGTAAAGATAGATGTGGCTGACGCTTCATTAACAATTACCGCATCCCATCCTGATGTTGGTGAGGCATCAGATGAGGTCGCCATTGAGTACAGTGGTGAGTCAATTTCTCTTGGATTTAATGCACGCTTTTTAATGGATGCACTTAATTACATGCAGGCTGAAAAGGTGGTATTTGAGCTTCAGGAACCGCTGACTCCCACCCTGTTAAGAGAGACCGAGCGGGAGGACTACCTTTCGGTAATTATGCCGATGAGAATATAATTGGTTGCGTTCTTTGCGTTAATAGCGTTTATTGCGTTAATCGGGTTCTTTGCGTTACTTGCGTTTATTGAGTTAATTGCGTTACTACTATTGCCATAAGCTCAGATTTGCCGAAAACATTGTTATTATAGTTTGGAAAACTGGGATTTATAAATTAGAATTTGTTTAGAATTTAGGATTTAGAAATTAGAAATTGGTATATTGGTTAATTGCGTTGATTGCGTTTATAGCGTAATTTGGGTTGATTGGGTTCAGGGTGTATGAGGGTTTTAACTATCCCCTACACGCTACCCCCCTACACCCTGTTTCAGTATTTATGATTTTTATATATATGCTCTGTGTTCTCTGTGGTTTTAACGGTCTATGCTTAAATGGTAAATGTTTAATGATGGAGGATTAAATAATGGATAAAAACGCTCATGAATACACAGCTAAAGACATAAAGATACTGAAGGGGCTTTCGGCTGTAAGGAAAAGACCGGCCATGTATATTGGCTCCACCGGTCCGGAGGGTCTTCATCATCTTGTATACGAGGTTGTGGACAACAGTGTGGATGAGGCCCTTGCAGGGTATTGTAAAAACATAAAGGTAACAATTAACTATGACGGAAGCTGCACGGTTGTGGATGATGGAAGAGGAATTCCTACTGATAAACACCCGGGCGACCCTGCTGGCCGTTCTGCTGCCGAGATAGTGCTTACCGAGCTTCATGCTGGTGGAAAATTTGAGGCAAAGGCTTACAGGGTTTCAGGAGGACTTCATGGAGTTGGTGTATCAGTGGTTAATGCCCTTTCTGAATGGCTTGAGCTTGAGGTAAAGCGTAATGGCAAGGTCTATCATCAGCGATACGAAAGAGGAAGACCTGTTACACCTTTTAAAGAGATTGGTAAGTCTCGAACAACAGGCACAAAGATAACCTTTAAACCTGATGGTGAGATCTTTGAGACCATAGAGTTCAATTACGATGTGCTGAGTCAGCGTTTACGGGAGCTTGCCTTTCTTAACAAAGGGCTTAAAATAATCATAGAGGATGAGCGTTCTGGCAAAAAGAACGAGTTTTACTACAAGGGAGGAATAGTCTCCTTTGTAGAGCATCTTAACAAGAACAAAACCACCCTGCATTCAAAGCCAATTTACATACATGGTGAAAGAGATGGCATTATAGTGGAGATTGCCCTTCAGTACAACGATGGTTACAAGGAAAACATCTTTACCTTTGCAAATAACATAAACACCCGCGAAGGTGGTACCCATCTTGTGGGTTTCAAATCAGCACTAACCCGTACAGCAAACCAGTATGCAACAAGCACGGGTCTTTTGAAAAACGGAAAAGGTACAATCTCAGGCGATGATATAAGAGAGGGTCTTACAGCCATTATAAGTGTTAAGATACCAGAGCCTCAATTCGAGGGTCAAACAAAGATGAAACTTGGAAACACTGAGGTAAAGGGTATAGTTGAATCCATTGTAAATGACCAACTTGGTACATTTTTTGAGGAAAATCCATCTTATGCCAAAAAGATTATAGATAAAGCGGTTCAGGCTGCCCGTGCCAGAGAGGCTGCTCGAAAGGCCAGAGAGCTTGCCCGTCGTAAAGGTGCCCTTGAAGATTCTGGCCTTCCAGGAAAGCTGGCTGACTGTTCTGAAAAGGACCCTGCCCTGAGTGAGCTTTTCATTGTTGAGGGTGACTCAGCAGGGGGCTCTGCCAAACAGGGTAGAGACCGCAGATTTCAGGCAATACTGCCACTAAGGGGTAAGATACTTAATGTTGAGAAGGCCAGGTTTGACAAGATGCTTGGCTCTGACGAGATAAAAACCTTAATAACAGCCCTTGGCACAGGCATTGGTCCAGAGTTTGATATATCAAAGATTCGCTACCACAGGATAATCCTGATGACCGACGCTGATGTGGATGGTGCACATATTCGGACTCTTCTTCTTACCTTCTTCTTCCGTCAGATGCCTGAAGTAATTGAAAAGGGCTATCTTTACATTGCCCAGCCACCCCTATACAGGGTTAAACGGGGCAAAAAGGACCGGTACATACAGAATGATACAGAGCTCCAGGATATGCTTTTTGAGCTTGCCTCTGAGGATGTATCTTTGAGGATAAACGACAACTTCATAAAAGGCAAAAGTATAATATCCTATCTAAAAAGAATGACCGAATATTCACGGCTTCTTGACTGGTTTTCCATGCGGAGAAAGGACATAAACATACTTGAGTATATGGTTACAAAAAATGTAGATCTGGATTTTCTCAGACAGAAGGAAAGGCTTTATAGACTTGTAGAAGAAATAGAGAGAAGATTTAGAAATTCAAAGGCTTCAGAGATAGTATTTGATGAGGCACACAATGCCTTTGGGGTTGAAATAAAGAGGATGGGAAAAAGGGTTAGAATTGAACCAGAGTTTGTTCTTTCACCGGAATACAGGAAATTAGTGGAGTTATACTCAATTGTCGAACTCCTTGGTCCACAACCTTTTAAAATGAAGTATAAAGAAGAAGAATTTGAGTTCGAAAAGGTTACGGAGATGCTCCAGAAGGTGATGGGTATTGCAAGAAAGGGACTTACCATACAGCGATATAAAGGGCTTGGAGAGATGAATCCTCAGCAGCTATGGGAGACCACCATGGATCCAGAAATGAGAACACTGCTTCAGGTCAGTGTTGAAGACTCTGTTAAGGCTGACGAAATCTTCACCGTTCTAATGGGTGACCATGTAGAGCCCCGAAAGGAATTCATTGTAAAGCATGCCCTTGAGGCAAGAAATATAGATATATAGGGAGACCTCTATGAGTCATACAATAATAGGTTTGGTCCTTAGGGCAAGTATTGTAGTAAAAATTGTGATGCTAATTTTGCTTTTTTTCTCTGTAATCTCATGGGCAATAATAATACAGAAATGGCGTCTTTTTGCAAGAGTAAAGAAGGAGAATGAGCTTTTTAACCGTCTCTTCAGACAGGAAAACTCCCCAAAGGCACTCTATCAGGCCACAAGAGCGCTTATGCTTTCTCCTCTTGCAAGGGTCTTCAGGGAGGCCTATACTGAGGGAAGAACAGACAGAGAGGAACTACGGCGCAGTATAAAACGGTTTGTTGCCCTTGAATCTGCAAGGCTTGAGCGTTATCTTAACTTTCTTGCCACCACAGGCTCAACCACCCCGTTTATCGGTCTTTTTGGCACGGTCTGGGGTATAATGGTGGCTTTTCAG
This sequence comes from uncultured Nitrospirota bacterium, assembly GCA_964515925.1. Lineage (GTDB taxonomy): Bacteria > Nitrospirota > Thermodesulfovibrionia > Thermodesulfovibrionales > JdFR-85 > JAADIE01. Next base: position 79,526 of record CAZEYP010000002.1, read on the forward strand.
GGAATCGGTGCCTCGGGCTCTGCCTCGCTTGCCGTGGTTGCACCCGGAATAGCCGAGGCCTTGATTGCAACTGCAATGGGTCTTGCTGCCGCCATACCAGCGGTTATAGGTTATAACTATTACTTAAGCATGGCTGGTAGAAACATTATACAGCTTGAGGACTTTGCCGAGGAGTTACTGGATTACCTGACAGAACCATCACAGTGAGGCTTCGGAAAGATAAAGCATGAGAGGAATATATGATAGACATTGATATACCCGGTTTCGGCAGAGTTGAGATAAGACACCTGGTTTCTGATTTTACTGGCACTCTCTCAGAAGATGGCATCCTCTGTAAGGGCGTTCGGGAACGGCTTGAAAGGCTATCAGAGAAGCTAAAGATACATATTCTTACGGCTGATACCTTCGGCACTGCAAGAGCCCAGCTTGAGGGCATTAATTGTAAGATACACATATTATCTGGCGATAGACATGACAGACAGAAGCAGGCCTATGTAGAGGCTCTTGGTGCAGAAGGAGTCTTTGCCATTGGCAACGGCAATAACGACCGTCTAATGCTAAAAAAGGCAGTGGTTGGTGTGGCTGTATGTCTGAAAGAAGGCTGTTCAGTTGATGCTATAAAATCAGCAGACATTCTGGTTAAAAGCACGGTGGACGGACTTGACCTTCTGCTTAATACAAAAAGACTGAAGGCCACACTGAGATTTTAGTTATGGATAAAAGAAAACTTTTACGTAATCTTCCCTCAATAGATGAGCTATTAAAAGAGCCGGAAATAGCCTCTTACACAGAAGAGATTCCCCATTTTTTTGTTGTTAAGGCTGTAAGAGAGGTTGTTGAGACAAAGAGAGGGCAGATAAAAGAGGGCAAACTTCAGGAGATTTCAAAACAGATAATAACCAAAGAGATAAAGCTTAAGATTAAGGAACTCACCTCTCATAGTCTAAAACCCCTTATAAATGCCACTGGTGTTGTAATTCATACAAATCTTGGACGGGCTCCATTACCAGAGGGCGTTCTGAACAATGTGCTAAAAGTGGCTCGAGGTTACAGCAATCTTGAGTTTAACCTGAAAACCGGCAAAAGAGGAAAGCGATACGACCACATAAGGGGACTGCTGCGGGATATAACAGGTGCTGAGGATGCCCTTGTTGTTAATAACAATGCTGCAGCAGTGCTACTTTGCCTGAGTGCCCTTGCAAGGGGCCGTGAGGTGATTGTTTCAAGGGGAGAGCTTGTGGAGATTGGAGGTGCCTTCAGGGTGCCCGATGTTATGGCTCAAAGCGGTGCAAAACTGAAGGAGGTAGGCACCACAAACAAGACACACCTTAAAGACTATGAGGCAGCAATTGGTGAAGAAACAGCCTTACTGCTAAAGGTTCATCAGTCAAATTACCGTATAGTGGGCTTTACAAAGGAGGTTACAATAGATGAACTTGTGGGGCTTGGAAGGAGACACAACCTGCCTGTGATGTTTGACCTTGGAAGTGGCTGCTTTGCTGATCTGCGGCCTCTTGGAATTACAGATGAACCCGTTGTGTCAGATGTGCTGAAGAGGGGTGTGGACATATTAACCTTTAGCGGTGATAAGCTCCTTGGTGGCCCTCAGGCAGGCCTCATCCTCGGGCATAGAGAATACATTGAGACCATTTCTTCCCATCCCCTTACACGGGCGGTAAGGATAGATAAATTGACTCTTTCTGCACTGGAGGCGGTTCTTCGTATTTATGCAGATATGAATCTGGCTAAGGAGGAGATTCCTGTTTTAAGGATGCTCTTTCAAAGGCCAGAGGATATCAAGAAAAAGGCGATGAAATTACAAAAAATGATCAAGAAAGAGCTTTCAGACATTGAGATAGCTGTTGAAAGAGATAGTTCTCAGGCAGGAGGAGGCTCTTTACCAGAGGTAAATCTTCCAACCTTTGTGGTTTCAGTAAGAAGAAGTAGCATATCTGCTGAGAGCCTGAAGGAGAACCTCCGATTTACCGACCCCCCAGTGATAGCAAGAATCAGAGAGAATCGTTTAGTTTTTGACCTGAGAACAGTGGAGGAAAAGGAGATTCCCCTGATTTCCAGGTCCCTTAAAACCGCTATAGAGCGTATATGCTCTTGACAAAAGAGCCAATTCTTGTTAGTTTATTTGGGCAGAGGGGCTGTCTTTCAGCCTTACATTTTCAGTTAAAGGAGGTGAGTTTGTGACAAAAGCAGAGCTTGTGGAGAAGATTGCATACGATACCGGGCTTACAAAGGCTGATGCTGCGAGGGCTCTTGATTCAGCTCTGGAGAACATCAAGAAGGCGCTCAAAAAGAATCAAAAGGTTACACTCGTTGGGTTTGGAACCTTTTCCGTTACCAAAAGAAAGGCCAGAAAGGGGCGTAACCCACAAACAGGGGAGACCATAAAGATTCCTGCAACAAAGGCTCCCAAGTTTACACCTGGTAAAGGGCTGAAAGACGCTATAAAATAGCCTTTGTATAAACTTCTTACCTCAGTGGAGGGGCAAAAATGTTAGCGGAATTCAGTATAGTGCCTCTTGGTGTGGGAGCCAGTGTTGGTCAATATGTTGCCGAGATAATTTCTATTGTAGAAGACAGTGGCCTTCCCTACAGGGTAAATCCAATGGGAACATGCGTTGAAGGTTCCTGGAATGATATAATGAAGCTTATTAGAAAATGTCACCGTCATGTAATGAAGAGGGCAGACAGGGTAATTATAAATATCAAGATTGATGACCGTAAAGACAAAGAGCTTACGCTAAATGGCAAGATAAGGTCTGTAGAGAAAAGACTTGGTAGAAAAATAAAAAAATAGGAGGTAGATAGTATGGCAGAGAAAATTACCCTAAGCGTTATTAAGGCAGATGTTGGTGGTTATGTTGGGCATTCAAGCATTCACCAGAATCTTCTTGATGTTGCTGAAGATAGCCTCTCTAAGGCAAAGGACCAGGGGATGTTAGTGGATTATCATGTAACCAGAGTAGGTGATGACCTTGAGCTTATCATGACCCATGAAAGGGGAACCGACAACGAGGAGGTACATCAGCTTGCCTGGGATGTATTTCTCAAGGCCACCGAGGAGGCTAAAAAGCTCAAGCTCTACGGTGCCGGACAGGACATCCTCAGTGATGCCTTCTCAGGAAATATAAAGGGCATGGGCCCTGGTGTGGCAGAGATGGAGTTTGTTGAGAGAAAATCCGAACCAGTAATAGTGTTTATGGCTGACAAGACCTCACCAGGTGCATGGAACCTTCCACTTTACAAGATGTTTGCCGACCCCTTTAACACAGCCGGTCTTGTAATAGACCCAAAGATGCACGAGGGTTTTCAGTTTGATGTGGTAGATGTATATGGACACAAGGCCATAACCATATCCTGTCCTGAGGAGATGTACGACCTTCTCATGCTTATAGGTGCAATGAGGAGGTTTATGATAAGAAGGGTATACAGGAAAGATGGAGAAATCTGTGCCGCAGCATCCACACAAAAGCTGAGCCTTATTGCAGGCCGCTATATAGGAAAAGACGACCCCGTGCTTATTGTTCGCTGTCAGTCCGGAATGCCTGCTGTTGGAGAGGCCCTTGAGCCTTTTTCCTTTCCACACATTGTTGAAGGTTGGATGAGGGGCAGTCATCATGGTCCGCTTATGCCGGTAGCCTTTGAAGAGGCAAACCCTTCAAGGTTTGATGGTCCACCCAGGGTGATTGCTGCTGGCTTCCAGATAGCAGATGGTAAACTCATTGGTCCAAGAGACCTCTTTGACGACCCCTCTTTTGACAGGGCAAGAGAGCTTGCCAATGTATATGGTGACTACCTCAGGGCACATGGTCCCTTTGAGCCTCACCGTCTGGGTCTTGACGACCTTGAATATACAACCATGCCAGAGCTTATGAAAAAACTGGAGCCCAGGTTTCAGGCAGAGTAGTAATCCTTCAGACATTAAATAAGGGGCTCCACAGGGTATCCTGTGGAGCCCCTTATCTTTCGGGTCCTCTTTAAAAGCTTAAATGGCCATAAGCAGTCGGAAAACCCTTTTTATAACCCTCCATGAGCTGCCATCACACCTATAAACACAGCAAGAAGACTTATGCCCATTACGAACCAATGAAACACTGTGAGGGTATAGAAGACCTTGTTGGTTGCATGTTGAGCCTCACCCTTGAAGATAAACTTGAAAAGCCTTGCCTCAAAAAGCAGGATCAGCACATACAGTGTCCACACTATCAGCATCACCGTAGGGCCAATACCAGCCTTACTGAAGATAGCCCTCCACTCACCTGTCATTATCAGAAGAGCCACACCAGTAATTCCTACCAGTGCTACCATGGCCTTTGCTATCTTTGCAAACCTGTGCTCCACTCCCTGAAAAAACAGTACCTTCTCAAGAGAGTTTTCCATCCTTAAAATCATGGGAAACACAATCATCGTAACAAAGGCAACCCCACCAATCCATATAACCACACCAAGTACATGGAGTGCTGTAAGGATACCGATAGTCATAGAACCTCCAATTTAGAGTATAGGGTGTAGCGTGTAGGGGGTAGTTATTAGTTTTGAGTGCATAGTTTTTAGTGTTTAGTAAAAAACCTTAACTCAAAACTCACTTCCCCCTGCTGATTAATATTTTATCCCTTTATCCAGAAAATGGCAAATTTTTTTGCTCCACTCTGAGGCAAAATGGTAAAATTATACAGATGCAATTGTAGTTGTGTAAACATTCTGGACAATTACAGACCTTGGAAACTCAACACATAAATAGGCTATTTCACTCCATCCACGAGGAATGTGGCGTCTTTGGTGTTTATGGCCATCCTGAGGCAGCTAATCTAACCTATCTTGGACTACATGCCCTTCAGCACCGCGGACAGGAAGGTGCTGGCATCTGCTCTTCAGACGGAAAGCAGATTTACATAGAAAAGGCAATGGGCCTTGTAGCTGATATATTTACAGACAGAAGATTAAGGCGTCTTCCTGGCTATATGGCTATTGGTCACAACCGCTACTCTACTGCAGGAAGCAGCTCTTTAAAGAATGTCCAGCCCCTTGTGGCTAACTTCTCCCTTGGTACCATCGCTATTGCCCACAATGGAAATCTTGTTAATGCTTACCTTTTAAGAGCGCGTCTGGAGGAGGAGGGTGCCATATTTCAGTCTAATTCAGATTCCGAGGTGATTATCCACCTTACTGCTCATGCCCGTTCAGACTCCTTCAAACAGCGTCTGATTTACGCCCTGGGAGAGATATCAGGGGCCTTCAGCCTTCTTGTTTTGCGGGAAAAGGAGCTAATAGCAGTGAGAGACCCATTCGGCGTCCGTCCACTTTCGCTTGGAAGGTTTGATGGAGCCTATGTGGTTGCATCCGAAACCTGTGCCTTTGACCTTATTGGTGCAGAATATATAAGAGATATTGAACCAGGCGAGATGGTGGTAATAAACGAGCACGGCATTGAGTCAATTAAAGCATTGAATAGTAAAAGGAGGGCCTTTTGTATATTTGAGTTTATCTACTTTGCTCGTCCTGACAGCTTTATCTTTGGTGGAATCAATGTAAATGAGATTAGAAAGGCACTTGGACGCCAGCTTGCAAGAGAGTCAATGGTGGATGCCGACCTTGTAATCCCGGTGCCTGACAGTGGAATGCCTGCAGCCCTTGGATTTGCCGAGGAGACAGGTCTGCCCTTTGACCTTGGTCTTATCAGAAACCACTATGTGGGTAGAACATTTATTGAGCCAAAGCAGTCAATAAGACACTTCGGAGTAAAGATAAAGCTAAATCCTGTAAGAAATATCCTTAAAGATAAAAAGGTTGTGGTTGTTGACGATTCCATTGTAAGGGGCACCACAAGCAAAAAGATAGTAAAGATGATAAGGGAGGTTGGTGGAGCTAAAGAGGTGCATATGCGTATCAGTTCTCCCTGCACAGTGGGTCCCTGTTTCTATGGAATAGACACTCCAACCAGAAGGGAACTTATTGCATCAAGCCACCTTGTGGAAGAGATAAGGAAATACATTACAGCAGACACCCTGTCTTATCTGTCAGTGGAAGGACTCCGCTCATGCGTGCCAAATCCTGATGATTACTGCTATGCCTGCTTTACAAACGACTATCCCATAAGCTTCCCTGGTGAGCACCTCCAGCAGATGGAGCTTTTTATGGTTTAGCTTTTATATAATTTGACAAACTATCCCTGCCTTTAACTTGCCTCTCTGAGAAAATTAAAAGTTGGAAAGTAATTAAGGATCAGGAGAAGTCGTCCATGTCCTCAAAGTCCTCGAACTCTTCAAACCCTGTAAGTTCGGTTGCCAGATTCAGAAATACACCAAGAGATTCGGATAGGTTTTTAACAACCCCACTGAGGGCAACCTTTTCATCCAGAGTCTTTGCCTTTGACAGTTGTTTGATTGCGCTTTCCAGCTCAGCGGAAAGCCCGTTAAGTATCCTTTCAGGCTCCATCATGAATTTTTTCCTCCCTTAGTATTTAGGCTGACATGCAGCCTTAAAATTAAGTTTTTAACCCCTTGAGGCTTTATAACCACCTATATCATAAAGGAATCACAGCAATATTTTCACTATCTTTTTCATATCCTCCGGCAGTTCCGTTTTAAACTCCAACCACTCACCTTTAATCGGATGGACAAATCCCAGCGTGACAGCATGAAGCATCTGCCGGGGAAGCTTTATCCTCTGGTTGTTAATCTCTAAAAACCTTTTTCTGCCATAGATATTATCTCCAAGCACGGGATGTCCAATTGATGCAAAATGCACCCTGATCTGATGGGTCCTTCCAGTGGCAAGTCGAGCTTCAACCAGTGTGGCTCCCTTTAGCCTCTGAATAACTCTCCAGAAGGTCTTTGCATATCTGCCCCTTCTGGTGCGGGTTGACATCTTTTTACGGTGGGTTTCGGACCGCCCAATGGGTCTTTCTATAACCCCCTCATCTTCCTTTAGCTCACCGAAAACCAGCGCATAGTAAAGCCTTTTAATGGTTCGTTCCTTGAACTGACTGACCAGTCCGTAGTATGCCTTGTCAGAAAGGGCAACAACTATCAGACCTGATGTGTCTTTGTCAAGTCTGTGAACCACACCGGGCCTGAGTGGCCCACCCACCTCTGCAAGCCTTCCCACATTATATAGCAGGGCATTCATAAGGGTCCCACTGCGGTGGCCTGCCGCTGGATACATAACAAGTCCTGGGGGTTTGTTCACAACCACAAGATGCTCATCCCTGTAAAAGATTTCAATGTCAATGGGTTCAGGTATCAGCTCCTCAGAGGGCTCCTCAGGTATAATGACAGAGACCTTTACGGATGTTCGAAGCCTGTAACCTGCCTTTACTGTGGTGCCATTGACCAATACATGCCCATCTTTGATAAGCTTTGTAACCGCTGAGCGGGTCTTACCTAATTTTTCAGAGAGGAACAGATCAAGTCTCTTTCCCCTGTCATCAATACAAGCTACCAGAGTGATTTGTTCCTTCATGCGGTCTCTAAAGTAGTATCTCTAAGAGTCTGTCAAGCTCGTCAAGGCTGTAGTACTCTATCTCGATCTTTCCTCTTTTTCCTTTGTGACGGATCTGAACCTTTGTTCCAAGAGACCGTTTAAGTTTATCCTCTAATGCCACAATATTGGGGTCCTTCTCTGCTTTTTTTCTGCCCTTTGATGGCCTGTTAGGCCTCTTCTGAGCACAGAGTGTTTCGGTCTCTCTGACACTGAGTCCCTTGCTAACAACCTGACGGGCAACCTCTATCTGTGCTGCCCTGTTAGGAAGAGAAAGGATAGCCTTTGCATGGCCAATACTTATACTGTCCTTTACAATGAGCTCCCTGATTTCTGGTGGAAGTCCCAGTATGCGCAGATAATTTGCTATGGTTGCCCTGTCTTTGCCAACCCTCTTTGAAAGCTCCTCCTGCGTATAACCATACTCTTCGATGAGCCTCTTAAATGCCTCTGCCATCTCAAGGGGATTGAGGTCATCACGCTGGATGTTTTCCACAAGGGCAAGCTCAAGTGCTGAGGATGAGTCCACATCCTTAATTATGGCTGGAATTTTTTTAAGCCCAGCGGCCTTAGCTGCCCTCCAACGGCGCTCACCTGCTATCAGGTAATACCCCCCTCCTTCTGCCTTCCTGACGATTATAGGCTGAAGTACCCCTTTTTCCTTTATAGACTGAGCAAGCTCCTGAAGCCCCTTTTTATCAAAGTCCTTGCGGGGCTGCTCAGGCCCTGGTTTTATCAGGGAGACCTCTATCTCCTTCATGCCCTTTTCAGGAATAAGTGCATTAAGCCCTCTGCCCAGTGCTGGCTTCATTCAGTATCTCCTTTGCAAGTTTAAGGTAGCTCTGTGCCCCTTTAGATCGGGCATCGTAAAGCATAACAGGCTTTCCAAAACTTGGAGCCTCACTAAGTGTAACATTTCTTGGAATAACAGTGGAATATACCCTGCCACCAAAAAAACGCCTCACCTCATCAGCCACCTGGTGTGATATGGAAGTCCTTCGATCAAACATGGTAAGGAGCACCCCTTCTATCTGAAGATCAGGATTGAAGGAGCTTTGAACCAGATCAATGGTTCTGCTGAGCAGCCCTATCCCCTCAAGGGCGTAGTATTCACATTGAACAGGAATCAGCACGGAATCTGCTGCAACAAGTCCATTAAGTGTAAGCAGCCCTAACGAGGGAGGGCAGTCTATGATTATGAACTCATAATCGTTTATTACCGGCTGGAGAGCCTTTTTCAATACAAACTCCCGCTCAGAAACATCTACAAGCTCAACCTCTGCAGCTATCAGGTCTATGGAAGAGGGGACTAAATGGAGATTTTCAACCGCTGTCTCAAGTATGGTTTCATGAATCTCGAGGCTGTCAGATAAGACATCATAGATGCTGGATGTTAGCTCTGTTCGGTCAAAACCAAGTCCGCTTGTGGTGTTACCCTGCGGGTCGATGTCAACCACCAGTATCTCCCTTCCGGCAAGGGCTATGGAAGCGGATAGGTTGATAGCGGTGGTGGTTTTTCCTACCCCGCCTTTCTGATTTGCTATGGCTATTGTCTTTCCCATCTTTGTGTTCCACGTGGAACAGGTTGAAGAATTTATTGTTTATGTCAGGTGTCCAGGGCTTGACACCTAAAATTAAATCTTAACTTATAGGGTCTGAAATCCCTATCCTCTACACCTTATGCCCTGCCATCTGCGGCAGGCCGCAGGGAGATTTGATGTTCCACGTGGAACTATTATAACCTACTTTTGATGTTGCTTGGAATAAGTGGGCAACGAAATTAAATAAATTTAGGTACTTACGGTTCTCATAAGGTCTTTACAATGCCCCTTGCTGAAAGGCCCTACACCAACACCTCAAAATTCTAAGACTTTTTAGGGGATCTGACGCCTGGAGGTGAAGGAAAGAATAGTAATTAACATTTCCATATTCCTTTAATAATAAAAACTCTAAGCAGTCGCAAGTAAATGAGGTGAAGGTGGTTAATGAGGAAGAAGTGAATAAGCGTGGTGAATGACTTTTTTCAGTTTAAAGGTATCCTTAAGGAGGGTCTTTTGTTTTCTTGTAGAGATAGAAGAGTGGGAGATGAGTACGGCTCGGTCAGGATATATGGATATTCTGGTTATGCCGCAATCAAGTATGCTGGCTAAGCGGTCTGCGTTTTTATGATAAAATGCATCTAACAGACTTTTCTGGTCCGAATTTATAACCTCTTTAGGAATGAACTCCTTTGTCAGTTTCTGAAAATACTTGATGTTTCCCTTTCTATTCTTAAACAGATGAAACTCGTTGACAGGAAAACTTCCCCTGCAGGTAATAACAATAGAAAAGGGCGCACGGAAGGAAGAGACAATCTTTATCTCTACTGGCCTGCCAAGGTATAACCCTTTGAGTGAAACAGAGTTATCGCAGAGGTTTATTTTATACTCACGCTGGTTTATAAGTTCGGATGCTGCATTAAGCCGTCTCTTCATTATAAGGAAATTCAGGGCGACAAAAAACACTGTAGTGGCAAGAGTGATAGAGACAGCTAATAAGTACTGGTATAAAAGGGGCACCCCTTTATTTTTTGTTGGATGTACTAAGTGTTTTGAGCACCTTTACTCCCAGAGGTGTAATTCCGTATCCCTTTCTCTGATGGCTTGTTACCAGGTTCATGGTCTTAAGTTTTTTCATATTCTGCCTTATGCGGTCAGCAGGTATGCGGAGTCTTTTTTCCAGGTCCTTTGAGGGGATGTTTCCGTGTTCTCTAAGCAGCTTCAGGGTCTTGATTATCCAGGGTTTTGCGCTCTTGCGGTCAGCTATTATAAGTTTTTCCTTCAGGTCATAAAGCTCGGAGTCCTTGACGTTGCCCATTGCCTTTTTGTAGTTTTCTATATCCTCACCAATATATTCAAACTCAATTCGCACCGCTCTTTCGGTGTCGAAGTCCACCTCTCTTTCGGCCAGCTCGGAGAACTCTTCCATGAACTGCTCATAAGAGCTGTAACCACATCTGGCAAGCTCTTCCTCTGTAATGTCAGAGAGTTTCTTGAAATCAACATCAAGTACCCTTAAAAGACCCAGTTGATACGCCCTGTATATCTTTCCTCTCAGCACCCTCAGTGTATCCCAGGGCTGAAAGGTAAGTGTAATCTTTCCATTCTTTATATCTTCATGATACTTCTTGAAGAATCTGAACATCTTTTAAACCTCCTGTTCATGTTAACTCGGATTTATCAGTAGTATTTCCACGAATTGGGGATTTTATGATAATACTACTGATTCCTGTTGGTTTAAACAGGGATATTTTATTGACAAAATAAACTAATATACTATATTATAATATTTCCTGTCAAAAAAATAAAGAATAAAGTCACCACCTATGTGTATTTGTGTTCAAGAGGTAAACAAAAACACTCGTAGAGTTGATACACTGTAAATATGGTTTCCATGATATCAAGATTTCCTCTATGCATACCCTGTCGGCACCTGTGGATAATAAAGATACCCCCTGGCAGAACCCCGGGCTTATCGCTTGCTAAGCGCAATGAAGAACACTATTGAGATGCCCAAGGGGCAGAGCTATGCGCTTGCTGAGATACTTATCACAGGAGAATAAAAGTAACGGAAAGGCACGAATAATCCCTTCAGTGGATTTCTGGGAAATTGAGAAAAAAACAGGATGAAGAAAAACAAGATACTGCTACCCCTTGAACCAGATTTGTCCCCAGAGACAGCCTGGCTCTGGATTGGCACCTGGAGCATGGGGGGTGAGGGCTTTGGCCCTCACAATGAAAGGGAATCTTTGGAAGTTTTAAGGCTTGCCATCAGGGAGGGTCTCAGGCACTTTGACACTGCAGGGTTTTATGCTCATGGCCGCTCTGAAGAATTACTCCATAAGGCAGTTAAAGGAATGCGGAGGGCCTGTTTTATCTCTACCAAGGGGGGGCTCAAGTGGCAGGGTAGAAGGGTGGTTCACGACGGCTCACCAGAGGGCCTCAGTGAGGCTTTAAAGGAGAGCCTTAAACGGCTTAAAACCAATTACATAGACCTCTTTCAGCTTCACTGGCCAGACCCCCGGGTACCTGTGCCTGAAAGCATAGATGCACTTAAAGAGATGCAGTCAGAGGGGCTTATCAGATACTGGGGAGTGGGAAACTTTACAGAAGAAGAGGTGAGACGGTATCTATCTTTATACGAGGACATTCCCCACCAGGTGCATTTTAATCCCCTTCATCGCTCAGACAAGATACTCGGGGCAGGGAAACACTCCTGCATAAACTGCGTAGTTTCTCCTCTTGAGCAGGGTCTGCTAACTACAGGTAAAAGCTCACAGGGAAGGGTTGCCCTTGGTAAAAGGGACCTCAGGAGGCGAAATCCCTATTTTATGGACCAGGCCACTGTGGAAAGATGTAAAAGGTTGCGAATGCTCGCCTCAAAAGGTAGCTTTCCTTTATCGGTGTATGTGCTACTGTGGATAGCCTCAAAAGAGGATGTTCATGCCCTGGTGCCAGGACCAAGGAAGACAGAGCAGATACAGGAGATACTGCTTTTTAAGGAATTGGTGAAAAAAGAGGGTCTCCTTGCCGATGATGGCAGGGAGACCATCCTGAGGGGGAGGGTAGTTAAGGAGTTACTTCCCAAGGGGGTATGGGAAGCACTCGAGACCCTTCACAGGGATATAAAAGCCTAACCAGACTTTCTTATCAAGAATGTTATAGTGTCGTCGTCCTCCCTGACCTCAAGTATTTCTGCATCAAGTCTCTTAAGCAGGGCAGGTATGTCGGTTAAGGTTGCTCTGTCTGATGCAAGCACCTTGAGGGTCTGACCTGCTTGCATACGCACTATAGCCTTTTTTGTTTTAAGGGCTGGCATAGGACAGGTAAGCCCTCTAAGGTCAAGAAACAGTTCCTGGTTGTTGGTGTCTAAAAGCATAGCACTCCTTTTGCTTCAGTAGTGATGTCTATTAGTGTCATGGCACCGGAGACCTTTGCCTGGGGTATCAGGTCTTTCTCTGTTAGACCCTTGTTTTCCATACTCTGGGAGCAGCATAGTATCTCCACACCTTCATCAAGTGCCTCTTTAAGGCGCTGTGAAAGAGAGGGCTTTGATGGGTGCTCCTTTTCAAACTCCTTCACAGCTCCCTGTACCATCAGGTCAACTCCATGCTGTATTAAGTAAAGCACAGTATGATACTCAGCAGCTGAGGCCAGAGCAGCAAACATCAGTGCTGATTTGGCCCTTGCAACATTGTTAAATCCAGAGGCACAGAGTACAACAAAGCTTTCCTTTGAAGGGCTTTCCACCGTGTCCATTTAAACTACCTCTAATGTGCTTGAGAGACTGACCGGCCTAGAAAGGGTTGTTCCAACCGGTGATGTGCTTATCACATGATTGTGAAGAGCCTCAAGGTCCTCCCTGGTGGCATCGCCTTTTAGTTTAACCGATGCTTTAATGGTCTTAAACCCTGGCAGCCTGTCCATACCAAGCTCCTCTGGCGGCTCAAGCCCTAAAAATCCAGGCAGGTCGATCTCACCTTCAAGCTCTATCTCTATAGACTCCAGGTTTATGCCTCGTGCGGCTGCGTTCATTACATAGCCTATGGTAAGACATGCTCCATATGCCTGAAGAACCACCTCTACAGGATTGGCAGCCGTGTTTGTGCCACAGAGCAGGTCAGGCTCGTCAAAGGTTAGCTTAAAGCCCCTTGATTCTGTTTCCACCCTGAAGCCATCAAGCCAGTTGGTGGATGCCTTCCATACGGTTCGGCCTGTCTCCCAGTTGCCCTTTACCTGCTGTACCACCTTTACCAGGCAATCTGTGTTTAATCCATTGATTGTTGCCATGCCGTTACCTCCCTTGTTTAAGGTTTTGCCCTCATCAGGCTCTGTTTCAAAAGCAACTATTGTGCCTGATGAAAAGCCCTTGATTTTGTAGAAGTTTTTAAACAGGAGGGTTTTTTTATTCAAAAAAGGATTGCATTTTGCATGAAAAATGCAGTAGAAGATTGCATAATGCAATCAATCCTTGATGAGATTGTACTTCTTAAGTTTTCTCCACAGGGTGGCAGGGTCGATGCCGAGCAGTTCTGCAGCCTTCTTTTTCCTGCCGCCTGTTATGCTAAGCACCTTTTTTATGTGCTGTTTTTCAACGCTTTCAAGGGTCAGGTCTGTCTCTGGTGACGATGTTCGGGTAAGATTTTTAGGTAATGCATCGATGGTGATCTCCATGGAGTCGGTCATAATGAGGGCATGCTGTATGGTGTTTTCAAGCTCCCTCACATTGCCAGGCCAGTGATAGTCCATAAGCAGTGAAAGGGCCTGCTCTGTAATGCCACGCACATTTTTCTGCATACTGCGGTTGTATTTATTTATAAAGTATCTGACCAGAAGCGGTATGTCCTCCTTGCGCTCCCTTAAAGGGGGGAGGTCTATTCTTATCACATTGAGCCTGTAGTATAGGTCTTTACGGAAGGAGCCCGATTCAATGGCCTCCTCTGGGTCCTGATTGGTGGCTGCAATTATACGGACATCCACGGTCTGTGCCCTTGTGGAGCCAACCTTGTAGAAGGTTCTGTCCTGTAGAAACCTCAGCAGCTTGACCTGTAGATTGGTGCTTATGGAGTTAATCTCATCAAGGAAGATGGTTCCTCCATCAGAGGCCTCAAAGAGGCCCTTTTTGTCTGTGTCTGCACCTGTGAAGGCCCCTTTTACATAACCGAACAGTTCGCTTTCAAGCAGGCTCTCTGGCACAGAGGCGCAGTTTATCGGAACAAAAGGTCTGTCGCGCCTCATGCTGTTAAAATGTATTGCCCTGGCTATTAGTTCCTTTCCTGTGCCGCTTTCACCGTGAATCAGGATGCTTGAGGGTATATTAAGGACCTTCCTGATCAGATCCATGACCTGCTTCATCACCGGGCTTGTGGTGATTATTCCGCTGAAGTCAAGGTATCGCTGACATTCATCAACCTCTTTGAGGAGACCTTCAAACAAACGGGCATTTTCAATGGCCAGACTGATGGGTGCTGTGGCAGCCCTTAGCACATCCATCATCTCAGGGTCAGGGCTGTAGGGGGTATGGGTGATTACACAGAGCACCCCAACAACCTTTCCCTTTGCCTTAAGCGGAAGACCTGCATAAAACTCCATGCCCTCTCGCCTCAGAGACTCCCTGCTAAAGCGGCTGTCCTGGGATGCCTTTTCATTTATGACCACCTCACAGTCAAACTGGGCAATACTACCACACATGCATTCACCAACCTTTACCCTGTTTTCTGTAAGGTCTCGAACCACCTCTTCAGAGAGATTGCGAAAAGCAACCGGTATCATCTCCATGGTCTCTTCCTTTATCACATAGATAACCCCGGCATCCACCTCCATAAAATCTATGATCCTCTCCAGGGCATCGTTAAGAATGCTTGTAAGGTTGAGGGATTTACTTACCGTAAGGGCAAGCTCATAAAGGATGGAGAGTTTCTTGTTCTGCCGCTCAAGGGACATATCTTATCATAACCTATTTTTGATTTTAGATTTAAGATAGTGATTTCATAAATAGACAAGAGCAAACCTGTGGGATTTGACTTTTCTAAATCAAAAAAGCCAATGACAAAAGTTTAAACAATGTAACTATAAAGTAAAATCAACCTTATTCAATATCATATAGGTCTTTCCCTGACATTTCTATCTCTTTTGAGCGCACCTCTTCATCAATATCTTCTCTGCTGCATCACTGCTGTCTCCAAAAAACTTTAACCAGTTGATACCGAAGCCTGCAGAAAAACAATCCTCCTTCTTATCTAAAATCCACAATTTTAAAACCTATGTTATCACAGGCAAAGGAACTCTGAACTTCTCATAAAGCTCTCTCTGGGTTTTTGTAATCTCTGTTAAGTACCTTTTGCCTTTATTGACAATCAGCGTATTTTGTGATATAGTTTTTCAGTGGCGTCATAATAAAAAGGGGTATAGAAATGGCATCGCACTTAATTTTTCCTCTTTTTTACATCCCTTTACATCACAGTATATTTTTCACCATATTAAACCCAAAAAGCCCAATTTAAAAGGAGGAGACTATGGAAAAAATCCTAAGGATTGACATGGGAGCAGAGGGGGGGCCAAGGGTAAAGGAGGAGCCCCTTGGCGAGTATGCAGGATTGGGAGGTAGAGGCCTGACCTCAGCAATCGTATCCAAAGAGGTGCCACCTCTATGTCATCCTCTTGGTCCGGAGAACAAGTTAGTAATAGCCCCTGGTCTTTTAAGCGGAACACTGGCAGCCATGTCTGGAAGAATCTCAGTGGGATGTAAGAGTCCCCTTACCGGGGGAATCAAAGAGGCAAACGCAGGCGGGCAACCGGCACAGGTTCTTGGCAGGCTTGGGTATGCTGCCATAGTGCTTGAGGGCAAACCAAAGGGCGATGATATCTACAAGATAGTGATTAACAAGGATGGTGTTCAGGTTGTACCGGACAACAGCCTCAAGATGCTACCCAACTATGACCTGATAGAGAAGATGAAGAGTGAGTATGGAGACAAGATTGCCTGTATCTCCATAGGTCCGGCAGGAGAGATGAAGATGGCTGCAGCCTCAGTGGCATGCACGGATATGGAACTAAGGCCCACAAGGCATGCAGGCCGTGGAGGAGTGGGAGCAGTAATGGGGTCCAAGGGAGTAAAGGTGATTGTGCTTGATGATTCTGGCCTGCCAATGAGAACCCCCAAGGATCCGGAGAAGTTCAAGGAGGCAAACAAGCTCTTTGTACAGGGACTTCAGCAGCATTCCGTAACAGGGCAGGCGCTACCTGCATATGGTACGAATGTTCTAACAAATATAATTAATGAAGTAGGAGGATATCCCACCTACAACTTCAAGGAAGGACAATTCAAGGGAGCCTCAAAGATCAGCGGAGAGACAGAGGCAGAGCTTGAGAAGCAGCGTGGAGGAGTACCAACCCATGGATGTCATCGTGGATGTGTAATCCGGTGTTCAGGGATATATCATGACAAGGACGGCAAGTATCTTACCAAGCAGCCTGAGTATGAGACTGTGTGGGCCCATGGAGGAAACTGTGGTATAGATGACATGGATGCAATAGCCAGGATGGATTTTCTTGATGATAACTACGGACTTGATACCATAGAGATGGGAGCAACGATAGCAGTAGCGATGGAGGCGGGTCTTATCGAGTTTGGAGATGCAGAGGGAGCGATAAGGCTGATTGAGGAGGTAGGGAAGGGAACGTATCTTGGCAGGATACTTGGAAATGGAGCAGAGTTCACCGGAAGGGCCTTTGGTTTAGAGAGGATACCAGTGGTAAAGGGGCAGGCACTCCCTGCTTATGACCCCAGGGCAGTACAAGGAATAGGAGTAACCTATGCAACGAGCCCGATGGGAGCGGATCATACGGCTGGGTATGCGGTGGCACAGAATGTACTGAAGGTAGGAGGAGATGTAGACCCTCTGAAGCCTGAGGGACAGATTGAGCTATCGAGGAATCTTCAGATAGCCACAGCAGCGATAGACTCCACAGGGATGTGTCTGTTTATAGCCTTTGCAATACTTGATCAGCCGGAGACGTTTCAGGCACTGATGGATATGTTAAGTGCCTTTACTGGCAAGGATATGACGGCAGATAGTTTTATGGAGTTAGGCAAAAGGATACTGACGATGGAGAGGGATTTCAACAAGAGGGCAGGTTTTACATCGAAGCATGACAGGCTGCCGAGATTCTTCAAGACAGAACCTCTGCCACCTCATAATATTACCTTCCAGGT
>CAZEYP010000003.1:0-17929 GCA_964515925.1 uncultured Nitrospirota bacterium
TTAGCAATAACTATTCTAAAATGCTTTTGTCAAGTTAAAATCAAGGGATTTTAGGTTAATATTTCCCTGTCTGGCCTGAGTCAACAGCCAGGATACATAAAAATCCGTTGGAGGAAGGCTGTATTCCCAGATAATTAAATGGGAGGCTGCTTGAATTTCCTAAATAGTGGAGAAAAGTTCCTTCACTGTGGCTCTTTGATGCCCCGGCGCCTATGAAAAAGACTCTTTTATCAGATACTCCTTTATCCATGTAGATTATATCATTCTCTGTAGGACAAAAAATCATCCAAACACTATAAGCATTTGAGAAATTTTAAGAAGTTCTTACTTTTCTTTGTTTTGGTAACCTCTACAGGTGATACAGGATGGTTTGCTCCTTGTGTCAATTTTGAGAAAGGTAGATTATTTTTGAGGAAAAGCAGCGAGTTGAAATCTGGCATACTAATATGCATAAATATACATATAAAACTGCATAAAAGGAGGAGTGTATGAGAACCACTATTATCATTGAAGATGACCTTTTCAAAAAAGCATCGGAACTGACGGGGGTTAAGGAGAAAAAGGCCCTTATAAAGCGTGCCCTTGAGGCTTTGATTGCCCTTGAAAGCAGCAAACGGCTTGCAAGATTAGGTGGGACTGAAAAAAAACTCATACCAATACCTCGTAGAAGGCTCAACTAATGGTGCTGGTGGACACCTCTGTCTGGATATCCCATTTTCGTGAAGGCAATAAAAAACTTATAACACTGCTTGAAGAAGGCCGTGTCATGTGTCATCCTTTTATAATTGGAGAACTTGCCTGTGGGAACATTAAAAATAGAAAGTTAATTTTGTCACTTCTTGAGGCTCTTCCAATGGCTGTACAGGCTAAACATGAGGAGGTAATGCTATTTATAGAGCAGCGCAAATTGATGGGAAAGGGCCTTGGATATATTGATATTCATCTGCTGGCCTCAGCCCTTCTTACAGGTGTTAATCTGTGGACTCTTGACAAAAGATTAAAAAAGGCCGCTATGGAGTTAGGTGTTGGTTTGTGACAGGCGGTATTTGATACCAATCTTAGGCAGAAAACTGATAAAGGGTTCAGATCTTGCCTTTTGCGATTTTTCGTATTTTGACCTGTTGAAATCATCTCGAGTTCGACAGTTGTGCGCACATTTCAGGAAAAGCTGCTAAGTAGTTGATATTTATAACTTTCTGAAATCATTAAAATTTGTAGGCATTCGCCAACCGGGAGCATATCTTAAATATGCACAGCGAGCGAATTCACCGTGGTCTTGCCACGGCCTTAGCAATCGAATGTAATGAGATAAAACTTCCTTGCAAAAGGAAGATACCCTTCGGGCTTGCCGCAGAGTTTTTCATTAGTAAAATAAGGGGATTAATTAAGGAAATTGACAGGATGGTTTGCTCCCTGTGTCAATTTTGGGAAAGGTAGATTGTTTTGAGTAATACCGCGGGTTGTGTAAGGGTGGCTTTAGTTGGTAAACTTTAGTAATGAAGGCAATCAGGGGAGATAAAATAAACTCAATGAAGGCTGAGTATATTTATAATTTTAGGAGGGTACAATGGCTGAAGAAAAAAAGGTCGTTCTTTTTGCACTTAGTACTTGCTCTGCATGTAAGAAAACAAAGGCACTTCTAAAGGAACTCGGTGTGGAGGCCGTGGTTGTGGACCTTGACCTTGTGGACAGGGACTCAAGAGAGAAACTCCTTCAGGAGGTTCGCAGGTTTAATCCCCGTGAGACCTTTCCCACCCTTGTGATAAACAAGGGGGAGAAGGTGGTGATTGGTTATTCTGAGGAGGAGATAAGGGAGGCACTTTCCTGAGAGATGCTTAAAAGAGCGTTTTTTTTTATAGTAGTGGCTCTGCTTTTGTTGGCTGGCTGTGGAGAACCTCCTGATCAATCCCTATCGAAAAACTCCTGCATAGAGATTATTTACCCCACTGACGGAGCAGGACTTCCCTCAGGTGAGACCCCTGTGGTGGTTTCTCTATCTGAAAGCCTCATTGAGCCTTCTGTTTCAGTGGACTCAAAGCCTGTAAGGGTTCCTTTCAGAAGAGACAGTGTCTCAGGTTTAGGGATTTTTATCTTAAACCTTACACCCGGCACCCACACAATCAGTGTCTCTGCAATGGGGCAGGACAGAAAGAGGGTCCCTGAGGCTATGAAGAAAGCAAAAACTCCAGAGGAGTTAGAGAAGGCTCTGAAAATGATTCCTTATCAGAAGTTCAGTATCGAGATTACTTTGAAAATTACCAGTGATAAATCTGCATTTAAGTTCTATCGCACAGGTTTTATTGGTGCCGTGCAGAGGTTTCCACAACTTCCTGTCTTCAGGTTCATACCACCTGACTCAGAAGGCTTTGTGGCATGGGGTAAGGAAAGCATCCTTGTAAGGACCTCAAGGGGGAAAAGTCTTCTTTACTGGGTGCTCCCTGGGCAGGACATTAAAAGGGCTGAGGAGATTTTTAACACCGCCCCTTCACATCTTAAGGTGACCTTTGACAACAAAAACACCACATTTTTGTCAGAGTCCTCATGTTCAGGCAAACAGGACTCCTATCTGGTCTTTGAAGAGAAGAAACTCAAGAGTGGCTATGGCTTTGTGTATCACATCCTTGATGAAAGAGGCAAAAAGAAGGAGATTTCAATCCCTGAAAA
Organism: uncultured Nitrospirota bacterium; assembly: GCA_964515925.1. Classification (GTDB taxonomy): domain Bacteria; phylum Nitrospirota; class Thermodesulfovibrionia; order Thermodesulfovibrionales; family JdFR-85; genus JAADIE01. The sequence goes on from CAZEYP010000003.1 coordinate 2,665, forward strand.
AAAGGCTATTGAAAGGATATTTACCAAAGGGCTTAACCCCTGGGGGCTTCAGGAAGAAGAACTAAAGAGATACATTGCCCTGAGGCCCTTTGAGAATGTCCCCCTTCAGTGCTCTTCAGGGCTTATCACACAGGAGGTGTATCTTCACTGCTTCTGGATAAAGTGTAAACCCTCTCAGGTGCCATTTCACATGGTTGTCAACTCAGATGGCTCCTTTGAGATACTGAAATCAAGAAATCCCTCTCCTGAGGACCTGCACTGGAAGGGCACTGAGATAATTCTACCACTTGAAGACAAACGCTGGATAGCCCTTGACCTTTCAGATGGAAGTTACAGGCTTTCTGGCAGTAAGAGGTCCTATCCCATGCCCTTTGGGGAGTTTCTCGTAAGGGATGCCTCAAGGCAATACTATATTCAGAGGGAGTCCTTCGGGTATGTGGTCAAACCCACAATGGCTGTCTTTGAACTGGAACGCTTCCTTTCAGGCAAGCGCGGTTTGTTTAGCCTGTATAAACTTCATCCTGGCAGAACTTCAGTTTTAGAGGTAAACCTGTTTAGACCCTCTGAATCAGGCATAGATAGGTTAAACCTTGTCTATGAGATACAGGCTAATAATTAGCATACTTATTTTTATCATTCTTTGTTCAGGCGTGGAGGCAGGGCTTAAGGAGGCCCTGAAGACCCTCAATACCACCCCCTATGTGGATGTGGCAAAAAAGACATTACAGAAAATAGACTACGGCCTGAAGGACGGCTCATTGAAACCCTCAGAAGAGATTGTTGATGCCCTCATACCCATTGTCAAAAAGGAACCCTATCTTTTGAAGGATGCCTTAGAGGTGCTTTATGACCTGCCCGAGCGGATGCTCTACAGTAGAGATGACCTCTATCAGGCTCTGAATCGGTGGAAGAACAGGCCTGAGGTTATGGACTTTCTATCCCGCAGAGGTGGCCCTCTGAAGAAGGCAATGCTCATGGAGGCAGCCATTCATGGTTCAGCACAGGAGGCCGACAGGGCAGTGGCAGCGCTTACCCGGATGCCCCTTAACAGCCAGGATCTTAAAAAACTCATAAAACACTATCTCACCAGGCAGACAGAGCAATACTTTTACCTTACCCAGTTTCTGAGGGCACATCCTGAGGAGATCCCTTCTATGGATGGCAGAACCCTGAGGCAGCTTTCCTTTTTGCTATTAAACAACTCGGACTGCTCAGTGGGTGTGAAACTTTTTAGCCGCTCTGGCAGAGAGGGGCTAAGGATGCTTTTTAAAAGGTGGTACAGGGGAAGGCTTGCAGGGGGTTGTGAATATGAGACATACGAGGCACTCAGAAAAGGGGCAAAGGAGATTATGAAGGAGGTGCTAAAAGCCCTGCCCGAGGAGGATGACCCTCTGGTGAAGGGGCAACTGGTGGTCCTCTTATTTGACTCTGGCAGGGACCGACTTGCAAAGAAATGGGCAGATGAACTTTCTGAGGAGGCTGCCCTTCAGTTGATAAATGCCTATGCAGACAAGCCTGAAGAACTGAGAGAAAAGGGGATTGTATCCCTTCTTTCAAAGATAAACCGTGGAAGGCTTACAGGCTATATTGAAAACCTGAAAAGGACACTCCTCTGTGATGACCTGAACAAGGGCAGAAAACAGGCAATAAGAACTGTCCTTAATGCCCTTTCAGGCAAAAAAACTGCCCTCATTGAGAAGACCCTTCAGAGGATTTCCTACTGTAAAACTCATCCCCCAGAGGTAATGAAAGAGGTGGTTGAGATTGCCCTTAATGGAGACCCGAGGATAAGGAGTGCCGCCTTAAGGGTGTTTTCAGGTAGAGCCCAATACTGTGGCCTGGTGGAGGAGGTAAAGGGCATACTTAAAGACACCACTGCAGCATTGGACATAAAAGCAGAGGGTGCAGGTTTTATTAGTCTATGTCGTGCCTGGGATAAGGAGAGTTTCAGACTGACAGTAGATTTGATTGAACATGCAGGCATAGACGAGAAGGATTTAATTCTAAGGTCACTTACCACATCAGAGGTCTTTCCTGAAGATGCCCTCAGAAGGATTCAGGATATGTACAAAACCGAAAAAGACCCGAATCTTAGACTTTCTTTGCAGGGGATTTACCTCAGGGGACTTTCACGCTCTGAACAAGGGCTTAAGAGCCTTGCCCGTATGATTGCAAGGGCAGAGGTGGATGAGATAAGTTTTTCTGTCATAAAGGTGCCTGAGAGGCTCAGAAGACACTTTGGTGAGGCACTCCTTAAGGAACTCCACTGGTGGGATGACTGGATGTTAAACTCAATAGACATACCAGCTGATCTGAAGGCAGAATCCCTCGTGCGCACAGCCCTTTCTGCCACTGATAAACCGCTTTCAGAAAGACTCCTGAGACTTGAGACTGCTGTGAAACTCTCTGAAAACACGGTGCAGAGGCATAAAGGGCAACTGCTTTCTCTTTTCAGGGAAAACCTGAAGCAGTGGCTGTCATCTGAGGTGCAAACCCCAGGGCTTAACCGTGCCCTTGGTCCGGAGGGCACAAGGCTTTACGATGAGTACAATCTGAAAAGTAACATCCTTCAGAGGCTTTATAGCAGACTGAAGTGCATGTTTGCTAAGCCTGAGGAACTGAGGCTTTTAAACACCTCAGGCTTTGTGCCTCTTCCTCCTACGGAGGATACGGTGGAGTTTTATGCAGGGTATCTTAGGAAAACAGGCAGTGGATGGGACAGGAGGTTTTCATTCATAATGTATGAACTTAATCGAAGCCTGATGGCAGCAGGGGAGACTGAAAGGCACATATTCAGCCCCCTTGTTCCGCTTCTTAAAAGACATCTGAGCCATAGCCTGAGCCCAGAGAATGTTAACAGAAACAAGGAACTGAGAAACACCATTAAGCTTATAACAGGCAGAACCCCTCCACCAACAGACATTGAGATAGCCTATGAAAAGGAGATGGAAAACTCCGACCTTGACAGGGTTGACCGCATGACAGAGGAGGCAATAAAGAGGGCCAGGCCATCGCCACCACCCTTTGAGATTGAGCAAACTGAGGTGTATTCTCTGAGGGATGGACAGAGGGTTCTGGTGATTTCCTTTGTTCTTCCGAAAGGTTATGCAATAATAAGACCACAGGAGCCCTTCTGTATAGACTACGACAGGGAATACCCCGAGCAGGTGGAGATGGACTCTCCAGCAGACAGGCCTTACCGCTGGTATGTTTACAAACTCCTTAGAAAGGGATATAATAAGCCTGTGAAGCTGGAGTTTTACTGGAGCAGAGACTTTGACCTTAAAAAGGGCATGCAGAGAGGGGTTGGTGATTACAGTTACTATATGCCAAAGAAGGTTTATAAATCTACACTGACCCTTAAACAAAGACCGCCTGAGAGGTTTTCACTGAGAATAAAGGATGATGGAAATGCTAAGGTAATTGAAACACCCTTTCCTGTGCAGGATATCTGGTACAAGTCTTATGGTGCAAAACCCCTGGATGGCAGTGTGGGTAGGGACTGTAAGAGGAGGTTTCAGATTGACACTGACAGGATTGAGCCTGAGTATCTCAGGGTGGTCCTTTCAGCCACTGATGGGTATTATTTAAAGCCCTGAAATTATGTGTGTGTAAAGGAGGGTGCGTGAATGGATAAGGTCCTTTTAAGCCGTCTTCAGTTTGCCGCTACGGCCATGTTTCATTTCATCTTTGTTCCCCTTACACTCGGGCTTTCTGTGCTGGTTGCCTGGATGGAGACAAGGTATGTCCGAACAGGTGACAGGACCTACCTTCAGATGGCAAAGTTCTGGGGAAAACTCTTTGTGATTAACTTTGTGCTTGGGGTGGTCACAGGGCTTACAATGGAATTCCAGTTCGGTATGAACTGGGCCAGTTTTTCAAGTTTTGTAGGCGATATCTTTGGTGCTCCCCTTGCAATAGAGGCAACGGTGGCCTTTTTTCTGGAGTCCACCTTTCTGGGGCTCTGGATATTCGGCTGGGACAGGGTCTCACCCAGAATTCACGCTATGGCAATCTGGATTGTGGCCATAGCATCAAACCTCTCGGCATTATGGATACTGCTTGCAAACGGCTGGATGCAGCATCCAGTGGGATACAGGGTGATTGATGGCAGGGCAGTGATGACCGATTTCTGGGCAGTTGCTACAAACACCTACGGTTGGCTTAAGTTCGGCCACACCGTGCTTTCGGGGTTTGTGGTTGGTGGGTTTTTTGTTCTTGGGATAAGTGCCTATCATCTGCTAAAGGATAACTACAGGGAGTTCTTCAGCCGCTCCTTCCGTATGGCTGCTATATTTTCAATGGTAAGTTCAGTGCTTTTATTCGTGGTTGGAGACTTTCATGCCTCCCATGTGGCAGTGACCCAGCCTGCGAAATTTGCTGCCATGGAGAGTGTGTGGAAGACCCAGAGGGCAGCCCCCTATTATCTGCTGGTTGTGCCTGATGAGAAAAACGAGAAAAATGCCATTCAGATGCTCGGTATCCCGAGGATGCTCAGTTTTCTTGCCTATCATGACCTGAATGCAGAGGTGAAAGGCCTCAGGGATATACCAAAAGACCAGCGTCCACCAGTGCTTATTACCTTCCTTTCATTCAGGGGGATGATTGGCCTTGGTATGCTGTTTATTGCACTTTCCGCCCTGGCCTTTGCTTTGTCAAGGGGATGGCTTAAGGAAAGCCCCCTGATATTAAGGGTCTTTCTTTTGAGCATTCCGTTACCTTACATTGCCACACAACTTGGCTGGGTGGTGGCAGAGGTGGGGCGGCAGCCCTGGCTTGTCTATGGTCTGGTCAGGACCTCGCAGGGGGTGTCAGAGGCGGTAAGCAGGGAGCAGATTAAAGCATCCCTTGCAGGATTTGTCATGATTTATAGCCTTCTTGCCGGGGTTGATATTTATCTTCTTTGTAAATTTGCCAGAAAGGTTCCCGAGGAGGTGGAGTCATGATTTATCAGAATATATGGTTTTTGCTGTGGGCAGTTCTGTGGACTGTGTATTTCATGCTTGATGGTTATGACATAGGAGCAGGGATTGTAAGTCCCTTTGTTGCCAGAACCGATGAGGAAAGGCTGACTGTAATCCGCAGCATCGGACCCTTCTGGGACGGCAATGAGGTTTGGTTTATAACAGCAGGAGGTGCCACCTTTGCAGCATTCCCTCGCGCCTATGCAGGCATGTTCAGTTATCTTTACACCCCTCTTCTGCTTCTGCTTCTTATCCTGATACTGAGAGGAGTGTCCATTGAGTTTGGCTACACAGAGGTTGGCCCCAAGTGGAGAAACCTCTGGCAGAAGGTGTTTTTTCTTTCATCCATTCTTCTTGCCATAGTGTTTGGCCTTTTCTTTGGTAATCTCTTTTATGGAATGCCCGTTGACCAGAAGGGGCTTCAGGGAGGTCTTCTGGGGTTAATTACACCGGCAGGTATTATTGCCTCATTGCTATTTGTGTCAACCTTCGGACTACACGGGGCATTATGGCTTTATCTAAAAAGTGATGAACCTGTAAAAGTCAGGGCAAAGACTGTGGCAGAGAAACTTGTGTGGACAACCCTTGTGCTAAGCCTTGTTTTTCTTGTTTATCTCTTTCTTAAGCCTTCTTTTAGGGTAAACTATCTGAGTGTTCCTGTGCTTTTTATCCTGCCCTTCTGTGCACTGGTGCCACTTTTTAATGTGCGATTGCTATTGAAAAAGGACTCTCCATCAGCCTTCAGGGCATCCATGCTCTTTGTGTTTTTTCTGTTTGCCACGGGATTTGCCGGAATGTATCCTGCGCTTCTTCCTTCCAGTGTCTCCCCTGAGTTCAGTTTTACTATCTACAACTCCTCCTCAAGCCCCTACACCCTGAGGATTATGACAGTGGTGGCAGTGGTGTTTGTCCCCCTTGTGGTCTTTTATCAGGCATGGGTCTACAGGGTGTTTAAAAAGTAGGAGGAATTAGTATAGTTAAAAAAGAGATTTTGTTTGCAATAATGGAACTCTTAAGCAGGAGGTATAAATGAAGATAAAGGTTTTACTGGAACCAAGTGAAGATGATACCGTTACAATTGTTGATGCCGAGGAAGTTGAACTTACAATATGAGCAAGGTCCCCAGTCTGAATTATAACAAGGTTATCAAGGCACTTCAAAAAGACGGATGGGTAATAATCTGACAGAAAGGTTCACATATCAGGTTGCAGAAGCACTCAGGAAATGAGGTGTTAATCCTGCTCATAAACCAATAAAAAGGTCAACCTTATCGTATATTTTGAAACAAGCAAGGCTTTCAGTTGATGAGTTTTTAAGATTATTGTAAATTTTTGATTAAAAGGAGGCCGATATGCTGAAAGAAGGTGACAGGGCTCCAGAGTTCTGCCTTAACGGCATTGATAAAAAGGGAAAAGAAGGAGAGTTCTGCCTGAAGGACTTTCTTGGTGGCAAAAAGCACCTTGTGCTTTACTTTTATCCAAAGGACAACACCCCTGGCTGCACCACCGAGGCATGTGATTTCAGGGACAACATGAACCGTCTTACCAGGCTTGCCACCGTTGTGGGCATAAGCCCTGATTCGGTGAAGTCACACCAGAACTTCCAGAAAAAACACGGCCTTAATTTCATTCTTCTTAGCGACCCGGACAAAGAGGTTCTCAGGGCATACGGTGCATGGGGTGAAAAGAAACTCTATGGGAAGGTAAGAGAAGGAGTGATAAGAAGAACATTTATTATCTCGCCTGATGCAACGGTATCGAAACTCTGGAGGAATGTAAAGGTAAAGGGTCATGTGGATGAGGTTATAAAGGCGCTAAAGGAAACCTGAGGATTTAGAATTTAGTATTTAGGATTTAGGATTTAAAATTAAGAGAGGGGAGTTATGAAAAAGAAATTATTAATAGTTGCAGGTCTTCTGGCAGGGCTTCTGGTAGTTGCATCAGTGGTGCTTAGCCTTCTTGTAAAGAAGTATCTCTCCAGTGATAACCTGAAGGCATTGATTCTTCCAAGAGTTGAGGTGGCTACGGGTCGTAAGGCAGGTATTGATGAGATAAGGGTCTCACTTTTTAGCGGAGTGCATGTTGAGGGAATAAGCCTCAAGGAAGAAGATGGAAAGACTGACTTTGTAAAGGTCAGGGAGTTTCAGATTAAATACAGTCTGCTACCGCTTCTTAAAAAACAACTGGTCATAAAAGACTTAAGGCTTATAGAGCCTGAGATATTGATTGTCAGGGACAAAAGGGGTGATTTCAATTTTGATGACATCCTGAAACGGATAAAGACATCCTCTTCGAAAAAGGGGAAAACCTCCGTGACCAGCAAGGATGAATCTGGAAAGGGCCTTCCTGTAAGCCTTGTGACAGACCGAATCTATGTTAAGGATGCAAGGGTTGAGTTCAGGGACGACTCAAAAATCCTTCCCTTCATTAAGGCCATTACAAATATGAACTTCAGTTTTTCCATGGACCGAAAGACCATGGTGCCCAGGGTCCGGGGCACTTTAAAGTTGAGCAGACTTGAGGTAATAACCAGCAAAAAGACTGTTACAGGACAGGGTGTGATAAACATCGAGCCAGATGCCATAAAGGGTGATTTTACAGTTGAGCTTGAGGGTGACAGGATCAGCAAAAAAATAGTGATAACAGACCCCTTTGGCAGGCCCCACATCAGGGCAGATATTTACTCTAAACACCTTGACCTTGAAAAGTTCCTTGCCCTGATGCCTTCCTCTGAACAGAGTAAGGCCAGGGGTAGCAAAAAGACCGCTAAGGCAGGAAAGACTCCGGAGAGGGTTGTCCGCAAACCTCTTAACATTACAGCAGTGGGAACCATGAAGGTGGATGAGGCGGTTTACAGGGGTTACAGGATAAGGGATTTCAATCTTGCCTATACTTACAAAGATGAGATTTTCACGGTTAAACCATTAAGCCTGAAAATTACTGGCGGCGATGTGGTAGAGGCTAAAGGTGATGCCTCTGGAGAGATTACGCTGAAGTATTCAACTGCTGTGGCAGACCCTGTGGCTCTTGCCAGAAGGACTGCAAAAGGCTATCTGAGGGCAAGGCTCACAGAAGGTGTAATAAAGCGCTCCAGGATAACCGAGGCAGTGGCTCTGTTCACAGGGCTTAAGGATATGAGGAATTTGACCTTCAAAATCGCAGAGTTTCTCTTTAAGATTGCCAATGAGAGAGTAAACATAAAGGGTAACATCCTTTCTGATTATATGACAGCCGATGTCAGAGGGCTTATGAACTTTGATAAAAAACTGAATCTCACGACCCTTCTCAGACTTTCTCCCAGGGCAAGCGGTGGCCTTGCTTACAGGATTACAAAGGTGGGCCTTTTTGAGGACGAGAAGGGCTGGACAGAGGTTCCACTTAAGATTACAGGCATTGCCGATAAACCATCTGTGGGGCTTGACCCTTCATACCTGAAAAAGGGTGCAGAAAGGCAGATTGAAAGGGAGCTTGAAAAAAGGGGTATAGATACCTCTCCGGTAAAGAATCTTTTTAAAAAGCTGTTTTAAATGCTCTTCTGCATTAATGGAAGTGGTATTGTCATGATTACCAGGAGTGCATTCCCTCTGGCCTTGCCATAGTGTGGTGCCGATTTTTTCTATCAATGGTTCTTTTTTAACTGCTCCCTCATAATTTCCACAGGTGGGGTGATGCCAGTCCAAATCTTGAAGGCAAGCACCCCCTGCCACAGAAGCATGCCCAGGCCATTGATAGCCTTACAACCTATCTCTCTGGCCTGTTTTATAAGTGGTGTGTCCCAGTAGATAAGGTCGCAGACTATCTGGTCAGGACGCAGCAGGGTAGGGTCAAGGGGTAGTGGGTCGTCTTCCTTCATCCCAAGGGGTGTGGCATTTATTATGATGTCTGCGTATTGAATATTATTTTTTGTCTCTGTAATGGACACATTAGATGAAATATCTTTAAGGTCATTCATCAAAGAGGATGCCTTTTGCATGTTTCTGCCATGAAGATACAGTTTTGATGCGCTCTGGCAGAGATAATAACAGACTGCCCTTGCTGCTCCACCAACACCGATTACGAAGATATTTTTACCTGCTGGCTCAATACCTTCTTCCTTTAAGGACCCCATAAAGCCTTTTCCATCTGTGTTGTATCCCTTTAAACGGCCATCCTCATTCTTTATTGTGTTTACTGCACCTATGAATCTTGCCTCTTCATCAATTTCATCCATATACTGCATGACAGTCTGTTTATGAGGAATGGTTACATTTATCCCTGTAAATCCCAGTGCCCTGATACCCTCGATTGCCTCCTTCAGTTGTTCAGGCCTTACAGGCATTGCAATGTAACAGTAGTTGAGACCCAGGGCATCAAATGCAGCATTGTGCATGAGAGGGGATTTTGAATGCTCCACTGGCCAGCCGATTATTCCTGTTATCTTTGTTTTTGCATTTATCATCATGCCTCCTCCAGTGCTCTGAGAAGTCCCTTTGGTGTTGAATCTATAACCATTACCTCAATGTTCAGTATGTCCTTCATATCATTAATGCTCACATCATCAAGAAGCAGGTCATTTCCGTCTCTCAATACCACATCGGGAAGAAGTAGCACATCGTATTCAGTTACCTGGTCGACAATTGTCCTTATTATATCACGGCCTGTGAGTAATCCTGTAACAGTTACAGTTTGACCAAAAAATTCATTATCAACTTTTACTACATCAAGACTCACATGCTCCTTTAGTATATCAATGTATTCCTTAAGAAAGGGATAAAAAGATGAACCTGTAATGGTAAGAAATCTCCGTTTTGATATTTTTCTGGGCAGTTTTAACCTTTTAGCCCTTGTAAGAAACCACTTGATCATTCCCACACCATTTTCTATCTGAGGGAAGTCCCCATAATATTTAAGGGCAGGGAATTTCTTATTGGCTCTCAGGTATAGTTCATCAGCTCCATAAACGATTGGGTCACCATGTTTCTTTATGCTCTTTTTCTGAAACTCCTCTATGGTCTTGATTGCCTGAAGGGCTATGTCCTTTGTAACAGGCTGTATGCTGCTACTTACATATCTTGTAAGTCCAACCGGCACCACAGCTATCGATAGAAGATAGGGATATAATTTTAGAAGCTCCTGAATGGTGTTTCTCAGGTCATCGCCGTCATTATACTCGGGACATAAAACAATCTGGGTGTGGAACCTGATACGATTCCTGGCAAGCCATTTAAGCTCTTTCTTGATGTCAGGTGCCTTTTTGTTTCCAAGAAGTTTATTCCTTATCTCAGGATTTGTGGAATGTACGGATATATAAAGCGGACTTAAATGCTGGGAAAGGATTCTTTTTCTGTCCTGCTTGGTTAGGTTGGTCAGTGTTATATAGTTGCCATATAAAAAGGACATGCGGAAGTCTTCGTCTTTTATATAAAGGCTGCGTCGCAGTCCTCTGGGGAGCTGTTTTACAAAACAGAATATGCATCTGTTTCGGCAGGTCTTTATCCTGAAGGGCTTAAGATGTATTCCAAGAGGCTCTCCAGGCTGTCGTTGCAGCTCTAAGGTCATTCTTTTGCCCTTCCTCTCTATGGAAAACCTGAGTTCTGGCTCTGCTGAATAGAACATCAGGTCAAGAGAGTCGTGTATCCTGTGCCGGTTAATGCTGATGATTACATCTCCTGGCAGAATTCCTGCCCGTGCTGACAGACTTCCCTCTTCTACTTCTTCAACAATATTTCCATTAATCTGTGTTGCCATTACTGTCTGATACCCCTGTAAATATAATGTATCCCTGAAAGGATGGTAAAAAATGCGGTTATATAGATTAACAAATCAGGTGATGGTAAGTGTTGGATATTTAATCCAAGCAGTATATAGGCAAGCAGTACAAGCTGAAGTGCATTTGAGAGCTTTCCAATCTTTGAAGGCTCTACCTTTGTGCTATGGGTTATAAAGTAAAGCACTATCCAGCCAGTCACTACTATTACATCTCTGCTTATGATAGTTACAGTTAACCACAGGGGCACCAGTTTATGAACTGCAAAAAGCACAAAAGACGACACCAGAAGAAACTTATCAGCCAGTGGGTCAAGAAAGCTGCCAAGCTCGGTTATCTGTCCCTTTGCCCTTGCGATCAGGCCATCAAGAAAGTCTGTAATGGCAGCAAAAACAAAAACATATAGTGATATGTCATATTTTTCATAAAGCAGCGATATGATAAAAACCGGTATGAGTACAATACGAAGGATGGTAAGCAGATTCGGGATGTTTATTACCTTCTGCTCTTTCATAACAGTGCATGTTTCAGGGTATGTTAAATGGCAGGCCGTGAAATTTCAGTTTAACACCAAGGAGCCTGTAGCAGTTATTATTCTTTGAGTCCACCTTCCCGAGCATCGTAAGTATGTGACAGTGCTCAAGCTTGAACTCGTAAGCCTCTGCAATCCTGAGTGCCCTCTTTAGATACCTGTTGAGGTCCTTAATGTTGTCGGTCTGGATTGCACACTGTGCCATGCCAATCAGATAATAGACCTTACCTCTCAAGTCAGAGGTCTTTTTGAAATGCTGGTATGCCCTTTTATAGTATTTTTCAGCCATACGGGGACGGCCAAGCATGGTGTAGGTCTGCCCCATACTCCAGAGGGTGTATGCAGAGCTTACAATATCACCAATCCTTTCATATATGGTCAGTGCCTGACGGAAGTTTCTCATTGCCTCCTGGTACCGGCCCTTCATCCTCAGTGCATTGCCGATACCACAGAAGGAATAGGCCCTTCCAAAGGCGTCTTTAAGCGTTGTAAAAATCCTGTTTGCCTTCTGGTAGTATTTGAGGGATTTATCTGTAAGACCAGCAACCCTTGATGCCCCTCCCAGGGCATTAAGACAGTAAGCCTCTGACTCTACATCGCCAAGCTCCTGGTTTATCTCAATGGCCTCATTAAGTAATTCTATTGCCCTGAAAGGCTCACCACCGTAACGATAGGCACCTGCCTCAGCCCAGAGCAGAAAGGCATAGCCCTCTATATCGTCATATTTAAGATAATACCTCTTTGCCTGTTTAAATAGATGCAGTGCCTCCTGCCAGACCCCCATCCCCCTTAAACAGAGCCCGATTCCGGTAAGCGTGTCTGCCCTGAGTGCAGGCTTTCTGAGCCTCTTTGTTAGCTCCATTGCGTGATTGTAATTAAGTAGGGCATCCTGGTATCTGCCAAGCATCCTTTCGGTGTCAGCAATTGCAATGTAGCTATAAAGCATGCCCTTCAGGTCGTCGGCCTTTTCAAAGCCCTTCAGGGCCGCCCTGTAGTGCCTGAGTGCCTTTTTGTACTGCGAGCGGCCTCTCAACTGCTCTGCCTTCTGAAAATCTCTTTCAGGCATCAGAAAGCCTCCCCCTCAGCTCCTCCATAAGTGCTTTATAGTCCTCTGCTCCATAAAAACCCGAGCCCATTACAAGGGCATTGGCTCCGGCATCCACAACCTCACGGGCATTGTCTACCTTAACTCCACCGTCCACCTCAATTATGAAATCAAGCCCTCGCTCATACCGCATGTCCCTTAGCCTTTTGATCTTCTCCAGTGCCCCTGGAATGAACCTCTGCCCCCCAAAACCAGGGTTTACAGACATGATGAGCACCAGGTCTATATCTGTCAGGATGTCCTCAAGCACCGAAACAGGTGTTGCTGGATTTATAGAGACTCCTGCCTTTTTACCAAGCTCCCTGATAACCTGAACGGTTCTGTGAAGATGAACCGTTGCCTCGTAATGAACGGTTATGTAATCAGAACCAGCATCTGCAAACTCCTTGATGTATTTTTCGGGCTCCACAATCATAAGGTGGACATCAAAGGGAAGTGTGGTGGATTTCCTGATGGACCGTACCACCTCCTGGCCTATTGTGATGTTTGGCACAAACCTTCCATCCATCACATCCACATGGATCCAGTCGGCACCGGCCTGTTCTGCGCTTTTAATCTCTTCACCAAGACGGGTGAAGTCAGCAGAGAGTATTGATGGAGCGATTATTACAGCCATTGTAGTTGTTGTTCCTCCTTGTATTCTAATTTCAGACGGACGATATCACCCTTTTTTAGCAGACTGCCTGGCTTTGGTGACTGGCTTGAGACCTTGCTTCCATAACCAAGCAGTTCAAGCTCAACACCGAGTTTGTCAGCCATGCTTTTTGCCTCTTCAAGGTTCATTACCGTGAAGTCAGGGCAACGATAATAAACAGGATAGTCTCCCCTGCTTACCACCAGTGTGATGGTATCACCGCCTCTTTCCTCAGAAGTGGGTCTCTGGGCGATGACTATGCCCTTTTCAAAACTGTCTGAGTGTACCTTTATAATCCTTTTTATGTGGATCTTTTTTTCCACAGCAAGTTTTTTTGCCTCATCAATTGTAAGCCCGATAAAATAGGGCATGTAATTTCTCTTTGGTCCTTTACTGACCAGTATGCGTATTGTGCGTCCTTCTTTTATCTTATTTCCAGGTGGGATGTCCTGCCTTATGATGTGACCCGAAGGTATCTCGGTGGAAAACTCCTCACCATCGATCTTGAGGTAAAGTCTTTTCTGAAAGATTAGTTTATTGGCATCCACAAGGCTTTTACCTACCAGGTTTGGCACCGTAACCGTCTTCTGAGAGCCCAGTATCCTGAAGGTAAAAAAACTGCTAAGAGCAGTAAGTGAGGCAAAGACAAGCACATATATAAGGATGCTGAAAACCCGTTTCATACCTTCTTAAACCTCGCAGCAAAGAAGCCATCCATCTCGTTTATAAAGGGCACTGTGCAGAAGAATCCCTCAGTAGTAAACATTCTCTCAGGAATTACAGTTACAGGATTTCTGTCTATAATAAAGGAATCCTTCTTTTTATTCAAGAATATTTTGACCACCTCTGTGGTCTCCTCTGGTTCAAAAGAGCAGACCGAATAAAGCAGTGTGCCTCCCTTGTGAAGTAACTCTGATACATGAAACAGTATCTCAAGCTGTTTTTTTTGAAAATCAAGTAGAGCTTTTTCCTTGTGACGATAACGGACATCAGGATTTCTCCTTATAACGCCAAGGGATGAGCAGGGGGCATCCACCAGTGCCATGTGGAAGGGTTCTTCAGGTTTAAATTCAAGGATATCTGAGTGAACTATTTTTATGCTTTTGTAGTTTCCTGTCTTCAGATTTTCTTTCATTAACTTAACAGAAAGGGGGTTCTTATCTACTGCAATAATCTCAGCACTGTCAACCGTTATTTCTGCAATGTGAAGGGTCTTACCCCCGGGTGCTGCACAGGCATCAAGTATCCTTTTTCCAGGTTCAGGGCTAAGTAGATAGGAGACAAGCTGGGCCGCCTCATCCTGCACATAGACACTGCCAATGTGTTTTGTGATGGAGCTAAAATCCTCGTAGGCTTTCACCCTGAGGCCAATAGGGCAGTAGGGGGTTTTTTCTGTGACTATGCCTTCCTGCTTAAGCTGCTCAATCATCCTGTCAGGAGATGACCGGAGGCAATTTACCCTGAGCACAATGGGTGGTTCCTGATTGTTTAACTCAAGAATCTCTCTGGTTTTTTGCTCACCAAATCGTTTTAGCCACCTTTTTATCAACCACCTGGGATGGCTTGTCAGGATGCTCAGTCTTTCTATGGGTTCTTCAGGCAGTGGGGGTATGGTTTTATTTCTAAGAAAGTTGCGAAGCACTCCGTTTACGACCGAAGGGTTTCTTCCGTGTCTTTTCTCTAACTTTACTGCCTCATTAACAACCGCATAATCAGGGATGTTCAGGTACTCTAACTGATAAAGGGATATGAGTAGATTATACAATGTGGCTGGTTTTAGTCTTTCAGGTCTTCTCAGGTATCCTTTGAGTATCCACTCAAGGTATAGTTTTTTTCTTAAGACCCCGAATACAATCTCCTTTAAAAGTGCCCGGTCTTCATGTTTTAGTCCCCTGTAGGAATTAAAAAGGAGGGGCCTTAGTTGTTTGCCCCTTTGAAAAAGGCTGATTATTATCTGAAGTGTCTTCTGTCTTGGATTGCCTTGCATTAAAGAATATTATCACAGAGGCCAGACAAAAGGCTAATGCACGGGTTTTTTCCACGAGGAGGGGATTTGTGTATAATAATTACTAAGGTAACTTTCTGAATATTGGAGAGAAAATTGGCAGGGGTATCGGCAGACCCCTGCCAGAATCAATACCACCCTATTTCTTTTTGGCGGCTGTCTTTTTGGCAGCTGCCTTTTTTGTTGCGGTCTTCTTTGCAGTTGCCTTTTTAGCAGCAGTCTTCTTGGTGGCTGTTGTAGCCTTCTTGGTGGTTGTCTTCTTGGCAGCAGTCTTTTTGGT
>CAZEYP010000003.1:18029-86556 GCA_964515925.1 uncultured Nitrospirota bacterium
TGGTGGCTGTTGTAGCCTTCTTGGTGGTTGTCTTCTTGGCAGCAGTCTTTTTGGTGGCAGCCTTTTTAGCAGTGGTTTTCTTGGAAGCTGTCTTTTTGGCAGTGGCCTTTTTGGTAGTGGTCTTCTTTGCATCTGTCTTTTTAGCAGCGGTTTTCTTGGCAGCAGTCTTTTTGGTTGCACATTTTGAGGAGCTTTTGGTCTTACAACCCGACTTCTTGGCAGCTGTCTTTTTGGCTGTTGATTTGGTGGTTGTCTTCTTGGCTGGCATCTCTTTTCACCCCCTTTCCTGCCCTTTTGGGCTTATTTTAAGGTCTCCCTAAAAGAATGATTTTTTTGCCTTCAAGTATCATCCTGCCTGTTTCTGAGTCCTCACGCTTCAATCTCTTGAAATCAGCCTCTGAGACCTGTTTTAACTCTATGGTTACACCAAACTCTTTTTCTAAATCCTTAAGGGAATGCTCAAGAGTGGAAAGCCCTCCAACAACGAAGAGTTCAATCCTGTCCTTTACCCTCCCTTCAGCATAGTCACCATAAATAAATGCAGTTATTACTCCCGAGCCCCTGAGAATAGCCTTAAGTGCCCCTGGCAGGCCAAGGGATTTGGTTACGAGCCGTTTTAGTTCATGATAAAGAGGAGAGGCAGTGTTTGCAGAGAAGTATTTCAGATTTGCAATCCTTTCGCTTTTTACAATGCCAAGCTTTTCAAGACGGTCTAATTCACGTTTGACACCAGCAGGGTTTTTGTGGATAATGCCGGCAATCTCTCTAAGATAAAACTTCTCATCCGGACTGTTAAGTAGCAGTGCCAGAAGGTCTGCTCTTGTGGAGGATGAAAAGAGCTTCTCTAACATATAACACCCCTTATTAAAGCTTGAATCCTGTTAAACCTCTTCATAAATCCTGATAGAACATCCCATTATATTAAAAGCAGAAATACAAATAATAAACATCAAGTTGTTAACAATTATAAACGATGATATTAAAAAAGTCAACAATTATTTACATTCATAAAACATCGTTAATTTATTGATTTAAAATTACAAAAAGATACAGAACAGGCTAACACTTTGAGATAAATAGAAAAGGCTTTGTTTACTTAAGAACAATTAATGTTAACGAAAAGAAAACAATTGTTGATGTGCCATGCCCTTAAAATCACACTTCCAATGTGTGATTATCTGGAATTCTCTGGATTGGGAGCTTAAGATTTGTCTCAGTCTCAGTGTCTCAGAAGAGTAGGTTGGTATCAGGGTAGAAGTTAAACAGGGGATCAGACAAAGGTGAGCCATTGGAGATATTTTTCTGACTCTCCCTTCACAATGGAGAAGAATTTATCCTGTAGTAGTTTTGTTATTTCTCCAGGTCTGCCAGAGCCGATTGGGCGGCTGTCTAACTCACGAATAGGGGTAATCTCTGCTGCAGTGCCTGTGAAAAATGCCTCATCAGCTATATAGATTTCATCTCTTGTAAAACGTTCCTGTATAACCTCTATCCCCTCATCCATGGCAATCTGGATAATGCTATCACGGGTGATACCCTCAAGTATGGATGTAAGGGGGGTGGTCTTTATGGTCCTTCCCCTGACGATAAAGATGTTTTCTCCACTGCCTTCAGACACATATCCCTCTGTATCAAGTAACAATGCCTCGTTGTAACCACAGGCAATGGCTTCTTTCTTGGCAAGTTGAGAGGTAACATAATAGCCACAGACCTTTCCCCTTGACATATTGGAGTTAACATGGTTGCGAATGAAGGAGGAAGTCTTAACCCTGATGCCGTTTTTCAGTCCGTCATCACCAAGATAGGCACCCCAGGGCCAAACCGCAATAGCCACTCTTACGGGGTTTTCCTTTGGATAAAGGCCCATCGCTCCTTCACCTATGAAGATCAGTGGTCTTATATAACACTCCTTTATATTGTTTGCCCTGATGGTTTCTAAGACAGCATTCTCCAGGTCTTCCTCTGTAAAGGGCACATCAAGCAGGAATATCTTTGCAGAGTCAAGGAGCCTCTTTATATGCTCTCTGAGTCTGAATACTGCTGGTCCCTTCTTTGTGTTGTAACACCTGATGCCTTCAAAAACACCAAGGCCGTAATGAAGGGTATGCGTAAGTATATGAACCTTTGCTTCATCCCAGGGGATTAGTTTTCCGTCAAGCCATATATTTTCAGTCTTTTCTATCATGGCATTATATTTAAACAGTTATTATCTTAAAGTGTCAATAAAAACTGTTAAAGTTCTTATAATTTATGATAAAATTTCTATTACTGCAATTTATAGGATTAAATAAAAAATATGAAAAAAAAGCTTCTTGCAAGCGGGTTATTCCTGTTTTTTATATCCTTGATTACCTCAGGAGCTCTGCAGGCAGAAGAGGTAAAACTAAGATATGGTCTGAAGGATAATGTCCTTCGCATTGTACTTCAGGCAGAGACAGACCGGTATGTCTCAAGGGCAAAGGTATATTCTACCTACAGCCTTGTAAAGGTTGAGTTTCCTGGTGAGTTCAATCTCCTGCCAGAAAAAGTAGATTATGAAAGGTTTGAGTACAATAAAAAGGGTAAAAACCTCTATTTAAATATAAAGGACCTCAGGTGGGTTAAGCTTCTCCGATTAAAATCGCCGCCAAGACTCGTAATCGATGCCTATCTCAGGGGAGGTAACGAAAAACCTGTTGTGCCTCAGGCACCTGAGCAGAAATCCATTCCAGAGAAAGGTAAACAACAGCCTTTAGAAGAAAAAAGCAAAACAGGTAATGTGAAGTTAAAGAGGATTGTTATTGACCCGGGCCATGGGGGGCGTAACCTTGGTATTTACACATCCCATTACAGTGAAAAATCCATTGTCCTGAGGATAGCAAGAACCCTGCGATATATGTTGAGAAAACATGGGCGGAGAGTTTATTTAACAAGAAGCAGCGACAGATATGTATCACTGATGAAACGCATCATGTATATTAGAAAAAGGCATCCTGACCTGATGGTATCAATACACATGAGCACCTCAAATAACTTTGTTATATATACAGAGCCTGCATTCCAGCTGGGCTATGAGGAGAGGTTTTTGTTAAGGTATTCTCAACAGGGTTTTCTGAAAAAAAGCGAAACTATTGCAAAGGCCATTGGAGATGCCCTTCTTGAAAGGTTTGGTGTGGGAGTGCTTTACAGAAAGATGGATATACCTGTGGTGGGCTTTACAGCTGCGCCTGCGCTGGTTGTTGAACTGCCTGCTGCTGAGTTTTTTGATTACACCTCAGATAATGTGAAAGCCATAGTAAATGCCATTGTAAAGGCTATTGGTAGCTATGAGCAAAGCTAAGTTTACAGTTTTGTTAATGGTTTTTTTGTTTTTACTGGGTGTTGGAATAGGTGTGGTTTATTACTATATGGTTAAAGAAGAACCACAAACAGTAACTGCAAAGGCACCCCAGAGCGGTATTGTAACCAATTATATCTACCTGAAGATATTTTATCCAATGGGTGGAAAGGTAGAGATAGTCGAAAAGAAGATACCAGAGATACTTTCACAGGTAAAGCTTGCTGAGCGGGTTTTGAATGAGTATTTCAAGGTGGCAGAGGAGTTTAATACGGGCGTGATACCAGAGGGTATTCAGGTGGAGGATATATATATATCTTCAGATGGCATACTTTATGTGGATTTTAACAGGGCAGTTGAGAGGAACTTTAAGGGTGATATTGTTGATGAATACATAATGATAAAGAGCCTTTATGAGACATTAATAAGTAATCTTGATATCCAGGATGTGGTTATACTGATAGAGCATAAAGAGGCTGAGACCATAGGTGGTCATTTTCTTGTGAACAAACCACTTAAGGAGTTTTTCTCATCAGAGCAGATAGTGATTGAGGAGGCACCACAGTAGAGCAATGACAACCGATTCCTCAGAGGGTGCCATTGGGATTTTTGATTCAGGCATAGGCGGGCTTACAGTGGTAAGAGAGATAATGAACCTCATGCCCCATGAGGACCTGATTTATCTTGGTGATACTGCAAGGGTGCCCTACGGGATAAGGTCAAAGGAAACCGTAAGAAGATATGCGATGGAAAATACCAGATTTTTACTAAAGCAGAACATAAAGATGATAGTGGTAGCCTGCAACACAGTCTCTGCTGTTGGGCTTGATGCTGTAAGAGGAGTAACCAGTGTTCCTGTGGTTGGGGTTTTAAGGCCAGGTGCTCAGGCAGCTGTAAAGGCAACGGTGAACAAGAGGGTAGGGGTGATAGGCACTGAGGCAACCATCACAAGCAGTGCATACCAGAGGGCTATAAAGGAAATAGACAGTACTGTGGAGGTAAGCACAAGGGCCTGTCCACTTTTTGTTCCACTTGTTGAAGAAGGATGGCTTGATGGTGAGGTGGTAGAGGCCATAGCAAGCAGATACCTTATGGAGCTGAAACAGAGCTGTATTGATACACTTGTGCTTGGCTGTACCCATTATCCATTGCTTAAAGGAACTATCAGTAAGGTTATGGGAGATGGGGTGAGGCTTATTGATTCTGCTGTTGAGACAGCAAAGGTGGTAAAAGAGCAGCTTGAGGTAGAGGGGAAGTTGAAAAAACACAGTAATTTCAGTGGCCGCAGGATTTATTTTGTAACCGACTCACCTGAGAGATTTAAAAGGATTGGCACATGGTTTCTTGGGCATGAGATAGAGGAGATATTTAAGGTGGAGATAGGGGCAGGAAGTAGAGGGTAGGGTGTAGGGTGTAGCGTGTAGGGGATAGGGGGATATAAAAATAACAGGACATAAAATATCTGGAGGTCAAGATGAGAAAGGACGGCAGAAGAAACGACCAATTAAGAGAGATCAAGGTCACAAGAGGGTTTATAAAACACCCCGAGGGCTCAGTACTCATTGAGATGGGTGACACCAAAGTAATATGCAATGCCTCGATAGAAGAGAGAGTGCCTCCCTTTCTTAAAGATACAGGGCAGGGCTGGGTAACCGCTGAGTACAGCATGCTTCCAAGGGCAACATCGTCAAGAACCATGAGGGAGTCCTCAGCAGGTAAGATAGGTGGCAGAACTCAGGAGATTCAGAGACTCATTGGCCGAAGCCTTCGTTCGATAGTGGACCTTAAAGGGCTTGGAGAAAGGACCATCTGGGTTGACTGTGATGTCATTCAGGCTGACGGTGGCACACGAACTGCTTCTATAACAGGTGGTTTCATTGCACTTGTTGATGCGCTTCGTTATGGGGTGCAAAATGGTATATTTGAGCGAAACCCCCTCAGGGGATACCTTGCTGCAGTAAGCGTTGGGGTGGTTGACGGAGAGCCTATGCTGGATCTCTGCTATGAGGAAGACTACAGGGCTGAGGTGGATATGAATGTGGTGATGACCGATGAGGGAAGATTCGTGGAGATTCAGGGCACGGCAGAGGGAGAACCCTTTGACAGGGATGTCTTTAACAGGCTTCTGGAGCTTGCAGAAAAGGGGATTATAGAGATAATCAACATTGAGAAGGAGCTCTTAGGTGAGGATACTTTTAGCTACTAAAAATAAAGGAAAGATAAGGGAGATGAATAGCCTCTTCCGTGGTGTTGGAGTCGAGTTTGTAGGAACAGATTCCCTTGACTCAGCACCAGAGGTGGTTGAGGATGGAAAGACATACCATGACAATGCACTTAAGAAGGCTATGACCTTTTATAAGCTAACAGGTCTTCCCACACTGGCAGAGGATTCAGGTCTTGAGGTAGATGCCCTTGGGGGTGCCCCGGGGGTTTATTCAGCCCGGTATGCTGGAGAGGATGCATCTGATGCAGAAAACAATAAAAAGCTACTTGAGGAATTAAAAGACATCAGGTCTGAAGATAGAACAGCTCGTTTTGTTTCAGTGCTTTGTCTGGTAATTGACGGTAAGATCCACTTTTTTGAAGGAGAGGTTAAGGGACGAATACTTGAAGAGCCAGAGGGAACTTCTGGCTTTGGATACGATCCTCTTTTCTGTCCCGAAGGATATGAGCACAGTTTTGCTGTGCTTGGAGAAGAGGTTAAAAACTCTATAAGTCATCGAGCAAGGGCTATTGAAAAATTAAAACAATTTCTTGAGGAGATACTTCAGTAGAGATATGAATATAAAAGAATATCTCAAGACCCATTTTCCATTAAATATATCGTTTAAGATCAAGGTTGGTACCCACACAGCACTGATTGCACTTGCAGTGGTTATTGGTGCACTCAGTGGTGGTGCCAATATGCTTTTCAGGACAACCCTGGAGTTTTGCAAGGAGATGATATTTCATAATGGCTCTGAACTGCTTGGAATAATGGAAGGTGGCTTTAACAGGGTTTTGATACCTCTTTTACCTGCATTTGGAGCCCTGCTGTTAGTGCCTCTATCCTACCGTTTTCCCGGCGAGGTAAATGGATACGGGTTTCCATCTTTTCTTGAGAAGGTAAACCTTCAAGACGGTGTCTTTAAACTAAGAACGATAATAATCAAGATCATTGCACCCAGTCTTACCATAGGCTCAGGTGGGTCTGCAGGAGTGGAAGGGCCGATTGCACAGATAGGCGGGAGCATTGGCTCTCTTATTGGACAGCTATTCAGGGTCTCTGGAAACAGGATGAAGCTATTGATTGCAGCAGGTGCTGCAGGTGGTATTGCTGCCACCTTTAATGCGCCCATTGCAGGTGTTATGTTTGCTACAGAGATAGTGTTGCTTGGTAACTTTGAGCTTACCTCCTTTGGTGTAATAGTTATCTCTGCTGGAATGGCAACGGCTGTTTCCAGGATTTATTACGGTTCGTCTCCTGTTTTTGCAGTGCCTCAATACGACCTGAAGGGGATTTACGAGACACCCTTTTATCTGTTCCTTGGTCTCTTTGTTGGTTATGTAGCTGTCTTTTACATAAAGATATTTTATGGGATAAAGGACTGGTTTAGCTCACTGAAGATCAATCCTTATACAAAGCCAGTACTTGGTGCCCTTATGATGGGGGCAATAGGCATATTCTTTCCACAGATATTAAGCGATGGCTATGAGTATATTGAAGAGGCCTTTCGTGGAGACATGGTTTTTTCCATTATGTTTATTCTTATATTTCTGAAGATATTTGCCACCTCCATTACCCTTGGCTCAGGTGGTGCAGGTGGTGTTTTTGCTCCTGCACTTTTTATTGGTGCCATGACTGGTGGGGCCTTTGGCGCCTTTGTCCATCACCTCTTCCCCACTATAACCTCATCACCTGGTGCATATGCAATGGTTGGTGTTGGTGCATTTCTTTCCGCTGTTACCCATGCCCCGCTTACCGGTATGTTTCTGCTATTTGAGATGACAGGCAATTACAAGGTAATCATTCCCATTATGTTTGCAACCACTATAGGAATCTTTGTGGCCAGAAGGATGATAAAAGACTCTATTGATACCTATGAGCTTTCCCGTAAGGGGATAGATATGCATGCTGGCCGTGAGGCAACCATACTTAGCACCATATATGTAAGAGATGTTATGAGGAGAGACTTCCTTACAGTTCGAGACAAGGTGAATCTGAAGGAATTCCTTGATCTGGTTATCAATGGAGGAGGGGGTTTTTACTATCCAGTTGTCAACTCAAAGGGCGAGATGGTGGGTATCATCTCCATGCAGGATGTACGAAAGGTGCTTTTTGAGGAGTATATTAAGGAGATAGTTACCGTTGGTGAGCTTGCTACAGAGGATGTCATGACGCTTTATCCTGATGATAATCTGATGACGGCAATGAAACTGTTTGCTGACCTTGATATAGAGGAAATTCCCGTGGTAAGCAGGGAAAACCCTAAACAGGTAATTGGAATGCTCAGAAGGGGAGATGTTATAACGGTTTACAACAGAGAGGTGTTGAGGAAACACTCTATTTAGGCTGTAGGGGGTAGCGTGTAGGGGGTAGTTTTTAGTTTTGAGTGTTTAGTGTTGAATCAACCATACCTCCCTACACCCTACACCCTAAAAATTACTGGGGGGTGATTATGAAAGAGTTAAAAGGGATTGTGGAGATAAGGGCTGGCTCAATAGATTACTTTGGTGTTGGGGCGATTGATAAGGCTTTGGACATCATCAGGACTTACAGAGATAGAGGTGTGGAAAGGGTTGCAATAGTTACGGGCAGAAAGTCCTATCGTCTTAGTGGTGCCTGGAGTAAGGTTCAGGGAGTCTTGGAGAAGGAAAAACTGGAGTTTATCTCCTTTGACGGCATATCACCTAATCCAACGGTTGACCAGATAGATAAAGCAGTACAGCATCTCAAATCACATTCACCTCAACTTGTCATTGGCATTGGTGGCGGAAGCGTGCTTGATGCATCAAAGGTTATAGCCGTGCTTCTAAAAAATTTCGACCTCACTGCTCGTGACCTTTATATTAAAGGTAGAAGGCCCTTTGAGGCATTGCCCCTGTTTGCCATTAATCTGACCCACGGCACGGGCTCTGAGATAGACCGTTATGCTGTGGCAACGGTGCCTGAGTTGAAGGACAAGTCAGGGCTTGCCCTTGACTGTATGTACCCGGAATATGCCATTGACGATCCCTCGCTGATGCTTACCCTTCCAAAGGAGCAGCTACTTTATACATCCCTTGATGCCCTGAACCACCTTGTTGAGGCAGCAACTACCACTCTTTCCTCTTCATACACGGTAATGCTTGCCCGTGAGGGGATAGGTGCCATTGCAAGGTGGCTGCCTGTTGCAGCAAAGGAACCTGAAGATTTAGAGGCTCGTTACTGGCTCCTTTATGCCTCTGTGCTTGGTGGAATGGCAATTGACTCTGCGGTGGTTCATCTCACCCATCCCCTTGAGCACACACTCAGTGCACTGAAGCCAGAGATTGCCCATGGTCTTGGCCTTACCGTGCTTCTACCCTCAGTTGTCAGGGCAATATACCCTGCTGTCAGCGATACCCTTCAGGAGATACTGATGCCCATAGTGGGTGAGTGCAACTCTTCAGATGAGATGGCCACAGGGCTGCAGAGCTGGATATCTGGACTTGGAGTGAAAGAGAAATTAAAGGACATCGGATTTTCTGAGGATGATATTGATGATATAGTTCATTATGTCATGGCTTCACAGGAGGGAGGAGGTTCCATTTGTCTTGCCCCTGTGGAGGTGGACAGTGCTCTGATTAAGAGGATATTTTTAGAGTCCCTTTAGCCTGTTGATAGAAGCAACTAACGAACATCTTTGTAATATCTCACAAGCCGCTGGGGACTAACCCCAAAGATACCGTAAGATACAGCCAGTATCCAGTCTCTCAGCACACCATACAGGATACCCTCTTTTTCAAATCTGCGTGCAGAAACAGTAATTGGCTCTCTGAGGAACTCTATTCTTCCATGTTTTTTAGCCCGTCTTGAAAACTCTATATCCTCCATAAGTGGGATATCTTTGAAACCACCAAGCATCAGGAAGTCCTGCTTCTTGATAAACATACCCTGGTCACCATATGCAATAGAGGTGATTCTTGAGCGCAGGTTTGCTCCCCTCTCAATCAATCTGTAGCATACCCCCTCTTCTCTGTAGCTTATATCAAAGGCACCAAGTATGGTGTTTTTCTTCGTTAATGTGTTTCTTATGAGGTAAAAGGCTCTGTTGGGGGGCACACAATCGGCATGTAGAAAAAACAGTATTTCTCCTTCTGCCCTCTCTGCCCCGTGGTTCATCTGCCTTGCCCTTCCCCGTAGTGACTGAAAGACCTTTGAAGTAAATTTTTTTGCTATTTCGACTGTGCTATCAGAGCTCCCTCCATCAACTACGATAAGTTCCTCATAGGGACCTGTATTAAGCTTTGAAAGGGTTTGATGAAGCAGGGGGGCTTCATTCAGCACAGGCATAACAATGCTGATAGTCTCCATTGAAAAAGTATAACATAGGAATCGGGGTATAAGGTGTAGGGGGTAGGGTATAGGGGGGAGGGGGTAGTAAAAATCCCTCCCCCCTATACCCCTTGAACCCTCATCTTCAAATCCTAAATTCTAAACAATCCCAATTCACTAACTTACTCAAGTTTCCTTTAGAATTTAGTGCTTCGTGCTTAGAATTTGTTTTCCCTACCTCCTGATGTTTAGACGATTCTTTCCTTAACAAGGGCATCCACTACAGAAGGGTCTGCCAGTGTTGATGTATCGCCAAGGTCCTCAATGTCACCACGGGCAATCTTACGAAGGATCCTTCTCATGATCTTACCCGAGCGGGTCTTTGGAAGACCTGGTGCAAACTGAAGTTTATCTGGTTTTGCAATTGGCCCAATGGTTTCCCTTACATGCTGGACCAGCTCATTTTTAAGTGAGTCATCAGGATCTGTTCCATCTTTGAGCACCACATAGGCATAGATACCCTCTCCTTTAACATCATGTGGATAGCCCACCACGGCAGCCTCTGCCACTGCCTCGTGGCTTACGAGGGCAGACTCAACCTCTGCTGTGCCAATACGGTGTCCCGAGACATTAAGCACATCGTCAATACGACCCATGAGCCAGAAGTCTCCATCTTCATCCACACGGGCTCCATCTCCTGTGAAGTATCTGCCAGGGAAACGGCTGAAGTAAACTTCCTTAACCCTCTTGTTTTCAGGGTCACCATAGGTTCCACGGATCATACCAGGCCAGGGTTTTTCTATTACAAGATAACCACCCACATTTGTATCAGCAGGACTGCCGTCTTCTTTTAATACCCTTGGAAGAACACCGGGGAATGGTCTGCATGCAGAGCCTGGTTTCAGGGTCATGGCACCAGGAAGTGGTGTTATAAGGATTCCACCTGTTTCTGTCTGCCACCAGGTATCAACGATTGGAAGCTTACCCTTTCCCACACGGGTGTGATACCACATCCACGCCTCGGGATTAATGGGTTCACCAACAGTTCCAAGGAGTTTCAGGGAGCTGAGGTCATATTTTTCAACCCACTGCTCACCTTCTCTCATGAGTGCCCTTATAACAGTAGGAGCTGTGTAAATCTGATTGACCTTATGTTTGTCAACAATATCCCAGAACCTTCCAGGGTCAGGATAGGTGGGCACACCCTCAAACATCAAAGAGGTGGCTCCTGCTGAAAGTGGGCCATATACTATATAACTGTGTCCTGTTATCCATCCGATGTCTGCTGTGCAGAAAAAGATGTCTTCTTCGTGATAATCAAAGATCCACTGGAAGGTCAGATTTGTGTAAAGCAGATACCCACCCGTGGTATGAAGGACTCCTTTTGGTTTACCTGTTGAGCCTGATGTATAGAGGATAAAAAGCGGGTCTTCAGCGTCCATCTCCTCAGGCTGACAGTATATGCCTATGTCGTCAGCACTCATCTCCTCATGCCACCACAGGTCTCTTGAGGAATCGAAGTTTACATCTCTGCCAGAGCGTTTTACAACGATGACCTTCTCTACGGTGGGACATCCCGAAAGTGCCTCATCACAGTTTGACTTAAGAGGAACAAACCTTCCCCCCCTGATTCCCTCATCAGCAGTGATAACCATCTTTGCCTCACAGTCGTTTATCCTGTCACGGAGAGACTGTGCAGAGAACCCACCGAAGACAACACTATGAATGGCACCAATCCTTGCACAGGCAAGCATGGCTATGGGAAGCTCCGGGATCATGGGGAGATAGATGGTTACCCTGTCTCCTCTTGAAACACCGTATTTTTTCAGGACATTTGCAAACTTGTTTACCTCATAGTACAACTGCTGATAGGTATAGGTCTTATAATTGCCATCATCTGCTTCCCATATCAAGGCAGCCTTGGTGCGTCTCGTTGAGTCAAGGTGGCGGTCAAGACAGTTGTAAGAGGCGTTTAACTTACCCCCCTGAAACCACTTAATGTAGGGCCTTTCAAAGTCATATTCAAGAACCTTATCCCATTTTTTGTACCATGTAATATTTTTTTCAGCCATTTCAGCCCAGAACCCCTCGGGGTCTTCTATTGAACGACGATAAAGCTCCTCATACTCTGCCATTGATTTGATGTGAGCCATTTTTGAAAACTCTTCAGGCGGTGGAAATACCCTTTGTTCCTCCATTAATACCGATAGTCCTTTGTCTGACATACTGACCTCCTTTTTTGTTTTTTGTGTTAAAAGGCTCTTTTAATTATATTTTAAAACAGGATAAAATAAAATACTTTTTAGTATTTTGAAAAATAAGCAAAAAATATGCCACTGTACATTTTTGATGAGATTTTTATTTTTAATTTATTAAAAAAGAAGGGGTTGCTATATTTTTCAACAAAATCCATACTATGAAAGTTTTTAAAAAATAAGGATATTTCCAGATGGGATAAGCAGTTGTTACTTATCGTGACCATGGGGCAAAACAAAAAGTAACAGCCCTTCGGGTGTTAAGTTATGATTAATATCATAAAAATAACACACCCCTTTAATGGTATAATAAAACATGAGCAACTTTAAAGAATCATGTCCTGGAAGCAGAGAGATCAGGAATCCCTATCCTGAGGAGATTATCTGTGTTTTCTGTGGCAGCTTAGTAGAGATATGGTCTGATGAAGTTGAGACCACCTGTCCAAAGTGTAAAAATACCATTACCCGGGATATGAAGCCTTCCTGTCTTCAGTGGTGTCCTGCTGCCAGGGAGTGTATTGGAAAGGAAAAGTACGAGAAAATACTCAAGCACATTAAGGAGTAAGGGACATTTATGGGGAGTGGCATAAAGCCACGAATTAAAAAAGCTCCTGAATTATCCTGTCCTTTATTGTTCTGACATTTTTTCGATAACAATTTCATTTGACAAACCTGTTCTGAATTTTTTATACTTTCAATCTGAAAATTTTCAGGAAGGTGGTGTGGTATGACTAAATTTGCTAAGAAAGGTGAAGTTGAAAGAAAGTGGTATGTTGTGGATGCATCTGGCAAGGTGCTTGGAAGAATGGCATCCCAGATTGCCACCTATCTAAGAGGTAAGCACAAACCACAGTTCACACCAAATGTTGATACAGGGGATTTTATTGTTGTAATCAATGCTGAAAAGGTCAGACTTACAGGAAAAAAGCTTGACCAGAAGGTCTATTATCATCACACAGGATACCCGGGTGGACTTAAGGCAGAAACAGCCCGCATAAGGCTTCAGCGTAAGCCAGAGCAGGTAATAATCGATGCTGTGAAGGGGATGCTTCCAAAGAACCGTCTTGGAAGGAAGATGCTTAAGAAGCTCAAGGTTTATAGTGGATCTGAGCATCCTCATCAGGCACAGAAGCCAGAAATTTTGAATATATAAAGGGGTGCAACTTATGGGTGATATCCTTTATCAGGCAACAGGAAGAAGAAAGACATCAGTGGCAAGGGTTATAATGAAACCTGGTACAGGTAAGATTATTGTTAATAAAAAGCCGCTTGAGGAATACTTTCCAAGGGAAACCCTTCAGATGATTATACGCCAGCCTCTCAATCTCGTTGGTATGCCAAATAAATTCGATATAATGGTTAATGTAACAGGTGGAGGGCTTTCCGGACAGGCTGGTGCCATCCGTCATGGAATCTCAAGGGCCCTATTGCTGGTAGATTCTGACCTGAGACCAAAACTCAAAAAAGAGGGCTTCCTCACTCGTGACCCAAGGATGAAAGAGAGGAAAAAATACGGTCTGGCTGGGGCAAGAAAGAGATTCCAGTACTCCAAACGCTAAACTTCCTTTAGTTTGATGACAAAAGTAGCAATCTGTGGAGGTAGTGGATATACAGGGGCAGAGCTAATACGACTACTTAGCAGTCATCCCCATGTAGAGCTTGTGGCAATCACCTCTGAAAGGTCAGAGGGCGAAAGGGTTGATCAGTTATTCCCACATCTTAAAGGGATATGTGACCTTAAGTTCGTTTCCCTAAAGAAAAATAAACTCGAAGAGCAGGCAGAACTGCTTTTTCTTGCCCTCCCTCATGGTGCATCACAGGATAGGGTAGAGTATTTTGTGAAGGCAGGAAAAAGGGTAATCGACCTTTCTGCTGATTACAGATTAAGGGATCCGGAGGTTTACCGCTTCTGGTATGGTCTTGAACATAATTATCCGAAAACCCTGAAAAAGGCTGTTTATGGACTTCCAGAGCTTTACAGAACAAAGATAAAAAGGGCACAGCTTGTGGCTAACCCAGGTTGTTATCCTACATCTGCATTGTTGGGGCTTTATCCAGCACTAAAGGCAGGCATTATCAACACAGAGGGCATTGTAATAGATTCCAAATCTGGCACATCAGGTGCAGGCAGAAAGGCAGATGTTGCCTATAACTTCTGTGAGATAAACGAGTCCTTCAGGGCCTATGGCATTGCCACACATCGGCACACACCTGAGATAGAGCAGGAACTTTCGAAAATTGCTAAAACAGAGATTACCGTGGACTTTACACCTCATTTGCTACCAATAAACAGGGGGATTTTGACAACCATTTATGCCCCTTTAAACAATAAAGACATCACTGAAGATGAAATTTTAAGAATTTACAGAAAGCACTACAGAGGGGAGCCCTTTGTAAGAATTTTTGAGGAAACATTGCCTGATGTAAGGAATGTTCGCGGCACAAACTATTGTGACATTGGAGTTAGAATAAATAAAAGAACCTCAACTCTGATAGTGGTTTCTGCAATTGATAATCTGCTTAAAGGTGCCTCTGGACAGGCTGTGCAGAATATGAATCTTATGCTTGGCCTTGATGAGACTACTGGATTAACCCAGATTGCGGCCCTTCCCTGATATGGAACAGATAAGAATTCCAGCCAGTATTATTGATGAGATGGTAAATCATGCCAGAGAGGGATATCCAGAAGAGGTCTGTGGGATTCTGGCTGGCTCAGAGGATGTGGTGACCAGGATTTTCAGGATGACCAATCTGGAACACTCGCCAGTGAGTTATTTTATGGACCCAAAGGAGCAGTTTCAGGTGATGAAAAAGATGCGCACAGAAGGCCTCAGAATGCTTGCCATCTACCATAGCCATCCCGACTCGCAGGCCTATCCTTCAGCAAAGGATGTCTCCCTTGCCTTTTACGATGATGTAGCATATATTATAGTTAGCCTTGCTGATGATGAACCACAGGTAAGGGCCTTTGAGATCAAGGAAGGAAAGGTTAAAGAAATGGTAATACAGGAGATTAGACAATGAAAAAAGTAGGTTTCATCTACGATGACATCTTTCTTAAGCATATCCCACCGGGGTGGCATCCAGAGAATCCTGACAGGTTAAGGGGAATAATAAATACCCTTGAGTCTTCCACTTTTTCAAAGGAGGTTGTTTATATAAAGCCTGTAAAGGCAACTGTTGATGAACTAACCGCTATCCACACAAAGCAGTATGTGGAAAAGGTGGCTGCAACAACTACAGGGTATCTTGACCCCGATACCTATGTGTCTGAAAAAAGTTACGAGGCAGCTCTCTACGCTGCTGGTGCTGTAGCAGAGGCTGTAAGGAGAGTAAAGGCAGGTGATATAGAAAGGGCCTTTTGTGCAGTGAGGCCACCGGGGCATCATGCAGAAAAAGACAGGGGCATGGGATTCTGTCTGTTCAACAATATCGCCATTGGGGCAAGGGTTGCCCAGAGCCTTGGTTATAAGAGGGTTTTAATTATTGATTTTGATGTCCATCATGGAAATGGCACAGAGCATGCCTTTGTGGATGACCCCACTGTGTTTTACTTCAGCACCCATCAATATCCTCATTACCCCGGCACAGGAGGGCGCAACGACAGGGGACGAGGTGCAGGTGAGGGCTTTACCATGAATATCCCTCTGCCCCCGGGAACAGGTGATGAGGAGATAAGGGGAATCTATAATGATGTGCTCGGGGAGGTTGCTGAAAAGTTCAGCCCTGACATTGTACTTGTTTCTGCAGGCTATGACATCTATATTGATGACCCGCTTGCTGACATAAGGGTTACCTATGAGGGCATAATGGAGATAGCAAGGGGGATAAACAGGGCAGCCAGTGGTGTGCCTGTTATTTACTCTCTTGAGGGTGGTTATAACATAAATGCCCTTTCAAAGTCTGTTTTAATCACTATTGAAGAGCTTCTTTACGATTGAACTAACAGAGGACTTCTGATATAATTAATTTTAGATTTTAGATTTCTGATTTAAGATTTATAGTTTTAGATTTTAGTACAGGATTCTATATAAGGTTAATTGTTTAATAAAAGCCTGAAAGATTTTATAAAAACCACAGGGAGTGAAAATGGAAAGAAGGGTCCTATATTTTGAGAAGCCTGGGAAGGTAAACACCGGGGCCTGTTTAAAGGTTGTGATAGAGAGGCTTTCTGAGGGAGATATTAATGATGTGGTTGTTGCAACAACCGGAGGGGATACAGGATTGCTTTTTGCTGAGGCCCTGAAAGACAGAGATATTAACCTTGTAGCTGTGACCCATTCTTATGGGTTCAGAGAACCTAATACAATAGAGATTTCTTCCGAAACTGTTGAAAGGCTTAAGTCCCTCGGTGCAAAGGTTTACACAGGCACCATGATAACCCATTCACTGGAGACCGCCTTTACAATGAAGTCAGGTGGACTTTATCCCACCATTATAGTTGCTCAGAGCCTCAGGAGATTCGGAGAGGGCCCCAAGGTCTGCTGTGAGATAGTAATGATGGCTGCTGATGCTGGCCTTATACAGGAGGGTAAGGAGGTAATAGCAGTGGCAGGCACAGGAAGGGGTGCTGATACAGTGATGGTGATCAGGGCAGCCACCTCAAAAAGATTTTTAGACCTTAAGGTATGTGAAATCTTAGCAAAACCAAGGGGATAAATTATGAGGGCAAAGGAATGGATTGAGCAGGCAAAAAGAACGATCTCATCAGCAGAGCATTCAACATCAGGGGGGTTTTACGAGGATTCCTGTTTTCTTGCACACCATGGTGCCCTGCTTGCAGCAATAGCGCTTGCCACAAGGAAGGGATTGGTTGAGACAGGAATGTCTGTGTATTACATCCTGTCAAGGACCGGTGCAGAAAAGGAGCTTCTTCACAGGGCAAGGGTGCTTGATACCCTTTATCTACCATCAAGATTCCCATACTGTTTCACTAAAGGAACACCAATGGATTACTTTGACGAGGAAACCGCCAGGGAGGCAATAGGTCATGCAAAGGCCATCGTGGAACGAGTTGAAGAAGAACTGGGCTGATAAGTATTTTTTTGAGCCCCTTTCAGAGTTGATAAACAGGTTACATGAAGACAGAGGGGCACAGATAGAGCTCATTGCCCTTTTCAGCCCTGAAGCAGATAGACCGTTAACACCTGCAAGACCACCAATATATCTACTAATTCTATATAACTGCGAGATTGATTTCCTTAAAGAAAACCTCTTTCTCAGAGAGCATGACCCTTCTGGTATATTTGAATTTTTTACTTACAGTGCTGATTCATTCAGGGAGATGCTGGGCCAGGGAAATCCGATTGCACTGATGGCAAAAAAAAGGGGGTTAATTATTTTTGAAAAAGACGGTATCGCTGATACCCTTCAGTGAAACTCTGTAGTAAGAATGACAGAATTTCCCAGTTCAAGCACTGCTTTAGCAGGACAATGAAGTGTATCAACCTTTTCGTCAAGTATCATTGAAAGTGCCTTTCTTTTCTTTTCCCCTGACAGAATAAGGAACACCTCACGTGCAAGTCTGAAGGTTTTAATAGTGATAGTTATACGTGCTGCTAAAGGCGCCACAGGAACAGGCACAGCAAGTCTGCTGTGGTCTTTCAGTGCCCCGGCTCCCGGAAATAAAGAAGCTATATGACCATCCTGTCCGATTCCGGCTACAATAAGGTCAAGTCCATTAGGTAGTAACTCTTTTCTCAGTAATTCATCATATTTTCTGGCTGCCTTTTCTGCTCCCAGCTCACCTTCTATCGGAAATACCTGTGAGCTATTTATTCTGGCCGGTGCAAGAAGTTTTTCTTTTAGCAGCCTGTAATTGCTGAGTTCTGAGTCAGGAGGCACTGCTCGTTCATCTACAAAAAAGATATGCATATAATCCCAATCATTGGCTGCCCAGACCATCCTTTGCCACAAACCAAGAGGAGATGTTCCACCAGAGAAGCCAATTCTGAATGGCTTCTTAAACCTCGCCCGTGCATTGTATCTTTTTCTGAGTTGTTCGTATAACCAGTCAGAAAGTGACTGGTAGTCTTTGAAGCCTTTTATTTTACCCACCACTGATGACCGTCTTTCTTTATAAACTCTTCAGCTTCCCAGGGTCCCCATGTGCCTGCCTTATAGTCGTGTATATGAAAAAGCACCAGACGCTTACTTTTTTCTAAAAACTCCAGTATTGGCGTAAAGAACTCCCAGGCAATCTCCACTCCTTCCTGCCCAACAAATAGAAGATGGTCACCCCTCAGGCAATCCATCAAGACCCGTTCGTAGGCATCGGGTAGCTCTGTTCCAAAATCCTTGTAAGAGAAATTCATCACCACATCTCTGAAACAGAGCTTGGTGCCAGGGATCTTGGTCTGAAAGGTAAGCTCTATAGCCTCATCAGGTTGAATCCTGAAGACAAGCACATTGGGCTTGATATCGCCTGATACGATGTCTTTGAATATGGAGTGTGGAACTGTCTTGAAATGAACCGATACCTCGGTTATTCTCTTTTTAAGCCTCTTTCCTGAACGCAGATAAAAGGGCACACCCTGCCATCGCCAGTTGTCAATAAATACCTTCATGGCAGCAAAAGTGGGGGTTTTGGAGTCCTTTCTGACACCTGGTTCATCACGGTACCCGGGGATCACCTCGCCGTCTATTTTGTTTCTTATGTACTGTCCGAAAACTGCATATTCGGGGACCTCTTTTTTTGTCATATGTCTTAATGAGCGGAAGACCTTTACCTTTTCATCTCTTATCCTTTTTGGTTCAAAAAGGGCTGGAGGCTCCATTGCCACGAAGCTCAGTAGCTGAATTATATGGTTTTGAAACATGTCACGAATAATACCTGCCCTGTCGTAATAACCAGCCCTCTCTCTAACACCAATGGATTCAGAGGCTGTTATCTGGATATGTTCAATATGGTTTCGGTTCCAGATAGGTTCGAATATGGAGTTTGCAAACCTGAATAGCAGTATGTCCTGGACGGTTTCCTTGCCAAGATAGTGATCAATACGAAAAACCTGCTCCTCGGTAAGATACTTAAGCAGAGTTTTATTGAGTGACCTGGCGGAATCAATGTCCCACCCAAAGGGCTTTTCAATGATTATCCTTACATCCGGGTTTTTAATAAGAGAATTTTCTCCAAGAGACATCACAATACTTTCTGTTAGAACTGGTGGAACAGCAAGATAGAACAGTCTCCGCTTCCCTGTTTTAACTTTTTTCTCTATCTTCTGAAGTGTGCTTTTAAATCTCTTATAGCTTTCAGGTTTGTTGTAATCAACAGTGCTATAATATACATGCCTGAGAAAATTGGTCTTTTCCTCCGTCTCTTTAATTGTATCAGATAGGTGTTTTCTGAAATCATCTTCTTTAAAGGGAGTGCGAGCCGCACCAAGGATAAAAAATTGCTCTGGTAACATGCCTCTGGTGTAGAGACTGAAAATAGCAGGAATTAGTTTCTTCTTTGTAAGGTCTCCAGAGGCACCAAAGATTATAAGACCAAAGGGCTCACAAACCGGTTCGAGCAGGCATGATTTTGAATTCTTTTTTTTTGACTTCATAGATACTTTTAATTTTACTACCTTTCTAACTTTTTTTCTATGTTAATGTGAAAGATTTAAAGAATCAATGACATTAAGCAGGGTTCCTTTTTTTATAGGTTTTTCAAGATATCTGTCAGCCTTTATAGTAGACAGTGCATCAACAAAGCCTGTCATTGCTATGGTTCTTATCTCTTTCTTTATGCTTTTAAATCGTTTTATTAGTTCTCCACCATCCATCTGAGGCATTAAAATATCGGTTATTACAAGGTCAATGTTGTCGTTGTTTTTTCTAAAATATTCGAGGCTGATAAAGGGATTCTGAAACACCTGCACTTCAAAACCATGCTCAACCAATACATCCTTTATAAACTGTAAAACCGGGAGTTCATCATCAACGACCATTACCTTTCCAAGGGATGCCTTTTTATCAGAGAGTTCCAAATGCTTTATAACTGGTGTTTTATTGGCTGCCGGTAGATAAATGTAAAAAGATGTGCCCTTTCCAGGAGAGCTGTTAATGGTAATATATCCTTCGTGGTCTTTGATTATTCCATACACCATTGCAAGGCCAAGTCCGGTACCTTTTCCTGCCTCTTTTGTAGTAAAAAAGGGTTCAAAGATTCTGTCTTTTATCTCTGCTGGAATACCAGTGCCTGTGTCCGATATTTCAAGTTTTACATATCTTCCAGGCTTAACATCTGCAAATATCTTTAGTTTGTTACGGTCTATGGTTTCAGTAGATGTTTTTATATGAATTATTCCGCCCTCAGGCATTGCATCTTTTGCGTTTATCAGCAAGTTTATAATAACCTGTTCTAATTGCATGATGTCACCGTTTATTATTGGAAGGCCTGGGTCCAGTTCTTTTTTTATCTCTATATCCTTTGGGATAAGCTTTGCTGTCATTGTTAAAGAGTCCTCTATAATACTGTTCAGATTGAGTGGTACCACTTCTTTGCCTTTCTTTCTGGCAAAACTAAGAAGCTTTGAGACAATGTTTGATGCCTTTCTTGCAGAAGATTCGATTACTTTAATTTTTGAGATCACATCCTGTGGAAGATGTTGATTCTCTACAAGCAAACTTGCATAACCAAGAATAGAGGTCAGAATGTTGTTAAAGTCATGCGCAATTCCACCAGCAAGAGTCCCAACAGATTCCATTTTTTGAGCATGCAGTAGTTGATTTTGTAATCGCTTCTTTTCTGTTATATCGCGCAGAAAGGACTCTATAAATATATCATCATCAAATTTAATTGCACAGGAGCTTACTTCAAGTATTATTCTTTTTCCATCCTTTCGTATATGTTGTGTTTCAAAAAGGAGTGATTCACCATTTAGAAGCCTTTGAATTCTTTCTTTGCAAAGAGGTATATTAGTTTCAGATTCTAAGATGGTGATATTCATACCTTTAAGCTCTTCCTTGGTGTAACCATGAAGTTCACAGGCCTTATTGTTTGCATCAATAATATTTCCCTCTTTGTCAAAAATAAGTATTCCGTCGTTTGCGTGTTCATGAAGGGCCTTAAGCATGGCCTGTGACTTGGCGAGTTCCTTAGTTCGTTCTGCAACGAGATCTTCGAGCTGTTCGGAGTATTGCTTTAATCGTTCTTGCTCCAGAACTAAATCGTATTGGAGTGAGAAATTTCTTATTAGAAGTGATTGATTTAGATGCCGCCATGTTATGCCAATGAAAAAAGTTGCTATTAAGTAAAGGTTATTATTAATAAAAATATTTATATTTGTGATGTTGTCTAAAAAGAGAATCGGTAAAAGGTATATTGTATAAATAAGAAGTGCACCTAATATAGTGAGTTTGTAAGAGATGGGCAGGAATCCGATTATAAATAAGAAAGTCAATATCATTCCTGCATAATAAGGTGATTGGTGCCCACCAGTATAAATTATCATTAATTCAACCATAGAGGCAGCAATAACTGTTGCAGCTATAGTAATTCCAATCTGTATCTTTTTGTTTCTCTTTTTCCTGTTTAATAAGAAAAGGATAACTAATAAGATAATACTAATTATTCTGATAGATAAAAAATTAATAAAAATTGTTTTTGCAACAAAATAATCAAGTATTATCAGAAATATAATTAAGAAAATTCCTGCTCCTAAAACTACAGAGCCCCAGTACTGGAAAAGATTTAGTATTTTTTCATTAATAAAATCCTGTTTTGATTGCTCCATTAGATAAAACTCCTTAAAGAATTTTCTCTCTTCTCATTATAAATCTTGAGAGATCATAACTAATATAAGTAACCCCTGGAATTCCCAAACCCTGAGTAGTCCAATGTCCTGTTAGATAAAGGTTTTTAATGAAATTAGGTTTTCTAAAGTCATTGTCGGCTAATTGATTTGTTAAACTGGCCCATCCATAAGCAGCACCTTCAGAATTATATGTATACCTGTAAAGAGTATAAGGTGTAGCTGCCTCCTTATAAATTAAATTTTGAGTTAAACTTGGAAAATAATCAATAATTAATTCTATAAAATTATTCATATAAGTTTTTTTAAATCTATACCAGAAATACTTTGATACAAAGGGAGCTATAACAAAAGCAATAACCGTTTTACGGTCCTGACCTATATGTAACATGAAACTTTTTTTCTCTAATATTTTCTTTTTAAAAGAGAGATTGTAAACTTCTTCAAGATTTGCATCCGATAGTATCCATAGATTAGCACCAGCTGGGATATCTTCAATAGGTTTTTTATATCCTAAGTAGAGTATGAACATCGAGAGGGTCTGTTTCATTTGATTAATCTTTTTTAAAAAAGTAGATGGTAAATATTCCCTCCCAATTAGATTAAAAAAAGTATGTTTTGCATCTATATTTGAGATAATATAATTTGCACGGAAAGACATAGGTTTTTTTTTCAATACAACACCAACAGCTCGGTTATTTTCAACTATAATTTTTCTTACAGATTCAGATAGGATGATATCTCCGTTGTTTTCTCTAAATATATCCAGGAGTGTATCAGGCAAGCTTTGCATGCATCCTTCAGGATAATATCCACCATCTATTAAGAATTCCTTATATATCTTTGAACCAATAAAAGCTGACATTAA
The DNA here is from genome assembly GCA_964515925.1 of uncultured Nitrospirota bacterium. Taxonomy (GTDB): domain Bacteria; phylum Nitrospirota; class Thermodesulfovibrionia; order Thermodesulfovibrionales; family JdFR-85; genus JAADIE01. The sequence continues at coordinate 40,705 of CAZEYP010000003.1, forward strand.
TGAAGGAGGCAAGCCACCATTTCCAAGAAGAGGGTATGCGATAATAGCTTTTAATTCTTTGTTCTTAAAAAAATTATTTAAAAGACGCTCAAAGGTCCAGGTCCTAACATTAGCAAAGAAATGAGGTTCAGGGTTTATAATGGTTTTGAAAAATCTTTTAATATTATCTGCTTCATGAGGAAAGGCTTCTTGAAAATCACTAATAGTTCTCTGAATATTTGACCAGTATGAAATCCTGTATTTATTGTAATATACTATATCAGAAGGGTCTATTTTTAATAATTTTAACCTGTTTGTTACCCCCAAATCTTTAAAAATATTACCTACATTACCAAGTTTGAGACCACCAATAGAATGAGCTGCAGCATCAAAGGTAAAGCCCTTGCGTTTAAAGGATGTGCAGTATCCTCCTGGCTTGTTATGCTGTTCAACTATCAATACCCTAAGTCCCGCCTTAGCCAGATAACAACCACACACAAGACCGCCGATACCTGCTCCTATTATTATAACATCGTAGGTTTGCCTTGAAGAGCTCATCATTTATTTCTTCTCCGCAAGCAGCTTGTTCACCATATCTACAGCGTGTCCTACAGTAGTAATGTTAGGTATCTCATCATCCCTTACTGATACCTTGAATTTTTTTTCAATTGCAACTGCAATCTCAATTGCCTTGATTGAATCCACTTCAAGGTCTTCAAAGAAGTTTTTGTCTGCTGTAATTTCCTCTGGTTCAAAGCCTGTTACATCTGACACAATTGATATAATTTCCTGCTCTACATTGTTGCCCATGGCCACCTCCTTAAATTGTATATTTTTTTAGAATCAAAGATGCGTTGTTACCACCAAAGGCATAGGAGTTGTTCATTGCAATATTTACATCCTGTTTTCTTGCAACATTGGGGACGCAGTCTATGTCACATTCAGGGTCAGGTGTTTCAAAATTTATTGTTGGTGGAATTTTACCGGTCTTAATTACAAGCGCACAGGCAGCAGCCTCTATTGCAGATGCAGCGCCCATTGTATGACCAAGCATGGATTTTATTGAGCTCACTGGTATTTCTTTATACCTGCTTCCAAATACCTCTTTAATGGCTGCAACCTCTGCTCTGTCGTTGGCTACTGTGCCGGTTCCATGAGCACTGATATAATCAACATCATCTGGCGAGATTCCAGACTCCTTCAATGCCTTTTTCATGCATGACACTATCCCTTCCACTGAAGGGCTTGTCATATGTTTTGCATCGCAGCTCAGGCCGTACCCAAGTATTTCAGCATATATCTTAGCTTCTCTTTCGAGGGCATGCTCCAGAGATTCAAGTATCAAGACGCATGCACCCTCGGCAACCATCATTCCTTTACGGTTTTTATCAAAGGGCTGACATTTTTCAGGTGCCACTGCTTTGAACTGGTTAAAACCTGTGAAGGCAACCTTTGAGAATGGTTCTGCACCGCCAACGATTGCTATCTCAGCCCTTCCAAGTCTTATTAAATCAGCACCGTAGCCTATTGCATAGTTGCCAGCAGCACAGGCAGTGGAAAACATTATTGAGGGGCCGGTTATATGATTGAGTCGTGAAACAACAGAGGATGTTGAATGCGTAGGAACCTTGTAGATTATCTCTTTTTCGAAGTGTTTTACATTATGAAGAACAATCTGTTCGTTAATAAATTCTGATGCCTGAACAGAACCCATTGTGGTTCCAATACATACTGTAGTTTTTGTTAGATCTTCCTTTGATAATGCAATCTCAGAGTCTTTTATGGCAAGTCGGGCTGCCCCAATAGCAAGCAGAGAAGCCCTGCTGGAGTTATCTATAAACTCTGAAAGCCCCATCTCCTGTGGATTGAAGTTTTTAACCTGTCCGCCAAGATGGGTAAAGTGCTCTGAGGTGTCAAAGGCTGTTACCTTACTTATGCCTGAAAGACCATTTAATAGGTTTTTCCAGAATTCCTCTTTCCCTATACCAATTGATGTAACGAGACCTATGCCTGTTATTACAACTCTTTTCATAATCAGATTTTCCCTATGATCAGGGCTGCGTTGTTTCCAAAGGGGTCTGAACCAATAACTAAAATATTGTTTAATTCCGGAGATTCTCTGATTGTTGTTATCAGGTTAATATCACACTCAGGGTCTATTTCGATGTGATTAATTGTTGGTGGAATATAGTTTGTAGTCAGTGCGTTGACGGCTGAAGATAACAGAAATGCTCCCGAGGCTGAGCAGGGTTCGCCAAGTGTAGATTTAATTGCTGTGACTGGCGTGGTTTTTCCAAAGATCTCCTTGATGGCCTGAGCCTCCTGTTTATCTAGCTCCTTTGTGGAGTTTGCAGATGAGAATACAATGTCTATATTTTCAGGCCTCAGGTCAGCTGATAATAGTACCTGTTTTATAGCCTGCTTAAGCCCTGCTGATTGGTTGCTATCAGGTGAAAAGGTGTTGGCATAAGAGATTATGCGGGCAAGTATGGTGGCCTCTCTTTTTAAGGCATTTTCTTCTTTTTCAATTACAATAAGGCTGGCACCTTCTGAAAGTACCAATCCATTCCTGTTTTTATCGAAAGGTGCCGAGCGAATGATTGTCCCATCAGTTCCAGAAAGCAGGCCACATTGATATAGCCCTGTAAATAACTCCTCGCACAACTCCTCCACACCTGCTACCAGAACTGTATCTGCCCTGTTAAGCCTGATGAAATCACAGGCATATATAAATGCATCAAAGGATGCACAAATTCCTGTTGATACAGTAGTATTAAACCCTTTAATTTTAAACTTAATGGCAGCCTGGCTCGCTGGTGAGTTGATGACTGTATTGGGGAAAAAGGATGGATTTACATATTTAGGTCCCTCTGTAAGCCCTTCTCTATCAAATTGAAAAATACTATGTAAGCTTCCAAATGTGGTGCCAGCAACGAGTCCTATCTTCTGTGTATTATCCTCGTTAATTACAATATTAGCGTCTTCAAGAGCGAGTTGAGTAGCGGCTATAAGCAATCTTGTGCTTCTGTCAAGCGTCCTCAGATGACGCTTTTCTATAAAGTCAAGCGGGTTGAAATCAGCTATCTCACAGGCCCTTTTCACATTGAAATCATTCGTATTGAATAATGTAATATCACGGATACAGTTTCTCCCTTCGCAAAGTCCCTTCCAGAACTCTTCATTTCCAATACCTAATGGAGAGACTATCCCTATGCCTGTGATAACCAGTTCGGTATTTTTCATAAAAAAGATTTAAATACTTAAACCACCATCAATTGTTAATACCTGTCCAGTGATGTAGGAGGCGTGAGAGCTTGCGAGGTAGACACATCCCTGTGCTACTTCATCGGTCGTCCCTAACCGTTTAAATGGAATCAATTCCAGTATCTTTTTTCTATAATTCTCATTCAGGCTGTTAACCATATCAGTTTCAATAAAGCCAGGTGCAATTGCATTTACCCTGACATTATAAGGTGCTACTTCACGAGCCAGTGCCCTGGTTAAACCTATTACACCAGACTTGGCCGAAGCATAGCTGACCTGTCCTGGCAGGGGTGATATACCGCTTACCGAGGATATGTTAATAATACAGCCCGATTTTTGTTTAAGAAAGGTGACAATGCAAGCCTTTGTAAAATTAAACACACCGGTGAGGTCAACATCTATTACATCCTGCCAGTCCTCATGGGTCATCATGATTATGGACCTGTCTTTGTTAATGCCAGCGTTGTTGACCAGTATATGAAGCCCACCATATTCTTTTTTGACTTTCTCAACAAAATCTTTTACGCCTTCATAATCCCTCACATCCACTTGTTCATACATTACTCTTGAGCCCATTGCTTCAAGTTCCGAAGCTAATGCTTTGGCTTGTGTTGAGCTACTTGAGAAGGTGTAAGCACACAGAGCTCCTTCTTTTGCAAAGGCGTATACTATAGCCCTTCCTATACCCCTTGAACCACCAGTGATTATTGCTACTTTATCTTTTAATAGTCCCACTTTTTATAATTTTGTAATGGTATAGAAGATTATAGCACCTGTTTCGTCTCTTTTATTGCTTACCGCCTCGTTGGGAATCTCTGACTCTTTCAGGATAGAAAGAAAGTCGTCTTCATTCCTCTGCAGGAATCCTGTCCAGTCCATAAACCAGTGGTAGGGTTGTGGCCTGTACTGACGAACATCCTTAAAGGCTGCAATCAACACACCCTTTTTATTCAGATGCCTGTAAAGGTTTCTCAGTATTTTTATAAGCATATCGGTTTGCAGGTAATCAAAGAGCCCGACACTGTAGATTATATCCTGTTTTGGGAAGTCTCTTTCAACTATTTCATAATCGAAAAGCCTTAACGCATTGTAGTAACGAAATTCTAAATTAGATATAACTTCAGGGTCATTGCTTAATCTGTTGTAAGCAAAGGAGAGGGCATCCTCATCGGTATCGAGACAGGTTATCCTTGCCCCTGAGATTTTTATCTGGGGGATAAGGTCTAAGATTTCCCTGCAGGAACCGCAAGCAATATTCAGGACTTTTGGTTCTTTCCTCTGCTCAAGCTCTATTGTCAATAACTCTGTTAGTATCCTTAACCTGTTCCTTACTCCCTGTGCAAGGGTAGAGTTCAGGGCGTAATAATCCATGTAGTAACCAATCCCGGTGGACATAGGTGTGTTTCTGTATATGCCTTCCAGTGTCTTGAAGTCACCCTGGTATCCCTGCGGCCATGTCCTTGTCCTGTTGAAGGCATAGCTTTTGATAAATATGGGATTTGTCTTTTCGTGAAACCTTTTTCTGCATTCTTCTATTAGTGTTTTGTTGGAGATGCCTGTTTCAAAAAGTTCTGCTTTGTCTATAAATTCATTGAAGGTGTTTTTGAGTTTTAAGTAAATATCGTGGGGCGAAAATGTTTTTTTATCTATCAAATCCTCTATATATTTGCATTGTCTTATAAACTCATCAGTAGCATTATCAATATATTTCAACCACTGTTTTGCTATCTCCTGTTCAAGCTCGTGGAATTCTTTTTCATATACATTAACGGGTAACCCACAACTACTACATGTATTTGTATGATCCTTTCCATTGTTAGAACCGCAAAAGGGGCATTGTCCAGTTCTATCAATGTGTTCTTTGATATAATTCCAGAGAATCTGCCTTGATGACTGGTCAATATTAAGAAATCTAACCGCTATACCACTTCTGTCTTTTCTAACAATTCTAACATCGCTCTGAAACTCTCCTGATTCAGGTATCACCGCCTTCAGTCTTATGACTTCCTTCTCAGAGAAAGGCAAAGAAGTCTTAAGAAGGGCACCCTTTAGACCTATGTTTTTTGTAGCTGTCTCTTTCAAGGTGTTGTTTGTGAGTATTGTTACTGGTATGGAGGCATTGCACCTCACATCTAATCTCCCCATTCCCACACCTCCCAAAAAAATTTCCATTATTATATAAAATTTTTAATAAACTGTCTATTTTTGTCTTTGTCATGAGAAAATTACAAGTAATGAAAAATTTTAGGTTATAATAAAACATTGGTTTCCGTAAATTTTAACATAACCTGACATAGATATTCTATTTTTATATGAGAAGAAAACTTGGACAGCATTTTCTACTTGACCCTGTTATCCTCAGAAGAATAGTCGATGCTTCTGGTCTTACACCTGATGACCTGGTAGTTGAGATAGGCCCAGGCAAGGGAAGGCTTACAGAGATATTAACAGAGATAGCAAGGGAAGTAATAGCCATTGAACTTGACGAGCATTTGTGTGAGATTCTTAAGGAGAGTGAGCTTAAAAGAAAGACTAACTTTTACCTGGAATGTACAGATGTGCTTAAATTCAATTTTGCAAAGTTACCACCCTTTAAGGTTGTAGCAAATATACCTTACTACATAACCACTCCCATTATATTTAAGCTGCTTGAAAGAGATGTTAAGCTTCTAACCGCTACTTTAACCATACAGAAAGAGGTGGCTGAAAGAATAATTTCCTCACCAGGTGGAAAAAGCTACGGAGTACTATCGTTAATGGTACAGTATTATACAGAGCCATCCATTCTCTTTTACATTCCACGAGGAGCTTTTGTACCACCACCAAAGGTTGATTCAGCGGTGCTACATCTGAAAAGAAGAAGATCGCCTCCGGTAACAGTGGAAGATGAAGGTCTCTTTTTCAGGATCATAAAAAAGGCTTTTTCACAAAGAAGGAAGACTATTGCCAATTCATTAAAGTCTGTCTCTGAAGACATAAAGACTGCACTTGACAGGGCAGGCATAGATTACCGCAGAAGACCTGAGACATTAAGCATGGAAGAGTTTGCAAGACTTTCAAGGTCTGTAAGGGATTTATCGGTTTGACATGAGAAGTGCTAAATGCTATTATTTAATTAACGATGGATAAGGACTTTGAGATTCTTGATATCTCTGGCGATGTGGGTATAAGAGTATTTGGTGAGAATCTTGAAAAGCTTTTTATAAATGCTGCCAGAGGGTTATACCATTTAATAACTGAAAACAGTAATATAAACTCCTCAAAGACTGTTGATGTCAACGTTTATGCAGAAAACCTTGATGGTTTGCTTGTTGGCTGGCTGAATGAACTGATTTTCCAGTTTGATACATACGGGTTCCTGGGCAGGGAGATTGAGATAAAAAATCTTTCAGAAAACAGGATTGAGGCAACCATTTTTGGTGAGGACTTTGACCCTCAAAGACACGAAAAGGGCCTTCTTCTTAAGGCAGCGACCTACCATAACCTTAAAATAGAAAAACAAAACGGTCTCTGGAGTGTAGAGGTTATTTTTGATATATAAATTGCGTTTATTGCGTTGATAGCGTTAATTGCGTTTATCGAGTTCATTGCGTTCTTTGCGTTAATAGCGTTAGTTGAGTGTAGGGATTCTGGTTTTACTACACCCTACACGCTACTCCCTACACCCTGTTTTTTTACACCCTGAAGTGTTTAGAATTTAGAATTTAGAAATTAGGATTTGAAAATTATGGGGGGTGCATTATGTCAGGGCAGGTTACCATAGAAAGGATTGATGAAACAAGACTCAAGGTGCCCATGGGTTATGTTCAGGGAATGAGGGTTGAAGGTATTGTGTATGTTGACAGAGTGCTCCAGCAGTATTTAGAGCCAGATGCCATCAAACAGGTTGCCAATGTTGCCACACTGCCAGGCATAGTTGGCCACTCTTTTGCAATGCCTGATGTTCACACAGGTTATGGTTTTTCTATTGGAGGGGTAGCTGCCTTTGATGTCAACGATGGGATAATTTCACCAGGTGGTGTTGGCTACGACATTAACTGAGGGGTAAGGCTCCTGAGGAGCAACCTCACACGTTCTGAGGTGCTCCCCAGGATAAGGGACCTCGTGGAGGTCCTGTTTAAAGAGATACCCTCTGGGGTTGGTTCAAAAGGAAGGCTGAAGCTCTCAAGAAAAGACCATGAGAGGCTCCTTCAAAAGGGTGCCCGCTGGGCAGTAGAGCAGGGTTATGGAACAGCAGATGACTTACAGTATATTGAATCTGGCGGTGCCATAGAAGGTGCTGAGCCTTCATTGATTAGCGAAAAGGCCTACGAACGGGGAAGAGCCCAACAGGGAACCCTTGGCTCTGGAAATCACTTTCTTGAGATACAGTATGTGGAAGAGGTTTACGACGAGAAGGCTGCCAGCATATTTGGTCTTTTCCCGGAGCAGATAACCCTGATGATTCACACTGGCTCAAGGGGATTTGGACATCAGGTATGTACTGACTTTTTACAGATTATGGAAAGGGCTGTCAGGAAATACGGGATAAGTCTTCCTGATAGAGAACTTGCCTGCGCACCCTTTAACTGCCAGGAGGCACAGGATTATTTTGCTGCAATGAAGGCAGCAGCGAATTACGCATGGGCAAACCGTCAGTGCATAATGCATTGGTGTAGAGTTGCCTTTATGAAGGTTTTGAGTGTTTCTGAGGGTGAACTTGGTATGCAGATTGTTTATGATGTTGCTCATAATATTGCAAAAGTGGAAGAGCATACTGTGGACGGTAAGAAAACTAAACTTATAGTGCACCGTAAAGGTGCAACAAGGGCATTTTCTGCAGGACATCCCGAGATATCGGAAAAATACAGAGATATTGGTCAACCAGTGTTAATACCTGGAGATATGGGCAGGGCATCCTATGTTCTGGTAGGTACTGAAAAGGCAATGAAGGAGACCTTTGGCTCTACATGCCATGGTGCAGGAAGAGTGCTTTCAAGACATCAGGCCATTAAAAGGGCAAAGGGTAGGGCTATCTGGAGAGAGATGGAGGATGCAGGTATACTGGTAAGAAGTGCTGGAAAGAAGACCCTTGCAGAGGAGATGTCGGAAGCTTACAAGGATATTTCAAATGTGGTAGATGTGGTAGAGAAGGCAGGCATATCAAAGAAGGTTGCAAGGTTGCGTCCTCTGGGGGTTGTAAAAGGTTAATGTATGAGTCAAACAATCCTTAACATCATTGTCGTCCTCATACCTCTTCTGCTTTTAATCCTTTTTCTTTACAGCTTCCGATACCTTAAAAGGGCAAGCAAACTGAAGGAGGAGATGAAACAATCAGAAGTGGGGTTTGTTGTTGATACATTTCACGAGCTTGTTGCAAAGTTAAAGGAAAAGGAAAAGGAGCTTGAGGAGTTAAGAAAAAAGGCAGAGGAGAGGGCAGACGATGTAGTAAGCTACAGTGACAACATAATAGAAAGTGTGCCAAGCGGTGTGGTGAGTTTTAATAATGAGCTTATAATAACCAGTGTTAACTCTTCTGCATTGAAGATACTTGGGCTTGAGGGGAAGGAGATAGAGAGGAAAAGGTATTCAGAGGTATTTTATGAACCTGTGAAGGGATTAATAGAGAAACAGGATATAGTTAAGCGTGCAGAGTATCTTTATGAGACTGGTAAAGGAAAGAGATGGCTTGGTCTTACTATTTCGCCGCTTTATAACAGAAAGAAAGAAAAGATAGGAAAGGTGCTGATATTTAGTGACCTTACCGAACTTAAAACCCTTGAAAGGCAGGTCAGGTTAAGAGAGTGGCTTTCTTCTCTTGGAGAGGTCTCCCTTGGTATTGCTCATGAGTTGAGAAACCCGATGGCAGTAATTTCAGGCTACAGTAAGCTTCTTAAAAAGGATGCATCTGAAAGACAGCAGGCAATAGTTGATGCTATAGCAGAGGAAATCAATGCCATGGACCGCATAATTAATGACTTCCTTTCATTTGCGAAACCTGTTGTGCCTCAGACAGAGATGGTGAATCTTAGAGAAATTGTTACAGAGATTTTACAGGGACAACTTGATGGGAAAAGTTCAATAGACTGTGATGAAAGGCTTGGAGATTGTGTGATTAAGACTGATCCCGTACTTTTTAAACAGGCTGTTTCAAACATCATAAGAAATGCAATTGAAGCTATGCCAACAGGGGGGAGGCTCTTGGTTGAACTTAAATGTTCTGAAAGTAGGGCAATTTTTATAGTAGAGGATACTGGAAGCGGTATCCCTGACGAGATAAGGGAAAAGATATTTTTGCCCTTTTTTACAACTAAAGACAGAGGTACTGGCCTGGGTCTTTCGATTGTGCATAAAAACATTACTACCCTTGGCGGAAACATCAGGGTTGAGAGTAAAAAGGGTATGACCCGTTTTATTGTTGAGATACCCGGTTGATTTCGGATATAAGATTTCAGATTTATGATGTCAGATTTGGTAGTAGAGTGATGCTCAGGTGTTCAGTAGAATATCAGAAATAGCACAAAGGTGGTGATAGCGCCTAAGAGCCCTCCTAATATGACTTCCCATGGTGTGTGTGCCCTGACAGCAACCCTGCTCTGGGCGATAACCAGGGCAGCAATAAATGTTAGTATTGAAACGATGTAATTATGGCTGATAAATGTGGTAGAGACCCATATTGAAAAGGCAAGGGCTGCATGTCCACTGGGTAGCCCTCCTCTTAGGGGTTTTCCCATACCGAAATGTGACTTGGTAATGATAACAAGTATAAGAACAATAACCAGTGAAACGATTGCGGTATCTTCGCCTGCATGTTTGGCTATCCTGAATCCATCCTGAAATGCCTTCATTATATAGGGCGACAGTATTATGTAACCAATAACAAGTGAGCCAAATGCAGTAACAAGCACTGCTCCAGCAGCTATGTCTTTTGCCAGTTTTGCAATCTCATTTTTTTCAGGACTAAGAAGGTCAACAACATGCTCTATTGATGTGTTCAGGAGTTCAGCACATATCACAATTACAGCAATTGTTGATATAAGCAGGAACTCTGTTCTGCTTACACCAAGAAGAAAGCTTATTATCAGAACACCGCTTGCTGCATAAAAGTGATACCTGAGATGTCTTTCTGTTTTTGCTGCATGAAGCACACCCTCAATTGCATAATTGGCTGATTCAACCCACTTTCTTAATGGCATCAAGGAGCTCCTTTTGTTTCGTAAACATCCTTTTTTCCTGTTTTTTTGATACCTCGTGGTCATAGCCGCAGAGATGGAGTACCCCATGTACGATGAGACGGAGTACCTCTTCATGAAGCTCAACATCGTATTCAATGGCCTGGCGCTCGGCCTGATGTAGATTTATTACCACATCACCGATGGGCAGATCTTCTTCATAGGGTGAGTCTTTAACCGTTTTTTTTATCTCTTTTATTGAATGAAACATCGGAAAGGAGATTACATCTGTGGGACTGTCCTTTCCCCTGTATGCCCTGTTAAGCTCTTTTGATCTAAAATCGTTTACAAACAGAATGCCTATTTCTGTTTTTTCAAGTTTAAGTTTCTTTAAAACAATCTCAAGGCAGCGTTGAATGTGCTCTTTGTCTATCTTTACCTTTCTTTGGAGGTTTCTTATTATAATCACTACCTCTTTTTATCCCCTTCCTGATAGGTGTAACCTTTTCAGTTAATACCGGTCTCTCTGATTTTTCTGATTTTTCTTCACGGGTTTTTTCAAAGTCGAATCCTGGATAATCAACCCTTTTGTGAAGTATTCCAGTAAGTATGTAGGTGAACTTTTTCTTTATAATGGATATGTCCTTAAGGGTCAGCTCACATTCCTCAAGCTGACCATCTATGAAGATATGGTTAACGATTTTGTCCACAAGAGACTCAATGCGGGCAGGGGTTGGGTCTTTAAGCACCCTTGACGCTGCCTCTACTGCATCGGCAATCATTACAAGTGCTGCCATTCTGCTTTGAGGTTTTGGCCCCTGATAACGATAGTCCTCTTCAGGGGGTTCACCATTACCAAGGTCCTTTGCCTTTTGATAAAAGTAGGTCATAAGACAGGTGCCATGATGCTGCTGGATTATGTCGATTATTGGCTCCGGGAGCCTGTATTCGCGGGCAAGCTCTACACCTTCTTTGACATGAGAAGATAGTATTATACTGCTCATGTGAGGGGTGAGCAGTTCGTGTTTGCTTACTGCACCTGATTGGTTTTCTACAAAATACTCTGGCATCTTTATCTTGCCAATGTCGTGGTAATAGGCACTTACCCTTGCCATAAGCGGATTTACCCCTATGTCCTCTGCAACTGATTCCACAAGATTGCCAACAATTATACTGTGATGATAGGTGCCAGGAGCTGTAATCATGAGGTTTTTCATCAAAGGTTGATTCAGGTCTAAAAGTTCTAATAATGTAATATCAGTGGTAACTTTGAACACCATCTCTATTGCAGGTAAAAACAGAGATACGACAGAGGAGACAATGACACCAGAAGATATGGCAAAAATATAGGCAACAGGTGCGAAGTCCTGTGTAAACCTGCCTGTGTAAAGTAAAAGACCGGTAAGTGTAAATATGTTTGCAGCGCTCACATAAAGCCCACTTTTAAGGATATCAGAGCGTTTTTTACACCTTAACACACTGAAGGCACCAACCAGACTCCCCACAAAGGCATAAATTGGATATAGTGGTTGAATGACCCACAAACCAGTAAGAAGACTGATAGTAAAGGAAAATATAATTGCCGTATGAAAATCGAATATAAGCGTTATAAGGATGGCTCCAGCAGGGATAGGCATTCCGTAGATTATACTGTCTAAGGCACTGATGCCAAGTCCCTGAGAAAACTTGAGGAAGAAATACTGAAAGGTGCGTGCTGTGATTATGGTGAATATGACCAGAATACCCAGAAGCAAAACCATACGGGTCTTTTTTATATAGTCAGGTTTGTAACGGATTATATCTCTGTAGAATATGAGAAAGAGAAGTGCAGAGATCAGGAAACCACCAAGTACAAACTCCACGCTCCATCCACTTTCTACAGTGATGGATGTTATGAGCCCAAAGAGTAAAACCGAGGCTATCTCTATAAGAGTGCGGCGGTTAAACCTGCTGTTGCTGCTCGATTGTTTCTGTATCTTCTTTCCGTTTTTCAGCTCTTTCATAGGCCTTTATTATCTCCTGAACAAGTCTGTGACGAACAACATCTCGCTCAGTAAAATATACAAACTTTATCCCCTCAATTAAAGCCAGTATCTGTTCTGCCTCTATGAGTCCTGATGTCTTACCCACAGGAAGGTCAACCTGGGTAATGTCTCCAGTGATTACAGTTTTGGAATTGAATCCCAATCTGGTAAGATACATCTTCATCTGTTCCGAGGTCGTGTTCTGTGCCTCGTCAAGTATCACAAAGGCATCATTAAGGGTTCTGCCTCGCATATAGGCAAGAGGTGCTATTTCTATAATGCCCTTTTCAATCAGCCGCATGGCCTTTTCAAACTCTACCATATCGTATAACGCATCATACAGTGGCCTGAGGTAGGGGTGGACCTTCTCGTACATATCACCTGGCAGGTATCCGAGTTTCTCACCAGCTTCTACAGCAGGCCTTGCAAGCACTATACGGCTTACCTTTTTTTTGATAAGGGCATTTACTGCCATTGCCATGGCAAGATAGGTCTTACCTGTGCCAGCAGGACCGATGCCAAAGACAATGTCGTACTTCTTTATAGCCTCTATGTATTTTTTCTGTGTTTCAGTTTTTGGTATTATAAATCTCTTCTTTGATGATACCGGTATTTGATTGGCAAAGAGGTCCTTCAAAGAGGTGCTTTCTCCTTTGTTTACTGAAGAAAGCGCAAACCTTATGTCATCAGGGCCTAAGAGGTAGCCTTTACGATTTATCTCTCTTATTTCATCAATTAGCCGTTCTGCCTTAGCTGCTTTTTCTTCAGGACCCTTTATGAAAAGTTTTTCACCTCGAGTACTTATTACAACGCCAAGCTCATCCTCAATGAGCTTCAGGCTTTTCTGGAGCCCTGAGAAGAAAAAGCTTTCATAGTCAGACTCTGATATAATCTTTTCAAGTATTATATCCTTCATTTTGAGTTGTTCACCGTTACTATAAAGGTCTTGAGCTTTTCGTTTATCTTAAGCTTCAATGCTACTTTTTCCGCATCTGTTCTTTTAATAAATCTGCCAACTCGAACTCTATATAATATTTTACCTCTTTTTGAGGTATTTATAAACACCGTATAACCCTTCCTGGAAAGCCTCTTCTTAAGCGTTTGTGCTTCCTTTTTTGAGCTGAAGGCACCAACCTGGATTGTGAAGTAGTTTATACTGTTACGCTGTATGGGAAAGGGCCTTTCCTTAAGGGTAGGTTCTTCAGACTTTTTCGTTGCTTTCTTTTTTTCAGCTACTGGAGGCTTAACAGGTGTTGACTTTGCCTCCTTGACAGAGGACGTTCCTTTTTTAGAGGGCTTTGGACTTTTAGATTCATGAATGATAATTTCTTTTTCAGGAACCACCCCGGATGGCTGATGTGCTGACTTGCCAACAAAATAGCCAAGGATAAAGCTTATCGAGCATATAAGCACAGCGAACACAATTAAAGGTGTTTTACCGTACAAAAGGGCGAATCTGTCTATCTTTCTATGTTTCATTCAGTCCCCCTTTCTGAAGATAAGCATAGCATCACCGTAAGAGAAAAATCTATACTGCCTTTTTATTGCCTCTTGATAGGCATCTAATATGGTATCCCTTCCAGCAAAGGCTGAAACAAGCAAAAGAGGAGTGGACCGGGGTAAATGAAAGTTTGTAAGCAGTATATCAACCGCTTTGAATTTATAGCCAGGGTAGATAAACAGGTCGGTGCTTCCCTGAATAATACCATTTGCGGTTGTCTTTATATAGTGTCCAGAAAAAATCGCTTCAAGGGTCCTTGTAACCGTTGTCCCAACGGCTACTACCCTGCCACCCTGTTTTTTTACTTCTTTTATTTCGTTAACGAGAGAGTTCTCCACCTCAAAAACCTCTTTTCCCATCATGTGCTCTTCTATCGTTTCTGTTTTTACAGGCATGAATGTGCCTAAACCAACATGAAGTGTGATGTAGCGGATTTTTACTCCTCTTTTCTGTAAATCAGATAGTATCTGCTTTGTGAAATGAAGCCCTGCCGTTGGTGCTGCAATAGAGCCTTCCTTTTCAGCGTACACGGTCTGATACCAGTTGCGGTCTTCAGGTAGTGGCTCTCTTTTTATGTATGGGGGAAGTGGCATTAGGCCGTGTCTCCATAAATAGTCGCTTATGTCCTCTTTGTCAAACTCCACTATTTTACCCTCAGTGATTCTTGCTGTTAGACCACCTTCAAAAATAGCTGTGCCCGAGTATCTTCCCTTTGAAAGAACCGTGAAACGACCCTGTCCAAGAGGTTTTACCAGAAGGATTTCAATCTTCCCGCCGGTTTCTTTTTTGCCCTTAAGACGGGCAGGTATCACCTTTGTGTTGTTCAGTATAAGCAGATCTCCAGCACTCAGGTATTCTGCGATGTCTCTGAAGACCCTGTGCTCTATAAGGCCATGCCCTTTCAAAACCATTAATCTTGAGGCATCTCGCCTTTTTTCAGGAAAAGAGGCTATTAGCTCTCTGGGGAGTTCAAAATCAAAATAGCTAATCTTCATGGTATCTTTCTATTTTTGTGCCCGGGTAATAGTAACCAAGTATGTATTTGAAGTCGTATCCTTTCAGTGCCATTTCAAGGGCGCCCCACTGACAGAGCCCAACCCCATGACCATAACCTCTGCCGTCAAATACAAAGGAATTGCCCTCTTTTGATATTTTAAACCATGTACTTGGAAGATGTTTCCATCCAAGTATTCTTCTGAGGTCTTTTGCCGTAATTTCGAGTGTTCTGGACTCTGTAATTATTTTTAACTCTTTAACCCTTCCACTTTTTGTATGACTCACTATCTTCAGGTCCTTCAGATTTTCTATTTTGAGTGCCCTTTCAATCTCCCTCTTACCGATCCTTTTTCGCCATCTCCAGTATGGTGAGATGGAGCAGTCATTTTTAACAGAGCGAAGATAGGGCTCTTTTTTACTAAAGACCTCTTCGGCATACTCTGTTCTGCCACCACAGGTTGAGTGATAAAGGGCCTCAATTGGTTTTCCTTTATAGGTGACTATAAGCCCCTTTGTTTCATTAACCGCCTGCTCTATGAGCCTGTCCTTCTGGTTTCCCCTGTATAACTGGTGTAGGGTGGAGGAGCTAAGGTGGTAGAGCTTATCTCTGTTTTTCATTATCTGTCTGACGGCATAGGTTCTTGCCACGATTGCCTGAACCTTCAGTGCCTCCAAAGGCCAGTCGTCGGTTGTCTCTGAATAAACCACACTCTTAACATACTCTTCAAGTGGCAGTTCATTTATAACATAGAGCCCCTTTTGTCCCTTCCATACCTCTATTTTCCCCTTGTAGTTTATGCCCCTGAGGAGCAGTTCACCTTTGATGTTGCCTATCTGCTTTAAAGATTTTTCGTTGTCAGGTAACACAGGGAACCTCTTATCCAGTATCAATACCCTGATGTTTTGTGGGTAAGACACCACAGGCAGTATAAGCATCAGCAAAAGAAAGACAATGCATTTTTTTATCATTATTATCTCCTGTTAATAAGCCAGAGTATAAGACTGAGAATTATACTTAGCAGTATACTTGTACCCAGGGGGAAATAAAAGGTAAAGTTCTTTTTTCTTATTATTATGTCCCCGGGCAGCTTTCCTAACATGGGCAGTTTGCCACCCAGTAGCAAAAGCCCACCAATCAGCACAATAAACAGACCGAATATTATTAATAGCCTTCCTATTTCTTCAAGAGGCGACATAGTTATATGATAAATCCTAAATTCTAAGCACCAATTTCTAAACCCTTAAGGGTGTAGGGGGTAGGGTGTAGTAAAAACTCCCCTACTTTCTTAAAACCCCAAACACTTATCTTCAAATTCTAAATTTCTAATATCTAAATCCTAAACAAATCCCAAGCTCTAAATTTCAAACTACAAACTCACTTATTTTCATTCAATCGTAACTTTTAACAAAAACTAACGCAATCAACGCAATGAACGCGATAAACGCAATTAACGCAATCAACGCAATATACCAATTACTTGGTTTTCTTTGTTTTTAAGAATCTTTCCATTTCAGAATATATGCATCCGCAGTAGTTTTGCCTGTAGAAATCAAGCTCCCTTGACATCCTCATGCCATCTCGAAAACCCTCTCTGAAGTCTTCAAAGTAAAACTCCACATCGAATTCTTCCTGAATCTCCTTGCCTATAGCCTTAATGAGATCTATCTTCTGATAGGGGCTTACCAGAAGTGTGGTAGAGAAGGCATCCATGCCAAGCTCTTTTGCAACCCTTGCAGCCTCTCTGAGTCTTACCCTGTAGCAAAAACTGCACCTGTTTTTTTCATCGTATACAACAGCCCTCAGGAATTCCTTCAGTCCATAATGATCCTTAAAGGTTATATCAAACTTCCAGAGGTTCTGGAGTTGTTTAAGGGTCTCCAGTCTCTTTTTGTATTCCCTATAGGGGTGTATATTGGGATTAAACCACAATCCATGGTAGTTAATACCCCTTTCTTTAAGCGTTTTTAGTGGAAAAAGTGCACAGTTGGCACAGCAGATATGCATAAGAAGCTTCATTTTTCACAACCTGCCTGAACGGATAATTGATATCAGGAGCCAGAATCCCATAAAAAAGGCAACCACAAACCCTGCAAGACCAAGAAGTGGGATATCAAACACGGTACCACCTGTACCTGTCAGGGTAAGTATGGCTGAACTTAATATTATAGCAGCTACAACTATGCTGAAGGCAATACGATTGGTTGATTTGTCTATATCACGAATAAGTCGTTCAAGGCCATCAAGCTTCATGTTCAGGTGTAGTTCGTCTTTAATGGCCTTTCTTAAGAGCAGGTTCAACTGCTTTGGTGTATTGACGGCAATGTTAGAGAGGTCTGTCATCTGTTTTTGCATTCTCTCGTAGAGCCGCTTTGGATGATATCGACTCCTTATAAGCCTTGAGGCATAGGGTTCGGCGACTGAAATAAAGTTGAAGTTAGGGTCAAGCTCTCTGCCAATATTATCGAGGATAAGCATGCACTTGTTAAGAAGAAGCAGGTCTGATGGGATCTTTAATTTGTGTTTTAGTGCCATGTGGATAAGTGTGTCGAGGTATTTTGCAATATTTATTTCAGAAATGGTCATATCATAAAGAGGAATCAGGAAATCAATTATATCTGCCTTGAACTCTCTTCTGAATGTCTCGAGATCAACCTCCTCGGTGACCAGTCCAAGTGCTATATACTGGTCGATCAGGCTATCGAAGTCTTTTTTTACGAGGGCAATTAGTGCCTGGGCAATACTCTCCATAATGTCAGGTGTAAGCCAGCCCACGATACCGAAATCCACAAGACCTATTCTTCCGTCGGGCATTACAAATATGTTGCCAGGATGAGGGTCGGCATGAAAGAAGCCATCAACCAAAAACATCTTGAAGTAGGCGTCTACTCCTTTGCGTGCAAGCTCGGTTCTGTCTATTCCCATTTCAGTGATTGCCTCAATGTTGTCAATCCTGACACCCTCGATTCTTTCCATTACAATCATCCTCTTTGACAGTAAATGTGGATATAACTGAGGGATGTATATATCTGGATGGTTTGCAAAGTTTCTCCTGAACCGGCACATATTTTTTGCCTCTTCAGTGAAATCAAGCTCCTTTCTGATAGTACGGGCAAACTCCTCAACTATGCCGGTAGGGTTGAAGAGCTCTGTTTCAGGGATGTATCGGACTAAAAGAGAGGCGATTGCCTTCATTATGGTTATATCTGTTTCTATCTGTTCCTTGATTCTGGGCCTCTGCACTTTTATTACAACAGGCGTTTCATCTTTCAATACTGCGTAATGCACCTGTGCAATGGAGGCGGCAGCAACTGGTTCAGGCTCGATATAACTGAATAGATTTTCCGGCTCTGTTCCCATCTCTTCTTTTATTATCTTTTTGGCCTCTTCAAAGGGAAAGGGTGGAACTTCATCCTGAAGCTTTTTGAACTCATCTGCAAAGGTAGCGGTTATAAGGTCAGGCCTTGAAGAAAGCAGTTGTGCTAACTTAATGAAGGATGGTCCCAGTTCTCCAAAGGCAATCCTCAGCCTTTCTGCAGCAGCCTGCCCCAGTGTAGGACGGGAGCCCAGGATTTTAAGTCGCTTTCTGAATGGTAAAACCCTGTGGAGGTTTATCTGTTCAATTATCTGCCCAAAGCCGTGTTTTAAAAAGACATTAACTATCTGCCTGAGCCTGTTTATGTTGCGGTAGGTTCTCTTGAGCCTGAGAAATTCTAAAAGCATCAGCTATCCTGCTCTGTGCTCTTTGCAGTAGTCTCCTCTAACTTCTTAATCCTCTGTGAGAGGGTTTTTATCTTTTTGTTTAATGCATCAATGTCCTCTTTAGTGGGGATGTTCATCTTCTCAAGAGCCTTCTGTATGGCATCTGTCAGGGTCTTTGAAAACTCATCAGAGCTCTTTTCAGCCTTTTCCGTGAACTCCTTGACCAGCTTTGCACCCTGAGATTCGCTAAGCTCACCCTTTTTTACAAGCTCATCAATAAACTCCTTTGCCTTCTGCTGTGCTCCAAATCCGGCAAGCATTGCATTTCTGATAATCTCAAATACACTCATATGCCCTCCTCCTTTCTAATTATAGGGTGTAGGGGGTAGGGGGTAGTTATTAGTTTTAGTTTTGAATGCTTAATAAATGACCTTAACTTATCACTCAAAACTCAAAATTCACTACACCCTACACGCTACCCCCTATTCCCTATCTTTATTATATCAGAAAAGGGTTTTATTTACTTTTCTCTGGTCGGAGATTCACCTATTCAATCTCAAAGTGAAGGCTTTTAAGTAAAAGTCCATCGCTGTCGGTTATATCCACTCGCCAGGGACCCTTCCATGAAGGAAGTATCCTTTTGCTGCTGTATGTCCTCCAGTCAGGTGACTTCACAGGCAGTTCAACCTGAGCCATAAATCTGTCTTTATAAAACCAGAGGTGTTTAATCTTTGTAACATCCTTTGCCCCTGTAATTCTGGTAAAGCAATAGACTCTGCCAATATCAGAGCTGAATCGGTTTGCGGGGGCAATGGGTTTTAGTTCAACCACCCCCTTTGCAATATAGGCCTCTTTAACTTCTATAGAGAAACCGGTTGAGGCCGAAAGGATTGCCAGAAAAATGACAGTTAGAGAAAAAAACAACTTACCCTTCATCCCTCCTTAAACACCTCCTCAATATTTTGAATTACCTCTTTAAACCTCCTGCCGTCTTTGGTGCCACCCTGAGCAAGCACATCTCTACCACCGCCCTTACCATTTGTCAGCTGGGCTATCCTTTTTATAATCTTACCTGCATTGAAGCGGTCTGTAGTGTCCTTTGTGATCATACATACCATTGAAGCCTCACCATTGTTTATGGAACCGGCAATGATTACACCAGAGCCAAGACGGTCCTTTATCCTGTCTGCCAGAAGGCGAAGCTCCTTATGGTTGAGACCATCTTTTAAGACCGTAACCACTCTGGTGCCGTCTATTTCTATAGCCTGCTCAATGGCCTCTCCTATTATATCTGATGCCCCTGAGGTCTTTAGTTTCTCAACCTCCATCTGAAGCTCTTTAACATCTCTGAGTAGTTTTTCTACTCTCTGAAGGGGGGAGTCGGTCCTTAGAATTTCCTTAATACGGTTAAGCTCCTCATCTCTTTTTCTGATATACTCTATTACTGCCTCGCCTGTTATTGCCTCTATTCTTCTGATGCCTGATGCAACACTTCCCTCTGTAAGGATAATAAAGGAGCCTATCTCTCCTGTAGAGTTACAATGGGTACCACCGCATAGTTCTTTGCTGAACTCCCCTGCTGAGACAACTCTCACCATGTCGCCGTATTTCTCATCAAAAAGTGCCATGGCACCAGAGTTTATTGCCTCCTCCACATCCATTATATCGGTTTTTACTTTCAGGTCTTCCATTATCCTTTGATTAACAATGTCTTCAATCTCCTTAATCTCTTCTGACTTCAGGGAATCATAGTGGGTAAAGTCAAACCTTAACCTTTCTGGCTCAACCAGTGAGCCTGCCTGTTTTACATGCTCACCTAACACCATACGGAGGGCCTTATGTAGCAGATGGGTAGCTGTATGATTTCTCATGATTGCCCTTCTTCTGTCTTTATCTACGGTGGCGGTAACAGGGTCGCCAGTTTTTACCTCTCCCCTTAAAACCTTTACACTGTGCACATGAATGCCCTGAATGGGTTTTACCGTGTCAGTGACCTCCATGTGTACAGCATCTGAGTGGATAATGCCCCTGTCGCCAACCTGGCCACCGGATTCAGCATAAAAAGGGGTTACATCAAGTATAAGCTCCCCTTCTTCTCCTTTGCAAAGTGCATCTACGGTCTTTCCGTCTTTAAGTATGGCCTTTACCGTTGCGCCAGTAGAGAGTGTTTCATAACCCACAAATTGAGTTTGACCTGTCTGCTCCAGTATCTTTGAGTATATAAGATTTCCCCTCTGATCACCGGTTTCCCTTGATGCCCTTGCCCTGCTTCTTTGCTGTTCAAGTGCCTTTCTGAATCCATCTTCATCAATCTTCAGGTCTTCGTCGTTGGCAATATCCCTTGCAAGGTCAAGGGGAAAGCCAAAGGTATCGTAAAGGCGGAACACCTCTTCACCCGGAATGGTATCAGAGCCTTTTAACTTTACTTCCCTCAGGATTTCATCAAATATCTGAAGTCCCTTCTCAACGGTCCTTATGAATCTTTCCTCCTCTATCCTGAGAAGTTTGGTTACCCGCTCCTTCTCGTCAATGATTTCCGGATAGACATCACCCATTGCCTCTGTAACTGCATCTACTATTTTGTGTAAGAAGGGCTCCTCTGAGCCAAGCAGTCTTGCATGGCGAGATGCCCTGCGGATGATTCTTCTTAAAACATAACCCCTTCCCTCATTAGAAGGCACAAGACCCTCGGAAAGCAGAAAAACAGATGCCCTGATATGGTCTGCAATAACCCTGACAGATGCATCAGTACGGGTGTCCTTTTTATAGGTGATGCCTTTAAGTGAGGTTATTCGAGAGATAATTGGTGCAAAGAGGTCTGTATCAAAGTTATTGAGTTTACCCTGAAGTACGGCAGAGATCCTTTCAAGCCCCATTCCTGTATCAATGCTTGGTTTCGGAAGGGGGGTCAGGGTGCCCTGTTCATCACGGTTGTACTGCATGAAGACCAGGTTCCAGAGCTCAAGGTAACGGTCACAGTCACATTCTATGTTACAATCAGGCCTGCCGCAGCCTGCCTCCTCTCCCTGGTCAATAATAATCTCTGAGCAGGGGCCACAGGGACCTGTGTCTCCCATCTGCCAGAAATTGTCCTTTGCACCCAGTCTTACTATGTGGGCGGGATTTACATCTGTTAACTCCTTCCATAGCTTTTCTGCTTCATCATCTTCCTCAAATACACTCACCCATAGTTTATCCTTGGGCAGCCTGAACCAGTCTGTAAGTAATTCCCATGCAAAGGCGATGGCATCCTGCTTGAAGTAGTCACCAAATGAAAAATTACCAAGCATCTCAAAGAATGTGTGATGTCTTGCGGTATGTCCTACATTTTCAAGGTCACTGTGTTTACCACCAGCCCGCATACACTTCTGACAGCTTGTGGCTCTACTGTACGAACGCCTTTCAAGCCCCAGAAAGACCCCTTTAAACTGAACCATGCCCGCGTTTGTGAAAAGAAGCGTGGGGTCGTCGTGGGGCAGAAGTGGTGAGCTCTTAACCACCTCGTGGCCCTTCTGTCTGAAAAACTCAAGAAACTGTCTCCGTATCTCTTTGCTTTCCATATCGACCTCAATGATGAATTGTTAATTTGTGTATTGGTTATTGGTGTATTAGTTACTACACCCTACACGCTACCCCTTACCCCCTAATATTTATTTGGCTATTCCAGGCTCTGTGCTTATTATCTCTGTTAATACACCATCGGTGAATCTCAGATAGGTCTTAAAGGCACCGAGCATACGGCTGTAGGTCCATTGAACACGCTCTTTTCCTTCAGAGGTTGAGGGAAGTGCCCTTATTTCACTTGGTGCTCCCCAGGCATAGCGAACCTGTTGCATGGTCATGCCGGTTACTACTTCGCCTTTTTTGATATGCTCCTGAATCTGCGGAGGAAAGGTGGAGATCTCCTCGTTTGTGTACCTCATTTCCTTGGTACATGAGATTACCGATAGCATTGAAAGTGCTATAAATAGTATTATCACCGTCCTTTTCATACGATCCACCTCCTTATTTTATGGGTGTTCAAAAGCTTGCAATTTAGGGATTTATTAAACAGGCTCTCATAGTTAGATATTATAGCAGATGCAATCTTTTTAAAACCTCATGAATAGTACTATAGTGATACCCCCTCCTGAGCAGGTAGCCATGAAGTCTCCTCTGTAGTATATGTGATGGTTTTTCTTTATTGTTATCATAATATCTTCTGGCAACCTCTAATGCAGCCTCTACATCTTCCTGCAGGTCTGAAGTGAGTTCCTCTATAATATGGTTTTCTATACCCCGTTTCCTTAGAAATTCTCTCACCCCTCTTGACCCATATCCTTTAACTGCCTGGCTGTAATAGACAAGCTCTCTTGCAAGTGCCCTGTCGTCTAAAAGACCTCTTTCTATGAGATAGTTAATAGTATCTTCGGTTTGTTTTTCACTGAACCCCTTCTTTTTCAGCCTGAACCTCAGTTCTCTGATGCTTCTCCCCCTTATACTCAGGAGCTTCAGAGCATACTGCAGGGGGTCATTTCTGGAACCGCTCGATGGGGATGTCATCAGAGCCACCACTCATTTCATTCTGCTCAAAAGTAAGGTCAGAGGTTGACTGGATTCCTTTAACCTTAAGGGCGAAATCATCAGGATTGGTTGCCCTCCTTAACGCCTCTTCATAGGTAATTAACCCTGATTTATACAGGTCGTATAATGACTGGTCAAAGGTTTGCATACCGTAATGGAGTTTGCTTTTTGCAATAATATCAGGAATGAGTTTAGTCTTGTCAGGGTCAATGATGCAGTCTCTAATGGTTTCTGTAGCCACCAGCACCTCTACTGCTGGAACACGACCCTGTCCATCAGCCCTTGGGACCAGTCTCATGGAGATGATACCTTTGAGTATGGATGCAAGCTGGATTCGAACCTGTTTGTGCTGATAGGGTGGAAAGACGGTGATTATTCGGTTGATGGTCTCAGTGGCATCGGTGGTATGGAGGGTGCTTAGCACCAGATGGCCTGTTTCTGCAGCAGTAAGTGCTGTTTGAATAGTCTCAAAGTCCCTCATCTCACCAACCAGTATGACATCGGGGTCCTGCCTGAGTGCTGCTCTCAGCGCCTTTGAGAAACTCTCTGTATCAGAACCGACCTCACGCTGGTTAATGATGCTCTTTTTGTCTCTGTGAAGATACTCGATAGGGTCTTCAATGGTGATGATATTGTATGTACGGTTTGCATTGATATGGTCTATCATGGCAGCCAGGGTGGTTGACTTACCACTTCCTGTTGTTCCAGTAACAAGTATTAGTCCTCTTGGTTCCAGTGCTATCTTTTTCAATACCTCTGGTAGATTCAGTTCATCAATTGCAGGCACCTTCATCGGGATTACCCTTAAAACCAGACCAACCGTGCCCCTTTGAACAAAGATATTACATCGAAACCTTCCAAGCCCTGTTACACTGTATGCAAGGTCAATGTCCTGCTTCCTCTTGAATATTTCACGCTGTGACTGGTTCATGATCTGGAAGGCCATCTTGAGGGACTGCTCACCTGTCACACGGCCCTCTTCTGACATTGGCACCAGCTCACCATGAATTCGCATTATAGGTGGTGAGCCAACCTTGATGTGCAGGTCTGAGGCTTCCCTGCTGTAAGCCTTTTTCAGGAGTTCATTTATCTCCATCTTGCCTCCTCAGATTGTACTTTTCAAGTATCCTGTTTTCGATTTCCTCTGCCATCTCAGGATGTTCGCGGAGGTATTGTTTTGCATTTTCTCTGCCCTGACCAATACGGGTTCCACCATAACTATACCAGGCACCGGATTTTTCTATTATATTTGAGGAAACCCCAAGGTCTATAAGTTCACCCTCTCTGGATATTCCCTGATTAAAATAGATATCAAATTCTGCCTGTCTGAAAGGTGGGGCTACCTTGTTTTTTACAATCTTTACCCTTACTCTGCCTCCAATCATCTCCTGACCACTCTTTATGTTATCAATCTTTCGGATGTCAAGACGCATTGAAGAGTAAAACTTAAGTGCTGTTCCGCCAGTTGTGGTCTCTGGATTTCCAAACATAACCCCTATCTTCATCCTTATCTGGTTTATGAAGATAACCGTTGTCTGCGACCTTGATATGGCTGCGGTGAGCTTACGAAGGGCCTGACTCATCAGACGGGCATGGAGCCCTGGCAGACTGTCACCCATATCACCCTCAATTTCGGCCTTTGGAACCAGTGCTGCCACTGAGTCTATCACCACTATGTCAACTGCCCCGCTTCTTACCAGTGACTCGGTTATCTCAAGTGCCTGCTCACCGGTGTCAGGCTGAGACACAAGAAGGTCCTCTATGTTAACGCCGAGCCGGGAGGCATAGTTGATATCAAGGGCATGCTCAGCATCTATAAATGCTGCTATGCCACCTGCCTTCTGAGCCTGAGCTATGGCGCTCAGGGCAAGGGTGGTCTTTCCAGAGGATTCAGGCCCGTAGATCTCTATTACCCTGCCACGTGGGAATCCACCCACGCCTGTGGCAATATCCAGTGTGAGTGAGCCGGTGGAGATGGCCTGTATGCCTTCAAAGCCTCCCCTGTCACCAAGGCGCATGATAGTGCCCTTGCCAAAGTTGCGTTCAATCTGCGTGATAGCCATTTCAAGGGCCTTGAGTTTGTCTTTATTCATAAATCCTCCTTCCTTAAAGGGGCACTGTAGAGTATCTCATACTCTGCCCCTGCTGGTTTTAGTGTGCTTTTTACAAGCAGGAGTTTATCAACTGTTATTTTACCAAACTCTCTGTCCATATATCCTCTTAAATCTTTCAGTAACGGATTCAGGCCAACAGGTGATTTTACCCTTCCAATGGTTAGATGTGGATGAAAATCCCTGTCTTCAGGTTCGAAACCAAGGGGTTTTAATTCATTGTTTATATCGTTATGTATTTTTTCAAGACCACTGTCTTTGTTTATTCCCACCCATAGAACCCTTGGACGGGCGAAATTGGGGAAAACGCCTGTGCCTCTTGCATGAAGTACAAAGAAACTGTGTCTTGAGGCCACAAGGGATATTGCCTTTTCAATATTTATTACTATATCACTGCTGACTTCGCCAAGAAATTTTATTGTGATATGGATGTTTTCGGGTTTTACCCACTTGATGTTTGTATCATGGGTGCGGAGTTTATCTATCAGAGAGGCTATATCTCTTTTTACCTCCTCTCCGATATCAATGGCTATGAAGAGTCTCAAATGAGCATCTCCTCCAGTTTTTCTATAAGAAAATCAACGGCTTTTATGGTTGCTTCCGTTTTATTTTCCCGTCTCTGACCATTAAGTCTTAGCATTTTTACATGACTACCATCAGGCATAGAAAGTCCAATAAATATAAGCCCCACCTCTTTTCCCTCAAGGGCTTCTGGCCCAAGATTTCCAGTGGTTGAAAGACCTATATCTGTGCTTAAGAGCCTGCTTACACCTTTTGCCATCTCAAGGGCAGTCTCGGGACTAACAACACCGTGGCTTTTAATGGTCTCTTTGCCTACCCCAAGTACTCTGACCTTTACATCTTTATGATAGGCTACCACAGAGCCAATGAAAAATCTGCTTGCCCCTCCAACCTCGGTTATCATATCAGCCACCTTCCCTCCTGTGCAACTTTCTGCTGTGGAAAGTGTAAAACCCCTCTGCATTAATAACTGGTGCAGTATCCTTATCCTCTCTATAACCTCATCCACCTTCGTCCCTCAAAACCAGATCTACCAATACACTATCTCATTAAATTATACACTATATGAACCACAATATTAGCATAGACTGCTGCGAGGACATCATCCAGCATCACCGAAAGCCCACCTGAAAAGGCGCCTTCAATTTGTCTGATGGGAAAGGGTTTAAGTATATCAAAGAACCTGAAGGCAAAAAACCCCAGAGTAATGCTGAGCGGTGTTTTCTCAATAAAAACAAGACAAAGGGGTAGGGCAACAAACTCATCTATGATAATCTTTGAGCTATCCTTTTGCCCGAAAAAAACTTCTGCGGTATTAGCGGCATAAACTCCTGCAATAAAAAGTATAGAGCAGGAGAAAATAATAACAAAATCAGAGGGTTTTATAAACAATAGCAGTAGAGCCGAAACTGCTGAACCCATAGTGCCAGGGGCAAAGGGTATGTGCCCAACTGGGCCCAGGGTGGCAATGCTGGATAAGAATTTTTCTTTATTCACAATTAGTTAGTAAAATAATTGATTGTGGCTGGGGCGGGAGGACTCGAACCTCCAAATGGGAGAGCCAAAATCTCCTGCCTTGCCGTTTGGCTACGCCCCAGTGTGTATAATAAATTTTCTGATAAATGGTGTCTATAAGTCAAGGTGAAAAAATTTTTTATAATTAAATACTTGACAATACCATGTCTAATAAATATAATTAATTTATGACTCGGGCAGATCTTGTAAAGGCAATCTTCGACAAGGTAGGGCTTCCCAAAAAGGAAGCTCAGGACATCATTGAGCTCATCCTTGAGACCATAAAGAAGACCCTTGCCGAGGGTGAAAATGTAAAAATTACAGGTTTTGGCACCTTTCATGTGAGAAAGAAGACGGCCCGCCGTGGCAGAAATCCCCAGACCGGTGAGGAACTTGAAATCACTCCGAGGAGGGTGGTTACATTTAAACCAAGCAATATTCTCAAGGAACGGGTAGAAAAGGTTAAATGATCAGGGCGAAGCAAAAAAAACAGAACTCACCAGAGGTAAAAATACCTGAAAAACTCTTTTACAAGATAGGAGAGGTAGGTCGCATCACGGGTGTGGAGCCCTATGTACTCAGGTACTGGGAAAGTGAATTTCCCTTCCTTAAGCCAAGAAAAAGCAGATCAGGACAGAGGCTTTATGTAAAAAAGGACATAGAAACCATTTTAGAGATAAAAAGGCTTCTTTATGAAGAGCGATACACAATAGAGGGTGTAAAGAAGTGTTTTGCCGAGCCTGCACTCAGGATTGTCCCAAATGAAGAGATAGAAAACCCTGAGAACGACTCTCTCAAGGAAAGGCTTGAGCATATAAAGACCCGTCTTAGAGAGATTATTAATCAACTCTGATAATTTTTCCCAGTTCGGGGCGTGGCGCAGTCTGGTTAGCGCACTCGCTTGGGGTGCGAGAGGTCGGCCGTTCGAATCGGCTCGCCCCGACCATAATACCTTGATTTTTAAAGATTTTCACACAATATCCCCTGTCATATGCCCTTTTTGGGGCATTGAGGGCTGTATATTTTGTAGAAATAAAAAGAAATAAAAATTTACATAGCTTTTTTAAAAGCATTAAACTAAACATAAAAGGACTTCTGAAAGGGGAATTTTTTATGAAACAAAGCGACATTAAAGAGGAATTTCAGGCGATAAGGCAGCTCTGGACTGGTTTTATGCCTGCAAGGGTGCTATTGACTGCCAACAACCTGGAGGTTTTTGAACACCTTAAGTCATGGAGGAGCCTTACGGAGGTTGCCTCAACACTGAAGACAGACAAAAGGGGCACTGAGTTGCTGCTTAATGCACTGGTCTCACTTGGACTTTTGCAGAAACGGGCCAACAAATATAAAAACACCCCTTTAGCAAGGAAATATCTCACCAGAGAAAGTCCCTACTATCAGGGTAACATTATAAAACACGCTGATTCACTGTGGAGGAGCTGGTCTGAGCTTGATATTGCAGTCCGTACGGGAAGACCCACTGCCAGTGACAGAGACTTTGAGTCATTCATCTTAGGGATGCATGATATTGCAAAGATAAGGTGTAAGGAGGTTGTTGATAATCTGCCCCTTAAGGGAGTGGCCAGGGCACTTGACCTTGGAGGTGGCCCTGGAACCTATTCAATGGAGCTTGCAAAAAGGGGTATAAGTGTTACCCTTATTGACAGGGCTGAGACTCTGAAGATAGCAAATGGGCTTATAAATGAAAGTGGTATTGAGGGCATTGAGTTCATGGTAGGGGATTTCATGAATGACCCGATTGGCAGGGGCTATGACCTTGTGTTTGTAAGCCAGATACTACATGCCTACTCAGAAAAGGACAGCCTCCTCATTCTTAAAAAGGTAAAGAAGGCCCTTAATAAGGGTGGTAAGGTGGTGGTGCAGGAGTTTTTTGTGAACCCGGCTCATACCTCTCCTCTGTGGGGAGCCATTTTTGCAATAAACATGCTGGTAAATACAACAGGTGGAATGACCTATAGCCCCACAGAGATAAAAGGCTGGCTTAAAAAGGCGGGTTTTAAGTCTGCTACATCAAAACGAATAAACGAGACTGTGCTTATAATTGGCAGGCTCTAACCTGTAAAAAAACATTCAATCATGCCTCTTTGTTATAATATCTTTCATGTTACCCCGGTGGATTAAACGCATCTCAGTGGTAATACCTCTTTACAATGAAGAGGAAAATGTAGAGGAACTCCACAGCAGGCTGAGCTCTGTGCTCACTACACAGTCCTTCGACTACGAGATAATCTATGTGGACGACGGTAGCACTGACCGAACACTTGAACTCTTAAAAGGGATTGCCAGTGAGGATAGTCATGTTCTGATTTTAAGCCTTAGAAGAAACTTTGGTCAGACAGCAGCCTTTGCAGCAGGTTTTGATTTTGCACGGGGCGATGTGATTGTAACGATGGACGGAGACCTGCAGAACGATCCAAAGGACATCCCCAGACTGCTTGAAGAGATAGATGGCTGCGACCTTGTAAGCGGATGGCGTAAAGACCGTAAGGACCCTTTTCTGACAAGGAGACTTCCCTCCATGATTGCCAACTGGCTGATAAGCAAGGTAACAGGGGTGGAGCTTCATGACTATGGATGCTCCCTTAAGGCCTATCGCAGGGATGTAGTAAAAAACCTCAACCTCTACGGAGAGATGCACCGATTTATACCTGCAGTGGCAAGCTGGTATGGTGTCAGGGTTAAAGAGGTTGTCACTACACATCATCCGAGGCTCAGGGGTAAGTCCAAATACGGTATGTCAAGGACAGTGAAGGTGCTACTTGACCTGATAACCGTTAAGTTTCTGCAGAGTTTTTCAACAAAACCGATACAGTTTTTTGGTCCCTTCGGGCTGGCATCAGGCGGACTCGGTATTTTAATTTCAGCCTATCTAACATTAAGAAAGCTTTTCTTTGGTGAACATATTGGTGGTAGGCCACTTCTGCTTCTTGGGGTATTACTGATAATCGTAGGAATTCAGCTTATCGGGATGGGACTTATCGGTGAAATGCTTGTTAGGGTGTATCATGAAAGCCAGAAAAAACCAATCTATGTAATCAAAGGTATCATTGGAAAAAAAGAAAAATAACTCCCTTTATTTTGCAATTAAGGCTATTGTAAGCCTCGCACTTTTGTTGTTAATATTCAAAAAAGCAGGCATTAACAGGGTAGCTGCTGTTATAGGAACGGTTAATCCCCTGTACTTCCTTTTCGCTTCACTAACCTATCTGTTTGGCCAGTTTATATCTTCCATAAGGTGGTGGGTACTGCTTCCAGATGAGATGAAACCTCCGGGATTGAGCATTTTCAGACTATATGGACTTTATCTTATGGGCTCCTTCTTCAATAATCTACTTCCAGGTATTGTTGGTGGTGATGCAATCAGGGTCTACTATCTTTATAAAGACGATATCAGAGGTGCAAATGCCTTTGGCTCTGTTTTTGCCGACCGTTATATTGGCTACTGTGCACTTATTACATTGGGTATTGTATCCATTCCCTTTGTTTATGATAGGCTCAGAGAGCCAGAAGTGGTAATGGCAATACCGGCTGTGGCATTGGCCTTTATCATAGCAAGTATCCTGCTGTTTGGTTTCAGGTGGGGGCAGAGGTTTAAATCTATCAGGGGTTTTTATAGCTATATCTTCACTTTAAAAAGTGCCCCACGCAGACTTTTATATGCATATCTTTTATCTATTGCTATTCAGATGGCTGCAATCACATCAGTGTTTTTTGTGGTGCAGGCACTGAGGGTGAATGTAAACATGATGGAGCTATTGTTTTTCATGCCACTTGTTATAACATTTTCTTCTATTCCTGTTTCTATCTCAGGACTAGGACTCAGAGAGGGCTCTTTTGTTTTATTGCTATCAATGGTTGGAATCAGTTCGGATGTGGCAACAGCCATCTCACTGCTCTGGTTTCTCTCCTATCTGGTGGGCTCACTGCCAGGTTTACCAATATATCTCAAGTGGTCGTCTATAGGAGGTAGAACAGATGAAACGAGTTTCATCAGGTGAAAACCCAACGGTCAAGAGATTACTAAAGGTCATAAACAAACCAGAGAGGTTTGCCCCTCGTTATGGCGTGCAAGAAGGAGAGGTAATTGTAGAGGGCCCAAGGGTCATTGAGATGGCACTTCAGGCAGGGATAAAGATTACCCATGTGGCGGTTACAGAGGAGTTTATTGGAAGCAATGAAAGCACTATCCTTCTTGACAGATTGCTTGGACTGGGTGTTTACACAGTGGTACTTGAAAAGAATGCCCTGAAGAGGCTTTCACAAACCGTCACTCCACAGGGCATAATAGCTCTGTGCAGGGTAGGGGCATCGGAGATGTCGGAACTCCCGCATGAGCCTGTGGTGGTTGTTGACAGGATTCAGGACCCGGGCAACATGGGAACCCTCATTAGAACCACAGATGCAGCAGGGTTTAAGATGGCTGTTGTGCTGAAGGGCTCTGTGTCTCCCTATAATCCCAAGTCAATAAGGGCAAGTGCCGGGAGTGTGTTTAATCTGAAAATAGCCTTTGCAACCGCTGAGGAACTCCTCTTGCTTGCCTCTTCAGAGAATCGGAGGGTTGTTGGGACTGACCTGAAGGGAGATGTAGGTCTTTACGATTATAAACCTCAGGGAAAAGAGCTTGTGGTCTTTGGAAACGAAACCAGAGGTATAAGCGAAGAGATAAAAAGGGCCTCAGAGGTGCTCGTAAGGATTCCTATTTACGGGAAGGCTGAAAGCCTCAATGTAGGCTGCTCTGCAGCTGTGTTTCTCTATGAGCTTAGACAAAGGCTTTCTTTGGGTTAGTCTGTCATTGTCTTTTCTTCTCTCCAGACTTCAATGGCAACATCAGGGCATATCTCTGCACAGAGGGCACATCCTGTGCACTGCTGTGGGGTTACTGCCTCTGCTATAAAGTAACCCGAGGCACTGAGGGTCTCCCCGAGTTTGAGCACACCCTTAGGGCAGGTCAAAACGCAGTAACCACAGCCCTTGCATCTGGTTATGTCTATTTCTACTTTACCTTTCATTAGTATTCTATTCTAACATATCTGCCTCTTCTGTAGCAGTTCCTCTGCATGTTTCAGGGATGTCTCTGTCACCGAGCCGCTGAGCATTCTTGCAATCTCTCTTGTTCTCTCTTCTTCAGATAAGACATCTATGCTAAAGTGGGTGCTCTGCTTTTTTTCCTTCTTTGTTACACGAAGGTGATGGTCAGCCAGAGAGGCAATCTGGGCGAGATGGGTAATGCAGATAACCTGATGCAGCCTGGAGATATCAAGAAGTTTTGCACCCAGGGCTTCTGCAGTTTTCCCCCCAATTCCAGCATCTACCTCATCGAAGACCAGCACGGGCACCCCTTCTGAAGATGCAAAGATGCCTTTAATGGCAAGCATTACCCTTGATAGCTCACCTCCGGAGGCAACCCTGTTGAGTGGCTTTACAGGCTGGCCAGGATTGGCAGAAAAGACAAACTCCACACCCTCAAGCCCGTGCTCTGAAATGCCCGTATCTTTCAGACTTACGCTGAAACGGGCATTCTTCATTGCAAGGTCCTTCAGGGTTTCAGTAACCAGCCTTTCTATTTCCTTTGCGGCTCTTTTTCTCTCCTCACTTAAAAGCTTTGCCCTGTCCATAAGATGTTTTTCTGTTTCTTCTATATCTTCTGCAAGATGACCCTCTGTTTCTTCCATACCAAGAAGCTCATCAAGTTCCTTTTTTGCAGTATCCCTGTACTGGAGTATCTCCTCAATGGTGTCACCGTATTTTCTTTTCAGCTTTTCAATCTGCTCAAGCCTGTTTTCAATCTGCTCAAGCCTCAAAGAGTCAGCCTCGTAGGTATCCCTCAGCCCTCTAAGTTCGTGGGCTGCTTCATATAAGAGTGCCTCTGCATCATCTATCATCTTCAGCACTGAAGAGGCAGAGTCATCAATCTTTAATATATCCTCTATGGATTGTTTTATTACAGACAGGGTGTCAAGCACCGAGTCTTCCTGCTCCTTGAGCCTGTTAAGTGAGCCCTCTGTTAGTTGCACAAGATGAGTAAGGTTTCTCTGAACCTCTCGCTCTTTAATGAGCTCATCTAATTCCTCGACACTCAGGTCTGCCTGATCAATCTCCGCTATCTGGTACTGAAGGAGGTCAATCCGCTGGCTTCGCTCTCTTGCCCTTTGTTTCAGCTCATAAAGGGTCTTTTTAAGGCTTCTAAGCTTCAGATAAAGCCCTCTTACCTCCTCTGCAAGCTCAGTAAGCCCACCAAAGCTGTCTAATAGATACTGTTGAACAGCAGGTTTAAGAAGGCTCTGGTGTTCATGCTGGCCATGGATGTCTATTAACTGTTCACCCACTGCTGACAGGCTTTTGAGGGAGATGGCCCTGTCGTTTATATATGCCCTGCCTTTACCGTTTTTTGAGATTATCCTTCTAATTATAAGCAGGTCCTCATCGGTTGAGATACTTTCAGGAAGGCTTACTCCATCAGGCAGTTCAAAGACTGCCTCTATTTCTGCCTCCTCTGCCAGGGGATGAATAAACTCTGCCCTTGCCCTTCCGCCAAGAACCAGCTCAAGGGCATTTATGATTAATGACTTTCCAGCACCGGTCTCACCGGTAATTACATTAAGCCCCCTGTCGAAGGGAATCCTGGCTCTTTCAACGATTGCAAAGTTTCTGATAGAAAGTTCTCGAAGCATTTTTTAACTTCATTAAATTATTTTTATTTGTTTAATTATGATAAAATATCTTGGATTTTAAGTAAAAGGGGGAGATATAAAATAATATTGCGTTCATTGCGTTTATTGCGTTAATTGTGTTTATCGGGTTCATTGCGTTCATTGAGTTTATCGCGTTAAATGGGTTTATTGGGATTGTGGTGGAGTGTTTTTACTACTCCCTACACGCTACACCCTACACCCTGAAGTTATTTTAAGCTATGCTTCTTGATAATATCAGCACCGTATACAAACGTATCTCCCATGCAGCCATGAGGGCAGGCCGTGACCCCTCTGAGGTGGAGCTTATTGCTGTTACAAAGACGGTTCCTGCTGAAAAGATAAAAGAAGCCATAGACCTTGGTGTGAGACTGATTGGAGAAAACAGGGTTCAGGAGGCAAAGGAAAAGATTGAGGAGTTAAGAGATAAGATACCCGAGACTGTTCAATGGCACATGATAGGACATCTACAGAAAAATAAAGTTCGACCAGCGGTGATGCTTTTTGATATGATACAGTCTGTAGATAGCCTTTCTCTTGCTGAGAGAATAAACCGTATAGCGACAGAATACGGGAAGGTACAGAGGGTGCTTGTTCAGGTAAAACTCTCGGAGGAAGAGACGAAACACGGAATTGAAGAAAGGGAGCTTGAGCACTTACTTGCTGAAATAAGGGGTATGGAAAACCTGCTGGTTGAGGGGCTTATGACCATTCCTCCCTATTTTGAAGACCCTGAGCTGGTAAGAACCTACTTCAGGAGATTAAGGCAGTTAAAGGAACAGATGAACCAGCGGGGATTTAACCTCAGGCACCTTTCAATGGGCATGTCTGGAGATTATGAGGTTGCCATTGAAGAGGGTGCAACTATGGTAAGAGTGGGAACAGCAATCTTTGGAAGGAGGATTTATAAATGATCGGTTTTATTGGTGGGGGTAACATGGCAGAGGCCATAATAAGGGGCCTCGTGAATGCAGAAAGAAGGGAGATTGTAGTTTCTGACCGGAGGGCCGATAGACTCAGGTATCTAAAAAAGAACTATTCTGTGGCCACCACAAAATCAAATAGTGAAGTTGTGAAGAGGTCGGAAATAATCATACTTGCAGTAAAGCCTCAAAACATCGGTGAGGTAATGACAGAGATTGCACCTCTGGTAGATAATACAAAGCTTATAGTCTCAATTGCTGCAGGCATCAGGCTTTCGATGCTTACAGAGGAGCTTGGTACAGAGCGTGTTGTCAGGGTGATGCCAAATACACCTGCCTTTGTGGGTGAGGCAATGAGTGTGCTGTCTGCTGCTAAGGGTATAAAAAAGACCGACCTCAACAGGGTACTGGAGATCTTCAAGCTGATAGGCACTGCTGTGGTTCTTGATGAAGAGAAGATGGATGTGGTTACTGCCCTTAGTGGTAGTGGACCTGCCTTTGTTTCCTACTTCATTGAGTGCATGGCTGAGGCAGGTGTCAGGATGGGCCTGTCATTTGATGACGCCCTGAACCTGACGATAAAGACCTTTATCGGCACCTGCAGGATGATCGAAGAGGGAACATCTGTCTGGGAGCTCAAAAAGATGGTGACCTCTCCTGGTGGCACCACTGCAGAGGGACTTTATGCAATGGAGGCCTCAGGGCTTAAAGGTATAATAAAATCTGCCATAGAGGCCGCTACCCTGAGGGCAGAGGAACTAAGCAGGAGGTAAGTGAGATGTTTGTGCTTGGAAATCTTTTTATAGCACTGGGCAATGTTTTAGACATTCTGCTTAACATATACATGTGGGTGCTGATTATTTCTGCCCTGATAAGCTGGGTAAATCCAGACCCCTACAATCCCATAGTGCGTTTACTTTATGGTATAACCGAGCCGGTTTTAAGGCCCATAAGGAGGCGTCTCGGTGTCTTTGGGGGTATTGACTTCTCGCCTCTTATTGCCATACTGGTGATAGTGTTTTTAAGGTCCTTTATTGTAAGCAGTTTGATAGAACTTGGTTATAAACTGAAAGGAGGTCCACTATGAGAATTACCCCCATGGATATTCAGCAAAAGCAGTTTCCAATAAAGTTCCGGGGGTTTGATGTGGAGGAGGTTTATGCCTTCTTAGAGGTGGTGCGTGAGGAGATGGAAGACCTTCTCAGAGAAAATGCCACCCTGAAGGAAAAGCTGCACAAAACAGAGGCGCAACTTCAGGAATACAGAGACATGGAAAACACCCTCAGAGAGACCCTTATGACAGCACAGCAGATGGTAGAGGATTACAAAAACAATGCCCGTAAAGAGGCTGAGCTTATCATAAGGGAGGCAGAACTAAAGGCTGATGCTATAATCAAGGAAGCTCAGGAAAAGATGGTAAAGATACACGAGGATATTGTTGACCTGAAGGGAATCCGTACACACTTCAAGGAAGAACTGAGGCGGCTTATAGAGAGCCATCTCAGGATGCTGGAGTTTGATGATGTAAGGGAATCTGAAGAGGCCGGTGAGCCCGAAGAGGTAGCAACAGAGACAGAGTCTTTTGAGGAGGAGTTAGAAGGAGAGGATGAAGTACAGGAGTATTAAGGGAGTTCAGGATATACTGCCTCCAGAGACCTTTCTATGGCAGTTTGTTGAACAGTCAGCAAAAGAGGTGTTTTCACTCTACGGGTTTAAGGAGATAAGGACACCCATACTTGAGTTTACGGAGCTTTTTATTCGTGGCATTGGTGAGACCACTGACATTGTTGAAAAGGAGATGTACACCTTCTCCGACAGGGCTGGAAGAAGCCTTACCATGAGGCCTGAGGGGACTGCATCTGTTGTGAGGGCCTACATACAGCACAACCTCAACCAGCTTCCAGCACCGCAGAAGTTCTATTACATGGGGCCAATGTTCCGTTATGAGAGACCACAGAAGGGCAGATTGAGGCAGTTTCACCAGATCGGTGTGGAGGTCTTCGGAGCCTCCTCACCCGAGGTAGATGCTGAGCTGATAGAGATGCTGGTTATGTTCCTTGAAAGGGTAGGGCTTGAGGGGCTCAGTGTCGAGGTAAACTCTATTGGCTGCAGTAGCTGCAGGCCAGGCTATAGAGAAAAACTAATTGCATACCTTAAGAAGGGGATTGATGGGCTCTGTTCTGACTGTCAGCGCAGATATAATCAGAACCCACTAAGAGTGCTTGACTGTAAGGTGCCTTCTTGCAAGGAATATGTAAAAGGGGCTCCAGAAATTCTGGATTTCATCTGCGATGAATGTAAAGCACATTTTATGGGTTTCCAGGAGGCATTAAAAAAACTGGGCATTTCATACAGGGTAAATCCAGAGATGGTGCGTGGGCTTGATTACTACACAAGGACCACCTTTGAAGTGACCTCCACCTCTCTGGGTGCACAGAATGCGGTTGCAGCAGGAGGACGTTATGATAGACTGGTTGAGGAGTTTGGCGGGCCATCAACGCCTGCTGTGGGATTTGCCATTGGAATAGAAAGACTCATAGCACTTCTTAAAGACAGTAAAGAGGTGACCGACATTGGTCCGCAGGTTACCTTTGTCAGCATTGGTGACGATGCCAGAGATATTGCCTTTCAGTTGCTTTCAAAGGTAAGGAAAGAGGGGATAAGGGCAGACATGGACCTTCGAGGAGCCTCTGTTAAAAGCCAGATGCGTCGGGCTGATAAGTTAGGCTCCAGGGCAGTTGTTATAATAGGCGAGGATGAGTTGAAACGCAGGATGTTTAAATTCAAGGATATGAAGGACTCAGAGGAAAGGGAGATTGCACAGGAAGAGTTAATTGGATTTCTCAAGCACTTCTTTGGTGGTAATGGTTAGTGTCCATTTTCCTCTTCTGGTTTTATATTGAAGCGACTCTTGTAATAACCTTAAAAATTCAGTTCTTCTGACCTCCCTGGCACCGAAGCGTTTCAGGTGCTCTGTGGTTACCTGACAGTCTATCAATCGAAATCCCCACTTCTTGAACTGTTTTACTGCAAAAACAAAGGCCACCTTTGAGGCATTGGATACCCTTGTAAACATGGACTCACCAAAAAAGGCACTCCCAAGAGAGACTCCGTATAGCCCTCCTGCCAGTTCACCTCCATACCAGGCCTCCACTGAGTGGGCATATCCAAGCTCATGAAGCCTGATATAGGCATCAATCATGGAAGTGGTTATCCAGGTGTCGCCGTCTCTGGAGCTGTGAACTTCAGCACATGCCCTGATTACTTCTGAAAAGGCTTTATCAAGTGTGATGTTGAAGCTCGCTTTTTTAATGGTCTGTCGCAAGCTCCTTGATACCCTGAGTTCATCAGGAAGAAGTATTAGCCTGGGGTCAGGTGACCACCAGAGTATCTCTGTGTCCTCAGTAAACCAGGGGAATATGCCCTCTCTGTAGGCAAGCAGTAATCTTTCCGGGCTCAGGTCACCTCCAACAGCAAGCAGCCCATCGTACTCTGCTAACTCCACAGGCGGAAATATCAGCTCTTCTGACAAAAGAAATACAGGCATAACTACACTCTGCCCCCTGCCTTTTGATATAATTTCACTGTTATGAAAAGGACAATATTTATTATAACGGTTTTTCTTTTCCTTGTTCCCGCCTACTGCTTTGCGAAGACCTACAGTGTGCAGACAGCAACCTATGCCCTTTTGGCAAGAACCTATGCCTTCAGGCATTTTGATTACATGGAAAAGTTTATCAAAGACTCTCCAGGGCTTCATGTAAGATTACTTAAGGGAAAAAAGTACCTCGTTGTAAGGGTTGGAGACTTTAACAGTTACAAA
This sequence comes from uncultured Nitrospirota bacterium, assembly GCA_964515925.1. Taxonomy (GTDB): domain Bacteria; phylum Nitrospirota; class Thermodesulfovibrionia; order Thermodesulfovibrionales; family JdFR-85; genus JAADIE01. The sequence continues at coordinate 78,986 of CAZEYP010000003.1, forward strand.
GAAGCTCTGGTATTTATAAAAAAGTTATGGGGTGTGGTCAAAGACCCCTTTGTCCTTGACAACACAAAGGAAAATGAGATGGAGGTACTAAAGGAGAAAGGCATTGAGAAAGTAGAGACTGTAAAGAATAAAGGGTTAAAAAAGTCTTCCACTGAGAGAGTTTTAAATAAGCCTGAGAAATCAAAAAGCAGGATTGAAGAACGAGTCGTATACACCATTGAGCTTCAGACTTATAAGAAGTTAAGGCGGGCAATAAAAGAGTATAAAAGGGTAGAGAAAATCCTGCGTAAAGACGACCTTAAAACATTAAGACTGGAGCGACACGGCGACCACTATAGCCTTCGTGTTGGAGCCTTCAATACATACGGGGAGGCAAGAAGTTTTCTCAAAGACTATAAAGACAAACTCAACGGATTAATAATTCAGGCTAAATATGGTCCAAAAGGGGTGGTGCTTTCCTATAAGGATACTGAAACAATTGAAGAAAGTGAAAATAAATCTGAAAAGGGCAAGCAGAAAGAGGTAGAGCAGATAATCGCCACTGTAGAGAGCCAGCTTGATGACGAGGACTTTGGCAGGGCAGCATCAGTGCTCCGTGAGGCTGTCATGCGGTGGCCAGACAATCCTGAACTTCATGCCCTTTATGGAGAGACCTTGCTAAACATGGGGTTTACAACCAATGCCTACAGGGAATATAAAAAGGCCATTGAGATCTCTCCAGATGTAAGCGAATATCACTCAGGGCTTGGCTACAGTTTGCTTAACATCTATATGGAAAAGGCTCAGCAGGCAATTGATGCATTTAAGAAGGCACTTGAGATTGACCCCGACAATGTGGATGCCCTGGAGGGACTTGGCACTGTATATGTGAGTATAGACAGGCGAGACCTGGCTGAAGAGATATATCAGCGACTGAAGGAGCTTGACCCGGTTGCAGCAAGAAGGCTGAGAGATGTTATAGACTCAGGCCTGCAGATAGGGAGATGAACTGATTTATGATTTTAGATTTTAGATTTATGATTTATGATTTATGGTCTTCAAAAATATTCCTTTTTCCCCAGAATAGTCAACCTCCACAGTGCCGCCTTTTCGTAGTTTTCCAAAAAGTATCTCATCGGATAGTCTGTCTTTTATTTCATCCTGAATCACCCTTGCAAGGGGTCTTGCGCCAAATCGAGGGTCAAAACCCTTACGGGCAAGAAAGTTCCGTGCTGAATCTGAGAGTCTTAATATGATTCGTTTCTGATTTAGCTGCCCCTGAAGCTCTTTTATGAATTTATCTACCACGCTGAGCATTATTTCGTGATTCAGTGGCCTGAAGTTGATAATTGCATCCAGTCTGTTTCTGAACTCCGGGCTGAACAGACGGTTTATCTCTTCCTTCGACCTTGAAAGGGCATCGTGGTTTCTGTTTCCAAACCCTATTGGGCTTTGCTGCATAAGCTGAGCCCCTGCGTTGGAGGTCATGATCAGTATTACATTTCTGAAGTCAGCCTTTTTACCGTTGTTGTCAGTCAAAGAGGCATAATCCATCACCTGAAGCAGTATGTTGAATACATCGGGATGGGCCTTTTCAATCTCATCAAGAAGCAGTACTGCATAGGGGTATCTCCTGATGGCATCAGTAAGGAGCCCTCCCTGGTCAAATCCAACATAACCTGGCGGTGCACCAATGAGGCGGGCTACCGAGTGCTTTTCCATGTATTCACTCATATCAAACCTGATAAACTGCACACCAAGGGTGATTGCGAGCTGACGGGCTACTTCTGTTTTCCCAACTCCTGTTGGGCCTGTGAAAAGAAAAGAACCAATTGGCTTTTGAGGCTCTCTCAGGCCTGCCCGTGCCCTTTTTATGCTGGATACCAGTTTGTGTATGGCCTCATCCTGTCCAAAGACCACAGATTTCAGATCCTCCTCCAGTTTCCGAAGCCGCTCGGTCTCAGTGGTAGAAATAGTTCGAGCAGGGATACGTGCTATCCTTGAGACGATTCTCTCTATGTCCTTTATACCAACTACCTTTCTCTGCCCCTTTAGTTTGACCTCTGCAGCAGCCTCGTCAATCACATCTATCGCCTTGTCAGGAAGGAATTTATCGCTGATATGTTTTGCTGACAGTTCGGCCGCTGCTTTTAATGCACCCTCTGTATAACGGATACCGTGAAACTCCTCGTAATAGTTTCTTAATCCCTTGAGTATCTTTACAGTTTCCTCTATAGTGGGCTCCTGTAACTCAACCTTTTGAAACCTTCTTGACAGAGCACGGTCTTTTTCAAAGTACTTTTTGTATTCCTCAAAGGTGCTTGCACCTATGCATCTTATTTTTCCAGAGGCAAGAAAGGGCTTAAGGATATTGGAGGCATCCAGTGAGCCACCACTTGTTGCCCCTGCACCAACCACAGTGTGAATCTCGTCAATGAACATAATGGCACCTTCTATCTGCTGAAGCCTCTTTATTGTTGCCTTCAGTCTTGCCTCGAACTCTCCCCGATACTTGGTGCCTGCAATCATACCACCAAGGTCAATGGCAAATATCTTTGCATCCTTCAGTATATCTGGCACATCGCCGGAGGCAATCTTTATTGCAAGCCCCTCAACAAGGGCTGTCTTTCCTACACCTGGCTCTCCCACAAAGACTACATTGTTTTTTCTTCTTCTGGCAAGTATTTGGATCGTCCTTTTCAGCTCTTCCTGCCTGCCAACAATAGGGTCTAACTCTCCCTTTCTTGCCTTCTCAACAAGCTCTGTGGTGTATAGCTCCAGAGGGTCTGCCTTCTGTTTTCCCCTTTCTCTGCGATGTGGCTGCTCATCGGGCTCTCCGAATTCATAATCCTCTGCCTCCTGCCTTTTAGAGACACCATGGGAGATATAATCAAGTATGTCAAGCCTGCTGATTCCCTCGGCATCAAGGAGGTCAACTGCGTAGGAGTCTTCCTCGTAAAATATAAAGGCGAGCAGGTCTCCAGCATCTGCCTCCTGTCTTTCAGCAGCCCTTACATGCTCTATAGCCCTTGATATTACGCGCTGGAAGGCCACTGTGGGTTGTGGCTGCTCATCAGGTCTCAACCTTTTAGTAGGTATGTAATTTTCAAAATACTCCTCAAGTGACTGCCTTAAAAACTCAAGATCAGCGCCACAGTTATGGAGTATCTCTCTACCCCATTCATCCTCCAGTATTGCGGAAAGCAGATGCTCCACAGTTACATATTCATGCCCTTTCTGTTTTGCCCTTTTTATAATCCTTTGAATAGATGTCTCTATATCTTTACTTAACATAGCTTTACTCCCTTTCCATATAGCATTTAAGGGGAAACTGGTTAGCCCGTGCAAGACGATGCACGGTGTCCACCTTTGTCTCGGCTATCTCCTTTGTGTAGACCCCGCAAAGTCCCATTCCCCTTCTATGCACATGAAGCATAATCTGTACAGCCTCTTCATAGGGCTTGCCGAAGACCTCCTGAAGCACAAACACAACAAAGTCCATGGTGGTATAGTCGTCGTTCAGGAGATAGACCCTGTACATGGGTGGTTTTTTTGTTTTTTTCCTTGTTCTGGTTTTTTTTACGGTTTCCGTTAAACCCTCTGACATGACAAATTACTGTCTCCTGTTTATGTTTTTTGTCAATTCTTCAACTTTAACAATTATATTTTACCTTAAATCTACCAAAAACTGTCCTGCCTTTGAGAGGTGATTTGAATCATGGATAATCTGGCATGTATTTTGTATAAATAAATGTAGTGTTGTTTAAGGAAGTTTTGTTCAAGTTGACAACCTGCATGAAAAACAATTATTATGAAATTAAGGAGAATACACCAAAAGGGTGAAACAAAGGAGATTTTATGTTTGAGAAATTTACAGAAAGGGGAAGAAAGGTAATAATATATGCCAAGGAAGAGGCAGAGAGAAGACAGAATGACTACCTGGGTACTGAACATCTTCTCCTTGGTCTGATAAGAGAGCAGGATGGTCTTCCAGTTGTAATACTGAAAAAGATGGGTATCTCCATTGAAGACCTGAGGATGGAGATTGAGAGAAACCTGCCTGCACCCACAAATCTGCTTACCTTTGGTGACATACCCTTCACACCCCGCGCCAAAAAGGTTCTTGAGCTTGCTATAGAGGAAGCAAGGCTGCTTGGGCACAATTATATTGGAAGTGAGCACTTGCTATTAGGTTTGATTCGAGAGGATGAGGGCATTGGTGGTAAGATTCTGAGAAACCATGGCGCCAATCTGCTTGGTGCAAGACAGCTTGCCATAAATCTCTCAATGAAGACCCATCCCCATGTGCGTGAGCGTAGGACCCACACTCCAGCACTTGACGAGTTCGGAAAAGACCTCACTACACTTGCCAAGAAGGGAAAACTTGACCCTGTCATTGGCAGGGAAAAGGAGATTGAGAGGGTACTGCAGATACTTGGTCGTAGAATCAAAAATAACCCTGCCATTATCGGTGAGCCAGGGGTTGGTAAAACAGCGATAGTTGAAGGGCTTGCCCAGAGGATTGTTACTGGAGATGTTCCTGATCAGATGCTTGGAAAGAGGATTGTCTCTCTTGACCTTGGCGCCCTCATTGCCGGAACAAAATACAGAGGGCAGTTTGAGGAGAGGCTCAAGGTGGTGATGAAGGAGATCGTCCAGTCTGACAATATCATACTGTTTATAGATGAGCTGCATACACTGATTGGTGCAGGTGCAGCAGAGGGCTCGGTGGATGCATCGAATATGCTGAAGCCTGCACTTTCAAGAGGAGAAATACAGTGTATTGGCGCAACCACTGTTGATGAATATCGCAAATACATTGAAAAAGATGGTGCCCTTGAGAGGCGTTTTCAACCAATATACATAGAGCCACCAACGGTTGAAGAGACCATAGAGATTTTAAATGGCCTGAAGCAGAAATACGAGGCTCATCACAGAGTAAAATACAGTGAAGAGGCAATCGAGGCAGCAGCAAAGCTTTCAGACCGTTACATTGCAGACAGAAATCTACCAGATAAGGCAATAGATGTTATAGATGAAACCGGCTCAAGGATAAAACTGAAGAGATACACCCCGCCGCATGAACTGAAGGAGATTGAGCAGGACCTTGAAAGACTTTCAAAGGAAAAGACACTTTACATCAAGCTTCAGGATATAGAGAAGGCAGCGGCAATCAGAGGCGAGGAAGAAAAACTGAGAAGGCTTCATGAACAGGTTCACAAACAGTGGCGTGACAACCTTACAAAGGAAATACCGGTCATCAGTGCTGAAGACATTGCCTATACGGTATCAAAGATGACAGGTGTGCCTTTGCTGAAACTGGAGCAGGAAGAGAGCGAAAAACTACTTCACATGGAAGAGGAACTGCACAAGAGAATCATTGCACAGGACGATGCAATAAAGGCTGTCTGCAGGGCAATCAGGCGCTCACGCACAGGTATTAAAAACAGAAAGAAGCCGATTGGTTCTTTTCTGTTTCTCGGGCCAACAGGTGTTGGAAAAACAGAGCTTGCCAAGGCACTTGCAGAGTTTCTGTTTGACGATGAAAACTCACTTATCAAGATTGATATGTCAGAGTACATGGAGCGGTTTAATGTCTCAAGGCTTACAGGTGCGCCTCCTGGTTATGTGGGTTATGAGGAAGGTGGACAGCTTACAGAGCAGGTGCGTAAAAAACCCTATTCAGTTATACTCTTTGATGAGATAGAAAAGGCACATCCTGATGTCTTCAACATCCTGCTACAGGTGCTTGACGAAGGTGTGCTTACCGATAGCTTTGGACGAAAGGTTGATTTCAAAAACACGGTGATAATCATGACATCAAACATCGGGGCAAGACTTATCGAGAAGGCAACGCCACTTGGTTTCCACAGAACAAGCTCAGAGGACATCTACGACAAGATAAAGACCAATGTTATGAATGAGCTCAAGAAGACCTTTAATCCAGAGTTTCTTAACAGGATAGACGAGATGGTGGTATTTCATCCTCTTGAAAAGGAGCATCTGTTCTCCATTATAGACCTGCTCATAGATGAGACAAACAAACAGCTTATAGAGCAGGAACTGGTTCTTGAGCTCACTGATGAGGTAAAGGAATGGCTCGTGGAGAAGTACTATCAGCCAATTTACGGTGCAAGGCCCATGCGGAGGGCAATCCAGAAGGAGATAGAAGACTACCTGTCTGAGGAGATTCTAAAGGGCAGGTTTGCCGGGGCAAACAAGATAATCGTGGTGCTTCAGGATGGTGCTCCGGCATTCAAAACTGCCGAACCTCAGGAGCTGATCACAGCAAGCGTAAATTAAGATTTTCACAATTTCTTCAAATTTTTCTGATAACCTTAAAGGGTCTAAGGCTCTTTAAGGTTATCTTTTGTTTACATAAACATACCGAAGTCTTTTGCGGAGACTGAAGGATAAAAACTCTGGCGGAGATTTTTAAATGAAAAGCAAAGCGCTGATTCTTGTTGTATTGTTGGGGCTGGGAGTTTTTTTTGTAATATATACTCAGAGGATAAAACCACCACAAAGAGCACAGGCAATTGTTGGACTTGATGCTCCAGATTTCAAGGTGGTTGACAAAAATGGAAAACAGATCACCCTGAAGGACCTCCGTGGTAAGACCGTCTTTGTTCACTTCTGGGCATCATGGTGTGGTGAGTGCAGAAAGGAGATGCCCTCTATTAATGCGCTTTATCAAAGGAAAAAGGATGACCCCAATTTTGTTTTCATTGGTATTATCTATCGTGAGGACCCCACTGTTACTACGAGATATTTAAAGAAAAACAACTTTGATATACCCATTTATGTTGACATCGATGAAAACGCTGCTCGTGCATTTGGAGTAACCGGTGTTCCCGAGACATATATAATCGACCCTGAAGGTGTTTTAAAGAAAAAGGTGATCGGTCCGGGTAACTGGGAAGTTTTTAATTAACTATGGGAACGGTAAAACCTCCTGAGAAGGCCCTTCTTTTTGTTGGTACCCTTTTTTCTGATAGGCAATATTATCTGGAGGCAGCAGACACACTGGAAAAACTCTACGGACCAGTGCTTTTTGAATCAGACACCTACAGGTGGAATCATACAGACTATTACAGGGATGAACTGGGCTGGCCAATTTATAGAAGGTTCATCTTTTTTGAGAGGATTATTGATCCATCCAGGATAGTTGACATAAAGCTCAGAACCAATGCCCTTGAGGCTGAGATGTCTGAAAAGGGTAAAAGGAGGATAAATTTAGACCCTGGCTACATAACCCCTTCAAAGCTTGTGCTTGCCACTACAAAAAACTATGCCCATCGGATTTACCTTGGCAGGGGAATCTATGCAGAGGTAACCCTTTTCTACAGAAAGGGAGGATTCAGGGCACACGAGTTTACCTATAAAGACTACCAGATGCCCGAGTATCTTGAATTATTTAAGAAGATGAGAGAAAAACTTATGGATATGATAAAATAAATATCAGTAATTGGTATATTGGTTATTGCGTTAATTGCGTTTATCGGGTTACTTGAGTTAATTGCGTTGATTGCGTTTGTTGCGTTTATTGGGTTTATCGCGTTAAATGGGTTTGTTGGGGTTGGTTTGGAGTG
>CAZEYP010000003.1:86656-92623 GCA_964515925.1 uncultured Nitrospirota bacterium
TTGCGTTTATTGGGTTTATCGCGTTAAATGGGTTTGTTGGGGTTGGTTTGGAGTGTTTTTACTACCCCCTACACCCTGTATAATGATAAATATAATGATAAAGGAGGAATATCTTATGCTTGATGAAAGGATGCAGAATGCAATCAATGAGCAGATTAACTGGGAGATTTATTCATCTTATCTCTATTTCTCAATGTCAGCCTATTTCGAGTCAATCAGTCTGAAGGGGTTTGCAAACTGGATGAGGGTGCAGGCAATGGAAGAACTCACCCATGTAAAGAGGTTTTACAATTATCTCATCGAGCGAGGAGGCAGGGTTTTGTTTTCAGAGATAAAGTCACCTCCCAACGAGTGGGAAAGCCCTCTCCATGTCTTTCAGCAGGTGCTTGAGCATGAAAAGGAGGTCACTTCAAGGATAAACGCCCTTATGGACCTTGCTATTGAACTGAGAGATCACGCAACCACAAGTTTTCTTAAATGGTTTATCGACGAGCAGGTTGAAGAGGAGGCTTCTGTAGATGAGATAATCCAGAGCCTTAAGCTCAATGAAAACAACCCGGGCGGGCTCTTTCTCATTGATAAAGACCTTTCACAGCGCACCTTCATCCCCCCTCAGGATATTGGTATTTAGGGGGTAGGGAGTAGCGTGTAGCGTATAGTCTAAAGCCCTGTTATTTCACTTTACCCCTATCCCCTACCCCCTACACCCTATTCCCTATTCCCTACACCCTGTTTTTCGGTTTTGCTGGCTCTGCCTTTATTCTTCGTCCCTTAAGAAATGAACCATTTAGTGCCTTTATAACCTCTGGTGCAACCTCTTCATCAACCTCAATAAAGCTGAAGGCATCGTACATCATGATCTTTCCAAGGCTCTGACGATTTATGTTGGCCCTTTCAGTGATAAGCCTAACGAGCTCTCCAACATGGAGGTTGTCTTTTTTGCCAAGGGTTACAAACAACCTTACAGTGGAGCTTGTTTCATCCTCTTCATCGTCGTAATCATAGAGGGCTGAGATTGCCGATGCAGCAATCTCGCGGATTGAGAATCTTTCTGAAAGCTCATCCACCATCTGGAGATAATCCCTGTATTGTCCCTTTTCTATTAATTCAGTGATTTCTTCCTTTATCTCTTCCATCTTGACTCTTCTTACATCTTCCCTGGTTGGAAGCTCTGCCTTGAGAATGCGTGTTCTTGCAGTGCGCTCAATGATGCGAAGGTTTTTGTACTCTCTTGGTGTTACAAAGGTGATTGCTATTCCTGTTTTACCAGCTCTTCCAGTTCTGCCAATGCGATGAATGTAACTGTCGGGGTTTTGTGGAATGCTGTAGTTTATGACATGGCTTACACCTGAGATATCAAGCCCTCTTGCAGCAACATCTGTTGCTACAAGTATGTCTATCTCACCTGTCTTGAACTGTTTGATTATCCTGTCTCTGTGAGCCTGAGTGTAATCGCCGTGTATGGCACCGGCGTAATAGCCCATCTGTTTGAGTTTTGAGGAGACTTCATCTACTTCTTTCTTTGTATGGCAAAAGACCAGTGCAAGCGACGGGTCTTCTACATCAATAATCCTCGAAAGGGCAGTGATCTTATTAGATTGTTTTACCTCGTAGAATACCTGTTTAATCTGTGATACCACCATCTTTTCAGCGTTCACCGAAACCTTAACAGGCAGCCTCATGTACTTCTTTGATATCCTCAATATCTCGGGTGGAAGTGTTGCTGAAAACAGCATGGTCTGTCTCTCTGAAGGTGTCTCGTTAAGTATGTATTTAATGTCATTTATAAAACCCATGTTGAGCATCTCATCCGCTTCATCAAGTACAACTGTGCTGATATTACCGAGCATAAGTGTGCCCCGTTTGATATGGTCAATTACCCTGCCAGGTGTTCCAACGATAATCTGTACACCTTTTTTCAGCGACCTTATCTGTCTATCGATTGACTGTCCACCGTAGATGGGCAAAGAATAAATGCCCCTGTATCTCCCCACTCTGTTTAGTTCTTCAGCTATCTGCACTGCAAGTTCCCTTGTAGGTGCAAGTATGATTGCCTGAGGCGTCCTTTTTTTAGAGCAATGCTCAACTATTGGGATGCCAAAGGCAACGGTTTTCCCCGTGCCTGTTTGTGCCCGTCCGATTACATCTTTTCCTTCAAGGGCGGGTGGAATTGCCATTTTCTGAATAGGGGTGGGCTCTTCAAAACCCATGTCTTTTATAGCTTTTAATATCTCCTGTGAAATGTTGAAATCAGAAAAATTAGTCTGCATACTTCTTCTCCTTGTGATTTTTTAAGAATTGTGTTTTAGTGGAAATTTTTATCAGGACTTCCGCTGTGCCCTTCTGTAGCGTGATGCCTTGATTCTTCTTTTTCTTGCTTCCCTCTGTTTACGGCGTTTTTTAACGGAAGGTTTTTCGTAGAATCGTTTATTTTTTAAATCCCTGAAAAGCCCCTCTTTTTCCACTTCCCTTTTAAGAAGCTTCAATGCCCTGTCGATGTTGTTAGCATTAACCTTTACTTCCAAGTTCCCTTCATCCTTTCATATTAGAATTCGCCTTCTTAACAAAAAGGCCGCAAAAACAAAAGTTTTTGCGGCCTCATAGTGCAAAAACTCTCGTATTTGCTTATAACATTATTGCATAAGAAACATAAAAAAAGCAAATTTAAAAAAGCTCCTGTGCAGTTATACCCTGACAACCGTTTCTTTTAGAACTCAAAATTACTTGGAGTAATACCAAACTAAGTAGTCGCAATCCTCTCTAAATGGAGTCTCGTTTCCTACACTTGCTCACCCCTTTTTTATTTTAATTTTTCAATAAGTTACAAGACCGCTTCGCCAGGTTTTCCCCATTTCAGTCTGGAACGCAAATTGCATATACTTTTCAGAGAGCATTTTTACTAAAATCTTCATAAATCACACCAAAGAAAAGAGAATTAATCAAGCCATCTTTGCAATATTTTTTACAATCATATATTATAGTAATATAATACTGGCATACAATGGAGGTGCATAATATGCGTGCAACATTAAACATACCAGATGATCTCCTTTCTGAAGTGCAGAAAATCACCGGAGAAAAATCCAGGACAAAGGCTATAACCATTGCCATGAAAGAGTTTGTTCGTCAGCAGAAGATAAAGGAACTCCTTGCTCTCAGAGGAAAGATTGAGATTGAGGATGTAACTGAGGAACTCGAAAAACTGGAACTTGAGGAAATGAAAGAAAATGATAAGAGATGGCATAGTCGCTGATACCTCGGTTTTAATAGACTTTCTGAAAGGTAAGGAGCCCATTTCCAGTAAGGTTGAAGACCTGATTAAAACAAACAGAATTATAGTCACTGGAGTAGTGCTTGCTGAACTCTTGCAGGGTGTTAAGAGCAAAAGAGAAGAATATAGAATACTTGTATTGTCTGAAGCAGTTGAAGTTGTAGAGATTCCAACAGACCTCTGGATAAAGGCTGGACAAATATCTTCTTCTTTGAGAAAAAGAGGTATAAATCTACCAATAACCGATGTTGCTATTGCTTCAGTTGCCATTGAATACGACCTTCAGATATTTACCCTTGATTCTCACTTCAAAAAGATTCCCGGCGTGAAACTTTATAAGTTCAGAAAAAACTGAAACCTCAAAAAGGGCTATGGTCAAAAATCACCACATCCCCGGTTACAGGGCTACGGTAAATCAGCTTCCTTGCCACTCCGTGAAGGGCATGGGCAATTTTAAGATAGAGCCACACAGGCCCTGCTCCAGTGAGCACCACAACTTCACCCTCACCAGCCAGATCTTTAGCCTTCTGTACATAATCCTCAAACTCAGAAAGCTTTGCCGTTTCCGAGTATAATGTGCTTAGGTCTATGATTTTCATAAGCCAATTCTAATTTTAACTATCACATTAGCCACTTATGAAGTCTTTCTTTAAGATTGGCAATATCCTTACCTTCTATGTATTTTAATTTATTTGCTTCCAGTCTTTCTTTCATATCCTCAGTTAGTCCTTTATATGAAACAAAAATACCCTCTCCATAAACTCCACCTGCCCAATCCTTCAAGCTGTCTAATTTATATATTGGATCAGATGTGCTTGAACTTATATCTTTGCCCATAAATCTTTTAGTTTTGCATTCAATTAAATAAAGTTTGTTGTTCCATATAAAAACCACATCGTATTCATTGGTAGGTGGCTTTTTGCCCTTTTTGTCCCACTTAACAGTAACTCTCATAAGTGCATCTGGTGGATTTAGCGACTTGACAACACCAAAAACATATTCTTCAAGCCAGCCGCCAGATATAAACTCGGCTCCTTCTTTTTTAAAAATTTCAACATCCCTTTTGCGTTTTTTTAAAAGTCCACTTTTTTCATATAAATACAACAACTCCCTGTGAGCTTGAGTAGATGTTAAAGTTTCTATTTCTTTAACTATATGTGGAAATTTATTAGATTTAACGGCTCTTGAAGCAATACGATTAAAATCGATAACAGCCTCTCTGAATTTATCTGGATTTTTTATCAATGTATTGATTACTTCTTTATATTTATCTGTCTTTTGAATGACGCTTTCAGATGAAACAACCTTTTGACCATACACACTGAGGTATATTTTAACATCCATTACATTTTTAAATTTCAAAGGTCTAATCCCGGGAGAGATTTGATGAATTGTTTTGTTTTGGGTATCAACATACAAAACAGGCAATCCCTTTGACCTGAAAACATCCATTGCTGCCAGTGCCATTATTTTAGTTCCACCGGTAGCATTAAGTATAAGATTTTCATTAGCAAATCTTTCAACTATCCCCTCGCAGGTCTTATGCATTGAAATATAATCATAAGGCTTTACAGAAATTCTATTAACTTCTATTCTATCAGACTTTATAGCTTCCTCAATACGATCAGCCTCAACTATCATATCTGGTGAAACAAGCAGGATCACCAAATCGGGTTTATGTTCTTCCATTCTTATTGGTATAAGATTTGGTATTGGCTGTGCTGATACCATGCATATATGAATTCGACTCATTTCAATCTCCTTGCATCGACTGACACTGAATATAACTCAAAAACTGTATACATCATATAGTCACACAAAACTCATCCCCATAAAGCCTTTTTATAATGACGACGTATGTAGCGGTCTTTAGTGATCAACACTGCATCTGCAAGCATAGCATGTGCTACAATCAGGCGGTCAAAGGGATCTCGGGTCCAGGAAAGGTTTTCTGCCTTTAGACATACATCCACAAAACTCATGTCGCACACAGTTAGCCCAATGGTTTCGGCCAGTTCCTCAATTACTGGCCTTGCTGGAAGAGATGTCCTGCCTGTTTCGTAAAGGTATTGTAATTCAAGACCAACAACTGGTGATATGCGGAGTGCGTTGTCCTCTATAGCAGCCCGAGTCTTCGGTCCGAACCGAATTCCCACACCAGAATAAAGGAAGACCACCACATGGGTATCCAGATAAACTACGGCTTCCATTCCTCTGACCAGTCTATATGCACAATTGACTCTGGATCATCCTTAAGATATCCAGGATGTGGTTTCAGACGACTGAGCTTGTTCGGAGGTTCACCGGGGACAATCTTCAGACGCCGTCCTTTGTGCTCCACTTCCACTGGCACCCCACTTTTGGCAACCTGCTCGAGCACCTTATAAAGGTTTGCTCTCAATTTTGTTGCACTAATAGGCATATGTCTATCTCCTTCTTTTTTTATATTTTTCACAGCCGTACGCTTTAAAGTAAATTGCGTACGGAAAGCAAACTATTTTCCTGCCAGTCAAATCCAGAGACCACGTAGCAAGACCATGGAACCTTCGTTTTGGATTGTACTGCTTGGGCTTTAAGTAAAAATCTTATGTTACTTTTTTTTCTTTTTTAAAAATTCTGACACCTTTATTGTATCCTCAATTTTCACCTTGTATTTATTGAAAGCATCACAAATCCGGATGAATTCTTTATCCAGT
>CAZEYP010000004.1:0-61345 GCA_964515925.1 uncultured Nitrospirota bacterium
ACGCAAAGAACGCAATAAACGCAATTAACCCGATAAACCATTTATGCCCTGTTACATGGTCTCGATGAGATAATCTCCCACATCTTTTCGTCTATATACTCGATATAATCCGATATCCTGTAACTACTGCCGCAGGCCCTGCAGCTTAATACCACGGTCTTTCAACGAACACAGAGTTCAAGCCTGCTACCACAGTTTTTACAGAAAAGCCCCTCTGATGACCTCTCAGTCAAGTCCATACTCCTTCCATCTCCTGCTGACCAGTTCCTTTATCTCTGCAGACATCTCTATGTCATCAGGCCAGGGACGGCTAAATCCCTCAGAGGGCCACTTTTTTGTTGCATCTATACCCATCTTACCACCGTAAGCTGGAAGCGGAGAGGCATGCTCCAGCACATCAAGAGGCCCCTCCAGTATAACTACATCCCTCCTGGGGTCTACATTGTTACCTATCCGCCATACCACCTCTGATGGGTCCTGAACATCTACCCACTTATCCACTACCACTATCATCTTTGTAAAGCTCATCTGTCCCATGCCCCAGAGGGCATACATCACCCTCCGGGCATGCCCCGGGTATCTCTTGTCTATGGAGACGATGGCTATGTTGTGAAACACACCCTCAATCGGCAGGTTTATGTCCACTATTTCAGGAAGCTGTTTCTTCATAAGTGGAAGAAATATCCGCTCTGTTGCCTTTGCAATAAAGCAGTCCTCCATTGGTGGTTTACCAACAATTGTTGCAGGATAAATGGCATCCCTTCTATGAGTAATACAGGTGATATGAAACACGGGGAACTCATCCTGAAGCGAGTAGTATCCCGTATGGTCACCAAAGGGCCCCTCAATGCGTCTTTCACCAGGCTCACAGTATCCCTCAAGCACCACCTCAGCATTGGCTGGCACCTCAAGGTCAACGGTCTCACACTTAACAAGCTCAACGGGTGACTTTCTTAAGAACCCGGCAAAAAGCATCTCATCTATCCCCTCTGGAAGTGGTGCAGTGGCAGAGTACATCACTGCCGGGTCAGCCCCTATAGCCACTGCCACCTCAAGCCGCTTCCCCATAGACTCAGCCTTCCTGTAATGTCTTGCACCGTCTTTGTGCATGTGCCAGTGCATCCCAGTGGTCTTTGAGTCATAAACCTGCATCCTGTACATACCACAGTTACGTTCCTCTGTCTCAGGGTCCTTTGTAAACACAAGCGGCAGGGTGATGAATCTACCGCCGTCCTGTGGCCAGGTCTTTAGCACAGGTAGAATGTCAAGAGATGGGTTATCCCTGACAATCACCTCCTTGCAGGGACCTGATTTCACATACTTTGGAAGAAAATCGCTGAGTCTTTTTAGTTTTGGAAGGGCCTTGAGTTTCTGAATTAGATTGGTCGGAATCTCAGGCTCAAGAAACTCCAGAATCTCCTTCCCTATATCATCGAGAGAATCAACTTTAAGAGCAAGTTTCATCCTTTCAAAGGACCCGAAGAGATTTACCACACAGGGAAACTTTGCACCCTTTGGGTTTTCAAAAAGTATGGCCGGCCCTCCTGCCTTTACCACCCTGTCGTTTATCTCAGCTATTTCAAGTACAGGGTCAACCTCGGCCTTAACCCTCTTTAACAGGCCACGGGTCTCAAGCACCTCTATAAACTCTCTCAAATCCCTGTATGCCATAGTTCCTCCGCATTCTGGCTGATAACTTTAACAATAATTTTAACATCTTTTGGATATAATATTCTTTATGAGAGCTATAAGACTTGAATATATCCAGCTCTACCCCACACTCAGGTGCAACCGAAGTTGCTCTTTTTGCTTTAACAGGGGCCTGGGACAGGCTGATGATATGACTTTGGGGAGTTATTTAAAGATTCTAAGAAAACTAAAGAGGCACGGTGTGCGGTATGTGGACATCATGGGTGGTGAACCCCTTTTAAACAGCAGTATCTTTGATATTGTTCATGCCACTGCAAAGGCAGGCCTTGGAGTAAATATCAGCACCAATGGTTCCATGAAGGAAGAAGTGATTGAGTTTTGCCACAGATTTCGTGGCAGTGTAAACCTTGGCATCTCGATTAACTCGCAAACAGAACTTGATACACTGGCAGACCTTATAAGGTTGCAAAGACCGGTCACCAAATCATTATACAGAAAAACAGACATTCATACCCTGACAAAAAATATCCTCTCCTTAAGCCCGGAAAGACACTACATTATATATCCTGATACACTTAAGGTGGTTCCCCCTGAGTACAGGGTAACATTTTTTGAGTTTTATCGTACATGGCAGCATGTATTTTCTCCTGCATCCATTGAGCCTGTGTTCTGTGGTGGTTTCCTGCCTGATAAAAAATCTGCCTCTCTGAGATGTCCTGCAGGAACAGTAAAGATAGGAGTTCTGCCAGATGGCTCTGCCTATCCCTGCAATCTGTTCTTCGGGATAAAGGATTTTTACCTTGGCAATATCTTTACTGATAGCATTGATAAAATAATCTCAAATCCTGTTCTTGATTTTTTCAGAAACTATACCGGTTCACCCTGTAAAAATATAGACTGTTTTTTATATAATAATTGTCACGGAGGGTGCCCTGTGCATAGTCTGCTTTATTATGGAAGCCTGAGCGCCCCTGACCCAAGGTGTAACATATACATAAAAAAATAAAATCCTGTTTGGGGAGGTACTTATGGGTTTAAGAGAGGCAAAGAAATACCTTGATGAGCTTCACAGGAAGCAGGACAATCCATTCCTCTGGCCAAATTATCTGACAGGTTTGCCAGATAGACAGGCAGTGCTAAAAAAACTTGAAACGGTTTATCCCAGAATAGGAAGATACGCCGTTGCATTTGTTCGTATTGCCAACATTCATCCCTATCTTCTTAAATACGGATATAACAATCACAGCGAACTGATACAATGGGCAGCAGCCATCTTAAAAACAACCTGCTCTGGTGTTAAAGGCAGTTTTGTTGGAACCGTTGGCACCCACGACTTCCTGGTAATTGCTCAAACTAAAAAGATTGATAATATCATCAAAGAGGCTGACAGATTATTCAGAAAAAAGGCCATTAACTTCTATAATGAAACAGACCGTTCCAGAGGATATATATTCAGTTTCAAAGATGATTCAGGGGCCAGTGTTAAGGTAGGGCTAATGAAGTTTATTAGCTTTGTCCTGAAAGAACCGCCTGGCATTGAAAGAATAAATCTCATCCCCTATATGGAAAAGATATGCCGTGAAATGGAAGCTACAGAACAGAAAGTTCCTGTCTAATAAGAAAGGGCTCCGTTAACGGAGCCCTTTAGTAGTTTTAAAGTATCCTAAATTAGCAACCCTTAATTACTCTTCTTTTTTTCTTATGACACTTCTTACAGCTTGTCTTTGCTGCGAAGGCCCTCTTACCATTATGACAGGTGCCACAGTACTTGCCGGCATAGATGTCCTTCATGGTGATTTTGTCTGCGCCCTTCTTCATGTGGAAGATCTTTGGATGGCAGTCACTACACTTAAGCCCTGCAGCCTTGTGTTTTGCACCCTCAAAAACAACCTTGCCCATTGGGCCACCCTTGAACTCAATGGTCCTACCAGGTGGAACTGCCAGAGCTGTACCTATAAAGGCCACTGCTACTGCTACTACGATAAAAAGTACCAGTGCTTTCTTCATTACTTATTCACCTCCTTCCTTAAACTGAAATTAATTATGGCAAAATGCCTTTTTCACAATCTTTATCTCATGTAATTACAAAAAGTATGCCATCCCCTCTAACGGTGTAAGGCCATTAAAAATAAGGCAACTTTTTAATCTCTTTATACTGTTTTTTCCCATTTAGGGAATCAGGGGTTCCCAATCAGGGATTTTAAATTCAATAAAATATACACAATCATTAAAGATATGTCAAGTGTTTTTGCCTTCCAAATCTGAAATCCTAAATCTGAAATCTGAAATTCTACCATCCAGTCAACATTTAGAGCTCAACGCTAAATTCCCCGCCCTATGAGCTGACTGTGGTTATAGCTCCACAGTATAGCCCTTCATCCTTGCAACCTGGGGTACATCCTTATCTCCTCTGCCTGAAAGGTTGACAATTATTATGGCATCCTTTTTTAACTCTGGAGCAAGTTTTATTGCCTCTGCCACAGCGTGGGCTGACTCAAGGGCAGGGATTATCCCTTCGGTTTTTGAAAGCACCTCAAAGGCATTCAGTGCCTCTTTATCAGTAGCATAGGTATATCTGACCCTTTTTATGTCATGAAGGTAGGCATGCTCAGGGCCTACCGATGCATAATCAAGTCCTGCAGAAACAGAATGAGTGCCAAGGACATTTCCGTTTTTGTCCTGAAGGAGATAGCTTCTGCAGCCCTGAAACACCCCCACAGAACCACCGGCAAACCGGGCAGCATGTAAACCAGACCTAATGCCCCTGCCGCCCGCCTCAACGCCTATCATCTTTACATTGTCTTTTAAGAAAGCACTGAAAAGCCCCATTGCATTGCTTCCACCGCCCACGCAGGCTATAAGGTAATCAGGTAAACGGCCTTCGGCATTTAGTATCTGACGTCTTGCTTCACGGCCAATTACTGACTGAAACTCTCTTACTATTGTGGGATAGGGATGTGGCCCGAAGACAGTGCCTAACACATAGTGGGTGTTACGGACATTGGTGGTCCAGTCTCTCAGTGCCTCGTTTATGGCATCCTTCAGTGTCTGTGAGCCTGCCCTTACTTCTGTAACCCTGGCACCAAGGAGTTGCATACGGAAAACATTAAGGGCCTGTCTCTTTACATCCTCTGCACCCATGTAAATTTCACACTGAAGTCCCACAAGTGCGGCACCTGTGGCGGTAGCAACGCCATGTTGACCTGCGCCAGTCTCCGCAATCAGCCTCTTCTTGCCCATTGCCTTTGCAAGCAGTGCCTGTCCCAGGGCATTGTTGATCTTATGGGCACCTGTGTGTGTAAGGTCCTCTCGTTTCAGGTATATCCTGGCACCACCAAGATATTTACTCAACCCTGAAGCATAATAAAGTGGGGTTGGCCTTCCTACATAATCCTTAAGCAGTGCGCTGAATGTTTTCCTGAACTCTCTGTCTTTCCAGAGCCTCCTGAATTCCCTGTCCAGCTTTTCAAGGGCAGGGATAAGAGTCTCTGGCACATATCGGCCACCATAATCACCAAAATAGCCCTTCTTTCTCTTTACTCTTTTCATACAATCCCACTCTTTAGTATGTCGTGAAGATGTAGAACCCCCAGGGGTCTATTTTTTTCATCCGGCACAATCAGTGAGGTTATAGAGTGTTTTTCCATCACTGAAAGGGCCTTTACGGCAAGCACATCACGCTGTATTGTCTTTGGCTGTCTTGTCATCACATCCTCTGCCTTCATTGTAAAAAATTCAGCTCCCCATCGCTGGATTCCTCTTCTGAGGTCTCCATCGGTTATAACCCCTGCTATCCTTCCTTCGTTGTCACATACCACGGTCATACCAAGTCTTTTCGATGACATCTCAACTGCTGCATCAGTCATAATCGTGTGAAGCATAACCATGGGAATCTCGTGTCCCTGATGCATAAGGTCTTCCACCTTAACCAGCAACCTTTTGCCAAGTGAGCCATTTGGATGAAACATGGCAAAGTCCTCTTCTTTAAAGCCTCGTTTCTCAAACAACGCCACGGCAAGGGCATCACCCATGGCAAGTGTGGCTGTAGTAGATGCAGTGGGCACTATACCCAATGGACAGGCCTCCTCTTTTACAGATACATCAAGCACCACATCAGAGGCCTGAGCAAGTGTTGAGCCCGGTCTTGTCATTGATATTAACGATACATTGAATCGTTTAATATAGGGAATTAGCTTGATTACCTCCTCGGTTTCACCGCTGTTTGACAGCGCTAATACTACATCTTCCTCTGTCACCATACCAAGGTCACCATGAGCAGCCTCGGCAGGATGTAAAAACACAGCAGGGGTCCCTGTAGAGGATAGGGTTGCAGCTATTTTTTTGCCTATTATACCCGATTTCCCCATCCCTGTTACTATAGTGCGCCCCCTGCTTGAGTAAATTATCTCCACTGCCCTGACAAAGTTGTAATCTATCCTGTCAACCAGGGCCTTTATTGCCTCTGATTCAATGTTCAGTACCCTTTTTGCCCTTTCTATCAGGTCAGCCAATCCTTTCTCCGTAATATATTGGGTTAAATATAATATCATAAATCAACCAGCAGAGACATGGGCTAAATATTGTTTTTCATTACTCTTATCTGTATAATGTAAATACTGTGGAAAAAGAAAACCACCATCCCATACTTGTAGTGGACGACGACCCTGTTGTCAGAGAGGTTATAGTAACTGCTCTTGAAGAGGCGGGATATGTTATAACCGAAACAGGAAGTCCCGAGGATGCCCTTGAACTGTTCTCAAAAAAGGAATTTCATCTTGTCATTACCGATATTGTCATGCCAGGCATGGATGGGCTTACCCTTCTTAGAAGACTGAGGCTTAAAAATCCCGATATACCTGTAATATTGCTTACCGCATATCCTGACATGGAGATGACCATAAATGCAATAAAACACGGAGCCCACGACTTTATAATCAAACCTTTCAAGATAGAATACATACTTTATTCTGTAAATAAGGCATTAAGTTACTATGAGCTTGTAATGCTCAATCGCCAGTATAACCAGCGACTGGAGGAAATGGTTTTTGAAAGGACAAAGGACCTTCAGTTTGCCCTCCAACAGGTTAAAGAAGCAAGCAAAGAGATAATCGAAAGGCTTACCATCGCCTCAGAATACAGAGACGAAGACACGGCAAGCCACATTAAAAGAATCAGCATATACTGCAAACGACTTGCAGAGGAGCTTGGGCTTGACAAGGAGTTCATTGAACTGCTTCAGCACTCAAGTCCCATGCACGATATAGGCAAGATAGGCATACCTGACAGTATACTGTTGAAATCAGAAAGACTCTCTCCTGAGGAGTTTGAGATAGTTAAAAAGCACACCTCCATTGGATTTGAAATCCTGAATGGCTCTATCTACCCTGTGCTTCAGATGGGAGCATCTATTGCACTTACCCACCACGAGCGATGGGATGGTACAGGATATCCAAATGGCTTAAAGGGAGAAGAGATTCCCATAGAAGGACGCATTGTTATGATGGTTGACCAGTACGATGCACTTCGTGCAACAAGACCATATAAGCCGTCATTTTCTCATGATAAAGTTTACGAGATAATAACAGAAGGCGATGGAAGGACAAGCCCAGAACACTTTGACCCATCAATACTGGAGGCCTTCAAAAAGATACACAAGGACTTTGATACTATTTTTATGGAAAACCAGTAGTCAATTCTTTCCTTCCTGATAACGCGCAGTCAGTCTGCAAAATGAACAGACCTTTTCTGATGTGGGCATTCCACAGATACTGCACCTATATGTTGAAAACTCCCGTGCATGAGAGAGTCTTTTTACAGCTGACCTTAGATACTCCTGATAAAAGTAATGCTTGGTTCCAGGGCTGTTAAGTTCAATCCTGTTTAGCGCATCCTTGTAAAGCAGACTTGTTGAGTGTCTGCTCATAGGACATTCCTCAACAATGTAATCTATCTTTTTTAAAAAGGCATAAGTAGCAATTTCATACTCTGTAAGCCTGCAAAGGGGCTTTACTTTCCTTTTCAACCCATCTGCCTCTTCAAGCACAGGGGTTATCCGTCCCAGATATTCCCACTGCCACCTCAGGAGGTTACCAAGCAGTCTCGCAGCTTCATCGTCAAGGTTATGGCCTGTTGCAACCACATCAAAGCCTTCCTCAATGGCTACTTTATTAAAGAAATGTCTCTTGACTGTGCCGCAGGCAGAGCAATCTGTCCTGCCACCTCGTCTTGCCACTTCCTTTATTGGTGCACACTCACTACTAAAATCCTTAATTATAAGCCTCTTTCCCAATCTTTCCGATGCCCTGAGAGCCAGTAGCTTTGACTTCTCAGAATACCACTCTATTCCAAGGTCAATATAAAGCCCTGTGGTGTCGTATCCAAGCTCGGTAAGCACATCCCAGAGCGTGAGGCTGTCCTTTCCCCCCGAAATACAGACAAGTATCCGCTCGGCCTTTTTAAACATCCTGTGCTTCTTTATTGCCCTGAGAACCTGCTTTTTGAAAAACTCAATAAAATGTTCCCTGCAGAATGAAGCATTGTGCCTCGGAATGCCTATTACTGCTGTCTCATCACATACCCTGCATTTCATGCCTCCACTGATCACAGGTATGAGCTCTATGGTGGCTCCATCCTCTACCTGACGGTCAGGGGTCAAAAGCTCGTCATCCTTTACCACTATTACCGTGTTCTCAAGTATATTGAGCCTCCGCAATATGGCCCTTACCTCCTTCGGCCCCTCCACATAATGAACCCTGCCGTTTCTCTCTTTAACAGTAATCATACAAACTATTATAAAGCTTTAACAGGGTTTTAAGAAAACCGGATAGCGTTCTTTGCGTTCATTGCGTTCTTTGCGTTTATTGAGTTTATAGCGTTTGTTGGGGGCATGGATAAGGTGTTTTTTACTACACCCTACACGCTATACGCTATACCCTGTCTTTTTTACCCCCTACACCCTACACCCTGTCTTTTTTACTTCCTGTTTAAAGGGTTAAAAGACGACAATCTTTCGTAAAATAAACTGGTTAATGCAATTTAGAGAATATTTTGCTATAATATCATTTAATGAACCACGCATGTTATAAAACAATTTTAAACATTATTGTGGGTGTTCAGTTAAGCAGTCCAATAACCAGAGGGTCTTCTTTAAACAAATTATCCTTTTGTCCGATATGTAGAAGAAGTATATTCTTTTACCAGGGAGGTCAATTATGAAGGCAAAGAGATTTCTGGTTTTATTATTGGCAGTGTTATTAACAGTTGCATTTACAACTGTTACCTATGGTGCTAAGGTATTGACTGCTGTGAAGGTCTCAAAGGCACCAGTTATTGATGGCAAGATAGACAGCATCTGGCAAAAGGCAAAGCCAATAATGGTAAAAGACAGGAGAGTGGATGCCACAATAGAGCTCAGGGCAGTTTATACAGATAAAGAGATATTCATACTTGCAAGATACCCTGATAAAAGGGAAGACAGGATGCATAAACCCTGGGTATGGGACAGGGAACTCAGGGCATATAAGATTGGGCCACAGAGAGAAGATACCTTTGTTATAAAGTGGAATATGGAGTCTAAGGATGTAGACCTTTCAAACTTTGCTGACAATGACTACAGGGCTGATGTCTGGTACTGGAAGGCATTCAGAACCGACCCACTGGGACATGCCAGCGATAAGATGCATATCCTGTCTTCTGAAAAGGGCAGAAAGGCTCAGAAGGTAAAAAGCAGGACAGGCAAAATAAGATACCTACACAGGCTTGGAGACCAGGGCAGGGGATGTTATAAAAGACAGGTAGTAACCACTTACCAGGGAGACATTGTTCCATCATACAAGCATACACAACCTACTGGTAGCAGGGCAGATGTGAAGGCAAAGGGATTATGGAAAGACGGATACTGGACTATAGAGTTTTCCCGTGCCCTTAACACCGGGCATGACGACGATGTGGCCTTTAATCCCTCATCAAAAAAGAGGTATCTTTTTGGTGTGTCTATTTACGGTCTTTACGGCGAGCCTATAGATAACTCCAAGGAGTATTTTTATGGACAGGGCAGGATATCAGAAAAGCTCTATCTCATCTTTAAATAGAATCTTTCTCTATTTTGAAGACCTGTCGGCCTCTAAAATAAGAAAAACAGGGCTTATAATACTTGTAATTCTTGTAGCAATAATAGGGCTTGTCTCCACTTATTACACAAGCTTTGTTGAGAAATCACTTGAGGATATCTCTTACAGGTTAATTCCCCAGCAAAGGGACATTGATGATATCCTGTCCAGGTTTCTGAGTATCCGAAGGGCCTTTACTACCTTTGTGATAGATGAAAAGGAAGATATAAGACCAATAATAAAAAAGACCGATACCCTTATTCAGGCATCAACAAACTTCCTTAAACACCTCAGCCCTGAAGATGCAAGGCTCATGAAAAAATTTATAGAAAAGCTCCAGGAATTCAGGGCTGGTATGATAGGTTACTCTCAGGAGCTGGCAATAAGAAGAACCGGCGAGGGCGTCAGGTCCTGGGAGCGCACACTGCTTGATATCGAAGAGCAGGCTTACAGGATTAGCAGTCAGCTTAAGGAAAATATTAATAATAAAATCATGTCAAAACAGGAGGAAATGATTAAAAAAGGAGGGGCAGCTCAAAACACCTCAATATTGCTTGTTATTGCTGGGATCATAGCAGGCATCATTATCGCCATTATGCTTCATGTCAGCATTAGTGGACCTGTGAAAAAGATACTTAATCTCACAAGAAAGGCATCAAATGGTGACCTTACGGCAAAGATAAACTACCGGGCAAAGGATGAGTTTGGTGAACTTATAAAAAACCTTCAGGCCACCCTGGAGAATCTTTCAAATCTTGTAGCAAGGATAAAAATAGCTGCAAGCGAGGTGGAACAGGCCGCCTCTCAGTTAAACACTCAGCACAACACTCTATCGGCTGGCGCTAAAAGACAGAGAGAGGGAATACTTTCTGTAAAAAGGGCCATTGAAAAAACCGATTCTACCCTTCGCCACCTTGTTGAAGATGCCAGAAAGCTCTCGGAAAGCCTTGAGGAAAGTTCATCCTCTGTAGCCCAGATGACGGCTTCTACTGAGGAACTATTTAGCTATGCAGACAGGATGTTCAGCGAACTCGAACAGATAATATCTGCTGTTCAAGAAAATCAACAAAATATCATCAACATAGCCACCCTTATCGAGGGGCTTAATATTACAACAGAGGAAACCAGGAAAAATACCGAGATCCTCAATCACTCTGCAGTGGAGCTTGGAGAGAAGGCTTCCAGTTCGAAATCCCTTACCGAGGAGGTCTCTAAAAAGGCAAAGACCTCTGGCATGGATGTTGTGACTGAGATAAACGAACTCTGGGAAAAGAATCTCGGCCTTGTAGATGAGTATTCTGATATAATTGAGTCATTGAAGCTTCGTTCTACAGAAGTCTCAAGGGTGCTTGACATAATAAGTGATGTTGCTGACCAGACAAACCTGCTTTCCCTTAATGCTGCCATTATAGCAGCTCAGGCAGGAGAACACGGAGAGAGCTTTGCAGTTGTGGCTGATGAGATAAGAAAGCTTTCCAACAATACCCAGCAAAATGTTAAAGAGATAGAGCAGATATTAAAAGACATCCAGGACAAGTCAGTTTCTGCAGTGGAAATGCTTAAAGAACTACAGAAGGCCACGGTTAAAGGAACAGAGTCGGTTGAGAGATTGAAAAAGGTTTTTAGTGATATAGCAGAGGCATCTAACAGGGCATCAGAGGTTGCAGGGCAGAGTTCTGATATAGCACTGCTTCAGGCAGACAGATGTGCTGACATATTCAGACTCGTACAGGAAAGCACAGACCAGCTTAACAAGATTAATATAGCTGTAAATGAAGAGAAAAAAACCACTGAGCTGATTTCTACATCTACAGAGGAACTGAGAATCATTGCAGATGCAGTTAAACGAGGAGCTGATGAACAAAAGACCAACACCCCTATAATTGCTAAGACTATTGAAGATGTTCATAAATTCTCTGAAAAGCTGCTTGAGATGGCCGAAGAAAACCGTGAATATTCTGAAGAGTCCATGAGGGCTGCTGATACCATATCACAAATTACAGACGACACCTTTGTAACCGTTGAGCAGATAAGCAAACTGGTAAGCAACTTTACCACCCTTGTTGCAAATCTTAAAAACGAGGTTGCCC
The DNA here is from genome assembly GCA_964515925.1 of uncultured Nitrospirota bacterium. Classification (GTDB taxonomy): domain Bacteria; phylum Nitrospirota; class Thermodesulfovibrionia; order Thermodesulfovibrionales; family JdFR-85; genus JAADIE01. The sequence goes on from CAZEYP010000004.1 coordinate 11,849, forward strand.
GTTTCATTATCTCAGAGAAGGACTGATTTGAGGATACACTGGAGCAAACACACTGTACATATTCAAATTATGTTACAGATAGGTTTATAATAGGTGAGTATGAAGAGACTATGTTTATTCATGTTTTCAATTATCATTGTGTCTGGTTTTATTTACATCAATAGTATATCTGGCAGAGAGCATCTTCCAGAAACCTATCCAGGCCATCCTGTTTCGCTTGAGCTACCCGAGATAAAGACCATCGTTGGTATAGTTAATCGGGGAGAATCTCTTTTCGATATATTTAAAAAGGAAGGGATAAGTCTCCGATATCTTCCAGAAATAACCAGTGCATCAAAAAGGGTTTATAACCTGGTAAAGCTGAAACCCTTCCGTTCATATGTTATTACAACCATTAAGGAACCTGGCACCTGGCATGAAAAACTCAGCGTTTTTAAATACTCTATTAACGACCTCGAATATCTCAAGGTCATTAACCTTGAAGACCGTTTCAGTGCCATCAGGGAGTCTGTAAATTATAAAAAGAAACTGGCCCTACTTACTGGAAGTATTGAGTCCAACCTTATTGATGCGATTGGTCATACAGCAGAACATCAAAGGCTTGCCATTGAACTTGCCGAGATATTTGAATCAGAGATAGACTTTGTTACTGATCTTCGCAGGGGTGACCGGTTTGAGATGCTGGTTGAGGAACTCTGGAAGGACAATGTATTCAAGGGTTATGGAAGGATCAGGGCTGCAAAATTTATAAACAATGGCAGAAAATACGAAGCCTATCTTTACAGTATAAACGGAAAGCAGTACTACTTTGACCGTAAAGGCAGGTCTTTGAAAAAGGCTCTGCTCAGGGCACCTTTGAGGTTCAAATATATCAGCTCACGATTTACTTACCATAGAAGGCATCCCATACTGAAGATTGTACGGCCCCATCTTGGCGTGGACTATGCTGCCCCAACAGGCACACCTGTATCAGCCGCTGGAAATGGCACAGTTATATTTGCTGGATGGCGAGGAGCCTATGGTAAGTGTGTAATTATCAGACATCCAAACGGATATGTTACATACTATGGTCATCTGTCAAGGATAAAAAGGGGCATAAGGAGGGGACGCAGGGTCACACAGGGTGAGGTCATTGGCTATGTTGGAAGCACAGGGCTTGCAACAGGTCCCCATCTGGATTATCGTGTGAAGAAAAACGGCAGGTTTATAAATCCCCTCAGCATGAGGGTACCAAGAGACAGACCTGTGCCTGCAAAATACATGGCTGACTTCAGACAAAAGATACATCAGTATAACGAACTGATAGCCAGGCTTTCCAGAGAAACAGGGACTGTACTTAAGGCAGAGCTCTCAGGGCAGAGATAATTCCCTTCACTTACAATCCATTCTGTAGTATTATCAATACATGAAGAGGGCTATTGTCATCCATGGTCATTTCTATCAGCCACCAAGGGAAAACCCCTGGTTAGACATTATACTTAAGCAACCATCCGCATCTCCCTATCATGACTGGAACGAACGGGTAAATGCTGAATGTTATGCACCAAACTCGGTTTCCAGGATACTTAATCAGCAGGGACTAATCACAAGACTTGTCAACAACTACAGCAGGATAAGCTTTAACTTTGGCCCAACCCTGATGAGATGGCTGATGAAGCATAGCCCCTCTGTTTACCGCCGTATAATCAGTGCTGACTTAGAAAGCAGAGACAGAAACCGTGGGCATGGTAATGCAATCGCTCAATGTTACAACCACATGATAATGCCCCTTGCCAATCGACAGGATAAGATAACGCAGGTGCTCTGGGGGATAAAGGACTTTATGTTTCACTTTGGCCGAAACCCCGAAGGGATGTGGCTTCCTGAAACCGCTGTTGACCTGGAGACCCTTGATATCCTTGCTGAGCAGGGCATCAGGTTTACCATACTCTCACCCAATCAGGCAGACAGGGTAAAACCCATTGAGGGAAAAAGATGGAAAAAAATTAACTCAGCAGATATAGATACCTCTCAACCCTATCTTCAACGACTTCCCACGGGCAGGGAAATAGTCATCTTCTTTTATAACGGACAGCTCTCCCATCAGGTGGCCTTTGGAGATCTGCTAAAAAATGGAGATACCTTTGCCAGAAGGCTTCTCTCTGAGTCCACTGAATCAGCAGACTATCCCCTTGTCTGCATAGCAACCGATGGGGAGACCTATGGGCATCATCACAAATTTGCTGAGATGGCACTCTCCTACGGCATAAGGCAGATAGAGGATGAAAAAGAGGCATTTATAACCAATTTTGGCTCCTACCTCAGCGAGCGTCCGCCCAATATGGAGGTAATGATAAAGGAAAACACCTCCTGGAGCTGTGTGCATGGAGTTGAAAGGTGGCGTTCTGACTGCGGCTGCAGCATCCCCACACAGGAGGGCTGGACACAACAGTGGAGGGCTCCCCTCAGGGAGGCAGTGGATTTCCTGAGATATAACCTCATTAAGACCTTTCAGGAATATGGTGAAGACCTATTTATAAGCCCCTGGGATGCAAGGAACCACTACATAGATATGCTCCTTGAGCCAGGCCACAAAGATACCTTCGTTAAAAACAACCTCAAACACCCGGAGAGAACAAAGAACATAGAGGCATCATTGAAACTGCTTGAGATGCAGAAAAATGCAATGCTTATGTATACAAGCTGTGGCTGGTTCTTTGATGAGCCTTCAAGGCCCGAAACCATACAGATACTCTGTTACAGCCTTCGCGCTATGAAACTTCACGAGGAGATAACCTCTAACAGCCTTCTTGATGATTTTCTTGAGATACTATCAGATGGGAAAAGCAATATCCCTGAAGTAGGCAGCCTGGCTGATATGTTCAGAGAGAGGGTTATGCCCCTTTTAATAGATATAAAGGATGCCGCTTTAATAGGTGGTTTTTATTTCAGTTTACACCCTGAAAAAAGTGTCTATAAAAAGGGAAACCTTACGATAAAAAGACAAAAACCCCATAAGAAAACGGAGCACCACAGAGAAAAACTTCACATAGAAATTGCACCATCTGAAAAAAAGGCGATTATAGATGTGGTGGTAACAAATCCTAACAACCCGGACGCCATGATAACCATAGGGAAAAAGACCTATACCCTGAATGACCTGCTTTCAGAGGAGAGGGAAAAATACTTGGAAGAGTTAATAAATCGGAAGACAGAACCTCTCTTTTCCATACAAAGAAGACTTTACGCAGAGCTTAAACCTCTTTTTAAGTACTTTAATGAACTGCCCTCAAGTGCCAAAAGCATCCTGGAGAGCCTTCTTCGTACCGTGCTTATCGATATACTGCAGAGGGGCTCCTGCGCTGAGCTGTCGGATATACTTTCAATATTAAGGAGCGCCTCATTGAGGCTTGAGGCTGAAAAATACGAATTCCTTTTCAGGAAATTCCTTGAGCGTAACTTCAGAATGCCTGCCGATAAAATGGATATCTCAATTATCAAGGAGTACTTAGGGTGTCTTGAGGAATGCAGGGAACCTGGTTTTTCCATTAACCTCTGGACAATACAGAACATCTTCTATGACATGCTCTCAACTCATTATAAAAACAAACCCCTGCCAGAGGAGGTAAAGAGGCTCGGTGCCTTTCTGTCATTTGATATCAGGCAGATAAAGGAACAGATAGACAGTGAATAAGGATGAAATTATAAACAGGATTGCACTTCATGAGGGCATAATTGATGAGTACTACGATGTCTGGGGAAATAAACGAACCGCATCCATTGAGGTAAAGGAAGCCCTGCTTGGATGTCTTGGCTACCCTGTTGAAAACACCGTTGAATTAAAAGAAACCTTCGATGAGATACTTCATACAGAGGCATCAGGGGTACTTGAGCCTGTTTATTTTACAGGGCAGGAAAGTGATGTAAAGGTCTCTTTCAAACTATCTGATGGCCATCCATTGAACAGACCTGTTGAAATCAGCCTTTTGCTTGACAATGAACTCCTCTTTAAGAAGTCTCTCATCCCCTCTGAATGCGAACTTAAGTGTAGATGGCAGGGCCCCGAAGGGGTATTTAACGAGTTTCAGGTTGCCATCCCCTGTCCCCCTGAGATCGGATACTACGATATAAGACTTGATACTTCAAGCCACAGATATGAGGCAAAACTGATAGTTTATCCGCGGAAGGCATATATACCTGAGGCACTTCAGCATGGAAGGCTATGGGGGCTTGGTGCAAATCTGTTTGAGATTAACTCTTCAAACAACCAGGGCATCGGTGACCTTACAGACCTGAAGGCCCTTATCAACTGGGTTGGTAGCGCTCTGGGAGGTGATTTTTTAGCCATCAATCCTCTTCACTCAACCACCAATCAATACCCCTCTGGTATCAGCCCCTATGCACCTTTAAGCAGACTATATCTTAATCCCATCTATATAGACATAGGCTCGGTTCAGGATGCTGAACCCCTCAACAGCTCTACAGTAAAAAAGATACAGGAGCTGAAAAAGAAAGAATTTATAGACTATGAGGCCATTTATGCATTGAAGTGCAGGGCATTAAAGGAGTGTTTTGAGGGGTTTTATGAAAGGCATTACCTCAACCACACCAAAAGGGCAGAACAATTCAGGAAGTATCTGAGAGAGGAGGGGAAACTGCTTCATGAATATGCCCTGTTCATGGCACTTTATGAGCATTTTGCCACGGAAGGGCTATATGGCTGGACAGAGTGGCCTTTGGGGTTCAGACACCCTGAAGACCCCGAGGTAAAGGAGTTTGAGAAAGCAAGGGAAAAGGAGATACTCTATTACAAGTATCTACAGTGGCTACTTGATCTTGAACTCAGAGAAGTAAGGCAGCAGGCCATCGATGCCGGCATGGCAGTGGGCATTTACAGGGACATGGCCATTGGTTCCCTGTCAGGTGGGGCAGATGTATGGTCTAATCAGGATATATTTGTTAATGGCTGCTCTGTGGGAGCACCTCCTGACACATTCAGTCCCCTTGGACAGAACTGGGGATTCCCCCCGATTGCGCCTTCAAGGCTAAGGAAAAGGGGCTATGATTTTTTCATCAATCTGATAAGAAAGAACCTCTCCCATGCAGGTGCCCTCCGAATAGACCATGCCCTCGGGCTGTTCAGGCTTTTCTGTATACCCGAGGGCTTTCCAGCTGAGATGGGTCTTTATATCAGATATCCTGCAGAGGAGCTGCTTAGTATCATTGCCCTTGAGAGTGTGAAACAGAAGGCGGTTATTGTGGCAGAAGACCTTGGCACAGTGCCCCATGAGGTAAGGGAAATGCTCTATCACTACGGGATGTTTTCTTTCAGGCTCCTTTACTTTGAAAAGGACTACTCAACAGGTGAGTATCTTCCTCCTTCGGCCTACCCTGAAATGGCAATAGTATCTACCACAACCCATGACCTGCCAACCATTTATGGATTCTGGGAGGGGCATGACATAAAAATCAAGGAAGAATTGAACCGTTATCCTGACAGAGAGGCTCTTCAGCAGGACATCAGAGAAAGACAGTACGATCGATGGAGACTACTGAGGGCACTGAACAACGAAGGACTTCTTCCTGATGGAATCGGGTTAGAGCCTGACAAGATCCCTCAGATGACAGAGCCGCTATGTATTGCCATATACAGATACCTTGCTAAGACACCATCAAAACTGCTGATGGTCAACCTGAACGATATTACAGGCATAAAGGAACAGACCAATCTCCCCGGCACCCTGACAGAATACCCTAACTGGCAAAGGAAACATCACATAATTCTTGAAGATATTATGAAGAAACCCTTTGAGTGGTTGAAAGGGCTAAGATAGGGGGTAGCGTGTAGGGGGTAAAAAGACAGGGGGTAGGGGGTAGGGGGTAGCGTGTAGGGAGTAGTTATTAGTTTTGAGTGCATAGTTTTTAGTGTTTAGTAAAAAGCCTAACTCAAAACTCAAAACTCAACACTAACTACACCCCAACCCCAACAAACGCAATTAACGCTAAAAATACTGCAGCACCATTGCCATGGTTGAGACCACAATGATAGCCCTGGTGTATCCAATATAGATCTGCAACTTTCTACGCATTATCTTTGCTCCCAGATAGGTGTAATACCAGAGATAGGAGGCACTGAACAGAAAGACTATCGCAGGAAGGGCCCTCTTTATGCTTGCATTGGAGGTAAAAAGTTGCATAAGAATAGATTGTTTATCCTGCAGAATTATCAGGCTGATACTCAACAGAAACAACACTATGCCTCTTAACATCGCCCTTATTACATACCGTATGTACCTTCTGTATTCTTCCTCGCCCATAAAAAACATCCTTTCGGCATTCAATCAGAAAAACCAGCTCCTTATCCACTCCTTAATTACATTATCGTCTATATTTGCAAAAAACTCAAATTCAAATAAATTCATCTTTATCCTTCTTGCATTCTGCCCGTTATACCTATTACCATAGATATAATAAGTAACAAAAGACAAAGGAGACAAAGCATGAGAAAGGAGCTTCAAACAGTCTGTGACAGTTGTGGTAAAGAGATAAAGGTGGTAAAGGATACACCTCAGGGCAACACCATTTACATGGTGCATGGCCTTTTCTGTATTAATCTACCCGGTTTCTTCTGCAGCAAGGAGTGTTTTAATAAGACCATTGACGAAGCAAAACATATTGAGTACATAGACCAGGATGATGAGGGAAAAACCTATATTGATGTGGATGTCATGATAGAGGAGACGGTAATACTGGATAAGATGTACGACATGGTTTATGAAGTTGAAAATCCCCTATTTCCAACCCTTGTGCTACAGAGGCTTCTGAGTGTTGACCCTGAGAATGCAAGGTTCCTATATGGGCTTTCCTCTCTGTATGTAGGGCTTCTGTCAGCAAAAAACACACCTCCTGAGTGGAAACCAAAGCTAACCGAAAGGCTTAATGAATGTGAAGAAGACCTTAAGAGAATCAGCCGCACAGGTTACCAGAAACTTCAACGCCTGAGAGAGCATTTCAATGTATAAAGAAGCAGAGTTTGATGTAGTGGTGATTGGTGCAGGGCATGCAGGATGCGAGGCTGCCCTTTCAGCAGCACGCATGGGCATGGAAACCTGTCTATTCACTCTTAATCTTGATACCATTGCGCAGATGTCCTGTAACCCTGCAATCGGTGGACTTGCAAAGGGACATCTGGTAAGGGAGGTTGATGCCCTTGGTGGTGAGATGGCAAGGGTGGCTGACTCTGCAGGCATCCAGTTTCGAATACTAAACCGCAGTAAGGGGCCTGCTGTATGGTCACTCAGAGCCCAGGCAGACAGGGTGCTTTACAGGCTTAACATGCGTAAGGTGCTTGAGGAGCAGGAAAGACTGACGATAAAACAGGCCACTGTGGAAAGCATAGTTGTAAAGGACGGAAGGGTCAGAGGAGTGCTCACATCTCTTGATGTCTTCTACGAAGCCAGGGCCGTAATTGTCACTACAGGGACCTTTCTTAAAGGACTTATACACATCGGGCTTGAAAACTTCCAGGCTGGCCGCGCTGGTGAGTTTCCATCCATTGGGCTTTCTGAATCCCTGAAATCCCTTGGTCTTCAGATGGGCCGACTCAAAACAGGCACTCCACCAAGGATAGATGCAAAGACAATAGATTTCTCCAGGACCACCGAGCAGTGGGGAGATGACCCACCAGTGCCCTTTTCATTCTCTACTCATGAGATAACCAACCCACAGCTTCCCTGTTACATTACCTACACAAACGAAAGGACTCACGAGATAATAAAAAGCAGTCTTGACCGCTCACCACTTTACAGCGGAAAGATAAAGGGTATAGGGCCAAGGTACTGTCCTTCTATAGAAGACAAGGTGGTACGGTTTGCTGAAAGACCAAGACACCAGGTCTTTCTTGAGCCCGAGGGTATTAAGACCACCGAGTACTATGCAAACGGCATCTCCACAAGCCTTCCCTATGATGTGCAGATAAGGCTTGTACGCAGTATTGCCGGGCTTGAAGATGCAGAGATAATGCGACCTGGTTATGCAATTGAGTATGACTTTGTCTATCCCACAGAGCTTAAACACTCTCTTGAGACAAAAAAGATTGAGGGGTTGTTCCTTGCAGGTCAGATAAACGGTACCTCTGGATACGAGGAGGCAGCAGCACAGGGTCTGATTGCAGGCATAAATGCCGCACTTAAGATAAAGGGCCATGCTCCCCTGATACTTGGCCGTCATGAGGCTTACATAGGGGTTTTGATAGACGACCTTGTGACAAAGGGCACCACAGAGCCCTACAGGATGTTTACCTCAAGGGCAGAATACAGGCTCCTTCTCAGGCATGACAATGCTGACATGAGGCTGACCGAAAAGGGTTACAGGTTAGGACTCATCTCTGAAGAACAATACGAGAGGTTTGTCAGAAAAAGAGACCTGCTGAAGAGGGAGATTAAAAGGCTCGAGCAGACCAGGGTAAGACCTGAGGAGATAAACAGATTGCTTCTTGAGCTCAATGCCACTGCAGTTAAAGAGCCCCAGAGCCTTGCACAGTTGTTAAGAAGACCTGAGATAAGGTATCATCATATATTAAGTATATCAGCACCACAGTACAGTATTAACGATGAGATTGCACAACTTGTGGAGACCGAGGTAAAATACAGTGGATACATTAAGAGGCAGATTGAGCTTGTCAGGAAGATGCAAAAGCTGGAGGGAAGAAAGATACCTGGCGACTTCGAATATGAACATATAGCTGGCCTTTCCCGAGAGGTTATTAGTAAACTAAAAGAGATAAGACCTGAAAGCCTGGGTCAGGCAAGCAGAATACCAGGGGTAACACCTGCGGCCATTACACTGTTGATGGTTGCCCTTGAGAAGAGACGACGTTCAGGCAGCAAAAACAAAGAAGGGACAGTAAATGCCTAAGAAAAATCAACTGGCAGACCTGAGACGGCTTATATCTTTGAACCCAAAGGATATGAGACGGCAGGCACCCTATTATATATACGAAAAGCCTGATGTGGTACTGAAGCTCCTTTTTGGCCTTATTCACTCAGAAAGACTCAACCACATAAAGAAGGAAAATATCCTTACCCTTATGAAGTTCATTATGGAAAAACACTTTCAACCACCACTGCCTCAGTGGCTGATTAATGAGCTAAACAGGATGATAAAAACAGATAAACTCTCAGGTATAGACAAGGCAGTCATTCTTTCGGCCTTTGAGCCAGAAGAACTGATTGACCGACTCGAAGGATTTGATGAATTTATTGAGGAGTTTACTGATTACAGGGAAAGCTTTGAAGACTTTATACTTGAGCAGATACTATCAAACAGGTCAAGGCTTTATGATATCTACAAGGTAATCGTTGAAAAGAGCAGTCCTGATGCCCTGATAGGCATGATAGACGACCTTATTGGAGCTGAAGATGAAGAGTTACTTGCCTTTTTTGAAATCCTCACCTATCATCCGGATGATGAGGTAGGGCATGCTGCAGTAAAGGCCATAGAGCTTGCCTCTACCCAGGAATCCATTGAGAAACTATACAGCATTTCTCGCCTTAATCTACGGCTTGGAGATATTGCAGAAGAGGGCTACATCTCACTGATACATGACCTTCCAGAGCCTTTAAACTTTGACCTACCTGCCCTGTTTGACGAAAAAACCGAATCAAAGGTCACCCTGATAGACGGAAACGGAGCCATGAGCGTGTATGTGGGAAGAAGATTTGCAAGGAACTCCTATACCTTTGCCTCCATGCTACTTAAACACTCTGAAGGTATAAAGGACATTGTTCTTCTTACCAATCTCACAAAGGATGCTTTTGAAGAGATAAAACGAGAATACCTCTCATCAATCAAATACTACAGTGTGCCACAGCCATTTCTAATCAGACTCCTAAACCATTTTCTGAAACAGTCTTATAAAAAGGGAAAAGAGGTAGGCATTGACTTTATCATACTTAAAAACATGTTCAAGTGGAAAGGCATCGAGCCACAGGAGTATTACTTTAGCCCCCGGGAGTATGAGCCCATAGAATATCCACCAAGAGAGTTAAAGAAGTTTCCCTTTGAAAGCTGGTGGCTGTACAGTGACGACATTTTCCTTCTTTTAAAGCCTTACAGGGGAAAAGAGATATATGAACTGCCTGAAGACATCTATCTTGAGGTTTCAGAAATATATCTTGAGTATGCAAAAAACGAGATAGTTCCCTATGCTGAACTATGTATAGATATAATCGAAAACTCAGGATACAAAAACCACACCCGACTGATCAGGACTCTTTATACAATCCGCGACGAAATACTCAATACCGAGTATGTCCCATCTGACTCGGAATTTATTAATTATCAGACATTCCGTACAATCTACTATACCCTTGAAAATCTCTCCATGGGCTTTGAGTCGACCAGCATTTAGTCTTTCATGGCAACACTGTTTTTAGAGATACTAAAAAAAGACACAGAGGCAATAGGGATAAAATTAGACAGCTCCGCACTTTCAATTTTTCACTCTTACTACCATGAACTAAAAAGATGGTCAAGGGCCTATAACCTTACTGCCTTAAGAGATGAAAAAGACATAACCGAGAGACTATTTATTGACTCCCTTGGCTATCATGTGGTCTGCCGCAAACATGCTGCCTCTCATATCCTGGACATTGGTTCAGGTGCTGGATTTCCAGGGCTTGTGCTGGCAGTGCTCAGGCCAGAATCTATGGTGACCCTGATAGAGCCTTCTAAAAAAAAGACCGCATTCCTGAGGGCTGTAATAAAAAAAGTCGCATTAAATAATACAGAGGTAGTTGATACAACAGTGGAGGAGTTTATAAGTGGCTGTGATAAAAGATTCGACATGATAACCACCCGCGCACTATTTTCAGCAAAGGAGCTTTTAAAAAAGAGCCTTCCTCTACAATCAGAAAAGGCTGTGCTTTTGCTAAGTAAGGGAAGGGATTTTCAGAAGGAGATTGACCAGCTAAAGGGGCTTCCCAAAAAGATGCTTTCTTCATTTAGCATTGAGCACAAACAGTTCCATATACCAAACAGTGAAATTATAAGAAACTTTATAATAATAAAAAGAACATAATGCGTAAATCCCGTTCTTTGCGTTTATTGCGTTGATTGCGTTAATTGGGTTAATCGAGTTAATAGCGTTAGTTGGGATTGGGTTGGGGTGTTTTATACTCCCTACACCCTATCCCCTACCCCCTGTCTTTTTTACCCCTACACGCTACACCCTACCCCCTACTCCCTGTCTTTAAGGTATTATATCCTTATGAGCATCTTAGAAAGAGACATTGATATCAGCCTTCCAGAGGTCAGAGTTGTCAGGGCATCTGCAGGCTCTGGCAAAACCTGGGCACTTACGCTGAGGTTTGTCCAGTTGTTGCTGTCTGAGCAGATCAGGGGAAACCACCCATTAAACATTATAGCCCTGACATTCTCAAACAACGCTGCAAGAGAGATGAAGGAGAGGATCTTTAGATGGCTTAAAGAGGCAGCACTCAGACCCCGCTCAGAGGAAACAGATAGGCTTGCAGAGGTGCTATCAATCAACGACAGGGATAGCCTGCAGAAAAAGGCAGAGGCAATGCTCGAGGAGTTGCTTGATAACTACAATGAGTTACAGGTGATGACCATAGATAGCTTCCTGGCAACCCTTTTTAAGGCATCTTCCATCGAGCTTGGTATCCCGCCTGATTTTGATATTGAGCTCAACAGAGAGGAGCTCTTTCACTACTGTTTCGACCTCTTTATAAGGGATTTGACAGAAAACAATGAAAAACGGGCACTCCTTGAAGACACCATAGACAGGATATTAAAGAATCAAAGAGAAGATTTAGCCTATCTCTGGAACCCTGCAGAAAGACTTGTCAGGGAATTCATTGAGCTACATGGCAAGTTGACATCCTATAAAGGACAATACCAAATCCTTTACAGGGACGCAGAAATAGAAGGACTTATGCAGAGATGCAGGGCTTTGATAGAAGAGGTGTTTCAGATTATAAAAGAAGAGGGTTTTCAGGAGTACCAAAAAAGTAATCTCCAGAAAATAAGACAGGCAATAGATGAAAAGAGATATCCTGACCTTCTTCAACTAAGATACAATAGACTTACGGTAAAAAAACCTAAAAAACCCTCACCTGCCTTTGAGCATCTGAAATCTCTGTGGCAGGATATTAAAGAGCTTATTGCTCAATACGCAGGTTACTACATGGAAACCTACTTTAGCCCCTACCTGGAAACCTACAGGCACTTTATTGAAACCCTTGAAGAGACAAAGCGTTTGCTTGGAAGGATACTTATCGATGATATCGCTTACATGCTTTCTCATTATCTGACTGAGGAGGTTGTACCAGATGTGTATCTGCGTTACGGTGAAAGGATTAACCACTTTCTTATTGATGAGTTTCAGGACACCTCGCCTCTTCAGTGGCACAACCTTTCCCCCCTGATAGAAAACAGTCTTTCAGAGGGTGGAAGCCTCTTTGTGGTAGGTGATACAAAACAGGCAATATACGGCTTCAGAAACGCTGACTACAGGATTATGAAGTCTGTAGAAAGGGAAAATCCCTTTCCATCAGCATCACACGTTGTAACGACTCTTGATGAAAACTACAGAAGTTGCGGTGAGATACTAAGCTATGTAGAAAGTGTTTTTAAAGAAAAAATACCCGAGTCTCCATATCTTGATGCTGCCTCTCTCAGTGGATTAACCACCTACAGGCAGCACTCTGCAAGAGACGAAACTGGCTATGTTGAGGCAGTGGAGATCAAGAAAGATGAACACTCGGAGCCTGAAAGAGACATCCTTATAAACAGGATTAGGGATCTGAAAAGCAGGGGATATCAAAACAGGGATATCGCCGTGCTTACAATGGAGAACTACGATGTGGTAAAGATAAGCTCCTGGTTAAGTGAAGCTGGTATCCCCTTTTTATCTTACAGCAGTCTTGACATAAGAAAAAGAAAGATTACCTCAGAGATCATATCCTTACTCGAGTTTCTTGATTCGCCAACAAATGATTTCGCCTTTTCAGAGTTTTTGTTAAGCAAGGTGTTTCAAAGGGCTCTTGAATCATTAAATCTTGAAAAAATAGACATAAGCAGGTTTCTGTTTGAAACCAGAGAGAATCAAAACAGGTATCTGCTTTTCAGACAGCAATACCCGGATGCCTGGAATATCTTTTTTAACAGACTGTTCAAACTGACAGGCTACATGCCTCTTTATGACCTGATAGTTGAGGCATTGAGGGTATTCAATATATTTGAGAACTTTCAGGAAGAAGAGGCCACAGTTGTGCGTCTACTGGAGGTTGTGAAGGAGTTTGAAAAAAGATATGGTAGTGATATGCAACGATTTCTTTCAGAGTTCAGCTCTACCTCTGACAAAGAGATCTGGAACATCACCGTACCTGAAGGAACAAACGCTGTGAAGGTAATGACAGTACATAAATCAAAGGGGCTGGGTTTTGATGCAGTTCTGCTCGTATTATATGAACAATGGATGAATCAGGGCTTCCCCTATATAATAGCTGAGCAAAAAGAGGGCCTCAGAGTTCTTAAGATTAACAAAAACCTGCTTTCAATTAATTCAGCCTTTGAGCCACTGTATCAGGAAGAGCTCTACCGCAGGCAAACAGATGACCTTAATACGCTGTATGTAAGCCTCACAAGGGCAAAAAGGGAACTCCATCTACTGTGCGTAAAAAAACAGGAAGTCAATAAATACCCCTTTGACATACTGCCCTGTCCATACAGGAGTTCCGAAAGAAAACCTTTTACAGAGTCAAAAAATACAGACGAGATGGTCTCTTACCTGTATCATACACAGAAGAGCCCCCGGATTTATGCAGCTGAAGATGGTGACATCGATGTATCAGCAAGAAGGAGGGGAGAGTTCATACATGCACTGCTTTCGTCTATTAAATATATTGACCAGTTAGACACAGATAATTTCAGAATACTAATAAATAGATGCACTGAGAGATTTTTGCTTGACCTTAGTGTTGACGAAGTCTTCAAAGAGATATCAGATTTTATTCACACACCAGCCATAAGGCCCTTTTTTGAGAAAAGACCCGAAAGGACAGTGCTTACCGAACAGGAAATGGTTGATAGGTGGGGTAATCTCCTCAGGGTGGACAGAATGATAATAGATGCTGATTCGATCTCTATAATCGATTTTAAGACTGGCTTTGACATGGATGAGACAAAAATAGAAAACTATATCTCCCAGATAAAAAGGTATGTCTCAGTGGCAAGGGGGATTTACAGAAACAAACCAGTAAGGGGCGTTATCCTTTCCTTTGACGACCGGGAGGTTGTCTTTCAAACTCAGTAGCTACTCCTTATCTCGGGGTGGCACCCCTTGCAGTCATTCATTGGAAAGGCGACTTTAAGGTGGCAGGCACCACAGAACCTTCCCCTAAGGTTGTACATCATTGAGAAGTGCTTTGTTGTTTTCTTTTTTATATTAAAAATATCAGGATGACAGTTAGCACAATCAAGCCAGTAGGAGTGCGCCTCGTGTGAGAAATAGGCAGGTGGAACCAGTGCCCACTCAGCCTCAAGTTTAAGCTGTTTTTTAAACTTAATTGGCTTATACTCTTCATCGTATATGGTCTGTTTTGGCACAATAAGGCCCTTTCTTACTGCCTCCACCCAGTCAATCTTGTTGCCAAACTCACTTGGTGGCAAGGTGGCCTTGAGTTTGGCAAACTTTTCCTTTCCATAATCTATACGGCCGTTGTGGCACTTTTCACAGTTTTCCTTTGTATGTCCAAAGGCCACCTTTCCGTCATGACAGGCTCCACAGAAAAGGCCGTTTTTGTTGTCCTCCTCGGTAATCTCTGTCTGGCCTGCCTTCATTGCAAAGTCAAGCTCAAAGTGGCATACCCTGCAGGTGTATTTCGTCCTGTGAATCCAGTGGGAAAACGTAACAGGTTTGACACCCTTTTTTGTAGAAACCCTGTCAATTAAAAGATTTCCATAAAGCTCTGGTGGAGGAAGCTTGGGCATATCCCAGTACTGGGTATACACCTTTGTGGAAAACAGTCCTACGACTATTAACACAATGCCAAAGAGCAAGAACCTCTTCATGATTAATATACCTCTTTTGTATGGCATAGCTGACAGTCGTAAGTGGGAAAGGCTACCTTTCCATGGCAGGCGCCACAGTATTTTCCATTAAAGATATCCTGCATTGAGTAAACGGTTGCACCCTTTTTCACTCCGAAAATGTCAGGATGACAGAGCTCGCAACCATTCCAGACTGCGTGTTTCTTATGAGAAAAGATGATGTCAGGCATACCTATCTCTTTTGCCTTCAACTCTAAATCCTTGGGATTCTTCAGTGCCTTCCTTTTTATGCTTATGTCTTCAAGAAAATCCTTAAGTTTAATTAAACCCCTCTGTTCTGCCTTGAGCCAGTCAATTCGGTTTCCAAACCTTGCCCTGGGAAACCCCCGTGTAAATTTATAAAAGTTGTATTTAAACTTTACCTTCTTGCCATAAGAATGACATCTGTCACAGTTTTTGGTTGTCTCGCCTGTGATGTGTCTTTCCTCAGCAGCAAAGGCCTCCCTTCCATTATGACAGGCTCCACAGTAAAGACCGCTTATATTGTCAAGCTCTGTAATGCCTGTTCCGCCTGCCTTCATGGCAAACCCGATATCCACATGACAGAGCCTGCAGGTGTATTTTGCGCGGTGTAACCAGTGATTGAATACGACCGGAGCAATGTTTTTCTTTGTTGAGTAGTTGTTAATTACTATGTTTCCATACTCATGTGGCTTGGGCATTCGTTTCTTGACACCAAAGGTCTCGGCATTGACCAGTGCATAGGCCATTAATAAAGAGAAAATTAAACCAACTGTGCCTAATACTTTAAACCCTCTCATCTTTGACCCCCCATAGAAGAGATATTTTGCTATTAATATATCACTAAATAAGATATTAGTCAATTGTTTTAAGTTTATTTAACTGTGCCATTTAAAGTATTTTATTAAGCCATAAAAGCTAACACCTTGACAGACAATATAAAAAATGATATGATGTTATTGACTTACCAATGCCCTGCTTTATAAAAGCCAGGGTTCAACTATCCGAACGAACGGATAATACTTGACCAGAAAAATAACCATAAGCTTAGAAAAAGACTGGGCAAGGGTTGTTTATGCCAAAAGAAGGGGGAGGGGTTATGTCATTGAAGACATCCTGACGGTTGATTATCATGAGATTGACCACTTCCTTGCCTCTGAGAAAAATAGAGATTTCTATGTATGTGCCAGTTTTTCTGACTATCTTCAACAGACCTTCTATCTACCACCAACGGGCAAATCTAAACTGAAAAAGCTCATTGAGCTCGAACTTTCAAGGGTTGTTAATTTTCCAGAGGGTTTTGTTTATACCTACTTCGATCTTGGTAAAACCATAATTGATGGTCAGGTGAAAAAAGAGATATTTGCTGTTTCTGTACCTCTCAGGCAGGTTAATGAGTACTTATCAATCTTTAAACGAAACAATAAAGTAGTAAAATGTCTATTTCCTGATTTCCTGAGTCTACTTAATATCGTACCTATGACTGATTATCCTGTTCTTTACATCTATCCAAAATCCAATGAACAGATAATGTTTCTTGTGGAAAGAGGCAGGCTTAAATTTTATCGTTCATTCAGCGCGATAACTGAGACAATAGATGACATAGATATACAAAACATAAATATGACAGTAAATTATTGCAAGCAGAAGTTGGGGGCTGAGGCAAGGGTTGCCATATTCATTGGTGCCCCAGAGTTCAGCCAGAACCTCTCTGTTGAACCCTTAGTTCCCATTGCAAACATGACAATGCCAGAGGATATTGACCTGAGAGGTATTCCCTCAGCAATAAGGCTCTCTGACATTATACTGCCCATTTCTCTCCTCAAGAATTATAGAACCAGTGATATTCTACCTTCTGAATACAAAAGAAAAAGATATCTAAGTATTTACTTAAAGGCTGCCTCCGTTGTGTTTGCACTATTGAGCATATTGTTTCTGACCCTTACAGGAAGCAATGCTGTAAGGATTAAACACAGCTTAAGTGAAATAGGGGAGTTGAGAACACAGTTAACAGACCTTCACAGTATATATAACGAACTCAACAGGGTCAAAGCTGAGTACAATAACTACAGAATTCCACTTCAGTATCTAATAAATCACAGAAAATCTTCATCGCCTCTCACAATACTTCTTGCACTTCCAGGGGCCGTAAAACGTAAAATTAAGATTAAGTCTATAAAAATTACCAGATCAGAACAAAGCAGCGGTGAAATTACATTCTATATAGAAGGAACAGTTAAAACAGATTCACTGGCAGAGCTTCAGTCTTCTGTAGAGGACCTTCTTTCTACCATCAAGACCATAGACGACATAAAAATCGTAAAAACCAACTATACACTTGGCAAAAAAGAATTTTATATAAAGGGAAGATATTAAAATGATTAAGCTAAATTATATAAAAAAGAGTTTACTGTTATACATGGGTACTGGCATCCTTTTTTCCCTGATACTTTTTATATATCTGATAACCAATTCATACAGCAAAAACCTCTTACAACTAAAAAACAATCTCCAAAGAGTCATAATAAAAAAGGCTATAATCAAAAGGGATCTGTCTGTTTACAAAGAAAATCTATCACAGCTGATGGTTTTCACTGGTAAAATCACCAGCGCTGAACGCTCAATTCTTGAAAGGATTGATACATTAAAAAGGCTCTATCCTGAAATGTCAATAAGACCATCTAATTTCACAAAAAACAACGCCATTACAGAATTAGGAGCTGAGATTTCACTCAAAAGCAGAAGTTATCTGAAGACCCTGCAATTTATCAAGGGGTTAATGGCTGAAAATATGCCTATTTATCAGTTTAGTGTTATAAGTATAAGACCATTACCAGCAACCACAGGTGGCACCATTGAGTGTAGAATAACAGGGAAATTTATTTATGCAGGCGGGGAGGATGGTTAGCGACAACATAAAAATCATAGCAGTACTTTTGATGCCAATATTAACTACTGTTGTGGCTTATATGGTAGGCAAGCGCATAAACCCTGAGCCCAACCTTAGCAATACTGAAAGATGGATTATTAATTATCATACAGAGATTGAAAAATTACCTTCTTCTTCGGCATACAGACTTGCTGAAAAACTTAAAGACCCTTTCGAATATGTGCTTGTAAAGATAAAGAGTCCAACCAGGGTTTCAGGAAACCACAGGCCTTCAAAAAACACAAAATACGGCTCTCTGAAACTTACATTAACTATTGTTGGAAAAAGAAAGAGTTTTGCAATACTAAATGGGAAAACCGTTACAGAGGGTAGCATGTTCAGAGGCTACAGGGTGGTACAGATTTTAAGTGACAGAGTTGTGCTGTCAAAAAACGGTACAAGTACAACCGTATTTCTGGAGGAATAGGATGTTAAAAAGGTGGCAAAGGTTATTAACAGGACTTTTATTTATAATCATACTAATTGTATCTGGTTGCAGCAGAGAGATAAAAAAGGAAGAAAAAAGATTGAGCCTACCTGTGCAGAATAAAAAAAATATAGTTACGCAGCAGCCTGAAAAGATCAGGACCACAAAAAAGACAGAGGTTATCCCTATACCACCGCCAGAGCTACCAGAGCCAGAGCCAGCTGATGTGAATATTTCTCCACTTAATGAACGGATTATCTCTCTTTCGGTTAAGAATGCCTCTCTCAGCGATGTACTTCACTCCATAGCAGAAACTGTAAATTTGAATCTTGTTATGGAAAAGGGAGTAAACCCTGACACACCTGTAACACTAAATCTTCAAAACATACCAGCTGGAGATGCAATAGATATTGTTCTTTCATCTACAGACTATTTTTATCGCATACATGGAAATATACTTTATGTAACAGCCTACAAAACGAAGACCTTTGAGTTTGGCTTTCCACCGGTAATACAGGATTACACAATTGACCTTGGAGGAGACATACTGGGAGCCTCCTCAGATGCCACATCAGGCAAGATAAAAGGGAATATATCTCTTGGAGCAAAAACTGATGAAAAGGGCTACAAGCTCTGGGATGCCATTGAGGAAGGACTGAAAAACATACTCAAGAAGCAATCAGAGAATGACCTGACTGCCTTTTCCATAAACCGATTGGCAGGCACCGTTACTGTAAGGGCCACCAAATCAAAGCTCAGGGAGGTAAGAAACTACATAAACACACTCAGGATGATACTTAACCGTCAGGTCATGATAGAGGCAAGGGTGGTGGAGGTAAAGCTTTCAAATTCCCTTAAATACGGCATAGACTGGAGCTTTCTTGATGACTGGAAGGGAGTGGGTGAGTTCAATGTGGGTACCCAGAACTTTACAGATGTGGTGCCCTCGGATGTACCCTTTTTTCAGTTTGGCATAACAGGCGCAAATTTCACCTCCCTTCTTGAGGCACTTCAGTCGCAGGGGGAGGTCAGGGTGCTTTCAAATCCAAGGGTAAGTCTTCTTAATGGCCAGACAGCACTGCTCAGCGTTGGTCGAAGCATAGAGATTATCTCAAGAGTAGAAACCAATACGACAACAGGAACAACCTCTGCATCGAACACCACCTTCACCGTGGACACCAGCAACATCCTTTCAGGAATTATAATAGGCATGGTTCCCTATATTGACCGTGACGGAAATATATCAATCACTATTACCCCGATAGTTTCAGATCTGGTCAAACTTGAAAAAAGCGATGTTGGAGGAAACGGTCAAAATCGAGTAACCCTTTCCCTGCCAACCATAGACCTGAGAGAGATGAGCACCACCGTGCGTGTAAGAGACGGCGAGATGGTGGTGATAGGCGGACTTATCTCAAACAAAAAGGTCAACTCAGACAACAATGTGCCTGCACTGTCAAAGGTGCCCATTCTTGGCTGGCTCTTTAAAAGCCACGAGGAGACCGATGAAAGGCTTGAGCTTATAATCATGCTTAAACCAAGGCTTATTCAATCTTAAGTATGGCTGAGAAGAAAAGGATAGGGCAGCTTCTTAAGGAAAAGGGGCTGGTAACCGAGACACATATCAATGTAGCCATAGCCCAGCAAAAAGTAACGGGCACCTTTCTTGGCGAAACCCTTGTAGAGCTTGGCTTTGTCTCGTCAAAGGAGATATGCCAATGTCTTGCAGAGCAGGCAGGTCTTCCATATCTTGACCTGAGAGAATATCCTGTTCAGGAAGATGCCCTTCGGATGATCCCTAAGGATGTTGCTGAAAGAGGTGAATTTATCCCGATTGAGATAAAAGATGGCAAAATGGTAATCGGTATTATAGACCCCTCAAACATCATTGCCATGGACACGGTCTCAAGGATAACCCGAAGACCACCAATTGTTTACATGGTTGACAAAGAGGCCTTTTACGACACCATTGAAAAGGCTTATTTCTTCCTTGAAAATCCCATTCAAAAAAGGATAGAAGAGACGGTTAATAGACTGAAGGTCAATGTAAACACAGCAGACATATCGGCACTGACCGACCTGATAGTGATGGATGCAATCAGAAAGAACACAACCGACATACACATCACCCCTTCAGAAGAAACAGTCCATGTCTTTAACCGTATAGACGGGATACTTCAGCACAACTTCTGCTTTCCCAAAAGGGCTCACGCAGGCGTTGTATCAAAGATTAAAGTCATGTCGGGCATGGATATAGCAGAGCAAAGGCTTCCCCAGGATGGCTCTTTTACATATGAATTTCTTGGTAAAGAATACGATATGAGGGTCTCTACTGTACCAACAATCTATGGCGAAAATCTGGTCATAAGAGTGCTCAGCGGCACTGGACCTCTTACAAGACTTGAAGTGCTCGGATTTGACCCGGAGGAAACCAAAAAGCTCCGCATACTCTTTAACAGACCTCATGGAATAATACTGGTAACCGGTCCCACAGGAAGCGGTAAAACCACCACTCTTTATGCTGCCTTAAGAGAGGTAAACCTGCTTGAAAAGAATGTTCTAACAGTTGAAGACCCTGTAGAGTATCGTCTCAGCCTCGTAAAACAATCTGAGGTAAATCTTAAGGCAGGTTATGATTTTGCCCTGGCTGGCCGTAATTTCATGCGTCAGGACCCTGATGTAATGCTTCTTGGTGAGATAAGAGACAGTGAAACAGCTATAATCGCTATCAGAGCATCTATTACAGGACATCTGGTACTGAGCACCCTCCACACTAACGATGCAGTCACCTCTATCCCGAGGCTCTTTGACTTAGGTGTTGATAGTTTTCTGCTTTCAGCATCCCTTCTGGCAGTTATAGCACAGAGACTGGTAAGAAAAATTTGTCCTGACTGCAGGGAGTCCTATCAAATTACAGAGCACGAAAAAGACCTTTTGAACTTCTTTAAAGTTACCGACTATCCTGAAATTCTATACAGGGGAAAGGGCTGTAAGTTTTGTAACAACACTGGATATCTTGGAAGAACTGCAATTGGAGAGATATTCATAGTTGATGAAGAGATTAAGGAAATGATAAGCAAAAAAGAGCCGACGCAAATCATAAGGGACAGAGCTATCAAGAAAGGGATGAAAACCATTATGGAAGACGGCCTCTCAAAGGTTCGTTCAGGCATTACCACCCTTGATGAGGTATTGAGGGTTGCCGGATGAGGCTTTATAGATATAAGGCAGTAAATGCTGAGGGTAAAACCATTTCAGGTATGCTTCAGGCATCTGACCATCATGGTGTGGAGGAAGGACTAATATCCCTTGGGCTTCATCCACTCTCAATAAAACCTGTAGGAGAAGGACTGGGCAGATTTTTAAACTATCTGCTTTCTCGGAAGATTAAGAGAAAGGATATTATAGAGTTTTCTAATAACCTCTCCGTAATGCTTCGTGCTGGTATCCCCCTTCTTGATGCGCTTCAGGACATTGCATCAACCACTGAAAACCGTTATTTCCGACAGAACATTACCGCCATGGTAAGGGCAATACAGATGGGCTCTACACTTTCAGATGCAGTGGCAGCACACAAAGATATTTTCCCTGATATCTTTATAAGACTTGTCTCAGTTGGAGAAGAAACAGGAAGGCTGGATCAAAGCTTAAAGGATATAGCAGAGCATCTTCAAAGATTAGAAACACTTGCTGCTTCAATCAAAAGAGCACTTATTTATCCTGTTTTTGCAATTGTATCAACCTTGGGTGCAATGCTCTTCTGGTTAATGTATGTACTGCCAAAACTTGCCGCTCTGTTCAGGGATATGCAAATCCCCTTACCAGGTATAACGAGGGCAATGATCTGGCTAAGTGATGTAACCACAAGGTGGTGGTATGTGGGGCTTTTATTTATAGTTTTTGTTTTAGTACTCTATAAGGTAATGAAGCGTTACAGGAGGTTTCGGCTTCAGGCTGACAGGGCTAAGCTGAGGCTTCCAGTGGTGAAATTGATTGTTCACAACAAGGCACTTGCACTGTTTTCTGAGCAGATGAGGATACTGCTTATAGCTGGCCTTTCCATTGATAGGATATTTGAGCTTGTCTCAGATGTGGTTGAAAACGAGGTGGTCAAGGATGCCATAACTCGTACCAGAGAGGATGTGCTTTCAGGCTCTTCAATAGCAGACTCACTGAGGAAGCATCCTGTGTTTCCTGTAATGCTTGTGCGGATGGTACATGTTGGTGAAAAGACAGGGGATCTGGAAAACCAGTTTTCCTTTCTGTCCAATCACTTTCTGGAAATCCTTGACGATATAACCCAGAAGATAGGAAAGATGCTTGAGCCCATAGTAATAGGGGTGATAGGTCTGTTTTTCGTCTTTATTATCCTTGGACTGCTTGTGCCTGTTTACGACCTTGTGTCAAAGATCGGAGCAGGATAAAATTAGGGAGTAGGGATTATAAACTACCCCCTCCCCCCCTACACGCTACACCCTGGAGTTAAATGTTATGGACTTCTTAGAATACTACGGACTGAAGGACGACCCATTCAGGCTCACGCCTGACCCTGAATACTTTTACCCCTCTGAGGACCACAACCTTGGCCTTAAGTCCCTTGAATACTCTGTTAAGCAATCAGAGGGCTTCTGCATGATTACGGGCGAGCCTGGAACGGGTAAGACCACACTTTTGAATGTCTTTATTAAGGAATGGAATGACAGGGCTGCCATTGCATTGATTCTTACCCCCCGGTTAATGCCCGAGGAGTTTATACTTTCTGTGCTTGAAGACCTTGAGATTAAGATAGAGGCAAGGACCAAAAACGAACTCGTAAAGGCTTTCCGTGACTTTCTCATAAAACAGTCTGAATCTGACCGCAGGGTAATAATAATAGTTGATGAGGCACAGAACCTGCCTGTAGAGACTCTCGAAGAGTTAAGACTTTTAAGCAACCTTGAGACGAGCAGGGAAAAGCTCCTTCAGATAGTGCTCGTTGGTCAGCCTGAGCTTGAGGAAAAACTCACAAGGCCAGAACTAAGACAGCTAAATCAGAGAATCACTACAAGGGTTCGTCTCGGTCATTTCAACCTTGAAGAGACACGAGATTACCTTAACTATCGTCTTATCAAGGCAGGAAAGAGTTTCCTCAGGTTTGATGATCAGGCTATTAAGCAGATACACAGGTTTTCAAATGGAATTCCCAGACTTATAAATATACTTGCACTCAGGGCACTTATGGCTGCCTATATTGACGAATCAAACATTGTCACCCGAAGACATGTTCAGAATGCAGAAAAATCCATTAATTCAACAGAAGAGCTCTCTTCCAATAAAAGGCAATCAAAGATTATAGCACCGGTGTTGTCTGTTGTTGTGATAGTTATTATTGTGGCTCTGATATTGTATTTTAAATTTTCTATTCCATTAACTCAGAAAACCGTTGGTGCTGACACTTCATTGAAACACAGCGAAACCCTTGCACTTGTTAAAGAAGATGCAAATATCAGGTCAGCGCCTGACATAAGCTCCCAGAGAGTGGGCATTGTGCTTAAAGGGCAAAAGGTGCCGGTGATTGGCCAGCTTACTGACCAGAAGGGAAAAAGGTGGTTTAAGATAAGACTCTTCGGTGACAGGGATGGCTGGATTTCTGCTGATCTGGTCAGTATCCAACCTGAGAAAGAATAGAAATTCGCTTTTGCAGTTTAACCATTTCTGCCTTTCCTAAATCACTTCGTTTAAGTGCCTCTCTGTAGTATTGAATAGCCTTACCAATGTTTCCCTTTCTCTCCTGTATTCGTGCAAGTCCAAGTAAGCCATTAATATCGCCCATGCGGTAAAGCTCTTTATAAAATCTCTGGGCATTCTCTAAATCTCCCTTCCTTTCATAAAGAATGGCAAGGTTATAAATAACCCTTTTGTCATCAGGACTCTGTTTGTAGGCTGATGTAAGGGTGTCAATGGCCTCATCAACTCTACCGGTCATCATAAGAGCCACAGACAGGTTTACAGCTGCATCCACATAATCAGGCTGTAATTTAAGTGCCTTTTCTGCATATATTATTGCCTCATCGGGAGACTTAACTTTTATATAGAGATAGGATAGCTTGTTTAAGAGGCTGGGCTTTTTACTTTCCTGCTTTAATGCCCTTTTATAAAGATTGATGGCATTGTAAAAGCGGCCTTGCTTTTCTGCCTTTATTGCCTGATAAAGATAGTAGTCAACAGGGGTTGTGTTTTTCTCAGGAGGACTTTTTTTAGCCACACTGTTTTTCATCTTTTTAACCGGAGGTTTTGGCATGTGTTTCTTAATAGCTTTATTCAAGGACTTATTTATATAAGTAGCTGATGAAACCTTTTTTGTGTCTTCATGAGTAATTCCACCTTTCTTTGATGAGTTGATTCCCTGCCTTACTGAAGATCTTTTTTCTGGTTTAGTCCTAACTGCAGGTCTTTGATTTCTAACGGTATCCCTTTTAGCTATTACCCTAACCTTTCTGATGGATACCTGCCCTTTTCCCTTAAACAGTCTTACAAACATGAACCCGGCAACCACTGAAAGCAGGGCACATAACACGACAAGAAAATAGCCCCATCGTCTTTTAGGAGGCTTGTTTGACGCCCTCTCTAACAGCGGAGGCACCTCCCTGACAGACCTCCCCTTTTTAATCTTCTGAAGCAAATCAATAAGTAAACTCATTCATTCCCTTTTATGTTTAGAATTTAGAAATTAGTCAGTATTTAAAATTTTCTATGTCCCTACTCCCTACACGCTACCCCCTACACCCTATCTTTAAAGTATACCAATACCCATCCATTGTTGCAATTTTGAAATAGCCCTGTGTTAAAATTATGACTTTTTTTGTCAGTTCTTGACAAATTTTTGAAGTATTTTATCCTAAATACCCCCTAAAACAGCCAAAATACAAGGATATTTTCTGGCACAGCATTTGCTAAATTTAAATAGAGCCGATGAGATTTAAACTTATTTTCAAAGGAGGATTCATTATGAAAAGGCTAAGGAAAAATATGAAGGGATTTACACTGGTTGAGCTTGCCATAGTGCTTGTAATCATAGGAATCATCCTTGGTGCGGTGCTTAAGGGGCAGGAGTTGATAAAAAATGCAAAGGCAAAACGGGTTGAAAATGACCTGAAAGGTCTTGAAGCAATGATATGGACCTTTTATGATAGAAAGCATTATTTCCCTGGTGACTGTAATCAAAACGGGATTATTGGTTATAATGCTCCAAACAACACTACAGGGGGCACTCCAAGCACAAACACAGACCCTACAGCAGATTATTGTGCAAGCACAACAACAGGAGAATATAATGTCAACCGTTCATTTTCTGATTTGCGTGTTGCAAGGATTGCTTCTTATGAAGAACCTAATTCAAGCCTTGCAAAACACGCTTACAATGGATGGTTTAATATTGGTTATGATACAGTAAGCGGCACTAATTACAATGCCATCTTTGTTTATGGTATACCCGCCTGGATGGCAAAGATGATAGATGTTTCAATTGATGGTGTTGAAGAAGGCACAAAAGGCAGAGTAAGAAGACACGATACAGGTGATGGTGGTGACACATGGCCAAGTGACAGTAATAATAACCAGCTCGTTTCAATTGCTTACTATTTTGAAAAAACACCTTAAAGGAATCACTAAATATAGCCGATAAAACATTTACGGAAACACCTCCTTTCATTATAGATGCATTTTGAGATGGGGGCACAGCCCCCGTCTCAAAACTTTTATCTGAATTTTATAGAGTGGCTAACACATAAATTAATACGCAGTAGGAGGAACAAAATGAAAAGTTTAAGTTTTAACGAAAAGGGTTTTACACTGATTGAGCTGGCAATCGTTATGGTCATTATCGGAATCCTTATCGGCGCAGTGCTTAAAGGACAGGATCTCATCCAGAATGCAAGGGCAAAAAAGTTTGTTACAAAGGTAAGGGCATGGGAAGTAGCTACATGGTCTTTTTACGACAGAAAAGGACGTTTTCCTGGTGATAGCAATAAAGATGGGAAAATCGGTGATGGAGATGTTAAAACAGACCTTACAGGAGCAAACTTTATCAATCCACCTTATGAGGGTTCTTCTGGTTCCGAGACAAACACCATAAAACTCGGCTCATATACATTCTATGTCTTTTTTGGAACAGATGGCGACCCTACAGCAACTCCTGCTACAGGGAAAAACATTATGGTTATATGTGCCTCCAGTAACTGTAGTACTTCTTCTTTCTCATCAGATGAATTGACATATATTGAAGCCCTTGATGTTGCCTTAGATGGCAGTGCTGATGGTACCGCTGGTCAAGCAATATGTGACGATGGACCAACTACTGTAGATTCTAATAAATGGGTAGCATATGGAGGAATTACGGCTGCAGCCTGTAATACAAGTGCGAAGGCATTTGTTTACTACTTCGATGCCAAGAGACAATAACTATTTTAAGCTGATATAAAAAGAGGGCTAACGACTGTTAGCCCTTTCATTTATTTCCAGAAGATGTTTAATTTAAATTCCAGAGGATTATCTAAATTCTATTATAAATCTAAGAATTCACAAAATGGCTTCACCCTTATTGAGATTGCCATTGTGCTGGTAATCTTAGGGCTGCTAATCGGTCTTGGAGCAGCACTGCTTGGGCCCCTTATAAAACAGAGTAAGTACAAAGAGACAAAGTCTGTTGTGCGTCAGGCTCGTGAGGCAGTGCTTGGTTATGTGGTAAAAAACGGTTATCTACCCTCGACGCTTGAGGATGCAGGAGCACGGGCGCTTGATGCCTGGGGAAACAGCCTCATTTATTATCCTGCCACGGAGTTTGACACCTCTGGAGAGGATGCCTGCAAGACCCTTTCTACCACACTTGGTGGAAGCTCTTTTGAGGTTTATGAGTGCACCACAGACAATTGCAGCTCGTACAATACAAAGTCAAACATTGGGTTTATTGTCTTCAGTAAAGGACCTGATGCAAACGGTGGAGGAACTGACCCCGGCAACGACGGCACACCACCTTTTTACATTAGGGTGCAGGATACCTCTTATACCGATGGTGGAGCAGGTTATAATTACGACGACTTAGTTGAATATGCCTCCCTTGATGAGATAAGAGAGCGTCGTGGATGCCCACAGCCCCTTGATATTACCTCTCCAGCCATACTTCCAGAAGGAGAGGAGGACTCCTTTTACTCCTATCAGCTGACTGCCTTCGGCGGAAAACCACCCTATAGCTGGTCAACAGCAGGCCCCACAAGTGGACTTAGTATCAGTTCATCAGGTCTGATATCAGGCACCATCAACATAAACACATCTTCAAGCACTGGAGAACTAACTGCCTGCTCTGACTCAATTACATTCACAGGTGTTACCGTTACTGACTCACTTGGCTCTACTGCTACTGCCAACATCACAGTGCCTGTAAGGCCACGCCCTGTAAGGATTATCACCGAAACCATCCCCTCTGCCTATGAAGGCTCAACATACAGTGCCACCATCTCTGCAACCGGCGGAAACTCTTCTTCCTATTCATGGAGTTCTGATTGCAGTTCTATAAGTGGCACAGGCCTTACCTGCTCATCCGACACCATATCAGGCACCCCCTCAACAGGCTCTGCAGGCACTTACACCGTTACCTTTAGTATTGACGACTCCTGCACAACCGACACAAGGACATACGGGCTTACCATAAATCCATCAAGTGGCGGTGGAGGTGGAACCACCTATTCCCTCACAGTATCTAAAACTGGCACGGGCACGGGTACGGTAACAAGCAGTGATGGGCTAATTAACTGTGGAACAGACTGTTCGGAAACCTATAGTTCAAGCACCTCTGTGACCCTTTATGCATCAGCAGATACGGGTTCAACCTTTGCTGGCTGGGGTGGCGACTGCTCTTCCTGTGGCACCAGCAAGAGCTGTTCTGTAACCGTTGATTCAGCCAAATCCTGCTCTACCCAGTTTGACACATCAGGAGGAGGCGGTGGAGGCTCAGACCCCTGTGGTGGAAGTCATGGTGACCTCGTATGTGACTCTTCAAACCCACCTATAATAGGTTCAAACGGAACAAGCGGACAGACCTATCCATCTGGCGATTTTCACAGTGACGAAAAGAACATCTATATAAGCATGCTTTGTGAGGCATCCAATGGATGTTCCGGCCATACTTTTACTTCCTTTTCATTAGAATGCACAAGTAACTGCACAGGTTTGCCAAAGTTTAAAAAAATATCCTACAGCATTGAAAACCCGATTGGCTCGGGTGTTTGGACAACCTCTGATAATACAGTTTATAACAAAAAGCAAAACCTGCCCATCCTCAACCAGGCATTTGATAAAGGAAAGAAGATACCTGTTAACAGCGGGGAAAGAGTTGCCATTGAAATGAGATT
Source organism: uncultured Nitrospirota bacterium (assembly GCA_964515925.1). Taxonomy (GTDB): domain Bacteria; phylum Nitrospirota; class Thermodesulfovibrionia; order Thermodesulfovibrionales; family JdFR-85; genus JAADIE01. Next base: position 40,665 of record CAZEYP010000004.1, read on the forward strand.
TGACAAGCCCCTATCATCTGGCACCTATGGTTTTACCCTTACACTATATGAAAGTGGCACACCCTATACTTACGAGGTCACTATTTCTGTACCCTGAGCTATAAACTTCTAATCCTCTGCTGGCGTTACCACTGCCATCACCACAAGTCTTTCTCCCTTTGATGCCTTAAAGCCATGGGGAACCATGGGGTCACAGAGGATGGCTGTTTTCTCATCTGCCTCTATAACCTCATCACCTACTATGAACTCTCCCCTTCCCTCGACACAATACATCATTAAACGAAGTGGAGCCTTGTGAGGGGTAAGTTCCTGTCCAGGTTCCAGACACATAAGGGCAATCCTCATCTCGGGTTTGTCTGAAAGCATCTCCCTTGATATGCTTTCAGAATTAAATTTAATCAACTTTTTTAAATCGAGTACTTCTGCCATGTTGAGCCTCCTTTTTTGTAATGTAACTATTTAAATTATGCAATTAAACAGATTCAAAATCAATGACCTGTATCATAAATGCTATAATAACCATTAAAAAGAGGGCAAACTATTTAAATACAAATCAAGGGTAAGTATAATTTGCTTTACCTGACATAAAGGCAAGATCAGACACAAAATGTTAATAGCCTATTTAAGATTACTAAGGGTTCACCACTGGCTTAAAAACCTGTTTCTCTTTGCGGCTCCCTTTTTTGGCGGAGCATTGTTAAGAGAGGATGTCCTTTTGCTTGCACTGCCTGTGTTTCTTTCCTTTTCCTTTGGCACGACCTCAATATACATATTTAACGACATAATCGACAGGGATACTGACCTTTTACATCCAAGAAAAAGGCACCGTCCAATTGCTTCTGGCAAAGTAGGAGTTAAAACAGCTTTTATCCTTTCGCTGTTTTTCTTTTTAGCAGGTTTAACTATCTCTTACGGTATTAACAGAAGTTTTTTTGCCTATCTTATTTCTTATATCGTCATACAGATTATCTACACAGTAGGGGTTAAGTCTTTACCTATATTTGATATATTTTCGGTAGCTGCTGGATTTGTAATCCGTGTCCTTGCTGGTGGTGCAGCCTTTCAGGTCAGGGTCTCGCCCTGGCTCTTTCTTACGATGTTTATGATATCCCTTGTGCTTGCCTCTGGGAAAAGGCTTTCAGAGTTTAAGAGATTAAAGGAAAATGCCACAACCCATCGAGCAAGTCTCCAGCACTACTCAGACAGGGTGCTAAGAAATATATTTATCCTTTCCTCTTCAGCATCCCTTATATGTTACTCACTTTACACAATAGAGCAGAGCTTTGCACTCGTTTATACCGTGCCTGTGGTAACCTTTGGACTTTTCAGATATTTGATGGATGTTGAAAAGGGCTATGGCGATGCCACAGAGGCCATGTTTAAAGACAGGGTGCTTTCTCTGACAGTAGGGGGCTGGTTGTTGATTATATATCTGCTCCGATATTAGCCATGTTGTTTGACAAGCCAGCAAAGCTCTGTTATTATAAATTTATGGGAAGATATCATACATCAACGGCGACAGTTCTTCCTCATTATACTTACAGGGACTACACCCAATGGGAAGGTGACTGGGAGCTTATATCAGGCATCCCTTACGCAATGGCCCCCTCTCCTGTATCGCAACATCAATATGCTGTGGCTGAGCTGCTTTATCAGATAAGAAAGCAGATTGATGACTGCATTAAGGATTGCTATGTGTTTTCAGAGCTTGACTGGATAGTATCTGATGATACGGTTTTAAGGCCTGATCTGGTTGTTGTATGCAATAGGGTTGAGGATTATATCAAAAGCCCGCCTGAAGTGGTGTTTGAGGTTGTATCTAAACAGAGTGTGCAAAAGGATGAATACATAAAGTTTGAGATATACGAAAAAGAGAAGGTTCAGTGGTATGTGCTTGTCTATCCTGACCTCAAAAAGGCAAGGATATTCAGATTGAAGGATAACTGCTTCGACAAGGTCTCAGACTGCACTGATGATAAGTTCACCGTCAGGGCAACCTGCGATTTTGAGATTGACTTCAGTAAACTATGGTATAAATAGGCCACCCTTGAAGTTCAAAAAGATAAAACTCCTTAAAACTACAGACAGATTTTCAGGTCCCCTTTTTATAAGGCTCGTTCCTTGTCTAAAAAAACCCCGCTCCAGAAAAGCCCTGCCTGATAGGATTAAAAACATCCTTCTTATTCGGCCTGGTGGTGTGGGCGATGCAGTGCTTTTGATACCATCTATAAGGATACTTAAAAAACACCTCCCCCATTGCAATATCTATGTGCTTGCTGAAAGAAGAAACGGTGAGGTCTTTAAACTTTGTGGTGGCGTTGAAAGGATATTTCTTTACGATAAAAACATGGAGCTATTAAAGTCTCTGAGGATTCCCTACGATATTGTGATAGACACAGAGCAGTGGCACAGGCTGTCTGCCGTGGTTGCCTATCTTACAGGTGCACCAGTAAGGATTGGGGTTGGCACAAATGAGAGAAAGAGTCTTTTCAGTCATTCGGTTTCTTATAGCCATGAAGATTACGAGGTGTATAGTTTCTTTAATCTCATAAAAGAGGCATTAAATGCATCAGGGATGGACATTGCTGATGGGACTCTGAAATTTAATACAGCAGAGCCCTTTTTGAGTCTTGATTCTGATGATGTGTCAGCACAGCTCAGGGAAACCATAGAGGGATATTTTGAGAGATTTCCTGAGGGTTACTGTGTTATTAGCCCTGGGGCAACCGTGCCAGAAAGGCAATGGGGCGGTGAGAGATATGCCATAGTGGCACAGGAATTGCTTAAAAAAGATTATGGTGTGATAGTTGTGGGCTCAAAATCAGATAAAGTGGACTCTGACACAATACTTTCAAAAGCAAAGGACGCAATGGACCTTACTGGTAAGACTAATCTTAAAGAAGTTGCCTATGTAATAAAAAATGCAAAGTTATTTATAGGGCCTGACTCTGGACTGCTACATATTGCCTTTGGCCTGGGCACACCAACGGTCTCACTCTTTGGTTCAGGCATAGAGTCAAAATGGGCACCAAGGGGCAAAAAGCATATTGTTATCAACAAAAATCTGCCCTGTAGTCCCTGCACCAGGTTTGGATATACGCCAAGGTGTAGGTTAGGTGTGAGGTGTATAAAGGAAATAACGCCACAGGATGTTATCTCGGCAACCAAGCGATTATTGAAGGGAAGACAGATAGAAGGGTATAATTAATCCGATGTTCAGGGCACTATATAATTACCGAGACCTTTTTCTTATCTTCATCTGGAGAGAGTTCAGCATAAGATACAAACAATCCATCTTTGGTGTGCTATGGGCTTTTATACAGCCCTTTAGTATGATGCTTTTGTTTACCTTTGTTTTTACCTATGTAATGCCTGTTAAGATGTCAGAGTATCCATATCCACTGTTTTTTTATTCCTCCCTGTTGCCCTGGACATTCTTTTCTTCATCACTTAACTACTCAATTCCAAGTCTGGTTAATCATTATTCTCTTATAACAAAGATTTATTTTCCAAGAGAGATACTGCCACTTTCGGGCATTATGAATGCCTTTGTAGATTTATTAATAGCTTCTTCTTTTTTGCTTGTTTTATTCTTATTCTATCATTATCCTATAACGTTCAATGTCTTCTGGGCCATTCCTCTTCTACTGTTGCTTTTACTTTTTACCATTGCTGTCTCACTTATTCTTGCTGCTTTAAATGTATATTATCGTGATGTAAAACTGGCAACCGGCTTCTTGATACAGCTATGGTTTTTTGCAACCCCTGTTTTTTACACAATAGACAAAGTTTCTCCAAAGCTGAAGCCCTTTTTATTCCTAAATCCACTAACCTTTATTGTTGAGAATATGAGGAGGTGTCTTGTAGAGGGAAGGGCTGTTGTCTGGTGGCAGTATCTGATTATTCTTCTCTTTTGTCTAAGCATATTCATTTTTTCCTATAGATTTTTCAAGATTACAGAGAGGCGGTTTGCAGATGTCATCTGATAATATTATAATGTTGAATGATGTATGGAAAAAATATTCAAAGGAGGCGATTTTTCATCGGTCATTAAGAGAAGACCTATCTAATTTAATTAAAAAAGGTTTTTCAAGAAACAATGGTCAGCTCAAGAAAAACGAGTTCTGGGCATTAAAAGGCATAAACTTAGAAGTAAAAAGGGGGGAAACAATTGCCCTATATGGCCCTAATGGAGCAGGTAAAAGCACGATATTAAAGCTAATTGCTAATGTAACATATCCTACAAAAGGTGACATAAAGGTATACGGGAGGGTTGCCCCCTTAATTGAAGTTGGAGCAGGTTTTCATCCTGACTTAACCGGGAGAGAAAATGTATTTATTAACGGCGCAATACTTGGAATGAAAATAGAAGAGATCAAGAAGAAGATGAACTCAATCATTGAGTTTTCTGAATTGAAAGACTTTATTGATATGCCAGTAAAAAAATACTCCTCAGGCATGTATTTAAGACTTGGCTTTTCAGTGGCTATTCATAGTGATACTGATATTTTTTTGATAGACGAAATCCTGGCCGTAGGAGATGATGATTTTAAAAACAAGTGTATCAATAAAATATACGAACTAAAAAATAAACAAAAAACCATAGTTTTTGTTTCACACAATAAAGAACTTGTCGACTCTATTGCAGATAAAATATTCTTTATTCGGCAAGGTGAATTGATTTATTAAATGAAATCGATTCTTTTATACACTATGACTTCTGGACTTGGTGATTATTTGATCATGGGTGATTTAATAAGAAAGGTTGAATCACTCTCTGATAGTATTAAGTGTTTAATTGTTCACAAAAATAATCCACACATTAATCTATGGCCCTACGATAATCCTGAGGAAAGATTTTTTAACATTTATAATCTGTTCCAGTTTGTTAAAATGCTTTTAAAGCTTAAAAAGTACAAAACAGAGGGGTACACTACTTTTGGATTACAGATGGCTCCAGGTTCTGTTCAAGGATATCTACTCCACAAATTCCTTAAGAACCTGAAAGTATTAGATTTTATTGTGGATTTCAACTTAATAAATGCTGATATAATTACCCCCCGTAAGGGAGATTATATTCTCGATATTCACCTTAACCAGGTTAAGGACCTGCTTAAAATAAATGTCCCTGAAGATTTTTATATTTTAAATTTACCAGTTAATTATGAATTTTTAAAAAAAGAAACATCTAATAGCAATAATTTTTATATAGGGTTACATCCATGGAGCAGACGTGGGCATCTGTCTTGCTTTGTATGGCCCTATAATAAGTGGATTAAATTGTTAGATTTTTTGCTATCTGTTGATAGTAATATTATTACAATTTTCGGAAAGGATAAAGGCTTTAAAGTTTTCAAAGAGCTCATCAATCAAAAATTTCAAAATAATTTAAACAGAATCCGCTTTAATTATACCTATTCAGTACTTGATTTAATCAGAGAAATTCAGTACTTTGATTTAATAATAAGCGTAAACACCTCCGTAGTGCATATAGGTTACGCTTTGAAGAAAAAGATGATAGTTTTGTCTGGTCCATCTCTTGATTTATGGAATCCTAAAGACAATAATATTAAAATCGTTAAGGATAAAAGTGCCTTTTTTAAAGGGACAGACAAATATATAAAAGATAGCAGATTTGAAAATGTGAAAAATATTGCTACAGAAGAAGTTATAAATCTAATAAAAGATATGCGAGATGAAAGAAATAATTATTTTTAGTTTAATAACAGATGATATAAGTTTAAGATTAAAACCTATCATATCTTATTTGTCACAGTCTTATAATAAAATAACGATAGCTCTTTATGATTGGATGAAAGGGGATTATGATTTTTCGCATATTATAAATGAATTACAAAAAACTAACTGTAGTGTCGTAGCTTTCAAAACAATTAAAGATGCTAAAAGAATAACAAAACATAATTTTAGCGCTGAATATTTATATCTCATAAAATATCCTCCTAATAATCCTTATATTGTTAATCTTTGTTATTTATTTTTTACAAATAATGCCTCGAAAAAATGGCTCACTCTATCAAATCTGATATTGATACGAAGACTTTTACAAGGTACGACAACTAAAAAGGATAGATTTGTAGAAATTCTAAAAATTATTGCTATTGCTTTATTTGGCTTTCTATTATATAGTTTCTTCTTTATTCAGAGCATTTTTGCATATCATATAATATTTAAACCTTTAGTTTTCTTTCTAAGAAATAGAGCTTATAATAAAGAAAATAACTTTAAAAATATATTGTTTATTCGCATGGATCATCTTGGAGATATTATTTGCACACTACCAGCATTGAAAGCACTAAAAGAAAAGTATCCAGATAGTAATATAACTATTCTCGCAGCTTCATGGAGCTGTCAACCACTTAAAGCAAACCCTCATTTGTATGATGATTTAATTTTGTGGGATGCTCCCTGGCATAATAAGAAGAAAAATTACAGAATGGGTTCCCTATCTTTGATTAAATTTTTATTTTTTTTAAAAAAAATGAGAGCAACGCATTATGATTTAGTTATTCAACCAAGAGGTGAAGGGATGAATGTAGTTTTAGCAGCTTTACTCAACAAAACATACTCGATTTCTGGTATAGATCCTAAGAGGCCACTTTCATTAATGATGTCAAAGTATATAGACAAAAGTATAATACTAAATCCATACAGAACATATCATATTTCTGAATGGCCTGAACTTTGTTTAAAAGAGCTTGGTATCAAAATAGAAAAAAAACATATAAAAAACGCTTACAAGACTTACTACGATCACGAAATACAAAAGAAAATTGAACATTATAAAAACAATAATTATAAAATCTGCAGTATAGTGATAGGTGCAGGTAGCAAAGTAAGATTATGGAGACCCAACAGGTTTAGGGATATAATAAGTGAACTTTATAAAAACGGTGTTATTTCCGTATTATTAGGTGGAAAAGAGGACATAACAATAAAAAACAAAATCAATATTTCAATACCACATATTGATTTAGTTGGTAAAACGGATTTTCAAAATATTGAATTTGTTTTAAGAAGCTCTGACTTTGTAATCTCTCTTGATACAAGTATAATGCATCTTGCTTCTCTGTTAGGAAAGAAAGTGGTTGCTTTATTTGGCGCTGGAAATACTAATCTTGCAAGGCCTGTTTTTAGTAACAGCTATGTTATAAAAAAAGAGTTAGGATGTTCTGGTTGCGGCGATATATGTATTTTTAGTAAATTAGAAAGATATCCATGCATGGAACTTATAACAATAAATGATACTCTAAAAGGCTTAAAGGAGATTAAAGTCTTTTAGCTCTTTTTCGATGCTTACGCCTTTAATGACTCTATACGAGATTCCCAAAAGGGGATTAAAGGAAAATGCCAATGCTGAGAATAGGAGATAACAATCAAAAGCCAATTTTTAGACAGTCAAACTTCACTTATTTTTTCGGATAAAGAAAGAATGAGCACAATTCTATCTGTAGAAAAGGAAGGCTTTCAAATGAAATTAAGAAGAAATAGGGAGAAATTAAAATGTTTTTGAAAAGAAAACCACGAGTTAAATTTGTTGACAAATTCACTCCAAAGGAGATAAGACGGGCAATTCAATATTTTCAAGTTGAACTTCTAAATGATAATTATGGTCAAGTAGTAGTAGATGAAAAGTTAAAGTCCCTATCAGATGAAGATTTTATTAAAGCCTTATATTACATCCTCCTTTTTAGGGATCCCGATCCTGAAGGATTAAAGGCCAACGTGAAATTTTTACAATCATGGTGGGTAACAAGAGGGATTATGATTTATAAGTTTAAAAGGTCACAGGAATATAAAATAAAACAAGATATCCCAGTGGAGGTTTTAGATAAAAGTATTGTGGATTGGCATCTACCTACAGGACATGAAATGACACTGTTAAATATGTTTAAGAAAAAACATGAAGGAGTTTTTATTGATGTAGGTGCACATGTTGGGACATGGAGTATTCATCTTGCGCCTTATTTTGAAAGGGTTATTGCTTTCGAACCTCATCCTGGTGCTTTTAATGCACTAAAAAAGAATTTGCAAAAAAATAAAATTCAGAATGTATTATTAGAACCATTTGCATTATGGGATGATGGGCCAATTACTAAAAAAATGACCCTTTATGCAACCCCTTCCCATTCCACTTTATTAGAAACCCATCCTCTTGAGCATAAAATAAAAGGTAATAGATTATCAGAAATAGAAGTTCCAGTATTGCCACTTGATTTATATCTAAAAAATAAAAGTGAAAAAATATCCTTAATTAAAATTGACGTAGAAGGTGGAGAAGTAAATGTCTTAAAAGGTGGGATTAATACAATAAAACGACAAAAACCAATTCTTGTAATTGAAATTCATGCTGAAGAAAACATTGCTACGATAAAAAAACTTTTAAGTAAAATTTACAAAGAATTCCGTGAAGTTAAATATAATAAACATGAATATCAATATCTTATTTATATGTAAAGATTAACTTGTAATTGTAATAACACTACTAAATTTGAAAAAATAGAAATCCTTTCGGATAATACTATCCATTACCAGACCAAAGTCTGGAGGTTTATCGGCAGACTAAATTTCTTTTAAATTCATAAAACCACTTTTGTAATAATTTTTCCATAATAAAACCCCATCACCCCTGTCAATATCAACTTCATTCCCATCCCCGCCATGAAGCCCACAAAGGAGCCAAAGGCTGGTTTTAATGCTTCGTCAAACTTCTTACCTGATACCACCTCACCCACATAGGCGCCAGCAAAGGGGCCAAGTATTACTCCCAAAGGAAGGAAAAACATACCAAGGACTACTCCTATTGTGCTCCCCCATACACCGTACTTTGAGCCCTGAAACCTCTTTGTGCCATAAATTGGCACAAGATAATCTATCACTGTAACCACAAGGGTAAGCACTGCAAAAATGACGAGGAAACTAAAAGAAAAGGGGTGAGCATTCGTAAAGTATAAAAGCACAAGCCCTGTATAGCCAATTATCGGGCCCGGTAATACAGGAAGTACTGAGCCGATTATACCCAGTGTAATTAATAACCCCGAGAAAGCATATAAAATATAATCCATACAGTTAAATTATTTTATGGTCGGGGCGACTGGATTTGAACCAGCGACCGCACGGTCCCGAACCGTGTGCGCTACCAGACTGCGCTACGCCCCGAACACATAAAAAGGTATTTTCCCCATCAGGACTATTAATATTTATACTACAGGATTTGATGCTTTTTTATAAAGAGCCATTTATGTTATCATAATAAGTCACAAAACACGCCATTGTGGGGTAAAGGAATAATTTCCATATCAAATATAGATTGTTTTTCCTTCTGAGGCAATAGTAATCCGGAGGTCTGAATGGAGAGCTTTCTTGACAGGATATCCAAATTAGAGCAGGAGCACGACAGGATAGACACCGAGCTGGTTAAAAAGAAAAACATAAAACTGGGTCTACGGAATCTTGATGGCACTGGTGTTGTAGTTGGTATAACAAGCAAAGGACAGGTCATCGGTTTTAAGAAGGATAAATGGGGTAAAAATCAACCTGTTCCTGGAAAGCTCTATTACTGTGGTTATGATGTTGAAGAAATCGTAAGAAATGTAGAACAGGAAGGAAGATTTGGTTTTGAAGAGGTGGTTTATCTCTTACTTACAGGAATGCTACCCACCGAGGCTGACCTGAATCGCTTTATGGAGCTTCTTGCTGAAAGAAGGGCATTACCAGAGCTTGCCAAAAAGATAATTCGCTACAACTCCAAGAACGATGACCAGATGGGGGCGCTGCATGCTGCAGTTGCCACACTTCATAAATTCGACAGCAACCCTCGTTCAACAGACATAAGAGATGTTACCAGACAGTGTGTTGACCTTATTGCCAAGTTTCCAACAATTATAGCTTACAATTACTGTGTCCTCAGAGAAAATGGCAGCTATCCTACCTTCATAGAGCCCGACCCCTCGTTGAGCACAGCCCAGAATTTCCTGTATATGCTTTTTGGTGAGGTTCCTGATGACTTTGTGTCCCATCTTTTCGATATTGCCCTGATACTTCATGCAGAGCATGGAGGTGGTAACAACTCCACCTTTACCGTAAGAACGGTCTCCTCAAGCCTTACCGATACTTATATGGCTATATGTGCTGGTATAGCCTCGCTGGCAGGCCATCTCCACGGTGGTGCAAACGAGGCTGTCATGAGAATGATGGATGACATCAAAAAGAATGTAAGAGACTGGAATGATGAAGATGAAATCTATAAATATCTTGAACTTATTATGGATAAAAAAGCCGGTGATGGTTCGGGCAAGATATACGGCATGGGACATGCTGTTTATACCGTGTCAGACCCAAGGGCGGTAATCTTTAAAGAGAAGGCTCGAATATTTGCAGAAAAGAAAAACAGAACTGATGAATTCTCGTTGTATGAAAAGGTAGCAAAGATTGCCGTCAGGGTGATAAAGAAAAAAAAGGGAAAGAAGGTCTGTCCAAATGTGGATTTTTATTCAGGCTTTATTTACGATATGATGGGAATCCCCCGTGAACTTTATACACCTATCTTTGCAATGTCAAGGGTAGCTGGATGGTCTGCCCACAGGATAGAAGAAATCATACAGGGTAAGCTCATAAGGCCAGCCTATATTTCATCACTAACCAGCCAGAAGGAATACATCCCCCTCCAAAGGCGCAAATAATCTCTCTGTGTAATCTTCAAAAAGTATATAATTTAAATTATTTTCTGGTTTTCCTATGAGAAGAAATATCTTGTATGGTGCTGGTGCCGGAGGCCGGATTCGAACCGGCACGGGGTTGCCCCCAGCGGATTTTGAGTCCGCCGCGTCTGCCAATTCCACCACTCCGGCAATATTGATCAGGCAGTGCGCATACCCATCTTCTGGACCATGCTGATAAAATTGTTTACCGACCTGTCGTAGCCCCTCTCATAGGATTCATGGAAAAAACAGGCAGGCAGTTCTCCATGCCTGCGGTGATAATGCAGGCATTCACAACACTTACCCTTTCGGGGACAGGGTTCATAGGAACAGTTGCAATTTTTAAGATTATCATCCCTTGTGCATTCCATATATGTATCACCTCACGATTCTGTATTTTACATCAGGAAAGTATCCTATTATACCTTAAAACCCTTCCTTATTTCCTTAAAGCCATCAATCCCTGCTCATTCTTCCATTTCTACCACAAACCATAAATCTGAAATCTAAAATCTAAAATCTGAAATCAATCAGCTCCTTCTTCAATCTTGATTTCCTCAGCCTTTGTTTCTGTGGGGAAGTACTGATTTTCACTGTAAGGTGGCTTTACAGGTAAAACATATCTATCAACACTCTTTTTGGTGCCCTTTATGTTTAGTTTTTCAAACAACAGTCGTAGTTTTTTTTCTATTTCATCAAGTATCCTTTGCTTACTATCCTCTGGCAGAAACCACCACTTCTTTTTAAAAGGTCCAAAGCCCCGTTTTCTGCTTTTATAAATAAACTGCTGCTCTGTCATTTCCTCCTTCCAGTCAGAGCTGAAGTTTTCCTTTATGTATCTGTAAACATTCTCTACCAGTTCCTGGGGGGCATGCTCATACATGATGTTTTGAAAACCTGTTGCAAGGTGTATCTCGGAGCAGTTGTTTTCAGGAAACTTATCAAAAAGTTCATCAGGCAGGGTGGATGCACCGTGCTGAACCGTGCCAGAAAGTCCATATTGCTTTCTTACCAGTTCTCCAATTAAACGAAGCACCTCAAAGTCAAGTTTTACCTCTGCCACCGTACCATCAGGCAGAGGCACACCCCCGTGAGCTGTACCTGTCTGGACACTCAGCTTGGAAATCCCTGTTAAGCCATCACCCAACTCTTTGACAAACCCCTCCATAAAAGCCTTTGCCTCATCTACTGTGGAGTTTTTTCCACCAATATGACCAATCTCTGCCCCAACAGATATGGTTATGCCCTGAGGTTGTATCTCTCTTATAAACTCTGTCAGCAGGGCTGTGCAGAGATAGTTGTGATACTGTTGCTCCTTGAGGGTCTGCTTTGTGTAATCAACCAGTGTGGAAGCATCAATATCAATATTATAAAATCCTGCATTTATTGCCTTCTCTGTAAGGGCCTTTATCTTTTCTATCTCTCTTTCAGGGTCAGCCCTGTAGAGCACGGTCTTGAACTGAAAGTGGTCACCCTGAAGAAACACCGGTCCCTGATAGCCCTCTTTTATGGCAGCCGAAAGCACACAGGCTGTGTACTCAGATGGACTCTGAAAGGTGTATTCCATCTCCGATTTTGCAATCTCAAAGATGAATGCACCTGCTCTGATTGCCTCTGCCACTCTGAATACCCTCCTTGCCACATCATAGGTAAGGCAGCGGAAGTTCATGGCAGGAGTGGTAAATCCCTGAACCTCACCTCTTCCCATAGCCATATAAAGGGACTGAATGGATGCAGGGTATACACCTAATTTACCAGCCGCAAGCCATATTATCCTATGAGCCTTCTTTCTGGACTCCAGGTCGGGAGAAAAAACAACCGTGTATATAAGGTAATCTATCAGTTCTTCCCTTAATTTCTTCTGGTTGAGAATGGTAATAGCTTCACCCTTTAGCTCCAGCACATCACTACAGGCCTGATTAAGGGAATCCATATCCTTTGCATATTTTTGCATCTTTCGCCTCCTTAGTAATTTTTTATCATTAACGATACTCATATATCGTCTAAAGCTTCAGAAAACATTAGCTCTATAAGATTATACACCAGAAGAAGACTACTTAAAAGCCTTTTCTGTATAATATTTATACCTCGTTAAGGAGAGGTGGCCGAGTGGTTGAAGGCGGCGGTCTCGAAAACCGCTGTAGGGTAACCCCCTACCGTGGGTTCGAATCCCACCCTCTCCGCCACAGGGTCTCAAGTTGCCTCCCTTTTATCCGATAATATTAATACCACTTAAGGAGTTATCAGACTCATGCGATTGAAAAGCATATTTATAGGATTGCTGACATTTGGGATGATTTTTGCATCAGTGGTTCATGCTGCTGACTTTGTGCTTGTTGTTGGGCCTGAGACTGCTTCCTCAAAACCATTGACTGAAGCAGAAAAGCTCTTTGTCAGGCTTCTTGACAGAGGAGACAGACTTGGAGTTGTAAGGTTCGCTGATGAAGCCCTGGTGGCGAATGAACTGTCAGATGTCAGTACAAGCAGATTCAGTATTCTAAGGGCAATCTCAAGGCCTGCCCCTCAAGGCAGTTATTCAAACATATATGATGCTCTTGTGAAGGCAAAGGAGTTATTGCAGAAGGAGTCTTCAGAGAAAAAGACCGTTGTCCTTGTGACTGACAGGGGCATGGACCTTGGTATCGACGACAAAAACGAGGAGTATTCACTTAAGCTACTGGTTGAACTCCTTCCCGAGTGTAAAAGAAAGGGAATCAGAATTTATACGGTAGCCCTCTCCCAGGATGCGGATTCAGCGTTGCTTAGTGAGATTGCCCATGAAACCCTTGGTATCTTTTATAAAGCAAACCAGCCAGAAAAACTATATCAGGTCTTTTCCGATATCTTTGCAAACACAAAACTGGCTGATGAAATACCTGTAAAAGATGGCCAGTTCCTCGTTGACAGAGAAATAAGAGAAATAAAGATAGTTCTCAGCAGAAAAAACACCAAACCTATTATCACATTACTTCAGCCTGATGGCAGAAAGGTTACATACAAACGGCACCCCTCACACTATAAATGGTATTCGTCAAAGGACTACGAGCTGGCAATAATATCAAGACCCCTTCCTGGACAATGGAAGATAATCTATGGCTCGGATTCAGACACCAGGGTATTTGTTCGCTCGAGTCTTGAGATGAAGATTACCGATATACCAGGAGTAGTTAAGACAGGAAAAAAACAGAAGTTCTACATGTGGCTTCAGAAAGACAACAGGATACTTAAGAACACCTCTCTTGTGTTAAGGGCAGTGGAGTTTGATATCTGGGTTACACCACCTGATGGTAAACCTGTCAGGGTTTCTATCAATGACCAGGGCACCGATGATGACGACCTTGCAAAGGATGGTGTTTATACAGGCTCCTTTGTTTCCGAAAAAAAAGGAGATTATATTGTATGTTTCCTTTCAGCAGGTAAAAACTTTTATAGGGAAAAGACCATAAGGTTTTATGCCAAACAGACGGTAAGGAAACAAGAAAAAACATCGTCAGCAAAAAAACATATCAAAAAGTCTCGCAAAAAAAGCGTATCCTCTAATACGGAAGTTGTATCGGAAAAGGAGTATTCGCTTAAAAAGGCCCTCATAAAGTTTGCTATTTTCAATGCAATCCTTATTACAATGGCCGGCATCTGCTTTGGAGCGGTTCTTTTTATAAAGAAAAAGGGGAAAAAGGCAGAAGAGGAGGAGGAAGAAAGTGAAGATTGATCCCTTTTATATAATGGTCATGGCTGAGTTTCTCCTTATCTTTGCCGGTCTCTCTGTATATCTTTTTATCAGACTCAGGAGGGCAGGGATAAGAGAGCGTGAATTAATTATAAAAATTGAAAAGCCAGATTTTTCCCCCCTGACAAAGGCACTTCAGGAAGAAATGGCTGAGCTGGAAGAAAGGATTGACAAAATACCAGAGAAAGAGGACAACATATTCAACATAAACCTCCAGAGAAAGATCTTTGAGTTGAATCTTGATTTTGTCAGGACTATAAATCAGACTCTCAGCGAGTCAAAGGACCTCAAGAGCCTTTCAGAAACCCTTACTGTGGAATTCAGAAAGGCAGCCAGTCGTTCCCTGCAGTGGGTAAAAGATATAATAGAGGAAAAGAACGAGGCTATCAAACAAAAGACCCTTGAGTCAGCAGAAAAGGATGAGCTGATAGAAAAACTGGAGGAAAAGATCCAGAAGCAAAAACATAGGCTCGCTGACCTTATAGGGATGCAGGAGATGGTTGAACAGCTTAAAAAACGTGTTGATTTTCTCAGAGAAAGAAACAAGGAGTTAAAGAATCGTCTTCAGGAGGCAAAGGACAGTGACGATAAGGACGCAGTCTATCAGGCAATAGTTGAGGAGATGGAGGCAAACAACAGGGACCTGCTTATGTGTGTGCAGACCCTTGAGAAAGAAAACGAAAGGCTAATGCAGAAACTCAGGGAATATGAAGAAGGCTTTAATGCAATAAACTCTGATGTAAGCCAGATAGTAAGCTCTTCGGCTACTGCTTCATCCTCTGAAGAGATAGAGAGACTTAAGAAAGAGCTTCAGAGTAAGGAAGAAGAAAACAGGAAACTCAAGTCAGAGCTTGAAAATCTGGAAAGGGAATATACCGCACTTTACAAACAGGTGCACGAGGGACAGCCTGTATCATAACAGTTTCTCATATAATTTTTCCTCGTACTCAGGGAAGTCTTCAATGTAAAAGGGGCGATTTCTCATGGTGTTAAGCTGAAGTATCTTGAAGTTTAGTTCCCTGATTCGTTTCAATCTTTCCTGGTCATCATCAAGGCTGTAAATCAGATCCTTAAGGGAAATAATCTCCTTTTTAAGCTCCATCTCCGGCGGCAGGCACCCTGCGTTTCTAAGCACCCTGTAGGCAGCACGCATGTCTTCTGGCACCCAGGAGTCGTCATCAAGTTCAAGTGGTTTACCCGAGTTCTTCAGGTTGTCCAGTTCACCACGCTCTATGGCCTCACGAATCTTCTGCTCTGCTATCTTCTGAAAGATGTCCATCCTCGTCTTCCTCCATCGGAGTGGATATCCTGTAATCCTCCATTGCCCATTTCCCAAGGTCAATCATCTTACATCGTTCAGAACAAAAGGGTCTGTAGGGGTTTTCCTCCCATGTGGTCGTCTGTTTGCAAATCGGGCATCTAATCTTCATGACTCCTTAAGCCTCTTTATGATTGCCAGTGTGGCAACTCCGTTGATACTACCTGTTATTATACCAATAAACAGTATCACTGGTGCCAGATAAAGCACTGCATCAAGCCGCCTGATGAACAGGGCATAGGCAACCGCAAGCTGTGTGAGATTGTGAAAAAAGGCACCTATAATGCTCAGGCCAAAGGCACTGATGGATGCCCTGAAAAGCCGAAGGCATGCATACATGGCGGTGGTGCTTACAATACCACCTGAGAAACTGAGCAAAAAGCCAGGACCAAGAAAGGTACCAACCAATATGGAGCCAACGAGTATCCTTATTAGTGTAATCATTATTCCAACCCTGAAGCCGTAAAGAATCAGTGAAAGAAGGATAATGATATTGGCAAATCCGAATCTTAACCAGGGCACAGGAGATGGAATAAGTCTTTCAAGTGCATGAAGCCCTATTGCAAAGGCAGAAAGGATGGCAATGCGGAGATTATCCTGTGATTGCATCTAAAGACCCATCTTTTTTGTCTGTGCCTATGGTTATTACCACCCTGTTTGGCACACAGACAATGGCTCCTCTATTTATCCATCCCTGTCTGACACATATCTTTTCAGGGCAGGGTGAATCTGTTACCCTTATCCGTCTGTTTTTTATAACCACATGGGTGATGCCAAGTGGACCTTTTACATCCACCTCTGAGTCCTTTAGCAGACTGAGTCTGTATACTGCCCTGCCCTCAACCTCCACTGTCACTGTGTCAGATGCCCTGGCGGTGCTTGCTCGTGCTGCAAAGAGGCTTGCCAGACAGACAGAGGTAATAATCAGTAGCACCACCCAGTCAAGGGGTCTTGTGTCTTTAAAAAGACTTATAAACCTCAATCTTCCACCTCAATATGTTTTTTAAGTAACTCAAGTATGTCCTTAAGTCCAGGTGAGTAGTGGATACCACCAGAGCTGTCAACCACTACCGCCATATAGCCATTTTTCTCAACCATCTTCATTCCCTCTCTTACACCTCTTACGAAACAGGCAGTGGCAAGGGAGTCTGTATAAACCGCCTCAGGGCCAACCACTGTTACACTGATTACTCCCCTTGCAGGCATACCTGTCTTTGGGTCAAGGATGTGGTGATAACGCACCCCCTGTTCAACAAAATACCTCTCGTAATCCCCAGATGTGGATACGGCCATGTCCTTAAGTTTAAGTGTGGCAAAAACCTGATCAGCGCTCTTTGCCCTTGGATCACGGATACCAACGAGCCAGGCCCTGCCATCAGGCTTCAAACCATAGGCCCTGATATCTCCTGCCACCGCAACCAGAGCTGCCTTTATTCCCTGTGCCTTCAGCACCTGTACTGCCCTGTCTGCTGCAAACCCCTTTGTGATTCCACCAGGGTCTATCATCATACCAGGCTTCTTCAGAAATACTATCCTGAGCGCAGGGTTAATGACAATGTTTCTATAGCCTACCAGTGGTAGAAGCTTCTTAATTTCAGTCTCTGTGGGATGACGCTTCTTAAAAAAATCATACCTGCGGTTGATGACACCAAGTGTGATGTCAAAGGCACCGTCGGTTAGTTTTGATACCTCAAGGGCTTTGTTAATAAGTGAAAAAGTGGTAGAGGTAACAGACACGGATACTCCTCCACTACCTTTGTTTATTTTGGAAATCTCGCTTTTAGGGGAGTAAAAATCAAGGAGTCTTTCAAGTCTCTTTAATTCCTGAAACGCAGCATCCATGGCCTCTTTAGCCTTCTTTTCTGATTTGCTGACAACCGTTATGTTTACAAAGGTATCCATCATGACCTCAGAGCGCTTAAAAAGCCTGTCAGTGCTCTTATTGCATGCAGTAAGCACTATCACAAAAAAAACAAGGCTAACTATAAACAGGTGTTGTCTTTTCATGCCTTCTCTCCCTTTTTAGCTTTTCTCTAAGAAACCTGCCTGTATGGGAATCTGAATTTTCAGCCACATCCTCAGGGGTTCCCTCAGCCACAATGGTTCCACCTTCTGTGCCACCCTCAGGGCCAAGGTCAATAATGTAGTCAGCAGACTTTATTATATCAAGATTGTGCTCAATGATGAGCACTGTGTTTCCCTTGTCAACCAGACGATTAAGCACATCAAGCAGTCTCTCAATGTCAACGAAGTGTAGCCCCGTAGTAGGCTCGTCAAGGATATAAAGGGTCCCCTGTGCGGTCTTTTTCCCGAGCTCCCTTGCAAGCCTTACCCTCTGTGCTTCACCACCTGACAGGGTAGTAGCTGACTGGCCAAGCTGCACATAACCAAGCCCCACATCCACAAGGAGTTTCAGCTTTTCCCTGAGCCGTGGGATGTTTATGAAAAAGTCATAAGCCTCGGAAATGGTCATCTCAAGCACATCGGAGATGGTCTTTCCACGGTATTTAATCTGAAGGGTCTCTTTGTTGTATCTCTTTCCACCGCATTCATCGCAGGGCACATAGACATCTGGGAGAAAGTGCATCTCCACCTTTCGGGCTCCCTCACCCCTACAGGCCTCACAACGGCCTCCAGAGAGGTTGAAACTGAACCTTGAGGCAGTAAATCCCCTTATGCGGGCATCTTCAGTCCTTGCAAACAGGTTTCTTATCTCTGTAAATACACCTGTGTATGTGGCAGGGTTAGACCTGGGAGTCTTTCCAAGGGGTCTCTGTTCAATGCAAATAAGTTTTGATACAATCTCATGTCCCTTAACTTCACTAAAAGGGAAGGCAGCTCTTTTTTTCTTTAATTTTTTAAGTATTCCTTTGTAAAGCACATCAAGCACAAGGGTGCTCTTTCCAGAGCCAGAAACACCTGTTACACAGCAGATGACGCCAAGGGGAATTTTTACATCAATACCTCTAAGGTTGTGTTTTTTTACCCCTTTAAGTGTAAGGTATGCGGTTGGCCTTCTCCTGCTATCAGGCGTGCTTATAACCTTTCTTCCCGAAAGATAAAGACCTGTTGGAGATTCAGGGTTTTGTTTGATCTCTTCTGGTATGCCCTCTGCCACAATCCATCCACCCCTTACACCTCCGCCAGGGCCAAGGTCAACTATATAATCGGCTGCCCTTATGGTATCTTCATCGTGTTCCACAATTACTATAGTGTTTTCCGAATCCCTGAGGCTCTTTAATGTCTGAAGAAGTCTTCCACAGTCTCTGGGATGAAGCCCTATGCTTGGCTCATCAAGCACATAAAGAACTCCTGTCAGGGACGAGCCAAGTTGAGTGGCAAGTCTCACCCTCTGTGCCTCTCCACCTGACAGAGTAATAGCAGGACGGTCAAGGGTGAGGTAGCCAACTCCCACAGCATCAAGAA
Organism: uncultured Nitrospirota bacterium; assembly: GCA_964515925.1. Lineage (GTDB taxonomy): Bacteria > Nitrospirota > Thermodesulfovibrionia > Thermodesulfovibrionales > JdFR-85 > JAADIE01. The sequence continues at coordinate 59,854 of CAZEYP010000004.1, forward strand.
AACCAAGCCTGTCTGTGACCTCCTTAAGTATCCGTCTTGCAATGAACTGTTCCCTTTCAGTAAGGCTGAGGGTGTGGAGAAAACTCAATGCCTCCTTTACATTCATTCTGGCAAATTCACCAATGCTTATCCCTCCCAGCTTTATACCAAGGGCCTCCCTCTTAAGCCTCATCCCATCACATAATGGACATCTCATAAGTTCCTCAAGTTCATCAACTTCATCATCAGAGAGGTTTGTGTATCCAAGACCTTTACACTTTGGACATGCACCCAATGAGCTGTTAAATGAGAAAAACATAGGACTTATCTCCGGGTAGCTGATTCCACATTCAGGACATGCAAGGGTTCGGCTGTAGAGTATGTCCGAGCCAGTGTCAACCAGGTTGATAACCACGGTGTCTGCATACCGAAGTGCCAGGTCTATTGATGACTTAAGTTGCCTCTCAATGCCGTCTTTGACGATAAGCCTGTCAATGACTATCTCTATGGTGTGTCGTTTGTTTTTATTAAGCTCTATTGATTCAGTAAGGTCAACCATCCTGCCGTCAATCCTTGCCCTGATGAAACCCTCACGCCTCATCTGATCAAGTTCCTTTTTATACTTACCCTTACGCTCACGCACAATGGGAGAAAGCACCTGAAGACGGGTTCCTTTTTTAAGGGATAAAATGGACTTTATGATGGAGTCCGGGTTTTGAGAGGCTATCCTGGTGCCACAGTTAAAGCAGTAGGGTTCACCCACCCTGGTGTAAAGCACCCTCATGTAATCATATATCTCTGTCACAGTGCCAAGGGTGGAACGGGCAGAACCGGTGACGGTTTTTTGTTCAATTGCAACTGCTGGAGAAAGCCCCTCAATATAATCCACATCAGGCTTCTGGAGCTCTCCGATAAACTGTCTTGCATAGGATGAAAGGCTCTGGACAAACCGTCTCTGTCCCTCGGCATATATGGTGTCTATTGCAAGGGAAGACTTGCCCGAGCCCGAGGGGCCTGTGATCACAATGATGCTGTTACGGGGAAGCCTTAGATTAATGCTCTTCAGGTTGTGCTCTCTTGCACCCTTTATGATGATGTATTCCTGCATGTTATATAGTAAAATAGAGATTTTCAAATTAATAAAATATTCAATTTTTTAATATAACCTAATATTCTCAAGAGGTGCAAATTTATAAGGTATCAGGGAAATTCATACGGCACAGGGTAATATTTGTCAGGACCTGTTTAATTTATGTTATTATTTATATATGCCTTACAGTACGACCATAATCAGGATGCTTGAAGATATCGATCCTTCACTCAGGAAGGTACTTATTGCAATTTTAGAAGAAATAGAACGGCAAAGAGAAGAAACGGTAACGAAGAAAGAATTTCTTGAGTTTGCCCATCAAACAGAGGAGAATTTCCAGAAGGTATGGAAGGCGATAGGTGAACTTACCGAAGCACAGAAGGGAGCTGAAAAAAGACTTAATAGGCTGGAAAATACCGTTAA
>CAZEYP010000004.1:61445-68057 GCA_964515925.1 uncultured Nitrospirota bacterium
TTGCTGAGGCTCAAAGAAAAACCGAACAGAGGCTTAATGAGCTTGCTGAGGCTCAGAATCGTACTGAAGAAGAGCTTAAAAAACTTATTGGTGAGCATAGAAAGACGAGAGAGAACCTGGGCGGTCTTCAGCATACTGTAGGATATGTGCTTGAAGACAGGGCCTATGCCGGGCTTCCAAAACTTCTAAAAGATGATATGGGGATAACAATAACCGAACCTCTGAGGAGAGATTATATTGAAGTATCACCTGAGCGTTACATAGAGGCAAACATAATAGGAAAGGCCAGGAAGAATGGAAAAAATCTCTGGATCATTGGTGAGTGCAAGACACAGCTTAAGAAAAAAGATGTAGATGCCTTTTTGAAAGAGCTAAAAAAACTTGACAAAGTAATAAAGGGTGAAAAGATACCCCTGATTGTAACCTACCAGGCATCACCTCCTGTTAGGAAATATACTGAAGAAAAGGGCATCAAGCTTTATTTCTCTTACCAGATGCCCATGTTGTGGGCTATAGGATGATAATTATTTCCCAGCCACTAAACATCTACCCATATTTTTTCAATAATAATCATCCTGATGGTAGTTTTTTACTCTGAGGCTTACATATTTTTTTAAACCTGGATATACTGTTTATCAATTCCTGTGTCTTACCAAAGCGTTCATACAGGATTGAAAGCACCTGAAATGCATTTTTACAGTCTTTGATACCAAGCAGTATCTCCGTTTTTAACAGATAGGGTTTGATGTCACCTGGTCTGTATTTTATGGCATAATCCACCTGCTTGAGGGCAACCTTGATGTAATCGATATTCTGATCCCTTGCAGCCTTTAAATAATAATGATACCCTATCAGATAATTAATACCACCCAGCTCCCATTTAGTTATGTTCGGGTAGGCTGTTATAAGTTTTTTATATTCCCTGAGTGCTCTTTTAAACAATCTATCCGACTGCCTGTAGTTTTTCTTTCTGTCATAGAGGATACCAAGCCGTACAATAGCGTTGAGCCTGTACAGAGTTGATTCTACTGGATAAAGGGTCTTCAGTTTACCCCTGTCAGTTTCTTTGATTAAACGTTCAAAGAGCATCTCTGCCTCTTGAGGTTTTTTTTCTAATGCCGAAAGGCCGTAACTTAACAGTGGATAGCTCCATTGATTATTACATTGAAGACTTGTAGACTTCCAGAGACTATAATTGTCGTGCCATTTGGCTGACTGGCTGTAAGAGCCGTAGGCTGTTATGGGAATTAGAATTATAAAGACAGCCATTGAAATCTTTTTGAAATATTTTATACCCCAAAAGACAGCTATGAAGACAACAGCTGGCATTACACTGTAGAGGAATCTATCAGAGCCCGGTAGCCTGTAGTTTTTTGAAAGGCTAACATAAAGTCCAGGCACTATGGTTAACACAATCCAGAGAGCAAAAAATGAAAAGGGGCTTTTTCTTTTATAGCCGACAAACACAAGTGCAGTTGTAACAATTATTAGAGCAACCGAAAGTAACAGGGACTGATTGCCAATTCTGTCAACCAGGCAGGCACTGTATGGAGAGATGTATTTCCAGTTAAAAATCTTGTATATGAAGAGCGCAATAATTTTAAGGCCAAGAGATGCGGTCTGAAAAAGGCTTTTGTTGACAAGTAAAATTCGTTCTCCAAAGCTAAACACCGCAATCACAATTGCAAGTACAAACATTGTAAGTGTTAAAGAAAGTCCCCACCTTGAAGAGTCTTTTTTAAAAAAATAATAAAAAGCAGGCAAAAGCACAAAAAGCATAATGCCCGTTTCTTTTGATAACATGGAAAAAAGGCCAAACACAAAGGTTGCAAGCAAAGCAATCTTTCTTTCTGTAGAAATGTATTGATAGAGACTCAAAAGACTTAGTAATCCAAAAAACAATGCAAGAAGGTCAAATCTGCAGGATATCCAGCTTACCACCTCTGAGTTTACTGGATGGAGGGAAAAAAGCAGTGCTCCAAAAAAGGCTGTTTTTTCTCCAAGCAGTTCAGAAAAGAGTATAAAAAGTAGTAGCCCGTTTATACAGTGAATTAAAAGACTTGTAAGGTGAAACCCTAAGGGGTTATTACCCCAGAGCAGGGTGTCTATCTGTAAAGAAACAGTGGCTATAGGGCGAAAAAAACGCCCGGAAAGCCAGGGTAGTGAGTTTATGTTGAAGGGGTTAACTACATCCTTTAACTCAGTAAGGACAACATAATCATCCCATACAAATCCAGCTTTTAGGTTGTGAAGAAAAACAAAAAGGGGAATCAGAAATACCAGTAACCCATACCATTTGTTTTTCATCTACCAGTTTCCAGTTTTATTCCCATCCTGGTCAATAGTGAGATTTCCAGATGGTGCGCCTCTTCCTGTCACAGGAGTGGCTGTAATGGTATATCCAGTAGTGGTCGCAGTAATGGAGTAATCGTACAGTACAGCAGAGCCAGAGGCTGCTGACTTTGGTTTAAAGCCAACGAGATAATCTGTACCAGAGTAAGTGGTTATCTCATCGGTCTGAACCGTGCCGTCGTCGTTTTCTTTATAGTCAAAAGGAGAGCCACTGCAATCCCCCCCAGGGCAGTAACTGCCATTTTCCGAATAGTACTGCTCAAGCAGAAGTCTTAACTGCTGAAGATTGGTTTTTGCCTCAGCACGCTTTGCTCCTCTTATATAACCCGTATAGATTGGCACCGCAATGGCAGCAAGTATTGCAATGATGGCCACCACGACCAGTAGCTCAATTAGTGTGAAGCCCTTTTTATTAAAGAAATAATTTTTTGAGTTCATTTTCGCCTCCCATCTTTTGTATTAACTTAACAGCCCTTAGTGATAAAGGATTCCCCGGATTATTAATTATCACTTCTTTCAGGTATTTTATAGCATTTTTCCTGTCTTTTAAAAGATAATAGGTCTCGCCAATCATAAAATCCACGTCAATGCTTTTTTTGCCAAGATTGGCTTCGTTAAGAAAATAAAATAGAGCCCTTTTAAGATAAGAATCATTCCTGTTATTTAGATATCTTTTAAAATTAATTAACCCAAGATGATAATTTACAGCATTGATTTTATCGTTACATTTCAATGCCTTGATGAGAAAGGGTTCGGCTTTATCTATCCGACCAAGGTCGTAATTTAAAACACCCTTCATTGCATAAGCACTACATTTTATATCCATAGACCTTCTGTATCTGAGTTTATCGAGATTTTCAAGAATATAATCAAACTCTCTGTCAGCCTTATCATAAGCAACGTTTTCTATAAGAGAAAGGGCATACTGGAAATGTGCCATAGCAGAGGAGGGATTTTGCCTTACTTCATACCTCCATAAAGTATAATTGTTTCTCCATACAGTAATCCTTTTGAAAAATAGCGGTATATATATCGCAATTATGATAACTAAAGAAGCAGTAATAATCCTTTTATTGTCATATTGTTTCAGCATAGAGTATATTAATAAAACAAATCCAAAAACAGGTAGATAAAGGTATCTTACGGCTGAGTATGAGCCTACCTCTGGTGCAATCAGTACAGCAGTAGCCGGTAGGATGGTCAGAAAAATAAAGAAAACAGAAAAAAGCCCAAGCCAGTTTTTCTTGATTAGCATAAACAGTGCCCATCCCAGAAACAGGAATACAAACAACAAAATTTGACTATCCTTTAGATGGTTGTACTGTAAAAGTTCAACAGGTATTAACAACTTCTTAATATAGAATCCAATTATAAGACCTGCATCTTTGAATATACCTGAGACATTGTGGGTACTAACTATTTTTTTAGTTACTCCTTCTATATGTAATCCTGGATTTATTTTCTCAACAAAATATCTAAGCCCACCTCTTAGAAAAAAATACAATACAAAAGTTATAAAAAAGACAACCTGAGGAAGAATAATTTCTTTCCATTTTTTTTTCTTTATTAAGATGTCATAACAGATTGCTATAAGTGGTAGTACTATAGCTGTCTCTTTTCCTAATAAAGAAAACATCCAGAAAAATGCGCACAAAAAGAGTGCAACAAAAACATCTCCTCTCCTGTAAAGGATATAGGATATAAAAGAAAGGACGAAGAATAAAGCCATTATTATATCTGTCCTTCCTGATATCCAGGCCACAGAGTCAGGATGAACAGGATGAAAAATAAAAACAAGGGATAAAAGAAATGAAATAATGCTATTGTTTATTATCAGATAAAGTAGAATAAATATTGCTGTTGACACGAAAGCGTTTAAAACTATATTTGTGAGATGAAAGCCCATGGGATTGTTCCCCCATAGATAATAATCAATTTCGTTTGACAGTGCATGAAAGGGTCTGTAATACATGCCTCCGCTTCCCTGGAAAATATTATAACCTTCAACCTTTCCAATTTCATTCTGAAGTATGTAGACATCATCCCAAACAAAAGAATGCTTCAGGGTGGGCATATAAACCAGAACAGATATAAGGAAAACCATTATTCCAGCTAAAAGGGATGTCTTTGAAGTTTCCGAAGTATTACCCATATTATTCAACCAGAATCTGTGCATTATAGCTACTGTCAAGGGTCCCATCACCATCGTAATCAGCCCTTATTGTGACCGATGTACCATAAGGTGCATTTTTAATATCTGATGGTGATATAACAACCTGCCCCTTACCATTTAATGTGGTTGAAAAAGCAGGATAGGAACTATCGTATGGGCTTCTTTTTCCACCGCTGTTGAGGTCTCTTACCACATCATCACTTACTGCTGATGGTTCAAAGGACTTCTTTGAAATCTCAGCCTGAACATAGCTTATGGCTATCTGGTAGTTTTCATAAACGGTTTTTTGCTTACTTTGTTTTAGATAAGATGAGTACATAGGAATTGCTATGGCCATAAGAATTCCAATTATTGCTATAACAATTAAAAGCTCGATTAATGTAAATCCCTCCCTTTTTAACATGATATGTCCCTTTTTAAATAGAATAAGGACGGGATAACCTTATCCCATCCTTATTCTGTTCTTAATATAATGTCGTTATATTACCTTATTCTACTGTAATTACCTTACTATTTGGCATATTTGAACAGTTAGGTAAAGAGGATGCACCTTCTAATGTAATCGTTACTTCTGCTCCAGCGGTTGGCCAGGTACCCTTTGTTACAGTTATATCCACTGTACCAGCTGTTGTGGTTGTGCCATCTTTATCAAAGGCAGGACTGCCAGGTGTCCAAGGATTCCTTTTTGCACCGCTCTGACCAAGCTCGTTAACTATTTCTGTAATGGTTAACGGTGGCTCACCAATAGCAGGTTTTGTTGACTCAGCAAGAACCAGCCTTACGGCAGAATCAAAATTAGATTTTGCAGCATTACACTTTGCCCTTCTCTGATAACCAAGGTATGCAGGGATTGCGATTGCCATCAGGATTCCGATGATTGCCACGACGATCAGGAGCTCAATCAGTGTGAAACCTCTCTGATCCCTTTTCTTCATTTCATTGATTGTCTTAAACATCCTTTACCTCCTTCTTATAAGTTTTTTCAGAACAATGTTCCGAATAATTGCTTTTAAGGTAAAATCCCTTAACCTTTCACCTCCTCTCAAAACTTGGTCCTTTAGCAATTAATAATTATCGTCCATATTGTAAAGAACCTTTAATCATAAATCCTGATCTCTAAATCCGAAATCCTAAACAAATCCCAAATATCAATTTTCCAAACTTCTGATCTTCCTTACTTCTGCGCTTCTGCTCTATTTTAACCACAGAGAACACCGGGTTAAAAAATCTAAAATCCTGAATTTCAATAATATTTAAGCAATAACTGTGCCAGTTTGATTCCTTAAGTGCCATCATCTTAATTTGTTGATAATCAAAGATATTTTTTGAGCTGACCATAGAGGGTTAAGCCCTGAAGTCAGGCAGGCTGACAATTCTTGTCAGTGTCGACAGAAAAATGTCACTTAAAGAGATGATTGTGTTATATTATCCTTTAAAGGGGACATCTTCAGGATAACTGTATACCTCTATACCCAGTTCCCTTGCCAGGGCCTTTGCCCCCTCTTCCACCATGGGGGAGATGACCATTTTTCTCTTTATCTTTTTGCCATGCTTTGCCTCGTAAAACTCTATCTTCCTCTGAAAGGCATGCATCTCCTCACGGCTCATGGAGGACTTTATCTCTGCAATTATAAGCGTATTGTTGTAAATCAGAAGGTCAAGTTCCACCTGGTCAGGTCTGCCAAAGACTACGCCTTCAGTATCGTAATCCTGATAACGCTCTACCTTTATGCCCAGTTCCTCAAGTATTGCCCTCAGCCCTGCCCTGAAACTTGCCTCAGAATAAAGTCCCCACCTGGCTCCAAGTGCCCCAATGGTAGAGTCAATTCTGCGATCAAGCCTCTTTGTCTCGGCTTCCTGCCTCTCCCTCAGCGCCTTTATCTCATCCAGCGTTCTGTTTATGATCTTCTGGTTCTCTTCCCACTTTTTATTCCATTCCTCCTGTGTCCGCTCCCACTTGCGCTCCCATGCCTCCCATTTTCTCTGATTCTCTTCCCATTTTTTCTGATTTTCTTCCCATTTTTTCTGATTTTCTAACCTCTCAAGTCTCAGTTCCTCAAGGATTCTGTCTATACGGTCGTCGGTCT
>CAZEYP010000004.1:68157-88124 GCA_964515925.1 uncultured Nitrospirota bacterium
TCTAACCTCTCAAGTCTCAGTTCCTCAAGGATTCTGTCTATACGGTCGTCGGTCTTTTTTTTGTCAGCATACCGCTTTGAGGTGAGCTCTATGATAAATTCCCTCACCTTTTTGTCTTTTTTAACAAGGGAAGGAAGCTCCTTCATCAGGAGTTCTTTTATTTCCTTTTTTGTGATGCTCTTCTGCATGGGAATATTATAGCACACCCTCTGGTGAGTTTACATTGTAATCCCTTACCATAAACCATAAATACTACGGCTTTTACGCACTGAAAGCGAACAATTAGATAAAAAACTGCTCAGAAGAGACGGGTCTGTTTTGGCTTATTCTCTTTTCGGGCTCTTATCTCCAGCTTTTCAAGCAAGTCTTCTGAAACACTTAGAAACCGTGATGGCGGGTTGTATTCGGTTTTGCCATAGAGGGTTCTCTTTTTTGCACAGGTGATAATGACCTCCTCCTTTGCCCTTGTGAGGGCAACATATAAAAGCCTCCTTTCTTCCTCAATATCGCAGTCGTCCTTTTTCGTATAGGGCACGATACCCTCTTCGGCACCTGCTATGAAGACCACAGGAAATTCAAGCCCCTTTGCTGCATGCATGGTCAGGAGGGTGACCTGTTCAGCCTTCTCACTTAACAGATCAGTGTCGCTAAGCATCTTTAGCTCGTCTGTAAAGCAGGCAATTGCCCTTTCAATAGAAAGAGGGTTAAAGCTTGAAGCAATCCTTAGAAGTACATCTCTTTCATACTGCGATAGCTCTAAAGTGCTGTCTAAGACCTCTTTGACAATATCAACAACTGAAAGCCCATTAATGGTAGCACTGCTTTTGATGTCATCAAGATGCTCAATGAGATCATTGACTGCAGGATAATCAAAAAGTCCTGCCCCTGTTGCCCTGCGCACAGGGATTCCCCTTTCCTGAAGTTTTGCCTCTATAACAGGCATAAGGGCCTTAATCCTTACAAGCACAGCAAAATCAGAAAAGCTCCTTTCACCCTCCGTGGTCTCTCCTTTATAAAGGCTATAATGTGCAGAGCCACCGACCTGCCTGATAATCTCGCCTGCGATAAAATCTGCCTCCATGTATGGGTCGGGCAGTAGAAAGAGCACTGCTTTTTTCCCTTCTTTCTTCATCGCAACCGTCTCTTTTTCAAGACGGTAGGTGTTTGGTTTTATCACCTCCTCTGAAAGCTCTATGATATTTCTGGTTAGACGGTAGCTCTTTTTCAGGTTAAACACCCTTGCACCAGGATAGTTTCTTTCAAAGCTCAGGATAATATCGATGCTTGAGCCTCGAAAGGAGTAGATTGCCTGGTCAGGGTCGCCAACTGCAAAGATATTCCTGCTTCCCCTCAGGAAGGCGTTTACAAACCTGTGGGCAGAGGGATTTATGTCCTGATATTCATCTACAATAAGGTGAAGCCCTGTAGAGGAAGGCTCATCAGTTAGAATATCGGCAGACAGTAATAGCAGGTCGTCCATGTCAATAAGATTATGCCCCTTTAGATATTTGTTATAACTACTGAACAGATCAATAATCTCGTCATCAGGCTCTATCAGGGTATTTTTTATATAGGAAAACTGGCTGACGAGTTTGTCTGTCCGTCCCTTTACCCCGAGTTCCTTCAGCAACACTGCCTGTTCATGGCCTGAAATGAGCTCTGGAGGGGGCTGTAGTTTATTTCTTATTATCTCAAGCCCTAAACTGTGAAAGGTGCCAACAAAGGGCAGTGCTGCTTGTTCATTTAAGTATGATGAGATACGCTCTTTTAGCTCACGGGCTGCACGGTTTGTAAAGGTAATGACAAAGATATCCCCAGGCCGTGCAAGACCCTTTTCGATCAAATACACCACCCTTGATGCAATTGTATGGGTCTTTCCAGTGCCTGGCCCGGCAAGCACGAGTGCAGGGCCATCAGTATAAAGGGCAGCCTCTTTCTGTTCATTATTTAACTCGTTCATAGACTAAAAGTATAACAAAGTGTTTATACTTATTGAACTGATAAAATGTATAATGCTATTCTTATAGTCAATACCGTAACACCTTAAAGGAGGATTATTATGGAGACAAAGATAATCTTGCCAGACAGAGAGATACCAAAAAAATGGTACAACATAATGGCTGACATGCCCAATCTTCCTGCCACACCGCTTCATCCTGCCACGAAACAGCCTGTTGGGCCTGATGACCTCTCGGCCATCTTTCCAATGGCGCTTATAGAACAGGAAGTCAGCCAGCAGCGATGGATAGAGATACCTGAAGAGGTTCTCAAAATCTATACCCTCTGGAGGCCATCTCCTGTATACAGGGCACATCGTCTTGAAGAGGCACTTGGCACCCCGGCAAAGATATACTACAAATATGAAGGTGTAAGCCCTGCAGGAAGCCATAAACCAAACACCTCTGTTCCGCAGGCTTACTACAACAAGCAGGCAGGGGTTAAAAGAATAGCCACTGAGACCGGAGCAGGCCAGTGGGGCTCTGCAATGGCTCTTGCAGGCAGCCTTTTCGGGATAGATGTTACGGTTTATATGGTCAAGGTCAGTTATAACCAGAAACCATACAGAAGGATTGCCATGGAAACATGGGGAGCAAAGGTCTATGCCAGTCCCACCAATCTTACCAATGCTGGCAAAAAGATACTTGAGGAAGACCCCGACAGTCCTGGAAGTCTTGGTATAGCCATATCAGAGGCTGTTGAGGATGCTGCCACTCATGATGATACCAACTATGCCCTTGGCTCTGTGCTAAACCATGTTCTTTTACACCAGACCGTAATAGGTCTTGAGGCAAAGAAACAGATGGAAATAGTGGGTGACTACCCTGATGTAGTGGTTGGCTGCTGTGGCGGTGGAAGCAATCTGGCAGGCCTCAGCTTTCCCTTCCTTCAGGACAAGATTAATGGAAAAGAGCTCCGTGTGGTTGCAGTTGAGCCAGCATCATGTCCAACTCTTACCAAAGGAGAGTTTCGCTACGACTTTGGTGACACAGCAGGTCTTACCCCACTGCTAATGATGTACACCCTGGGGCATGATTTTGTTCCACCTGGTATTCATGCAGGCGGACTTCGATATCATGCTGATGCGCCTCTTGTCTGCCAGCTTTACCATGACGGATTAATGGAGGCAAAGGCATATCCACAGACCGCTGTGTTTGAGGCAGCAATACTTTTTGCAAAATCCGAAGGTATAATCCCTGCACCTGAGAGTTCCCACGCCATTAAAGGGGCAATTGATGAGGCATTAAGATGCAAGGAAGAGGGAAAGGAAGAAACTATACTGTTTAATTTAAGTGGCCATGGGTATTTAGATCTGCAGGCCTATGCTGACTATTTAGAAGGGAAGTTAGTTGATTACGAGTATCCAGAGGAAAAGATCAAAGAGGCACTTTCAAGGTTGCCGCAAGTTTAATATTAGGGGGTAGGGTGTAGGGGGTAGGGATTAATTACAATTAATCCCCACCTTATAAACATCACGGGTGACTCTCTTTACCCATTTTATCTTTGCTTTCTGGCAGGGTGGGTCAATGCTCTGTGAGTAAAGCTGTATCTCCTCGCCTTCCTTTACCGGATTGAATACATATAAACACATTCCAGAGTTACTCACATTGATTGTTATACCACGCTGAAGTGCACTGTCACCATTTTGAGAACTGCTGGTAGAAATAAGAAAGTCAACTGTAGTGATAAAGGTATTTCTTGGGTCCTTTCGTCTGTCTACCCCTCTTATCACCTGATGCTCCCTCCAGTTTTTAATTGACCTGTTTTCAACTTCACCCCCCTCTACGCGGGTAGTTCCCTATTGTAATCATTATAATTATATCACAAAAAAAAGAAAAATGGAATAATTTTTTTATTTCCTCCGTTATTTAGTGGTTATTGGCCTGTTATTCCTTAACTATGCTAAAATTTAATAAATATTCCGGGAAACATGAACTATACCCATTATCCCTTGACCAATGAGAGGAAAATTATATTAAGAAATGTTTGAAATTATCAGGCACATCAGATGGCAGGATATCCTTGATATCCTGTTAGTAACATATCTGATCTACAGAGTTCTCCTGCTAATAAAAGGCACAAAGGCCATCCAGATGCTCATTGGAATCGGCGTGCTGCTGATAGCTCTTCTCCTCTCAGACCTGCTTGAACTACATACCATGTACTGGATAATACAGAGTTTCTGGGCACAGGTGGTTCTGGCAATAATAATCATATTCCAGCCGGAAATAAGGAGAGCCCTTGCACGGATGGGAGAAACCCCCTTTTTCACCCCGATTGCACCTGCCTCAGAGCTTAAGTCCTTTGACGAGATAGTAAGGGCTGCCATATCACTGGCAAACCGGAAGATAGGTGCCCTTATAGTAATCGAGCGAGACATCTCTCTTAACGATTATATAGAGATAGGCACCCACCTTGATTCTAAGGTCTCGAAAGAGCTTCTCTTAAGTATATTTCATCCAACATCACCAATACATGATGGTGCTGTAATTATCAGAGGCGAAAGGATAGTGGCTGCAGGATGCTTTCTTCCCATTACCTTCAGAACAGACCTGGACCGCTCTCTTGGTACCCGCCACAGGGCAGCCCTTGGATTAACAGAAGAAACTGATGCAGTAGTAATTATAATATCCGAAGAAACAGGAATAATATCCTTAGCATATGACGATAAACTTGAATCCCCTGTAGACATGGGAACGCTAAGGGATTTCCTTACCGAGATGTTTGCAGAAAAAAGGAGCAAAAAGTGAGCTCTAAAGTAACAGGAAACATCGGGTTAAAAATAACCTCTTTTATACTTGCCATACTGCTGTGGTATAACATATCCCATAAAGGCATGACCGAGATAAGCAAAGATATCTATCTTGAATATATCAACATCCCTACAGGTTATGAAATAATAGATAAAGATGTGGACAAGGTAAACCTCAATATCTATGGCAGCGAGCAGATAATAAAAACACTGAAACAGGGTGATATCAGGGTTGTAGTTGACCTTGAGAACGCAAAAGCAGGAAAACAGGTATTCAAAATAACCAGAGAAAACATAAAGATTCCCTCTGCCCTTACAGTTACAGACATCCAGCCTTCAACGATTTCGGTTGTATTAGATAAGATCATAAAAAAGAGGCTCCCTGTCAGGGTGAGGTTTACAGGAAAATTCAATTTGCAAAATTACAACATTAAAGTTTTACCCCCTGTAGTTGAAGTAGAAGGACCTTCTACGGTGGTTAATAAGTTGACCTATCTTAACACAGAGCCAGTAAAACAAAGCCAGTTAAAACCTGAAAAACCCGTTAGAGTAGTTATCGCTAATAACTATAAAAAACTCTCACTTAATGTTAACACCGTGGAGGTCTGGCTTATACCTAAGAAAAAACTTTAAGGGAGGGAAGATGAAGCTCTTTGGAACCGATGGAATAAGAGGTAAGGTAAACCAGCATCCTATAACCCCTGAAACAGTGCTTAAAGTTGGGATGGCAGCAGCTAAAATACTAAAGAGGAAGGAAGGTCGCAATACAATCCTGATTGGAAAAGACACCCGAATCTCTGGATACATGATAGAAAGTGCACTTACCGCAGGGATATGCTCAATGGGAATGAATGTACTTTTAGTCGGCCCCATTCCCACCCCCGGAGTTGCCTTCCTTACCCGAACCATGCGACTTGACGCAGGCGTGGTGATATCGGCATCCCATAATCCCTACGACGACAACGGCATCAAGTTCTTTGCAGCCAACGGGTTTAAGCTTCCTGATGAGCTGGAAAGGGAAATCGAGAGACTCGTCTTAGTGGATACCCATCTTGCAAACAGGCCATCCGACGACTCTATTGGAAAGGCATACAGACTTGAGGATGCTACCGGGAGATACATAGAGTTCATTAAGTCTACAATACCCAGGGGAGAGAATTTAGAGGGCATGAAGATAGTGGTTGACTGTGCAAACGGTGCAGCATACAAGATAAGTCCCACCGTGTTTTCAGAACTGGGTGCCGAGGTGATAGCAATAAATACCGCACCCGATGGCAGAAATATCAATAAAGACTGTGGCTCCACTAATGTAACCCAGCTTAAGGAAGAGGTGCTTAAACAGGGCGCCGATGTTGGCATTGCCCACGATGGTGATGCAGATAGAACCATTTTGGTTGATGAAAAGGGTAAAGAGGTGGATGGTGACCTTGTAATGAGCCTCTGGGCAGTGGAGATGAAAAAGGAGGGCAGGCTGAAAAACAACGCCATCGTTGCTACAGTGATGACAAACCTTGGGGTAGAACACTATCTGAGAAGAAAGGGCATCTCTGTGGTAAGAACACAGGTTGGCGACCGCTATGTAGTGGAGGAGATGGTAAGGGGTGGCTACAACCTTGGCGGGGAGCAATCAGGACACATCATCTTTCTTGATTACAACACCACAGGTGATGGCCCAATCACTGCACTTCAGGTGCTTCATCTTATGAAAAAACTGGACATCCCACTTTCTGAGATGGTTTCAGACATATTTATTTATCCACAGGTGCTTAAGAATGTAAGGGTCAACGATAAAGGAGTTGTGGAAGATGAAAGAATAAAAAAGATGATCAGAGAGGCAGAGAAAACACTCAACGACAATGGTCGCATCCTGGTAAGACCATCTGGCACAGAGCCTAAAATAAGGGTAATGGTAGAGGGTAACGACCGTGACATGATAGAAGAGATTGCAGCAGAGATAGCAAAGGAGATTAAAAAGGTGGATGAGGAAAGAGCCTGAGCCTCTTCTGTATCTTCTTTTGTTTGCCGAGGGGGTTATATTTTTTCAGATTTACCGTTTCCTGCCTCTTACAATATCTGTTATATTCCTGGCCCAGGTTGCGATAACAGGCAGGATTTTTAAACGACCTGCTGTTTTAGCCATAATCCTTATTGCCGGTTTTCTTTATCCCTTTTTGTCTATTCAGTCAGAAGCTAATACCTCAAAACCACCGGTGGTCTCCGGCACTCAGTACCCTGTAGAAATGCTTACCACCGGCCTTCCTGTTCGCTCTGAAAGGGGATTTCTTCAACCAGTCAAACTACTGTATCCCAGGATACCCCCTGCTGACTGTTACCTTATAACGGAAAGACCTGTTGGTCCTTCTAAGATAGTCTTTGCACAGGCCAATCTGTTTTTGTCCTCCCGAAGGATGAGTCCTGGAGTGTTCTTTCAGAAACAAAATACCCTTTTTATCAATGCCCGCGCCTACTCTGTAAAGCCCATCAATGGGGGATTAACTGCTTTTTCAGACAACCTCAGATGGCAGCTTTACAAAAAATTTCACGGGAGTTTTCCTCGCCGGGTGGCCATGTTGCTTGATGCCATTGTGATCGGACACAGGGATTCATCGGATGCGGACCTCTACAGGGCATTTTCAAGAGTAGGGCTATCCCACCTCATGAGTATTTCTGGTACCCATTTTGGCCTTTTTGCCTTCATAGTCTTCAGTCTCATAAGGCAGCTTGCAAGACTTCTTCCATACAGAACGCTCATAAGGCTTACAGCCAGATACAGTCTTCAGGAGTATGCAGTAGTTATCACGGTGTGCCTTGTCTCTTTTTATCTTCTTCTTTCAGGTGGACGGATCCCGGCCATCAGGGCATTTATCATGATAATGCTATTTCTTTCAGGTTTTCTGTGGGGTAGAGACACAGGCTGGAAGTATGCACTCTCATTGGCAGCAGTGATAATACTCATTATAAGTACTGATGCCTTCTTAAGGCCATCCTTTCAGCTCTCCTTTATGGCTGTGTGGTTTATTGGCTCTGTGTTTGAGCATATAGAGCGTGTTGACTGGATCAGAACACAACCTAAGTGGAAGAAGACCCTGATCAAGCTTTTTCTGGTTCCAGTGATTGCCTTTACCGGCACCTCTACGCTAACTGCCTACTACTTTCACCAGATCCCTCTCCTTTCGATCCCACTTAACATGATTATCACACCGGTTGTCTGTTTTCTGCTAATTCCGATATCGCTTTTGTCCAGCCTTCTCTATATATTTACAGGCATAATGCCCTTTAAAGGACTGATCGTCTCTGTGTCAGAGCTGGTTATAAGGGTTGTCTATCTCTTTTCATCATTAAAAGGCACTGTATTGCCTGTAAGGGCATTCCCTCTGGCAGTGCTGATAGGTTTTTATCTGTCTCTGATTTCCCTTGTGCTCAAAAGATTTAAACTCTCTGCAGCAGGACTGACTCTTCTATCATTGTCCATTCTGTTGAGTGCGTCATTTTACAATTTCAGAAGACCAATGGTCACCTTTATTGATGTGGGACAGGGAGATTCCTCGGTTGTTGAAACATCCGATAACCACACACTTGTCTTTGACACTGGAAACACTGGAAGGATAACCGGGGCATACCTAAAATATATGGGAAAGGCCAGGGTTGATGCAGTGGTATTAAGCCACGCCGGGCACGACCATGCAGGTGGGCTTTACAGGATACTAAAGGACTTTTCTGTTAAAGAGCTATGGGACAATGGAGAGATTATCTATGGATGGCTCCCTGAGAAAATAAAACATCGACGGCTTCAGAAAGGATATGTGCTTAAAACCCAACGGGCTGTATTTAGCGTACTTCATCCCTATAAAGGTTACTATAACCTTACCGGCGCAGATGACAACAACCACTGCCTCGTCATAAGATACGCCGAAGGCCCCCTGTCAGTGCTCTTTACTGGAGACATTGAAAAGAATGCAGAGGCATCCCTTATCAAACAGAAAACACTTCTGAAAAGCACTGTCCTTAAGGTTGCACACCACGGAAGCCACACATCCTCTACTTCATCTTTTCTCTCCTCAGTCTCCCCCATCTATGCAGTGATCAGCGTTGGTGCCCACAACAGTTACGGACACCCACACCCGGAGGTGCTTAAGAGACTTTCGGTTTTTAAGCTACTTAGAACTGACAGAGACGGTGCCATAAGGGTTTATCTAAAAAGAGACGGAACCACAGGGATTGCAAGGTACCGTGATATGCTCTTTGAGGAGTGCCTGAAAGCCTGTAGCATAAAGGCAGAACTCCGAAACCTTAAAAGGCTCTTTCTCGTCTGGTGAAAACCTTAGTTCCACCTCGCAGGTGGAACTAAGGTGTAATGGCCATTACATAATTGTCCCATCCTCATCGGTTATCATGAAGATGTAGAAAGGCTCAATCTATAAAAACTTAAAGGCAGGAGGAGGTGTTTATGAAGAGGACCATTCTGGTAAGTATCCTCATTTTGGCGGTCTTTGCAGCATTCTCGCTGGCAGTAGCAGGTGGTGATGTTCAGCGTGGTAAGGCACTGTTTAACAGCACAACCCTTGGTACAAATGGTAAAAGCTGTGCAAGCTGTCATCCCGGTGGAAGCAGGATAAACGGGAAAAAGAGCAGTTTTACCATAATGGGGCATAAGCTTGGCTCTGTTGAAGATGCAGTAAACTTCTGTATCAAGATGGCACTTAAAGGAAAACCCCTCAAGAAAGACTCTTCCGAGATGAAGGCCATTTCAGCCTATGTAAAGACCCTCAAGGGTAAAAAGAGGAAAAGAAGAATAATCAAGGGCTGCTAAACTGCAGGGGTTAGGGGGAGCATTCCCCTTACCCCCTTTTCCATCCTTAAGTGCCTTTCATTTGACGAAAACCCCAGAAATCCTTTAAAATCAAGTAAGCGCCCATAGCTCAACTGGATAGAGCGCCGGACTACGAATCCGTAGGTTGGGGGTTCGAATCCTCCTGGGCGCGCCATCATAAAATCCTTATAACTACAGACCTGAAAGATTAGGATATTAAATTTAATGTTCAAACTCAGATTCCTGACCGCCGGAGAGTCACACGGTAAAGCCCTGACAGGTATTATCGAAGGCATACCTGCCAACCTTGCTCTCAGTCCTGAGTACATAAACAACCATCTAAAGAGGCGTCAGAAGGGATACGGCCGTGGTGAAAGGATGAAGATAGAGTCAGACAGGGTAGAGATACTCTCTGGTGTGAGATGGGGAAAGACCCTTGGCTCACCAATCTCACTTTTAATTAAAAACCGTGACTGGGAAAACTGGCTTGATGGGATGAGTGTGGATGGCTCAAAGGAAGGCTCCATACCTGCTGTAACCCGCCCAAGGCCAGGTCATGCTGACCTTGCAGGAGTGATAAAGTACAACCAGAAAGACATAAGGAACATACTTGAGCGCTCCTCTGCCCGTGAAACAGCAATGCGAGTGGCCCTTGGCTCAGTGGCTCGAAGACTGCTTGAGCACTTTGGTATCAGGATTGGGGGCTTTGTTACCTCTATTGGTCCTGTGAGGTTTTCTGTAAAACAGACAGAACTTAATGAATCAGAACTCTTTGAACTTTTCTTACAGGCAGAGGAGTCGGAACTGAGTGTACCGGATAGGGAGGTGGAAAAAAAGATGAAGCAGGAGATAGACAGGGCAAAAAAGGAGGGCTACTCTCTTGGCGGCACCTTTATGGTCTTTGTCACGGGAGTGCCTGTTGGACTTGGTAGTCACATACAATGGGACAGACGGCTTGATGCCCGAATAGCACAGGCATTGATGGGTATACAGGCAATAAAGGGTGTGGAGATAGGCTCAGGATTTCAGATGTCTGAAAGGCCAGGCTCTGAGGTAATGGATGAGATATTGCCCTCTGAGACCAAAAGTCCCCTTTCAGTCAGAAGGTCTTCTAACCATGCAGGAGGGATTGAAGGTGGTATGACCAACGGAATGCCCCTTTTAGTAAGGGCCGCCATGAAGCCCATCCCCACGCAGGCAAGACCCCTCAGGTCTATAGATATTCAGACCGGAGACCCCATCGAGGCTGCTTACGAGAGGTCAGATGTCTGTGCCGTGCCTGCTGCTACGGTGATAGCCGAGGCCATGCTTGCACTGGTTCTGTGTGATGCCTTCCTTGAAAAATTCGGTGGCGACAGCATCGAAGAAACAGAGACAAACCTAAAAAACTACCTTTCACCCTATCGTTAATATCACCCTTACCCCCTAACTCCCTACACCCTAATTTATTTGACCCCTGCCCTGTAAATACTATAAAATCAATCAATGGGAGTGGATGGGGTTCTGGTGTCCCCCCCGGACTTCAAATCCGGTGTTCCCTGCCACAAGTGGGGAAGGTGGGTTCGATTCCCACACGCTCCCGCCATTTTTTATAATAAAATTTCATTGCTGTAATATATACTTAACATGATAGGAGTTCCTATTGGAGAGAGAGCAAAGAGCAAGACGACTTTTTAAAAGCCTAAAGCAATTATCAAACCTGGCTTTTAATATCTTATGCACTTATCACTTTCCCCTTGTAATATTACTTACAGTAACCCTTTTGTCTATTCTCTATTATCCCTCGATCTTGCTGGCTCAGATGGGCCATGAAGAAATGGTAGAAGAGCTTACAAATTTGAGTCTTGAAGAGCTTATGAACTTCGATGTGCTTACCGTTGAAAAGAGGCTTAAGAAGGTTCAGAACACGCCAAGTGCAATCTACATTATCACCAACGAAGACATAAAACGCTCAGGTGCTACATCCGTTGCAGAGGCACTGAGAGGTGTGCCAGGCATACAGGTTAGCCGTATTGACTCAAACCTCTGGGCTATCAGCTCAAGGGGTTTTAACGAACGGTACTCAAACAAACTTCTTGTAATGATTGACGGTAGAACCGTCTACACGCCAATATTTTCTGGTGTGTACTGGGATGTGCAGGACACAGTGCTTGAAGACATTGACCGCATAGAGGTGGTCAGAGGACCTGGCTCAACCATGTGGGGAGCCAATGCAGTAAACGGTGTGATAAATGTGCTTACAAAGGATGCAAGTAAAACACAGGGATGGCTTGTTTCTCAGATAGCTGGAAATGAAGACCGCATTATAAGCACTGTGCGTTATGGCGGCAGATACGGCGATGACATCTACTACCGATTATATGCAAAATACACAAACAGAGACGGCTTTGTAGATATGAGGGGAAATGAAAACCCTGACGACTGGCGGACTGAAAGAACTGGTTTTCGAATAGACTGGCTACCCTCCTCAAACAGGAGCCTTACCCTTCAGGGTGACCTTTACGCAGGACGGGTGCATTCAAGAGAGGTTATTCCTGTCTTTTATACTCCCTATGCTGTGGACAGCAGGATAAAGGAGCATGTAAGCGGTGTAAACCTGCTTACACGGTATAGATACTCCTTTAGCAGCACCTCTGACCTGCTCGTAGAGCTTTACTACGACAGGGTAAAGAGGTCACAGCGGTTTTCCATTCCTGGCTATCATGAAGACTACAGGATTGATACAACCGACCTTGATGTCACCCATAATTTTTCATTTTCCAATCATCATATAACCTGGGGAGGAGGGATAAGGTTCATATCAGACCATATAGACAACAACACCCACATAACCTTTAACCCTGAAAGAGACAGACAATATATTTACAATCTTTTTGCACAGGATGAGATAGAGCTTATAAACGATCTGCTTTACTTTACCCTGGGCACAAAGGTAGAGCATAACGAATACACCGGCTTTGAATATGAACCAAGTGCAAGGCTCCTCTGGCATCCAGCAGCTGGCAATACTGTGTGGGCATCGGTCTCAAGGGCAGTTCGAACACCATCAAGAATAGAGATGGATGGCCGTATTGACCAGCAGGTTGTTACAGGAGTGTTACCAGTACCAGTGCTGGTCTCCCTTGTTTCAAAGGATGGTTTCAAGTCAGAAGACCTACTTGCCTACGAGCTTGGCTACAGATCGGCACTTCTTGCTAATCTTTATCTTGATATAGCCCTCTTTTACAATGAATATGATGACCTCAGGAGCTTTGAAGAGGGCAAGCCCTTTTTTGAGGCTACACCATCACCTCACTATACAATACCTTACTATGGAGAGAACAAACTCTATGGTGAAACCTATGGTGGAGAGCTCTTCCTTAAATACAGACCCACCAAAAAGTGGAAACTTTCATTTTCATACTCTTACATCCAGATGCAACTTCACAGGAAAAACCACAGTACCGACACTGTATCAGAATCGATCGAGGGAGAGTCTCCACATAATCAGTTTTCCATTGCTTCCTATTATGACTTCACACCTTCATTAGAGTTTGATGCCATGGTTTATTATATAGACAACCTGCCTGCCTACGACATAAAAAATAATTTTGTAACTAACCTTCGCATAGGCTGGCACCCTGAAGACAACATTGAACTTTCGCTGGCCCTGCAGAATGCCTTTGATGATAAGCATCCTGAAATCGGGTCACGATATGTCTCAAGTGCCACTGTGCAGATACAACGGGCAATCTATGCAAAGCTGACGGTCAGATTCTAACAAGCCTTTTCCATCACTGGTTTTCTGCCCTGCGAAACTCTCTTTCCTGTTCACAAAGTGCCTTTATCCTCTGTAGCACGGCTGAGGTCTCCATTATGTTTAATACCCTCCGGATCCTGTTAAAGAGAAAATTAAGAACCTTCCCCGGTCTTTTATAACCCACCGTTACTGTTAACAGGGTCCTTCCACCTACTGCCTCAAAACTGATCTCCTTTCTTATAGGCATCAGGCTGTGCATCTGAAGCGTCATCCTTCCCTCATGGGGCTCAATGGTTGCCTCACCCTTTCCTGTTATCTCAATCCCCATGATGCTGTATCGCCACTGAAAGGAGAGTCTTTCGCCCTTTCTGCTTATTGGCCTTATCTCCTTTAATCCATTGATAAAGGCTGGCCAGTTTTCTGTGGATGAAACAAAGCTGAAGACATCCCTGAAGGGTGCATTTATGGATACCGTCCTTGTAGCAAGGGTGACCATCCGGGAGCTGGTCTGTTTGTCTTTGTCCTCTGGTGTGTGTTCAATCTTTCTTATCAGAGCCTCAACCTGTGCTGGTATCCTGCCGAGGGTTCCCAGCTTGTCAACAATGAAGGAGCTGTTCATAATCAGCTTCATTGACGAAAGGATGTAACGCCTCTTGAACTCATCCTGAATCTTCATAAGTTGCGTAAGTTTGCCCATGTAAAAGGACTGGTAACACTCGATTATAGCCCTGTCAATCTCCTCAAGGCTCATCTGTCGGGGTTTGATAACCGGGTCTATCAGGTTGTATTTGCTGTAATCGGTCTCAGCGATGTAAGGACGGAGCTCTTCGTACATATCTGCATAGGGCCAGGGGGCAAGGGCAAGATAATGGGCAAAGTCAGGGTTATAGAGCCTGGAGAGTTTCAGAGTGCGTTTTATCGTCTCCCTGGTCTCTTCAGGGAAGCCAAGTATAAAGCTTGTCTCACTGATCATCCCGTGCTCGTGAATGAGCCTCAGGGCCTCTATACCTGTCTCAACTCTTATGTCTTTTTTGATCAGATCCAGGGTCTCCTGCTCAGTAGACTCCACTCCAATATATACATGAATCACCCCAGCCTTTCGGTATTTAAAAAGGATATCCCTGTCCCTTATTATGTCCTCAGCCCTGGTCTCCATAAGAATATATATGTCAAGGTCTTTCTCTATCAGGAGGTCTAAAAGCCGCTCCCACCTTGCCTTATCCAGCGTGGGATACTCATCGGTAAAAAGAAAGACATTAACACCATAATGTTGATAAAGATGCTCTATCTCTTTTACCACCTCCTCGGGTCTTCTTGCCCTCCAGCTCTGATGCC
This sequence comes from uncultured Nitrospirota bacterium, assembly GCA_964515925.1. Classification (GTDB taxonomy): domain Bacteria; phylum Nitrospirota; class Thermodesulfovibrionia; order Thermodesulfovibrionales; family JdFR-85; genus JAADIE01. The sequence goes on from CAZEYP010000004.1 coordinate 82,792, forward strand.
AGAACTTCTGCTGTGAGCAGAAGGTGCAGTTGTGGCTGCAGCCTCGTGAGGTGCTTACAGCACCCAGTCTGCTACGGGGTATCACAAAATACCTGTAGTCCTTCCATTCAATAAGGTCCCAGGCAGGCGTAAGCCTGTCTAAATCCCTGATAAAGGGCCTTGTCTCTGTAGTAACTACCCTGCTTTCTTTCCTGAAGGCAATTCCCTTTACCTTGTTGTAATTTGAATCAGCCTGAATACACAAAAGAAGCTCTCTCAGGGTCTCCTCACCCTCACCCCTTACTACAAAATCCACGGCCCTGTGGCTCAGAACCTCTTTATACATGAATGTTGGGTGCACCCCACCTATGATGGTAACTATTCTTCTGTCAATGGCCTTTGCAATTTCGAGAATCCTTAAGGCATCATTCACGGTAGATGTAATCGCAGTGGTTGCCACACAAAAGGGTCTTAGCTCTTCAATGGTCTTTTCAATCTCACTGAAGCCATGCTGCTTTGTCATTGCATCATAGATGATTGGTTCAAACCCTGCCTTGCTTATCTCTCCTGATAGATAGGCAAAGGTAAGTGGTGCCCAACGACCAGCAACCTCAACAACCCCGCAGTGATAGGGTGGTGTTATAAAAAGCACTCTTTTGTTTTTCATGGCATCCTCCAGAGAGTTTGGAAATATAACTTGATTTTAACATAGATAAAACTAATATACAAAATAGATTATGGCTATGGCTAGTTTTTATCAAAGGGATGCCCTATGCTGAAGCACATCTCTTATTGTGATTAGCACCTCAAGGAGTTCCCTGACATCAGAAAGTCTTATCATATTTGGTCCGTCGCATAGGGCATTATCCGGGTCAGGATGAACTTCCATAAAAAGCCCATCCACACCTGCTGCCACGGCTGCACGGGAAAGAACCGGAGCATATTCCCTCTGACCACCAGATGAAGCCCCCAGACCTCCTGGAAGCTGAAGACTGTGGGTAAGATCAAAAACCACAGGAAAACCGAAGGACTGCATAATCGGGAATGCCCTAAAATCAACTACAAGATTGTTATAGCCAAAGCTCGTGCCACGCTCTGTAAGAAGGAGGCTTTTGTTACCTGTGGATGTAAACTTTTCAATGATGTTTTTCACATCCCAGGGTGCAAGAAACTGTCCTTTCTTGATGTTTACTGTCTTCCCTGTATTTGAGACTGCCAGTATAAGGTCTGTCTGCCGGCACAGAAACGCAGGAACCTGAAGCACATCTACTACCTCTGCCACATGGAATGCCTCCTCTGGTGAGTGCACATCAGTAAGCACTGGTACATGAAAGGCCTCCCTTACCTTTTTTAATATGCTAAGTCCTCTGTCTATTCCAGGGCCACGGAAGGACCTGATGGATGAGCGGTTTGCCTTATCGTAGGAGCTTTTGAATACAAATGGAAGGCCAAGGGAATCACATATTTCTTTAAGACTCTCTGCCACATCCATAACCACGCTTTCTGACTCAATCACACAGGGGCCGGCTATCAAAAAAAGATTCTTTTTATCAAATAAAAAGTCAAGCTTCATGAGATTAATTATATCATTTTCCAGTTTCTGAAGACTGCAACTTAAAGGCACCCTTCGTTGTAATAATCAACCATCATTTTATAGAATAGACTACATAGGGGCGGTTAGCTCAGTTGGGAGAGCGCCAGAATCGCACTCTGGAGGTCGGGGGTTCGACTCCCCTACCGTCCACCATTGATTTTTAAGGAATTTTTCCACTTTAGCTATTCTCCTCCACCTCAATCCCTAACTGTCTAAATGTCTCTTTTATTTTGTCTTCATAGTCCTGCTCAGAGATGGAGCCATCTTTTGCATGTAGCTCAACCTCAAGTGTGTTAAACCTGCTTTGCAGAAAATTCATCACACCCATAATGTTTGCCACTTTCCCTCTGGGTATGGTAAATCGTAGCTTTATAGAGGGCCTTAAATTATCAAACATCCGGGCTGTTGTAAAGTCATGCTTCTCCGTTTCTTCCTGGACAACATCAGATTTTTCACTATGAGGTTCTTTATTTATATATTCATCCTGAGTGAATCTTCTTTTCTGTTCTTCACATATCGTTTCTTTTATCAGTATCTCATTTCCTGTAAGAGAAATAGTTGGGCCCTCTTTATAATAATGACACAGGGGCCTATCATCTTTTAATTCTCCAAGGCCGAAAAGGCCAACTCTCACACCCTCGGATATACCATCTTCAAAAACCGATTTATCTATTGGTCTTGCCTCACCAGGAGTTTTGAGAGACGACTGATATATTTGTTCGGTCAGAACATAATCCCTGTTAGAAAGATATTTCTCTTTTATCACAAGAGGTGCAATCTTTTCAATTATTTCCTCTCCTCTTAGCTTTTCATAAATCTCATGGTCTAATTTCTTGATATCACCATATGTGGGAATACCAAGGTCTAACTCTTTTAAGCCCTCTCTTGATGGAAGGGCTACCTTTCTGTAAAGTCTGCGGATCTGTTCATTCAATGTCTCTTCTGACCTTTTTAGTTCTTTCTTGACCTCTTTTTTCTGTTCATCAGTAAGATTCAGGGTCTTATCTGAATTTATAGACCCATAGGCAATATGTCGTTTAATGGCAGTACTAAATGCTGGTCTCTCTGTGTCCAAAGGGAAGAGAAAAAATATGGTATTTCTGTAGACACGAGGAGAGGACCCTTTGTTTGCAATAATATCTTTCATTATCTTCATATCTTCTTTTCTCAGTAACACCAGTTTCAACTCGGGTGTGTCTGGAATGTTGCCCGTGTTTTCCTCCCATATGAAAACCTTAAATTTGTCTCCCTTTATGTTTTCACGAAGCAGAGATTGTTCCAGTTTATTAACATCCTGCTCCTTTATGTTTTCCATTCTTGTAAGGATAATGCGATTCAGGTTGGGTTGGTTACTGAAGAATAATTTATCTTCACTTTGCTGAAGATAAAAAAGTTTGCTTTTTAACTGTTCTGCCGCCTCTGCCACCACACTTGAAGGATTACTTAGAGTTGTTGCCGACCTTTTAACTTCTCCCACTGTGGCACCCTTTTCAGTGCCTCCAGAGAATGAATACATAAACACAGCAGTGGCTGCTCTTGTGCCTAACCTGAAGCCCTTGTAAGCACCTCCAAGTGCCTCATCTACCTTTTTTGCTCCTGCATCTGAACCTGTAATGTCTGAATCTATTATGCTGTTGAATTCTGGGCCTAAGTGTCTTAATAGTTCTGAGCGTATATCGTGATTACCCAGGTCAAAGTCGGCAAGACTTATGTAAGGTTTGTCTGAACCCAAAAGCGAATGAACCACAAGTGACAGAAGCCTTAAGACCCCCCTGGTCCTTTGAAAAGATGGAAAACTTCCCCACCTGTGATAAAGCACCTCAATTGTCTCTGGCATAAAGGGATAGGATTCTATAAACCTATTCCTATACCCCGACGGCTCAATAGCTGGTGGGAGTATATTTTCTCTTTCTGCATAGTCCATAAATTCATTAACGACCTTTTTGACCTCATTGTCCTTTATGCTGCTGAAGAGCCTTCTTCTTATAACTTGACTTATCTCATCGTCTCTAACCGGTGTGGAGATCTTTTCATCTCTGGTTGTTATATGCTGGAGTTTCAAAAAGTGCTTTTCTGAAGATGCATCATAATGTTCAATAATACTCGATGGCAGCGTAAACAGGAGAACTGTTCTGTCAAGGGTGCTAACTGCCTCTGTTAGTTCCTGCATAAATGGCAGGCACTGCTCTGCAAGGGTTGACGATCCAACGGTTACGGTAGCTGCCTTGGTGACATATTCAAGTATTTCGTCCATTAGAATCACAAGGGGCTGATTCTTCATCAAAAGTTCCTTTAAACGGTCTCTTCCAGGTGAAGACATATCTTTAAACCTGTTAATGGCACCGGTAAGTTGCTGTTCTATCATCCCCCAGGGAGTTATGTCTACACCAACAGTTGTGCCTACAAAGACTACGTTTTTAGCTCCCCATTGTCTTGCCTTGTGATAAATGGAAATAAGTGTATGCGTTTTTCCTCCGCCAAAGGGGGTTTGTATCTGTAAAACAGGGTCTCCACCATTTCCAGACAGCCTTTTTTCAACAAGAGAAAGGATACCCTTAAGTCCATCGGTCAGATATGTTTTGTGAAAAAATATTTCCGGGTCCTTATATTCATCTGGTGCCCCTCCCCTGTATACCTCCCAGAGGTCCGCAGCAAATACATCCATTGTGAGTCTGCCTTCAAGAATGTCTCTGTGAGGTATGGCTATGGTATGGAAAGGTTTCATCTTTCAATCCAGTCCTTTATCCATTGAAGGATTTGCTTTTCTGTAACGCCTATTTTATTTAAAACAAATTCCTTTACCTCAGAAGCTATTTCGTAGCTTTCTCTTGCCTCTTTAATTGATGGTATATAAAATTCGTCAGGATATCTTACCTCAACCGCATATTTTGAAAGGTTCCTCAGATCAAGTGATGCAAAATCATCCTCATGCACTTTACACGACTCCAATAGCACCTCCAGAACATGAGTTCTCCCAAAAGGAGTGTTTTTCATCGTAAGATATGCTTTGAGTAATTTCTCGACAAACTGCTGAGAATGAAAACATACTGCTGAAGTAGAGACCTCCTCTTCAGGTAAACCCATCTCAATTTCAAGCACCTTCCAGTCTTCAAATGCTTTCATGAGCCAGAACTTGACCTTTTCGTTCATAAACTAACACCTTCTTTTAGTGCCTCATAGGTGACAGTTCCGTAAAAATTCTCATAAAAAGAAAGTTCACTTTCACTTCTGATAATAACGTCGCAGGGGATCAGAAATCTTGCAATAGCCTTTCTTATAGTCTCTGCGGTTTTTTCTTTTTCTTTACGATTTAAATTTTCTTTTATCACAATAAGGACATCCCAGTCACTGTTTTTGTCAAAATCACCTCTTGCACGGGAGCCAAATAAAATTATTCGTAAAGGTGTAAGTCGATATTTTTTTAGAATATTTTTGATGGTATCTCTCAAAATTTCCTGTTTGTCATCATTATCTATAAGATCCTCGTTAAATTTTTGTTTAAACAATATTTGAGCCATGCTTGCAAATTCAGGGAATTTCTTTGCAAACTGTATAAAAAGCTTTCTTGCACAGTAAACACAGCCTCCATCAGCAGTGGCTAATATTTCAAGAACTTCTTTTGCTTCGCTCCTGTCCATTTGTTAAGCCTTGATTTTAAAATCCTGATTATTGTATTTCGTGTTTCATTTGAATAATTCCGCATCCCTAAATTTAATAAAACATCCCATCTTTTCTAAATTATATCAGAAAGTTAGCTAAA
>CAZEYP010000005.1:0-85166 GCA_964515925.1 uncultured Nitrospirota bacterium
CCCTACCCCCTACCCCCCGTCTTTTTTACCCCCTCCCCCTTATAACAGGTATATTTCTTGCTTAAATAACTTATATGAAAACCACAATTGTTACTGGAATGCTTGGTGCCGGAAAAACTACCTTTATACAGAATTATCTGAAAAACTCTAAAGAAAAGACCGTTATCCTGGTTAATGACTTTGGAAAAGCTGGCATTGATGGTGAGATAATATCACAAATCAGCCCTGAAACAATTGAACTGCCCAGTGGATGTGTTTGCTGCACGCTGAAGTTCGACCTTATAAACACCTTAAAAAAAATAATCGCCGAGTTCTCACCCGAACACCTCTTGATCGAACCAAGCGGTATTGCATCTGTCTCAGGGATAGTGGATGCGCTGCTTCAGACCGGGATTTCAGGGTTTACAGTAATTACTATTGTGGACTCAGTAGATTTTCTGGACTTCTATGACTCAGGAATGTACGGAGAGTTTTTTGAAGACCAGATAAGGAATGCTGACCTCCTATTAATAAACAAGATAGACCTTGTAACGCCAGACATCATCATGAAAACAAGGAATATAATCTCCAAACTAAATCCAACTGCAATAATTATCCCAACAGTTAAAGCAAAGATTGGCATAGAAATACCATCACATCAGGCAGTTAGAAAACAATTCCACTACAATAATCACCTGCATCTTGAGAGCATTGCAATTGACCTACCCAAAGGCGTAACCAAAGATAAAATTGAAAAACTCTTTAACGAATTCAAAACTGGAAGGTTCGGTAATGTAGTCAGGGCAAAGGCACTGATAAAAGAAAAAAGCGGTTCTTACATAATCGATATTGCCTCTGGAAAATGTTTCACAAACTGTCTTCCAAAGGATACAAATCGGGATAGAATGGTTGTAATCTTCAGAGAATCAGACACAGAAAACCTCGCATCAGAGATTATGAGCTGGCTATCATAAAGTCAGCCTCTTATATTCATAATCCTTCTTATAACCCTCCCTGCCATAGGCTCTCTAACCTTTAAGGCTGCATGAGGGCAAACCTCAACACAACAGTAGCATCTTATACACCTTTCATAATCAAACTTTATGGAAGAGTCAGTCTTCCATATTGCACTGGCAGGACAATAGCTCCAGCACTGTCCACACTGTTTACAATCTTCCGGAGTTACCACAGGTCTTTCCACAAGATGCCTTCTCATAATCCCATGCAGCCTTTCGGGCCCGAAGATGATTGGTCCCACTGAAGGTAACCTGAAATCCTTGACCTCTATAAGGGCACCATCAATCATTATTTCATCCCCTTTAAATCCGTCTCTGAAGGCAGCCGAATTGGTAAAGAGCCTTTCAGGTGGTATCTTAAGCATCCTGCACACTGTAACATCCACTGCCACTGCACTGTCGCCACCAATCATAACCCCTAAATGTCTTGGTGTACCGCTTTTCCCCGGGCCATCACCCTCCATTGCAAGTACACCATCAATCAAGGTAACCGAGGGTGCTATCTTCTTTGCTATCAGATAAAGTAGCTCTGCAAATCTTGCCCTGTCCACACCCGCCCTGAGATGCCATCTTGGCTTCTCCATCCCCACAATACAACCGAAAAGGTTCTTCACACCAAGAGTCAGAAGCATCTGGCTATGAGTTTTTAGTTTCGGAAGATTTATTACATGGTCAGCCTCCATAACATCCCTTGCTATCTCTATCTCTCCGAAGGGCCTCCCAATGTCAACCCTCATCGACTCTTTTAACTCCTTGAACTCTACGGGCAGTCCTTTAAAGGCATCCAGGTATCCCCCCTCCTTCAAAACCTTATTAAAAGACCCCATGGCAGGACTGTCGGAGATTATCACACTGCAGCCTTTCTCTATAAAATACTCGGCCACAGCCTTTACCACTAACGGGTGGGTAAGAATGGCCATGTCTTCTCGGGCAGGAGCAAGAAGGTTTGGTTTTAAAAGAACCCTCTGTTTTTGTAAGAAGCCACACTCAAGGCCATTAATAATGGTATGAATAGAGCTCTTAAGGCTCTCATATTCATAGGTCTTCTGCTGTGTTACTATAACTCTGTATGCCATCAATAGTGATGTTGTTCCGGGTGAATTTCCCTGATAATTGACAGATCGAATACCTCCTCGCTACTTAAAACTCTATCTATATAGTTCAGGTCATAAAGTCTTTTTATCAGCCTCTCCGTGCACTCTATGTATTCATCAGGCAGTGAAGCACAGTAGCGTGGAGAAATATTTATGGCATTTAAAACAAACTCTTTATCAACAATTCCCATTAATCGGGCAATCCACTCTGCTGCCTCTTCAGGAGTTCTATTTAATATCTCTGTACAATGTTCATGGAGCCTTAAAAACTCCCTCAACTCTTCAGGTACATCCTCTATCAGTTTTTCATTTACCACTATCCCATAGCTTGGATTATAGGGCCACAGTTTTGAAGGAGGATACAATATATCACCATCAGCATAAACCCTCACAGCCTGAGCCAGTGCAGGGGTGCCAATAACCGCATCTGCCTCTCCTCTGACAAATGCCTCAAGGACCTCATCAGCCCATTTCATATTTATAACCTCTGTATCAGACTCGCATCGGTTTATTGTGTCTTTAAGGATAAGATCATGGATTGAGCCCTTACCTGGCACAGCTACCCTTTTAAGGTTTCGAAATATGCTGCAGAGTTCGTCTTCAGATAAAGCCTTAAGCTCTTTAGTTGAGGCAAGAACCGTCCCTTCTACATGACCACCTGCAATACATTTTATTTTAAGCCCTCCGGCAATTCCTATGGTTGCAGGTGGAAGTCCGATATAGGCAATATCTATCAATCCTTCCTGGAAGGCCCTTACAATTGCAGGGCCTGTGCCATAAAGGCTCCATTGTATCTCAAAGGTGAGACCCTCGGTAAGCGATGGGTTTGCCTGCATTAGTATGGATGTATGGTAAAGGGTGGAAAGATGTCCGATCCTGAGTTTCATACTTTTTATTTTAACCTATCTATCCCGGTTCAGTCTCCTGAATTAATACCTCCTGTCGTTATGATAAAATAAGACTATGGATATAACCACAACCCTGTCAGATACAGCTCTTTTGTGGCAGACACTTGATGCCCTGGGGCTTTCTGCATTCACTACTGATAAAGAACTCTGCATACAGGACTGTAATCATACCGTTTCAAAAAAATTCTCTTACAGAAGAGACGAGCTCCTTGGACTGAACATAAACTTTCTTATTACAACCCCTTCTCTTAAACCATCCTTTTTGACAGACCAGATTCATGTGTTTGATGGAAGGTGCTTGAAAAAAGACAGAGAGGCATTTCCTGCAAAAATTACAATTATACCAGGGGATGAAGGCTTCACCGTTATTGTGGAAGATATTACCAATACCCTTAAGATTGCTCAGCGTGCTACCCAGAGAAGACGAGAAATCAACACCTATAACCAGCTATCCATAATATTGAGTCAGTCTAAGACACTTAAAGAACTCACCGAATCAGTCGTAGACGGCCTTGTAAATACACTCAATGTGGATGGAGCCTGGATATATCTACTGGATGATGAGACAGGGGAGTTAAGGCTTTGTTGTTCAAAGGGTATAAAGGATGGAGCCTTTGACGAAGCTCGTTTTCTTAAGCCCTACGAATGCTTCATAGGAAGAGTACTTAGTGCTGGCAGGGCACTTCTTGTCAGGGATGCAAGGAAGGACCCCCGTATAACACATATTAAACTTAACGAGCTTGACTTCAGAACAATTGCAGGAGTGCCTCTGAAGGTCAAGTCCATTGATACCTCCTCATGGAGAATAGTTGGAGTGCTCGGGGTAGGTAAGAAAGAGTCTGCAAGCTTTACATCACTTGATATGCAATTCCTTTCCACCATTGGCAACCACCTTGGTGTTGCAATAGAGAATTTAAAGCTTTTAGACAATCTCAAGGAAAAAATGAAACAGATAGAGCTTATAAACGAAATTGCATCGGTTGTGAATTCAAGCCTTAGCATTGGTCATATATTCAGAATAGTTGCATCAGAGCTAAGGGGAATGATTAATTTCGATAGGGCAAGTATAAATATCATCGAAGAGCATAAAAATCGCCAGAAGATATTTGCCCTGGATACAAGGCTTGAAACAAATCTTCCAAGGGGAATGTACGCCCCTTTAGAGGGGACAAGTTCGGGCTGGGCAGCCTTAAACCAGAAACCCTTCATAAACAGGGACTTAAAAAGGGAGATTAGATTCCCCCATGATGAAAAGCTGCTTAATGAAGGTATAAGATCAACCATCAGCATTCCTCTTTATAAAGACAGGCCCCTTGGCACACTGAATTTTGATAGCCTGGAGCCAGATAGATATTCTGAAAAGGATATTGAAATACTCATCCCCATATCTAAACATCTTTCAATAGCACTGGAAAATGCACTGCTTTTTGAAGAGATAACAAAGGAGAAAAGACAGTGGGAAAAGACCTTCGATGCCATTACAGACCTTGTATGGATAGAAGACCTGGAAGGCAGGGTATTAAGGGTTAACAGAACCGTTATTGAAAAGTCAGGCAAACCAGAACTCTCACTTATAAAAAAGGACTCCTCTGAAATAATGAAGCTCCTTAACATTCAACATGATGATAAGGAGTCTAAAGGGACAGGAAAAGAGAGAAAGAGGATTTATAAAGAACTGATTGGTATTGACGGAACATCCTATCATTACTGGACCTACCCCCTGATGGATAGCGAGGGCAGGGTCTATGGAACCGTTAATTATATCAGGGATGTTACAGAGCAAAAAAGGCTTGAACAAAAGCTCATCCGTGCTGACAAACTGGCATCCCTCGGCACATTGATAGCTGGTGTTGCCCATGAGATTAATAATCCACTGGGCATAATTGCTGGCTACTCAGAGGCACTTCTTGAAAGGTCCTCGGAGAAAGAGCTTCGCAACATTGAAGCATTCAAGGATTTCCCCGAATATCTTGAAACCATAAACAGGGAAATCTTCAGATGCAAAAATATCCTGTCAAGTCTGCTTGACTTTGCCCGTCCTACATCAGGAACACGACGATTAATCAATCTCAATGAGCTTATTAAAGAGGTTATTCTACTTGTAAACCATAGAGCCCGAAAGTTAAGTCACACAATAAAATTAGACCTGAGCGATAGGATTCCAGAAATTATGGCCGACCCTAGCGCATTAAGACAGCTCTTTATGAACATAATAATGAACTCCCTCTACTTTATGAAAAAAAAGGGTAAAGTAACTGTAGTTACCAGATTGGAAGGAAAGGCAAAGAGTAAAAATGTAGTGGTGAAGATCAAAGACAACGGTATAGGCATAAAAAAGGAAGACCTGTATAAGGTTTTTGATCCATTTTTTACTACCAAACCAGTGGGAGAAGGCACCGGACTTGGGCTTTCAATATGTCACAGGATTGTTACTGAACACAGAGGCACAATAGATGTTGACAGCATACCTGGCAAAGGAACTACCTTTACTATTTCACTACCGGTAGAAAGTTAGGGATGTTTGATTTATGATTTATGATTTCAGATTTTAGATTTATTTATAAATTTTACCATGGAAAACAGAAATATAAATATACTTGTTGTAGATGATGAGGAGCCTGTCAGAAGGCTCCTTAAGAATGAACTCAGCAGAAAAGGCTTTCTTGTTGATACTGCCTCAAATGGCACAGTGGCACTGAACAAACTGAAGGAACACAACTTCGATATAGTCCTTTTAGATATTGTTATGCCTGAACTTGATGGGATCTCTTTTCTAAAAAAACTCAAGAAAGACCCATCATCTCCTGCAATCATAGTACTTACCGGCAGGGCAACCGTTGATACTGCTGTAGAGGCAATGAAAAACGGAGCCACCGATTATCTATCAAAGCCTTACAAACTGGAAGAGCTTGTTCTGGTCATCAGGAAGGCCTTTGAAGAACGGCGACTCCGCCTCGAAAATATAATGCTTCAGCACGCTCTTAAGGAACAGTTTGAACCCAGAGAATTTGTAGGTAAAGGCAAATTATATAAGGAGTTAATTGAATATATTAAAAAGGTTGCCCCTACCGACTCAAGTGTGCTCATAGTTGGTGAAAGTGGAACCGGCAAGGAGCTGGTGGCCCGGCTTGTCTGGAAATATAGCAACAGGGCATCGGGCCCTTTTCTGGCACTTAACTGTGCAACCCTTTCAGAGAGTCTTATTGAAAGCGAACTTTTTGGTCATGAAAAAGGCGCTTTCACCAATGCATTTAAGATAAAGTACGGACTTGTCGAGGCTGCAGACAAGGGCACACTCTTTCTTGACGAAATTGCAGAGATGCCGCAGCAGCTACAGGCCAAACTCCTCAGATTTCTCGACTCTGGTGAGTTCCGCAGGGTGGGAGGAACCAAGAATCTGCGAGTTGATGTAAGAATAATAGCTGCAACAAATAAACGGCTTGAAGAGCTTATTAAAAAAGGGGACTTCAGAAATGATCTATATTACAGATTGAATGTTATCAATATCGAGCTTCCACCCTTAAGGGATCGCATAGAAGATATTGTTCCTCTTGTTAATCACTTTATAAAAAAGTACAACCACAAATTTACAAAAAACATAAGAGGAATTGAAAACTCAGCACTGTCGCTGCTCAAGAGATATAAATGGCCAGGGAATGTGAGGGAGCTTGAAAATGTTATTGAGCGTGCTGTGATCCTTTGTGATGGAGAGAGGATTAAAACAGAACACCTAACTCTACCCTGTTCAAACCTCTCCGATACAGAGCCTGACTCTTTAAAACTCGCGGATATGGAAAAAAGGCACATTGTCAGGGTATTAGAGAAGACAGGCTGGAATCAGTCGAAGGCAAGCAGGCTGCTTGGTATAGACAGGAAGACCCTTTACCTGAAGATAAAAAGATATGGTATTGAAAGGTTTTGAGATTTCAGATTTGGGATTTAAGATTTAAGATTTCAGATTTATGATGTTAGATTTATGATTGAGATGAAATGAGCAAAGAATCCATAATAATGAAACATGCAGAGGAGTTCTTGAGTGCCCTCTCAAGACACTGCATAAACCATTGTGGACGAAATTTCTCTGCGGTTGAGATGCCGGTGTTCAAGAAATTTCTTAATTATCGGATAAAAAGAGAACTTGAATTTTATCAACTCTGTCTTGAGCATGCCTCTGTACTTCGCGAATCAGGCACCAGACTTACCTCTGACGACATAGACGAAATCATAGATGAAAGCATAAGCATTGATAAAAAGCTGCTCAGGGATATTCGATTTCTGCCTATTCGGATAGAGTTCGACTATAACAAGATACTTCCATTGAGGCGTAAAAGGGCCGAGCTGCAGATTAAACTCTTTTATCGGCTACTTGGTGCAAAATCTTCAGACAGTTTTTCCGCAATCGTTAAAGAGGTGTTCAACAAAGAGGAGTATCTGGATATTAATAACGATATTGTCGAACTTTACACAGAGGAGGCCTTTATAATAAACTCTACAATAAAATCCATTATCAAGATTGATTCAGAAACACTGGCACATAATATGTTTTGTTCCATGCTGGATGTTGGTTTTAAGCTAAACCGTGACTTTGCAAAAAGGCTTTTTGAATAATTGATACCCTATCCTGACATAAAACCCTATATAATCAAGATTGGTCCATTGCAGGTCAGATGGTATGGACTGATGTACCTGCTTGGATTTACATCATCCTATCTGCTTGTCTGGTATCAGGTAAAAAAGAAAAGGCTTCCAATAGACAGACAGGTTATAGATGACCTCTACTTTTACTTAATTCTCGGCCTTATCATTGGTGCAAGACTGGGTTATGTTGTTTTTTACAATCTACCCGAATACCTGAAAAACCCGCTGGAAGTCTTTGCCCTCTGGCATGGTGGCATGTCTTTTCACGGTGGGTTGATAGGCACAGTAGTGGCTGGCTACATCTTCTCAAGGAAACGGAATGTGGATTTCTGGCTCTTTGCTGACATGATAATAGCAACAGCTCCTATAGGGCTCGGTCTGGGAAGGATAGGAAACTTCATAAATGGTGAGCTTTTTGGAAGGCCCTCTACAGTGCCCTGGGCTATGGTCTTCCCTGAAGGTGGCCCCCTGCCAAGACATCCATCCCAGCTCTATGAGGCATCAGGTGAAGGTCTGCTGCTTTTTATTCTGCTGTGGTTCTTAAAAGACCGCATCAAGACCCCAGGATTTTTGACATCATACTTTCTAATATTTTACGGGGTTATAAGGTTTTTCCTCGAGTTCTTTCGCCAGCCTGACCCACAGCTTGGCTTTATAGTGTCTTTCTTAACGATGGGACAGATACTCTGTACGGGCATGATAGTGGCTGGTATCATACTTTATGTTATCAGGAGAAGAGTTGGCACGGTGTAAGCACTGTCTATCAGAGATCAAAGAAGGCTCTGAAGTAGTGGAAGAAATAGATGGAAGAGAACTTCGGTTTTGCTGTCAGAGCTGTGCAGGGGTTTACAGGATACTTCACAACTCGGGATTAGATGAATTCTATGAAAGAAGAACAGGCTGGAGTCCTGGGCCACCCGATGATATTAAGATTGATCCATCTGTGTTCTCTGATTATATAAAAGGCGACCCGGGTGAGAGGGAAATAGACCTTACAATTTCAGGTATCAGATGCGCCTCCTGTATATGGCTAATAGAGCATTTCCTGAAAAAGGAGCCCTCAATAATAGATATCCGCATTAACTACGCAACGCACAGGGCAAAGATAAAGTGGAATGACCAACAGTTAAGTCTGGAGGCCCTTCTTAACCTCATTAAATCAATAGGTTATACTCCAAGACCCGGCATATATTCAGAGTATCAGGAAGGACTCGAAAAAGACAAAAGAGACCTACTGATTCGCTTTGGGACTTCTGCCTTTTTCTCAATGCAGCTTATGCTTTATTCCGTAGCACTTTATGCAGGATACTTTCAAGGTATAGAGCCTGTTTACAAGAGAGTATTTCAATTCATCGCCTGGGCACTTGCAACGCCAGTAATGTTTTACGGTGGTGCACCTTTTATAAGAAACACCCTTTATGGGTTAAAACAAAAAAGTATTAACATGGATTCACTTATCCTCCTTGGCGCTGGCGCTGCATATCTCTACAGCATTGTTCTGATTTTCAAAGGAGGAGAGGTGTTCTTTGATACATCAGCTATGATAATCACCCTGATTCTACTTGGAAGATTCCTTGAGGCATCGGCTCGTAGAAAGGCTGGAGAGACACTCCAGAAACTCATTGAACTTCAACCATCCAATGCAAGGTTAATAGACGATGATGGCAGGGCAAGGTTTGTTGCTGCATCATCGGTAGTGGCAGACATGACAGTAGAGGTTCATGCTGGTGAAAAGATTCCCCTTGATGGTGTTGTGATTGAAGGAGAGGCAGAAGTTGATGAATCAATGCTTACAGGAGAGTCAAAACCGGTAAGTAAAAAACCCCGGGACAATGTCTTTGCAGGAACCCTTAACATGAATGGCCGATTGATAATAAAAGTTACAAAACCCTTGAAGGAGAGCCTTCTTTCTCAGATCATAGATGCTGTGGAGGAGGCACAGTCAAGAAAGGCTCCTGTTCAGGGCATGGCCGACAGGGTTGTGGTATGGTTTGTACCTGCCATATTAAGTATTTCCATAATAACCTTCTTATACTGGTACCTGAATAAAGGCTCCATTAATACCTCTTTTATGAATGCCATATCTGTGCTTGTAGTGGCCTGCCCCTGTGCACTTGGACTTGCAACCCCGCTTGCAATCCTCATCGGCTCTCTTCGTGCCTCAGCAAAGGGCATACTTATAAAAGGCGGCGACATTCTTGAACAGGCAGCAAAGGCAGATATTCTTTTTATAGACAAAACAGGCACCCTGACAGAGGGAAAGCCATCGGTTACCGATATAAAGACATTCGTTGATAAGGAACTGTTGCTCAGGCTGAGTTGTGCTGCAGAAAGCGCCTCAGGCCACAGTATCGGCAATGCTATAATGAACCTATGTAAAAACAGCGATATTAAACCAGAGCAGTTCAGGGCTATTGCAGGGAAGGGAATAAAGGCAGTGGTTGACGGTAAAGCAGTACTGATTGGTAACAGGGCATTAATGATGGAAAATAACATTAAAATCAGTTCTGAAGTTGATACTTATGAAAATAATCTTTCCTCGCAAGGAAAAACAGTAGTGTTTGTAGCTATAGACGGAATGCTTTCAGGTGTTTTCGGGATAGTGGACGCTCTTAAACCAGATGCTCCTGAAACAATAAGGTCGATAAAAGATATGGGTATCAAAACAATTATGCTTACAGGTGATAATTATGATGTGGCCAGATATATAGGCCATGAGGCAGGCATAAGTAATATACACGCAGAACTCAACCCGCTTCAGAAGGCAGACAAAATAAAGGAAGCAAAGGCAGAAGGCAAAATTACAATGATGGCAGGCGATGGCATCAATGATGCCCCATCTCTTACAGAGGCTGATGTAGGCATTGCGGCTGGAAGGGCAACAGATGTGGCACTTGAAAGTGCTGATATAGTAATAATGAAGAAAGAGTTAGTGGGGCTTACAGAATTAATCTGGATTTCAAGGGCTACTCTGAAAATTATCAAACAGAATCTGTTCTGGGCATTCTCATACAATCTTGTTGCAATCCCACTTGCTGTATCTGGTATGCTTCATCCGATTGTATCTGCAGCCTCAATGGCAATAAGCTCACTGGTGGTTGTAAGTAACTCTCTCAGGCTGTTAAGATACTGATAAAATTTCAGATTTCAGATTTCAGATTTTAGATTTAGGATTTGGGGGATTTGTTTAGGATTTAGAGTTTAGGGGTTGGAGTTTTTAAATATATGTGGAGTGTTTTTTTTCTGATAATTGTAGCTCTTGTGCTCGGCGTAGCAGCCTGGCTTATATTCGTATGGGCTGTAAAAAGCGGCCAATACGACGACCCGGAAGGGGCCAAGTATCGTATGTTAGAGGATGATGACGAAGAAAGGAATGAGTCTAAAGTAGATACTCAGAAAGATTGATTCTGTATTTATTTGGATCAAGGGTTTTTACAATAGTTCTCAGGTATCTTCCGTTTTCGTTCTTCTCAGTCAGGTCAACCACTTTCCCCTCGATCTTTTTACCTGAGCTGTCAACTATTATCATCACGCGAGGTCTGTCAGCATGAATCGGATTGCATTCATAAACAAGACCCATCTCCTTTGTATCAAGCAAAACCAGTGAGCCTACAGGGTAGACCCCCACCATGTTTACAAAGAATTTAAAAAGAACAGGGTCAATCTGTGTACCAGCCCTGTCCATCATTATACTCAGTGCCCTGTCGGGCTGTAGTGGCACCCTTGAATAGACCCTTGATGATGTCATTGCATCATACTGGTCTGCAATGGATACTATCTTTGTATAGAAATCAAGTGGTATCTGTGTCTTTATTTTAGGATACCCACTGAAATTCATGTGCATATGGTGTTCAAAGGCAACGATAGCGCTTCGCATTGTAATATTGTCAACTCCCTTAATCTTTAGAATCGTAAGGAACCCCCAGTAAGGATGTCTTTTTATTATCTTCCACTCCTCGTCAGTGAATGCAGTCGGTTTATTCAGGATCTCCTTTGGAATCTCCATCTTCCCAATATCGTGGAACAGAGCCACTATCCCCAGTTCAGTTAATGCCCTGCGCTGCAGCCCGATCTTCTGCCCTATTGCAATTGAAAGGATGCTTACATTAACAGAATGGTGGTAGGTGTATTCATCGTAATCCTTTATGGCAGTCATTCCAAGAAGCAGTTGTTCCTCCTCAAGAATCATGTTTACCATTGACTCGATTACCCTCTTTGCCTTCTTAATACTTACCTTCTCACCAGCACGCAATTTAGTGATTATACCCTTTGTAAATGAAACCGCATTAAAGTATGTCTTCTTAACTATCCTCCTTCTATCAAGTCCTTCTTCTTCGCTGATATGCTTAAGGGGGCCTACATCTATTGTATCCACATCTTCAAGCTTTGCTACCATTGCCTCAAAAGGGGTGTTGAGGTATGCCACATCTATATATGCCTTAACAAAGAATTTCAGATGCTCCTTGTTAATACCTGGAGAGAATGTCACACTTCCGAGACCTCTTCTTCTGAACTCTCTTATCAGATAATCAAAATTGAGCATTAACTCTACAGGATATCTGACCCTTGTATCGTTAAGATAAAAATACTCCCCAAGAAGCTCAATTTTTACCAGATTATCCTCAGCAAAAACTGGACTTATAAGCTCAAGGAGCCTGTCCATTGCACTCTGAACAGCCACATTATCAAGGCTATGAAAATAGGCATTTCTAATTATTATGGCAAGCTGATTTATCAGCTCCTTTGCCTTTTCCCTGAACCGGGTTTCATCCTTTTCTTGCATCCTCTATCCTCTTGATAGCTTTTATAACACTTTCCTGAATCATTGGATTTTTGTTGTTTCGATTCTTCTTTAAAAGTTCAAGTGCCCTTTCGGTACCCAACAGACCAAGACAGTAAGCAGCGATAGCATTGAGCTCTGTGTACTTAGATTTTCTGAAAAAGCTCCTTTTTTTAAAAAACCCGATTATCAGCTCTTCAATAGCAGGTTCTCGCCACTGGCACAGAGCCTCAAGCAATTCCTTTTTCTCATTAAAGTCCTTATGAAGAAAATCCTTGCTGTTTATCTCATCAAGTATTATCTTCTTTGCAAGTGGACCACCAATACGCGCAATGCTTCTAATTGCAGCCAGCCTGATAGTCACATCATCTTCCTTCAAACTGTCCTGTAGTGCCCTGAGTACATCCTGTGCTCCAAGGGCACCAAGGGCATTAATGCACTCCTTTCTTACTCTGATATCAGGGTGTTTTATAAGAGGCCTAAGATACAGGGTGGCCTCTTTCTTTCCTATCTGATGAAGTATGTAAATAACATTTCTTACAACATACCACCTTCCGTCTCTCAAACCCCGTGCTATTTCTGCCATATACCTGCTGCCCATTGTTATCAAGATATTAATAATCACCTTCCTTGAAGACATGCTCTGAAGTTCACCAAGCAGTTTCAACAAATGAGGGATGGCTCTGGAATCAAGATAAGAGGAAAATTCATCTATCTCTTCAGGTTCATAAATAGCGCCTCTTTCAAGGGTATCACCAAAGGTTAGTATTATATCTTCAGAGTTGATATATTCAATCACATCAGAAAAGTACTTTTTTCTGGTTTCTTCGTTATATCCTTTTATCTTTTTCATAGCAAAAAGCAGCGTTGACAATGTACCATGTTCAACAGCATACCTGATGGTGTCTCTCATGAATCCTGCAATTTCTCGTATCTCTGTCTGGGTTTCTGCATATCTTAAGGCTTCAAAAAGCAGTATCATGAATTTATGACTCTTATCTGGCTGGTCGTTTTCAATCTCTTCAACAATTGCCTGAAGGTCCTCATTGGTAAGTGGAACTATGTTTACTCTCTCAGTGCTGGATGCCCCAAAGGCATCCTCGTAGGCCTTAATAATCTCATCCTCGCTGGCTGTTGCGTCCTTAACCTCTTCGGTTGCAGTGTATTCGTATCCCTCGTCTATCTCTTCAAATATAAAATTCTCATCCACCACATAGCTGATGTATTGAAAATCCCGCTCCCACATCAGGGTTACCACATCGTCGTCCAGGAATTCTCGTTCAAAATCAGCTGCTATTATCTTAAGGAAATCTGTCAGTTCATCCTCGGGGAGCCCTTTCTTAAAACTCAGCTCCCTAACTCCGTCTTTAAAGAAGAACAGGGCAAGGCTTTCGTCCTTTTCTCTGTTTTCATAAACAACTTCATCTTCATAAATTATCTCGAAATGTTTTATTCGTAGTTTAAGTTCTTCCATATAATCAAGCAACTCTGAGAATCGCTGATACACATCTTTGAGGGTGTTTTGATAAACCGGATTGTTTTCAGGATAAATCCTGATATTTTTTCTTGCCTTGACAATGGCCTGAATGAGCTCTTTTACTTCATTGATATCATGTGACATGGCTAAACAATAATGATTTTTCTCTGTTTAAGATAGTTTCTGATGATCATCAAGGCAGAGTTCAATCTCTGAAGCCTCATATTTCGGTATCTGATTGCCTGAATGTCATTGTAAGGAAACTTCTCCCCCCTTATCTCATTCTGAGCCCGCTGAATCTCTTTATATAACTGTTTTATCACATCTGAGTCAAGTGGTTTAAGGAAAAGGGGATTTACCGTAACATATCCCTCCGCGATGTCCCAGACAATCGACCTTACACTCTTACCCCGTATCATCCTTTTTCTCGTCTTTCTTCTTGGAAAAAATCTTAGAAATTATTATACCAGCCTCGTATAAGATTAAAATAGGCCCTGCCATGAGTGTCTGGTTGAAGGCATCTGGCGTTGGGGTTAATATCGCCGCCAGCACAAAGGCAATCAGTATTGCGTATTTTCTGTTCTTCGAAAGGGTTTTTGGTGTGACAATACCCATGCGGGTTAAAAATAGAATCACTATTGGCAACTCAAATATTGCACCAAAGGCAAGCAGGAATTTAAGTGTAAAATCAATATAGCTGCCCACCGATATCATCGGCATCAAAGAGCCAGTCTTATAGGTAAGCAAAAAGCCCATTGCAAAGGGTAGTATCACCATAAAACAAAAGATATCACCTATTAAAAAGAGTCCAGTGCCTGCAATGATAAAAGGGCCTACATATTTTTTCTCGTGAGGCAGCAGACCAGGTGCAACAAACTGCCATATCTGGTAAAGGATAATCGGTATAGACAACAACACACCTGCTACAATGGAAACCTTGATATGCATCCAGAATGCCTCGGCAGGTGCAAGGAAGACAAGCTTCTGTACTGGATGTTCTTTTTGAATTAATTCAAGATAGGGTGATGAAAGCTTCAGATGCAGGTCATAACGCAACGGTACAGTTAATAATCTGAAAAGCTTCTCAGAATAAGCGAAACTGATACCAAAACCAATACCCACAGCTATTAGAGATTTAATCAGCCTCTGCCTGAGTTCCTGAAGATGGGCTGTAAGGGGTAGCTTTTCTTCACGCATCGGATTTTGGCCCTTCCTCCTCTTTAGAAGGCTGCTCTTTTATACTGCTTTGTTCATCAGTTTTTTCATCTGCCTCCTTAAGGTATTCATTATAATCAAACTTCGGAAGGTCCCTTGTTATATCCTTTATCTCTGTAGAGATTGGAGATTTTATCTCCTCCATCTCAGAATCAATCTGCTCCTTAACCCCCTGAAGTGCCTTCTTCAGCTCATTGACCCCCTTACCAAGGCTCCTCGCAAGCTCAGGAAGCCTCTGAGGTCCAAACACTAAAAGCGCCACCACAAAGATGACTATAAGTTCAGGCATTCCAATGTCAAACATGCTACCTCACCCTCAAACTTATGTATATATACCCTGAGGCCCTTTTAAGAAGAAGCAGGATAGAATCACCTCGTCTTAAATCCTTTACCACTTCGGCCAGCTCTTCAACAGTGGTCACCCTTTTTCTGTTTGCCTCTATAATTATATCTCCCCGGTGTATGTTTTCCTCTTCAGCCACAGAGCCTTCAAGAACACTAACCACAATTACTGCTCCACCATCTTTGATTCCATACTGTTCTGCAATGGCAGGATGAAGGGTCTTAACCCTCAGACCAAGCACTCTGGCAATCATACTTTCAGGTGTTGCAGAGCCAGCAGCAAGTCTCTCAATGGTTACATGAAGGGTCTTAATCTCTCTGTTTCTGAAAACCTTCATCTCAACAGTTGTACCAACAGGTGTTGCAGCCACCAGTCTTGGTAGCTCATACATTCCCTCTATGGACTTACCGTTGTATTCAATTATTATATCACCACGCTGAACACCGGCCTTGTCTGCTGGAGAACCCTTTGTAACATCAGCTACAAGCGCACCTCTTGGCCTGTCAAGTCCAAAACTCTTTGCAATCTCTGGTGTCACCTTCTGTACTGTCACTCCGAGCCATCCCCTCTCTACAAAACCCTTCTCCTTTAATGATTTAACAACCTGCTTTACAAGATTTATTGGAATGGCAAACCCTATCCCTATATTTCCACCTGATGTTGAAAAGATTGCAGTGCTTATCCCTACAACCTCGGCATCAATATTAAAGAGAGGGCCTCCTGAGTTGCCAGGATTAATTGCAGCGTCGGTCTGTATAAAATCATCGTAGGGGCCTGTACCAAGAACCCTCCCCTTTGCACTTACTATCCCTGCAGTAACTGTATGACTGAAACCAAAGGGATTTCCGATTGCTATCACCCAGTCTCCCACTTCCAGTTTATCAGAATCACCAAGCGGAGCTACAGGCAATTCCTTCTCTGGCTCTATCTTCAGAAGCGCCACATCTGTTTTTTCATCTTTTCCTATCACCCTGGCAGGGTACTCTGTTTCATTCCAGAGCCTAACCCTTATATCCTCTGCCCTATCGATCACATGATAATTGGTTACAATATATCCATCGCTGCTTATTATTACCCCGGAGCCCAGGGAATGTCTTCTGAATTTTTTTGGTTCATCCATTGGAGAGCCAGGCAGAAAGGGAAAGGGAGAGCTCCTCTTTGTTACCACCTTTGTAGTGCTAATGTTAACAACTGTCTTTGCCCTCAGTTTGACTATTTCGGCAAAAGACTCGGGCACTGGACGGGCAAAGGCAAAACTAAAAGATAACAAACATAATGCAATGGCGATTATTAGACTTTTATAAATCTTCATTATTCCTCCTCGTAAATCTTTTTTATCTCTTTCTTTTCAACCGGGAACTTCATGCTAATAGAGAAAAAGAAACGCCATTCAGGGTCACGATTTTTGAAATCATAGCCAAGGCCAACCACTGAAAAACTATTTGACGAAAGCCTTACTCTGTAGCCAAATCTTCCCTCAATAAGTCCAACGCTTTCAGAATCGTGTCCCTTTCTGATAAGAAACTCACTCAGTATGTTAAAGTTGTGTCCTGCGGCAAGGTCAAAACCAATTCTGGTCTCAAAAAGGTCTTCCTGTGAAGCTGTTGTTGGTTTATAATAAAACATATTAAGGTTTCCCTGAAAGGGGCCCAACCTTTTACTCAGTAAAACACCTACCCCCGCATGCCCTTCTGAACTGAAGGCGTCCTTTCCAGGTGCAGAAAAGGCAAGGACATATGACACATTAGGCCCGTATTTTAATCCACTAACTACCCTTTTCTTGAACCCGAAGCTTATGTCATCAAGTCCTTCTGTATCCTGAAGACCTGTAATAAAGGGAATGGTTACTATAACATCTGAGCTATCTGTTATGCCGTATTCAGTAGAAAGAGTGAATCGATAAAAACTCGTATCTATTGAACGCTCGGCAGACAGAATAATGCCGTAATGATTATCACCAACAGTTTCAGCATTAAAAGTAGAAAAAACACCAAATGGCTGTGGAGGCAGAAGTCCAATGTTGTCAAAGGCACTGGATGGTCGAGCGACTATAATCAGGGAAAAAACACCTATAATAAATAATATTTTTTTCATTCCTAAAAATAACAGAACATGAAAGATGGTGTCAAACTCTTTTCTTATAAATAATCTATATTATACAATATCAGGGACTGGTCTCATGATATCCATAGATAAACCACTAACACAGGAGGCATACAGGTGAAATACAATCCTGAAGAAGTTGAGTTAAAATGGCAGAATTTCTGGCAACAGAAAGAACTCTTTAAAACATCAGAGGATAACAGAAAAAAGTTTTACTGTCTTGAGATGTTTCCCTATCCCTCTGGCAGAATCCACATGGGTCATGTAAGAAACTATGCAATCGGAGATGTAATAGCCCGTTACAAAAGGATGCGTGGTTACAATGTTCTTCATCCAATGGGCTGGGATGCCTTTGGTCTGCCTGCTGAAAATGCAGCCATAAACCACGGAGTACATCCTGCAAAATGGACTTACGAAAACATAGATTATATGAAAAAACAGCTTAAACGAATGGGTCTCAGTTATGACTGGCAAAGGGAGCTAACAACCTGCGATCCTGAATACTATCGCTGGAATCAGTGGTTTTTCCTGAAGATGTACGAGATGGGCATTGCCTACCGAAAAAGCTCCACGGTAAACTGGTGTCCTTCATGCTCTACAGTGTTAGCAAATGAACAGGTTGTAGATGGTGGATGCTGGAGGTGCGATACAGAGGTGGTGCAGAAAGAGCTTGAACAGTGGTTTCTGAAAATAACAGCATACGCAGAAGAGCTACTGGAAGGATGCGAGACACTGAAGTGCGGATGGCCCGAGCATGTTATAGCAATGCAAAAGAACTGGATCGGAAAGAGCAGGGGAGCGGAAGTAGACTTTCCTGTGGAAGGCCGGGACGAAAAGATAAGAATCTTCACCACCCGTCCTGATACCCTCTGGGGGGCAACATTTATGTGTCTCTCACCGCTTCATCCCACGGCTGAGAGGCTTGTAGAAGACAGGAAAGCCCTTGAGGAGATAAAGTCAAAATATGGTGAGACCGAGGAAAAACATGGTCTGTTCACAGGTCACCATGCAATAAACCCTGTAAACAACGAGAAAATTCCTATTTACATAGCGAATTTTGTACTTATGGAATACGGCACAGGGGCAATCATGTCAGTGCCTGCTCATGACCAGAGGGACTTTGAGTTTGCCAGACTCTTTGACCTCCCCATAAGGACGGTCATAGTTCCTGAAGACGGCAGCCTTTCAGGGCCCTTAACAGAAGCATATGAAGGAGAAGGCATCCTTGTAAACTCAGCACAATTTACGGGCATGCCATCATTTAGAGCGAAGGAAGCCATAATCGATTTTCTTGAAGACAAAGGTATTGGCAGGGCAAAGATAAACTATCGTCTTCGCGACTGGGGAATCTCCAGACAGCGTTACTGGGGCACCCCTATCCCTATCATATACTGCGATAGCTGTGGAATTGTGCCTGTTCCAGAGAAGGACCTGCCTGTAATACTGCCTCAGGATGTGGAATTTACAGGAACAGGTATATCCCCTTTAATGAACTCGGAAGAGTTTTTATATACAGACTGTCCAAAATGTGGCAAAAAGGCACGCCGTGAAACCGATACAATGGACACCTTTGTTGATTCATCATGGTATTTCATCAGATACTGTTCAAAAAGAGATCAGGATCCTCTTGACAGGGAAAGGATAAGGTACTGGATGCCGGTTGATCAATATATCGGTGGAGTTGAACATGCAGTGCTGCATCTTCTTTACTCAAGATTCTTTACCCGTGTGCTAAGGGATATCGGCATTGTTGATTTTGACGAACCCTTCAGTAATCTGCTAACCCAGGGAATGGTGTGTAAGGAGACCTTAAGCTGCCCGGAACATGGCTGGTTACTGCCTGAGGAGGTAAAGGATGACAGATGTATCAAATGCGGTAGCCAGGTTATAAAAGGCAGAGTGGAGAAGATGTCAAAGTCGAAGAAGAATGTCATTGATCCCGACTACCTGATAAAGCGTTACGGTGCGGATACTTCAAGGCTCTTTTCCCTCTTTGCCGCACCACCAGAGAAAGACCTTGAGTGGTCTGACCGTGGCATTGAGGGAACCTACAGGTTTATAAACCGTCTCTGGAACCTTGTACATGAACATGCTGAAACCTTACGGAAAATTAAAGACAGGACGCCTGAGGTTACTGGAGATAATGCCGCACTCTTTAGAAAAACCCATCAAAGTATCAAAAAGGTTACAGAGGACATCGAGAGACGATTCCAGTTCAATACTGCTATTGCAGCAATGATGGAGCTTTACAATGAAATTTCAGCTTTCAAAGCCTCCTCTGATGAAGATTACACAGTAATGCGTTTTGCCCTGAAAAATCTGCTCCTTATGTTAAGCCCCTTTGCTCCCCATGTTGCAGAAGAGCTATGGAGTGCCATTGGTGAAGAGCCGAGCATTTTTGAACAACCCTGGCCTGAATGGGATGAGGATGCAGCAAAGGAGGAAGAGGTTGAACTGGTCGTTCAGATAAACGGTAAGGTGAGAGCCAAGATAATGATACCAGCCGGGCTTTCAGATGAAGAAATCAAAGAAAAGGCCCTGGCAGATGAAAGGGTGAGAAAATATACTGAACAGAAGAAGATAAGAAAAATAATTGTAATAAAGGGAAAACTGATTAATATCGTTCTATGACAGAAGATCTGCACTTTATGAAACTGGCATTAAAGGAAGCCCAAAAGGCCCTTGAGAAAGATGAAGTGCCAGTAGGGGCGGTGATCGTGAAAGATGGAGAGGTTCTGGCAAGCTCATACAACCAGCGTGAGGGACTTAATGACCCTACAGCCCATGCCGAGCTACTCGCCATAAGAGAGGCAGCAAAGAATCTAAAAAACTGGAGACTTACCGATACCACCCTTTATGTGACCAAGGAGCCCTGCCCCATGTGTGCCGGAGCAATTGTAGGAGCCCGTATCAAAAGACTGGTTTATGGCTGTAAAGATGAAAGGGGAGGTGCAACAGAAAGCCTATACAGGATTACTACAGACCAGAGGCTAAACCATCAGGTGGAAGTTGTTTCAGAAATACTGGCAGATGAATGCAGAAAACTGCTTCAGGATTTCTTCAGGAGGAAAAGGGAAAAAGATAGGGTGTAGGGGGTAGCGTGTAGGGGGTAAAAAAAGACAGGGTGTAGGGGGTAGGGTGGTAGCCTTAAACACAATAAACGCAATGAACACAAAGAACTCAAAAAACGCTATCAACGCAATTAACGCTATGAACGCAAAGAACGCAATAACCCAGTCACCCTATCCCAAAAACTCCCTTATCCTCCTTACCCCCTCTTTCAGTTCCTCAATATCCCGTGTATAGGCAAACCTGACATACTGGCTGGTATTATTTCTTCCAAAGTCAACCCCCGGGGTTATGGCAAGGGCCTTCTCTTTAAGCAGTTTCTTGCAAAAGCTCAGGGAATCATCACTGTAGCGGGAGATGCCGGCCCATATGTAAAAGGCACCCTCTGGCTTCACATCAATATCAAACATATCCTTCAGGGCATTGTAAAGAAAATCTCTCCTCTTACGAAAGGTCTCTCTAACGTAGTCAAGGTGGTTTCTATCAAATGCCTCACAGGCTGCATACTGGGCAGGGGTGTTTGCAGCAATAAATATGTTCTGCACCACCTCCTCTGCCTTTCGCACAAGCCTCTCAGGAAGAACCATCCAGCCCACTCTGAAGCCGGGCATACAGAAGTATTTTGAAAAGCTGTTTATTACTACCACATTGTCTGAAAACTCAAGTGCTGAATGCTCCTTCTGATCATACACAAGGCCATGATAAATCTCGTCTGAGATAAAAAGCCATCCCTTTTTCTGCGAAAGTTCAATCAGCCTTTCCATTGACCTTCTATGGTACAGGGTTCCTGTGGGATTGGCTGGTGAGGATATAAGTATTCCTCCAGCAGCATCTATACCTTTTAACTGTTCTTCTGTTATCTCGTAGTCAGTCTCTTTTCCTACAGGTACTGTTACTGGCTCAGCCCCAAGGAAATAACCAAAGTTCTTGTAGCAGGGATAGGAAGGATCAGAAAGTATCATACCAAGTGAATCAGCACCAAGCATACCGAATATAACAAGAAAGGCCCCGGAGGTGCCGGGCGTAATTATTATCCTTTCTGGTGAGACCTCTACCCTGTAATAGTCGTGATAATGTTGTGCTATCCTCTCTCTCAGTAACAACAGTCCCTTTGCCTCTGTATAGTGGAATCTCCTGTCCTTTATAGCCCTTTCATAGGCATGTATAACCCTTTCCGATGTTAGCAGGTCTGGCTCGCCTACCTCCATATGTACAGCATCTGGCATGGTACGAGCCTCTCTCAGGATGTCCATCACTAAAAATGGAGTTATCCTCTGAAGCCTCGAACTCATCTCATCTCCTGTAAAGTCTTCAAAATCTCTTTCACCTGCTTTTCTGTCTCCTCCAGACCGCCGGAATTATCTATAACAAAATCTGCCTTTGCCTTCTTTTCCTCAATGGGAATCTGAACCCTATGCCTCTGCTGTATCTCCTCTTCTGAAAGCCCTTTCCTCATAAGCCTCTCCCTGACCTGCCCATCCCCTGCTATCACCACCACCACCTTGTCAAACCTCCCCTCTGTGCCGGTTTCATAAAGAAGCGGTATCTCTGCAATAGCTATCCTTTCAGAATTCTCCTTACCAAAGGCATCAATCCTCTTAAAAACTTCAGGGTGCAAAAGCCTCTCAAGCCATCTTCTTTTTTCTTCTGATTTAAAGACCACACGGGCAATTTCCTTTCTGTTGATCTCCCCGTCTTTAAAAACACCTTCTCCGAAATAACCTCTTATCTCTGCCTTGATATTATCTCTGGCGAGCAGTTCATGAACCACCTCATCAGCACTCAGAACCGGCACTCCATATCGCCTGAAAATTTCAAGCACCGTTGATTTGCCTGTTCCGAAACCTCCTGTAAGAGCAACTAGCATTGTCAGAATACTTTCTCTGCCATCTTCTTAAGCTGTTTCAGTTTTTTGATGGCATCATCAGGTGAGAGTTTTTCAATATCAATAGCCATCAGCTTCTTAATCACTGGCTCGTAGTTGGGTGCAAAAAGGTCAAGCTGTTGAGCCCTCGGTGCATCCTTTGCACCAAACACCCTTGGAAGCCCCTTGTTTGAAAACTCGGCCTGCTCAAGATTTCCAAGCACCTCTTTTGCCTTTTCAACCACATCCTCCGGCAGCCCCGCAAGTCTTGCCACCTGAATGCCGTAACTCTTATCAGCAGGCCCCTGCTCTATCCTCCTCAGAAAGATTATCTCATCACCCCACTCCTTCACTGTAACATTATAATTTTTTACCCCCTCCAGTGCTATTGAAAGCTCGGTAAGCTCATTGTAGTGTGTAGCAAAAAGCGTTCTCGCCCTGATTTTATTAACAATATACTCAGCCACAGCCCAGGCAATGCTGATACCGTCAAAGGTGCTTGTTCCACGGCCCACCTCATCAAGCACTATAAGGCTTCTGTCTGTGGCATTGTTAAGTATATTGGCTGTCTCTATCATCTCAACCATAAAGGTGCTCTGTCCCTTTGCAAGATAATCTGAGGCCCCAATACGGGTGAATATCCTGTCCACTATTCCTATTGTTGCCCTTGTAGCCGGGACAAAAGAGCCCATCTGTGCCATCATCACAATAAGAGCAACCTGTCGCATGTATGTTGATTTTCCTGCCATGTTTGGTCCGGTAATTATAAGAAGTCTGTTGTCCTCTGTATCCATGTAAGTGTTATTTGCGATGAATCGCTCCTCAAAAGAGAGCCTCTCCAGAACAGGGTGGCGTCCGTCAATGATTTCGATTACGCCACTTTCCTCTATCACAGGTCTTACATAGTTATTCCTTGTGGCAATCGTGGCAAGGGAAAGGAGAAAATCAATTTCACCTATTGCCCTTGCTGCATCAAGAAGATTGTCAGCGTAATATACTGTTTTCTCTACCACTTCAGAAAACACCTCTTTCTCAAGGGCCTTTAGTTTCTCCTCTGCACCAAGCACCTTGTTTTCATAGTCCTTCAGCTCTTCTGTAATAAACCTCTCTGAGCCCACAAGGGTCTGTTTTCTTATGTAATGTTCAGGAACCAGATGAAGGTTTGACTTGGTAACCTCAATATAATAGCCAAATACGCGATTGTAGCCTATCTTCAAAGAGGCAATACCTGTTTTCTGTCTTTCTCTGGCCTCAAGTGAGGCAATATAATCCTTCCCCTTTGTGGCTATCTCTCTTAACTCGTCTACATCATAGCGATAGCCTGTTCGTATAATTCCACCTTCTGTTATCGTATGAGGTGGATCATCTACCAGTGCTGTCTCTATCAGTGACTGCAGTGCCCTGAGCTCATCTATCTTTTCATTAAGTTCTTTAAGGAGCTCTGATGATGCCCTTTTGAGGGTATCTTTAATTTTTGGAAACTCTTTAATGGAGTTTTTTACAGTTACCAGTTCCCTTGGTGTAACCTTTCGCTGAAGCACCCTGGTTGCAAGTCTCTCTATGTCGTGGACATCCCTGAGGAAGCGTCTCAGGTTCTCTCTCATCTCAAAGTCTTCTATAAGATTTTCAATTGCCGCAAGTCTCCTATCAATAAGCTCCTTGACCTTCAAGGGTCTTAATATGGCCTGCCGTAGAATTCTGCCTCCCATGGGGGTAAGGGTTTCATCAAGCACGCTTATAAGGGTGCCTTCTTCGGAACCATCACGCAGGTTGTGAAGAAGCTCAAGGTTGCGTTTTGTCACTGAATCAAGGAATATAAATTGTGTCTCATCAAGTCCTGATGGCTGTCTTAAGACAACAGAGCCCTTCTGATTTTCCATTAAATAAGCAAGCAGGGCACCGGCTGCTGAAATTGCCCCTTTCTGTTCATCTATACCAAAGGCACCAAGAGAATAGACCCTGTAATAATCAAGAAGCCTTTTGTAAGACTCTGTGTAGTCGAAAAACCAGTTATCCCAGTAAGTTACATAATAATCCCTGAGCACCTCACTGTAATGGATGTTTTCCATAAGGTTATCAGGACAGAGCACTTCCTTTGGTTCAAACCTGTTAAGCTCATCATCTATGTCTCTTTCGGTTTCATAGACAATAAACTCACCTGTTGACAGGTCTGCCACTGCAACACCGTGCTTTTTTCCATAGGGATAAAAGGCGAGTATAAAATTATTAATTTTTGGATTTTCAGGCTGGTGTGTGCCAGGAGTGACCACCCTAACAACCTCTCGTCTTACAATCCCCTTTGCCTCTTTTGGATCCTCTACCTGTTCACAGATTGCCACCTTGTAACCAGCATTTATGAGCTTTGTTATATAGCTTTCAGCTGAAAAATGGGGTATACCACACATAGGAACAGGCTCCTGCTTGCCTTTATCCCGTGTAGTAAGGGTTATCTGTAGTATCTTTGATGCAATCCTTGCATCCTCTCCAAACATTTCGTAGAAGTCGCCAAGACGAAAAAAGAGGATAGCGTCGGGATAATCCTTTTTAATATCAAAATACTGTCTCATCAAGGGTGTCTGCTCTGCCATGATATGACTATTAAAAACAATTCAGAGGGGAAACTTCAACACTCAATTCAGCTCATTCTTTTCGACTTTCTCTTGTAAAACTTGAAAAAAATAAATGATTTTGGTTAACTTATCATGACCAAAGTCACATAATACTATATTTTTCTTGTTTTTAAGAGCATTTCATCATATAATTTTTAATGGAAATCGAGGAGGAGGAGTCATGGCAAAAAAGTATGTTTACTTTTTCGGCGGAGGAAAGGCTGAAGGAAATGGCCAGATGAAGGACCTCTTAGGTGGTAAGGGAGCAGGTCTTGCAGAAATGACCAATCTTGGTGTACCTGTGCCACCTGGCTTTACCATAACCACCGAGGCCTGCATTGAATACTTTAAGAATAATGGGAAGTATCCAGAAGGGCTCTGGGATCAGGTGCTAAAGAACATGAAAAAGGTAGAAAAACTCATGAATTTAAAGTTTGGTGATCCCAAAAGGCCACTTCTTGTTTCAGTCCGTTCGGGTGCAAAGTTTTCCATGCCCGGCATGATGGACACCGTACTGAACCTTGGTCTTACCGACAAAACCCTTAAAGGTCTTATAGAGATGACCAACAATGAGCGTTTTGCCTACGATGCTTACAGAAGGTTTATCACCATGTTTGCCTCAATTGTGATGGGTGTAGACAGGATGAAGTTTGAGGACCTGCTTGAGAAGATGAAGGAGAAGGCAGGGGCAAAATACGACTCAGACCTCTCAGCAGAAGATCTGAAGGAACTTGTCAAACAGTACAAGCAGCTTTACAAAAAGCTTGTCAAGAAACCCTTTCCAAACGACCCATACGAGCAGTTAAAACTCGCCATAAACGCTGTTTTTAATTCCTGGTTCGGTGAGAGGGCAAAGACTTATAGAAAATTACATGGTATTTCCGATGACCTTGGCACAGCAGTTAATGTCTGCACCATGGTATTTGGTAATATGGGAGATAACTCAGGCACTGGTGTTGCATTTACCCGTGACCCATCTACAGGTGAGCATAAATTCTATGGTGAATGTCTTCTTAATGCCCAGGGTGAAGATGTTGTAGCAGGTATCAGAACCCCATTACCTGTTGAGGCACTTAAGGATAAAATGCACGATGCCTACTGGGAATTGATGAAGATTTATAAAAAATTAGAGAACCACTATAGAGATATGCTGGACCTTGAGTTTACCATACAGGAAGGAAAGCTCTATATGCTTCAGGTTCGTGTGGGTAAAAGGACAGCAAAGGCAGCACTGAAGATTGCCATAGACATGGTTAAAGAAGGTTTGATAGATAAAGAAACCGCTATAATGAGGGTTGACCCTGAACAGTTAGACCAGCTTCTACATCCAATGATAGATCCAAAGGCAAAGGTCAAAAAGGTTGCAAAGGGACTTCCTGCCTCACCTGGTGCTGCAGTAGGAAGGGCAGTGTTTACGGCTCCAGAGGCTGAGAAGTGGGCTGAAAAGGGAGAGAAGGTAATACTTGTAAGGCTTGAGACCTCGCCAGAGGATATAGGTGGCATGCACGCAGCCCAGGGAATACTGACTGCCCGTGGTGGCATGACATCCCATGCTGCTGTTGTGGCAAGGGGAATGGGTAAGCCCTGTGTATCAGGCTGTGGTGAGCTTAAGATAAATGAGAAAAAGAGGTTCTTTGAGGTAAACGGTGAGAAGGTAAAAGAGGGTGATTGGATAACCATTGACGGCTCCACTGGTGATGTAATTCTTGGCAAGGTAAAACTGGTAGAGCCTCAAATGACAGGTGATTTTGAGATATTTATGAAATGGGTTGATGAGGTCAGAACCCTTGGTGTCAGGACAAATGCAGACACACCAAAGGATGCAAAGGTTGCCCGTAAATTTGGGGCAGAGGGAATAGGGCTTTGCAGAACAGAGCATATGTTCTTTGAGGAAGACCGGATAAAGGCTGTTCGCGAGATGATACTTTCTGATGATGAAGAGGGAAGAAGAAAGGCGCTCAAGAAGATCCTCCCTATGCAGAAGAAAGACTTCAAGGGTATATTCAAGGCAATGCAGGGGCTGCCAGTTACCATCAGATTACTTGACCCCCCACTTCATGAGTTTCTGCCTCATACTGACAAAGAGCTAAAGGAACTGGCAAAGGAAATGGGTGTTTCACCAAAGGTATTAAAAGAGAGAAACGAGGCACTCAAGGAGTTCAACCCCATGCTGGGACACAGGGGATGTCGCTTGGGAATTACCTATCCTGAAATCTACGAGATGCAGGTGAGGGCAATTATGGAGGCTGCCTGTGAGTTAAAGAAGAAGAATGTAGATGTGAGACCTGAAATAATGATTCCTCTTGTGGGTCATGTAAGAGAAATAGAGGTTATGGAGGAACTTGTAAGAAAGACTGCTGATGAGGTCATGAAGAAGAAGAAGGTTAAGGTTGATTATATGGTTGGAACCATGATAGAGCTCCCAAGGGCTGCAATAACAGCAGACCAGATTGCCAAACATGCAGAGTTCTTCTCCTTTGGCACCAACGACCTTACCCAGACCACTATGGGGCTGAGCCGTGATGATGCTGGAAAGTTCCTGCCCTTCTATGTTGACAAAAAGATATTCCCTGAGGATCCATTTGTAAGCCTTGATATTGAAGGTGTAGGAGAGCTTGTAAAGATGGGAATTGAAAAGGGAAGAAACACAAGAAAGAACCTTAAAGTGGGAATCTGTGGAGAGCATGGTGGCGATCCTAAATCAGTGATCTTCTGCCATAGTGTTGGAATGAACTATGTAAGTTGTTCTCCATACAGGGTACCTATTGCAAGGCTTGCAGCAGCACAGGCCGCCCTTATGGAGAAGATGGGAGACCTTTCCAAATCAACCGTTTAAAAGGGGGTTATTATGAAGAAGGCTATAGTAGCAGGCGCATTAATTCTTGGATTTGCATTTACCACTGGTTGCGCTACCAGGGAGTATGTAGCCAAGCAGATAGAGCCTGTAAAGCAACAGACTGCAAGGGTTGAGCAGAAGGTAAATAGCCTTGATGCTAAGCTTGCTGACCTGGAGAAAAAGATTGCAGCACTGTCAGCAAAGGTAAACTCCATGGATATCAACTCAGTTAAATCTGAACTCAATGCACTTAAACAGCAGGTCTCTGAGGCCAAAGAGCTTGCCATGAGGGCAGATCAGAAGGCTGATGAGGCCCTGAGAAAGGCTGAGTCTGCTATTAGAAGATGTGAGGCTTCACTTCAGAAAAGACTTAGAAAGTAGTAAAGCACTCTAACAATTTCAGTAGATTTTTCCAAGGTTGAGAGGCCCTGTCCTCTCAACCTTGATGCGTTCATAGCGTTCATAGCGTTGATTGCGTTCATCGCGTTCTTTACGTTAATAGCGTTTATAGCGTTCTTTGCGTTGATAGGCGTTATTTGAATTCATCGGGTTCTTTGCGTTTATTGAGTTGATTGCGTTAATTGTGTTGATAGCGTTTTTTGAGTTCTTTGTGTTCATTGCGTTTATTGTGTTTAAGGCTACCACCCTACTCCCTACCCCCTGTCTTTTACTTAAACTTCAAAAGATGGGGAATGCCGTCATGCCTTTCAAGAATCCTATAGAGCTCTTTAGTATCAATCCGTTGAAGAGTTCCTGAACTAATTAGCTTCCTGACTGCTCTGCTAAAGTCCGTGCCGCCGGTTTTGTAATCTGCATGTGCCTCAATATAAACTCCGTTACTGCTAAAGAGAAGCTTTATCGGCTCATATATAATCTTAACCTCTGTTCCAACCCTTACAAGGTCGTACAGGGTCTTTATATCCTCTGGATACATCCTCAAACAGCCATGGCTCACCCTTCGGCCTATACCAAGTGGTTTGTTTGTACCGTGAATCAAATAAGACGGATTCGACAACCTCAATGCATATCTGCCAAGTGGATTATCAGGGCCAGGTGGAACCATTTCAGGCAGTGTTGGCTCCTCAGCTCTTATTGAGGGTGGCACCACCCATACAGGGTCTTTTATCTTCTGTATAATCCTGTATTCACCCAACGGTGTGTCCCTGCCTTCACTGCCGATACCTATCGGGAATGTAAGAACTGCAACCCTTCCTGTATTTAGTGTTTTGAAGTAGTACAGTCGTAGCTCAGCAAGATTTATAACTATGGTGTCTGTTTGCAGGTCCTTTAGCTCCGGCGTGATCCAGATCGTGGGAATTATAACCCCTGTGCCCTTGCCTGGATACCAGGGGTCAACACCAGGGTTTGCATCAGTGATTTCGTTGTATCCAAGGTCGTATTGTATGGCTAAATCTACAAGAGTTTCTCTATCATCCTTTATCGTATAACTCTGTAAAACACCAAGAAGTGCTGGAGCTTTATAATCACTTAAAAGGAAGGCACCTCTGAACGAATAGGCCCTCTGGCAGAGAATAAAAAGAAAACAGGTAACTATAAAGAGATTTACACTCCATTTCTTCCATGTCTTATCATCAGTATTCCATAAAACCACTTATAAATATGGGAGCCTCTTTGTTTATTCTGGAAACCTCTTTAATTATATCAGGTGTAGGGTCTTTAAAGCCAATTTGAAAACCCCTTACAACATACTTTCCATAAGCACATACAGGAATCACAAAAAAGGAGTCATTACCTCCCAGCCTCGCCTTAAATTTGTAATATTCACAGCTGGTCATACTCCAGTACTCATCATCGGCAGACTGGAAAAATAAAGTCAGATATCTCCCTTCAGGAAAATTATTTACAGATACACATCCATCAGAGGTTCCCACAGTTGAATTTATTTCCTTTACCACCTTTTCCATTCCCCTTCTCTCGGATATGGCTTCATAGGGTGGTCTTACATCATCAAAAAACTCAACAGTTCTGATAAAATCATTAACCTTGCCTTTAACAATTGCGTTACAGGCAAAGCTGGCAAGCTGCTCGGGTGTGATTTCAGAAGATGATATTCCAAGGTTCACTACTAATACCGGTAAAACTAAAGCCAGAAACAGGGCTACTTTCCCCCTCATAGCCTTATCCCTCCTAAACCTTATGTTTTGCTAAATAAAAATACCATAAAATTTTACAAATGTCAACTTTATTATTCATTTGTAAAATCAACTTGTGTCAGATTTTGTGGTATACTAATTCTATGAATCAATCAATAAATACTATCATTCCCACTGTTTAGGACAAACAAACCGATGCAGATAAACAAAGTACTTCAGGCCCTAAACCCCAAAATTATTGTTAAATCACCTGACAGCATCCTTGTAGTTAAAGATGGCGAAGTACTGCAGGCAGAGATAACAGAGCTGACAGAAAGAGGCACCTTAATCCTTAAAACCCCCAGGGGAGATTTTGAAGCCACCTCTACTGTGGAACTTAAAAAGGGAGGGCTTGTAAGATTAAGGGCACAGGTCAGCTCAAAAAGGCTAATCCTTAGAGTTATTGATTACTGCTCACCTGAGGAGCTCTTTTTACAGAAAAAGCTCACCCAGATTCTAAGGAGCCTAACCCCACAGGAGGGGGTCGTTAAAAAGCTGGTTTCTCAGGCATCTGAGGAGCCATTAAGGGCCCTGATTCCTGAATTAAGAGACCTTTCATCAATCATAAATCAAATCGAAAGCCTTGTTGAAAACCCTAAGACCCTTAAGGAGGCATTAAGGCACTCGGGCATCTTTCTTGAGAGCAATCTAAAGCAATCAGTCTCTGAAAAAAATCTGAAAGACCTTATCAATAAGGACCTGAAGGCAAAGCTACTTCGAATAACCAGACATATAGACTCATTAGCCCAGGAAAAGGGCCTTTCACCAGAACTAAGCTCTCTTAAAGAAAACACAGAGAAACTACTACACACAATACAGTACTATCAGTTCAAAAACATTATGGATGATACCCTTCAACTTTTTGTACCCTTTGTATGGAAAGACCTCCGCAGGGGAAGCATTGAGTTTCGGAAGACAAAGGGCTCTCCTAAAAAATTACTCTATCATTGTATAATTAATCTCGAACTGAACTATCATGGAAAACTTATGGTAGTGGTCACACAGGAAAAAAGCGGCATACACATCGGCATGTTTACAGAAAAAGCCGACTTTGCTGAACTGTTAAGCACTAACAGCAAGATGCTTAAAGAAAGGCTTCTCAAAGCTGGCCTGAACCTTAGAAATCTTATTATAGAAAAACAAAAAGATATGGAATTCGTCGAAGATACCTTTTCACAGGGGCTAAACATCAGGGCATGAAACATAAACAGACTACAAAGGCTGCTGCTTTGAGATACGAGAGAGACACAGACAGTGCACCTCGTGTCGTGGCATCTGGCAGAGGAGAGATTGCCAAGAGGATAATACAGATTGCCAGGGAGCATGGTATACCAATTCACCAGGACCCTGATCTGATTGAGGTACTCTCTGCACTGGAACTCTACGAGGAGATTCCACCTGAGCTTTACAGGGCTGTGGCAGAAGTACTGGCATACATATATATGGTAACGAAAAAAGGGAATGATGTTAGATTTCAGGTCTGAAATAATTATAGAGGCTATTCAATGAAAAGACTGGTTTAAAGGAGGTATGCAATGGACTTTGGAATGAAAAACAGGCTTAACAAAATCTTCAATCCTGACACAGGCAAAACCGTTATGCTTGCAGTGGACCATGGTTACTTTCAGGGGCCTACCACAGGACTACGAAACTTCAAACAAACAGTTGACCCCTTGCTTCCTCATGCAGATTGCCTCTTTGTCACAAGGGGTATGCTCCGCAACTGCGTTGACCCTAAAACCAGGACATCCATCTGTCTCAGAGTTTCAGGAGGGCCAAGCATCCTTGGTGAGCTTTCCAATGAAGACATAACTACCAGTATTGAAGAGGCAATAAGGCTTAATGTATCTGGAATTGGTATGTCAATCTTTGTGGGTGCACCAAATGAAGACCGCACCATAGCAAATCTCGGCCGTCTGGTAAACGAAGCAGAGCGATACGGTATTCCAGTGCTTGCTATCACTGCAGTGGGTAGAGACATGGCCCGTGATGCCCGTTATCTGGGACTTGCCTGCCGTATTGCTGCAGAGATTGGGGCATACTTTGTCAAGACCTACTACTGTGAAGATTTCTACAAGGTAGTTGAAGGATGCCCTGTTCCCATTGTTATTGCTGGTGGCAAAAAGATACCCGAGATGGATGCTCTCAAGATGACTGAAAACGCCATCAAAGAGGGAGCACTCGGTGTTGATATGGGCAGAAATATCTTTCAGAGCGACAAGCCTGTGGGGATGATCAAGGCTGTAAGGGCTATCGTTCATGAAGGTGCCACCGCCGAAGAGGCATATAAAATATATGAAAAGGAATAATAAAGATGAATATAACGATATGCCTTTTCGCTCATTCTCGACATACATCCATGTATGTCTCCGAGGACGCACACTGAAGCAGCCATCACGGCTCAGACGGGCGTGTGCTGAAACCGCTTAAAGGCATATCGTCATATTATCAACCGTTATTAAGTTACTAACACCATGAAAGTAGCAGTTTATTACGGTAAAGACGACATAAGGATTGAAGAGCGTGAAAGGCCCACTGCCAGAGGAGGCGAAATAGTGGTCAGAATGCTTGCCTCTGGCATCTGTGGCACAGACATAATGCACTGGTACCGCAAACAGAAGGCACCCTATGTGCCGGGGCATGAGATGGCAGGTGAGGTGGTCGAAATCGACCCCGACGTAAAAGGCCTGAAAGTTGGCGACAGGGTCTTTGTATCTCACCATGTGCCATGTTATAGATGTCATTTCTGTAAAGTCGGCAAGTTTACGGCCTGTGAGGCCCTCCATAAGGGCAACTACTGGCCTGGGGGATTTTCAGAGTACATACTTATTCCAGAGGAAAATGTACGCCATGGTACCATAGTGCTCGATGACTCTGTAAGCCTTGAAGAGGCAGTAATGATAGAACCCTTTGCCTGTGTGCTCGAGGCTTACAGGAGGGTAGAGGCAGAAAACCAGAGGAATGTGTTTATAGTAGGCTCAGGGGTTTCGGGTATTCTTCACATCCTGTATCTAAAACAACAGGGTGCCACAGTGGCAGCAGTTGATGTTTCAAAGGAAAGACTGGAGTATGCCCTTAAAGCCGGAGCTGACAGGGTCTTCAGCATAGATGAATTATCCATGGATTCATTGAAGGCTGTCTTTGATGGCAGACTTCCCGATACCGTTGTTGTTTGTGCTGGTGCAAAAGGGGCTATTGAGACTGCCATACAGACAGTTCAGCGAAGGGGTACTGTGCTCATGTTTGCTGTCTCCAGCGACGACATACGGATTCCATCTGTTCATTTCTGGCGTAACGAGATAAGTGTGTGTTTCTCTTATGGGGCATCTCCAGAGGCACTTCAGGATGCCTACGATTTAATCAGGCTTAAAAAGGTTGACCTTGGCTGGATGGTAACCGATTCCTTTCCCCTTACCGAGATAGCCGAGGCATTTAAAATAGCTTCACTTGGTGGAAGACATCTGAAGGTTATCTGCAGAGCTTAAGCTTAAGTAACTCATAAAATAGTTCCAGGTCACAATGCAGTAGCTTTACTGGTAGCTTTATCTTTTAAGAGGTGCCCTGAGTCATCAGACGAAAACTTATATAAATTTTGTGAGCTTTTTTCTTCCACAACAATCCAATCGACCTGACTTTTAATGTTAGCAGATAGAGCGTTTAAGTTTTTAGAAATTTTGCTGAGTGATTTAGAACTGTTCACCATTAATTCTGCTGCTTCTGAGACCTCTTTTATAGACTCTACAAGTCTCTCTGCAGATATCGATTGTCTTTCAGTGGCCTTTGAAATTAGCTGTATTAATTTTCTGGTCTTTTCAGTTGATTCTGTAATTGATTGCAAAGATTTGCCAATAATATCTATTGCCCTTAAGCCTTTTTTAACCTCCTCTTTGCTTTGCTTCGACTGCTGTAAAGAAGCATTTGTATCTTTAAGTATGTCATTGATTTTAGAAGTAATCTCCTTGGTAGCGTTAGCCGTTTTTTCAGCAAGTCTTCTTACCTCATCAGCAACAACAGCAAAACCTTTCCCCTGCTCTCCTGCTCTTGCAGCTTCTATGGCTGCATTAAGTGCAAGGAGATTTGTTTGCTCAGCGATTTCGGCAATAAGCGTGGTAATTTTACTTATCTCCTTTGTGCTGGTGCCAAGACGCTCAATAGTTGAAGATGTATTATTTACCATATCAAGAATTTCTTTAATATTATTGATTGCATCACTGGATACCTCCATGCCATTCATTGCAATTTCAAATGCCTCTTCAGATGCCTGAACTGCCTCTGATGTTTTTAGTGTAATCTCTTCTATACTGTTTGAAAGTTCAGATGTAGACGACACCATGTGTTCAACTTTTTGCATCTGTCTATCAGACATACCTGCAAGTTCCTCTGAGGTAAATGATAGGGTAGCGGAACTTTCTGAAAGGGTTATAGCTTCTGTTTTTATCTGTTTTACCATGTCCTTAAGTCTGTTTTTCATTTGTTTAAAGGCTATAACCATCTTGCCTATCTCGTCTGACCCCTTTACTTTTATCTCGCTTTCTACAAAGTATCCCCTTACCATCTTCTGGAAAGCCGAAGAGACATCTTCAATAGGGACTATAATAATTTTTGACAATAGAATTGTTATAACAATAAGGGCAACTATGCCAGATGCACCGGCCACTCCGTAAAATAGCTGCATAAGGGTGGATTCATGCTCAAGGTCTGTAACCATACGGGGATAAGCATTTCTAAGAATGGTCAATGCAGTAGCGGTCTGTTCCATAATATCAAAGTAACTATTATCAAAATTTTCCATCAAAACCCTTATCTTTTCTACTTTTCTGTCTTTTAAAGCTGGCACAATCTCGCTGAACATGATTTCCTTGTATTTATGCCATTTTTCTCTCGATCTGGATAAAAAGCCCTTAATCGGCGCAATTGAACTCTTATTGTGACAGGCATAGCAGGTAACACCTTTTGAATTTATTTCTGAAAGGTATGTGTTTACCTTATCGAATAATGCGTCGGTTTTATTCACAATCCCTTTCAGGTTTTCTGTGATTTCTTCATCATAATTTAGATAACCTGAATATATGAAGGATCGTATCAAATTTATGTTCATTCTTATGCGGGCAATATTGTCAATAGTATTCCTTTTTAAGTCTATGCCCGTATAGAGTGTGCCGCCAACTTTTACCTTTTTGAACAAGAGCTGTCCATAAATTATACCGAAAAAGATTCCAGCTATTATCATACCAAATACCAGAGCAAGTTTCTTCTTGATCGAAAGGTTATAAAACCAGTTCATAAGCCACAGAACTCCTTTGATGGTTTTTTATCTCTGTAACTTTTTCGGACACTATAAAAAAAACTTTAGACCCAATAGATTATGCCTGAGTGAAGGCGAAGGAAGTCAGGAGATGTTTCGCTACATATATTTTCCGCAATGCTTTGGTTATGAAGGGATTACGAGTTATTGAACAGCCTCATATTTATAAAAAAGCCCCGCAAATACTTGCGGGGCCTGGTTTTTCTATGGTGAGCCGTGAGGGAATCGAACCCCCGACCCGCTGATTAAGAGTCAGCTGCTCTACCTAGCTGAGCTAACGGCCCACTTAATAGCAACTATTATGTTGTAGCTTTTAAAAATATTATATCTGTTAACAAAATGTCAAGATAATTTTGGTCACAATCATATTATTCTTTGTTTTCAATATGTTATGTCTATTTGTTTTCGCTAAGCTATAAAACCGCTAAAATGTATCTGTGTTACTCAAAGGGTTTCCTTCTTGAAGCTTTCAGACTATACAAAAATAAAATGTATACACAATCAACGATATTGTTACATATTACCACTGTATAAATTCTGAGGGAAGAAGGCTAATAAAACATATGTTGCAAATGCTCTGAAAAAGCATATAAAATATCAAATACAAAAAATTTCAGTAAAAATAAAGGTGTAATATGGAAAAACAGAAGGTTGACATAATTGTTGAAGGTGATTATGTGCTCCCCATGTGCGATGAAGAGGCATTAGAGAATGCCGCAGTTGTCATCAGAGAGGGTAGGATACTTGACATTGGCCACTGTGATGAGCTCAAAAATCGCTATGAAGCTGAAAGGGTATTTTCTGGTAAATACAGAGCTGTTCTGCCAGGATTTGTAAACACACATACCCATGCTGCAATGGTGTATTTCAGGGGTCTTGCAGATGACCTTCCGCTTAAGCAATGGCTTGAAGAGCACATCTGGCCTGCCGAGTCAAGGATGCTCAGCCCTGATTTCTGCCGTGATGCAACAGAGCTTGCCTGTCTTGAGATGATACGCTCTGGTGTTACACTCTTCAATGACATGTATTTCTACGAAGAGGCCTCGGCTGATGCCATAAAAAAGGCAGGTCTTCGGGCAGTGCTTGGTGCTGGTGTGCTGGACTTTCCAACATCCATTGCACAGAGCACCGATGAATACCTTGAAAAGGCTGTATCCTTTATCAAAGACTGGATAGATGATGAACTGATAGTTCCTTCCATTTCACCCCATGCCCCTTATACATGCTCAGCGGAAACATATAAAAAGACCCTTGAGGTTTCGGAAAAATACGGTATCCCCATTCATACTCACCTAAGTGAGACCCGTTGGGAGGTGCAGGAAATAAAAAACCGTTATGGTAAAACCCCTATTGAGCATCTTGAAAGCCATGGGCTTCTTACCGAACGAATGATTGCAGCCCATGTGGTCTGGCCAACTGAAAGGGAGATCGAGATACTGGCTGAAAAGAAGGTGTCCCTATCCCACTGTCCGGAAAG
This sequence comes from uncultured Nitrospirota bacterium, assembly GCA_964515925.1. GTDB lineage: Bacteria > Nitrospirota > Thermodesulfovibrionia > Thermodesulfovibrionales > JdFR-85 > JAADIE01. The sequence continues at coordinate 36,867 of CAZEYP010000005.1, forward strand.
CAACCTGAAGCTCGCCTCTGGCATATCTCCTGTTTCAAAGATGCTGAAGGCCGGAGTAAGGGTGAGCATTGGCACTGATGGCGCAGCAAGCAACAATGACCTTGATGTGCTTGAAGAGGCTTCCCTTGCATCAGAGCTTCAGAAGGCGTTCTCCGAAGACCCAACAGTGCTTGATGCAAGGACCACCCTTAAGATGGCAACCTGCTGGGGTGCTGAGGCACTGGGTCTGTCTGATGTGACAGGAACACTTGAGCCAGGCAAGTCAGCAGACCTGATTGTGATAGATTTGAAGAAACCACATCTTATGCCAATTTATGACATCTTCTCACACATTGTTTACTCTGCCAGGGCATCGGATGTATGCACTGTGATTGTTCGGGGCAGGGTTTTGCTGGATGATTATGAATTCAGAACCCTTGATAAAGAGCAAATCTACGAAAAGGCAAGAAAATGGAGCAGGAAAATAATGGAAGGCCAGAGGGTGTAATGAATAGGAGTTGTCATTTTTACTACACCCTACACGCTACCCCCTAAACCCTATAATTATGGAGGTTTTATGGTAAAAAACGACCGATGGATAAAGGAGATGGCAAAAAAGGGCATGATTGAGCCTTTCAATGATAAGCAGGTCCGTCAGGGTGTTATTTCCTATGGGGTAAGTTCCTATGGCTATGATATGCGCATAAGTGATGAATTCAAGATATTCACCAATATAAACAACACAATAGTTGACCCAAAGGGCTTTGATCCAAAGAGCTTCGTTGACTTCAAGGGTGATGTCTGCATAATCCCTCCAAACAGTTTCGTGCTTGGCCGCTCGATAGAATACTTCAGGATTCCCCGTGAGGTAATCGTCATCTGTCTTGGGAAATCCACCTATGCCCGTTGTGGTCTCGTGGTAAATGTAACCCCCCTTGAGCCTGAGTGGGAAGGCCATGTAACCATAGAAATCTCGAACACCACCCCTCTTCCTGCAAAGATCTATGCAAATGAAGGCATTGCTCAGATACTGTTTCTTGGAGCAGAAGAGGTCTGTGAAACCTCCTATAGAGATAAAACCGGTAAGTATCAGGCACAAAAGGGTATAACACTTCCAAAGATTTAGGAGTCCCATTGCCAGCAAAGGACAAACTCATACTTGCACTGGATGTTAATGACCCTGGCTATGCCCTTGATATTGTTGACAGGTTTTCCGAATGGGTCAACACCTTCAAGGTAGGCCTTGAGCTCTTTGTCTCCTCTGGACCAGAGGTGATAAGAAATATCCATGACAGGGGCAAAAAGGTCTTTCTGGACCTAAAGCTACACGACATACCCAACACGGTGGCGAAAACTGCTCAGGTAATTGCAGAGATGCAGGTTGATATGTTCAACATCCATGCATCCGGAGGCATGGAGATGATGAAAAGAACCAGAGAATCTGTGGTAGAGCTGTGTCTGAAGAAAAATCTCAAAAAACCAAAGATAATAGCCGTTACAGTGCTTACAAGCATTTCACCGGTGGAGTTCAAAAAAGAGATGGGTTTTCAGCACAGTATAAAAACCCATGTTAAACACCTTGCCTCAATGGCATACAAGGCAGGCCTTGATGGTGTGGTTGCCTCAGGCCAGGAGATAGAAGCAGTGCGAAATGTAACTGATAAAAATTTTATCATTATCACCCCTGGCATCAGGCCTTCATGGGCACCACCTGATGACCAGCGTAGAACCATGACGCCGAAAGAGGCTATCCATCGTGGTGCAAGTTATCTGGTAGTAGGAAGGTCTGTGCTCAGACAGTCAGAGCCTGAAAAGGCTATAGAACTAATATCCCTTGAGATAATGTCATCGCTATGATTGCTGAAAGCATAAATATCAAACCTGACAAAAGGGATTTCATAGACCTGATAAAATCAAAAGAACCGGTGGCAATACCACCTCTTTATGTAGAACTTCCCTACATGTCACCCTATCGTGTCTTCGAGGCCCTCAGGGGCCCTGGGGCCATCCTGTTTGAGAGTGTAAAGGGCTCAGAGAAAATAGCACGATACTCTTTCGTTACCTTTTCCCCTATTCTTGAATTCACTGTAAAAGACGGATTGATAGAGATTATCAGGGATGGAAAAAAATCTGTATCAAACAGAAGACCCCTCACAAGGCTAAGGGAGTTGCTTCGAGCCTATCCTCAAAGTTCCCTGAAAGGGCTTCCCCCCTTTCAGGGAGGACTTGCAGGCTTTTTCAGTTATGATTTTGTTCATTACCTTGAAAGACTACCCTGTACTGCAAAGGATGATCTGGGGATACCTGATGCCCATTTCTACCTGTTCGATAGGCTCTTTGCCTTTGACCATAAAGAGAAAAAATCTTACGCCATAGTCTGTCCTGGAGCAGCTATGATAAGTTTCGGATTTAATCTACCTTTTGAAACGCTCTGTCTTTCAGAAAGCGACTATTTAGAGATTTACGACAATGCCCTGCAGAGCCTGGAATATATGCTTAAAAGGACAAATGAAATCAGCTCTTCTGAGCCTCCCATAGAGATCCCGCATAAAAAACAAAATGTGGAGATTGTTCACGAGATGCAGATGAGGGAATATATGGATATGGTGGTAAGGGCAAAGGAGTACATCCGTGCAGGAGACATCTTTCAGGCAAATCTGTCGCAGAGGCTTCATGCAGAGATAGAGCCTGAAAAGCTGTGGTCGCTGTACACAATCCTTAGAAGCATAAATCCTTCACCCTTTGCCTGCTATGCAGACTTTGGCAGTTATCAGATAGTGGGCTCATCGCCTGAACGACTTATACGGCTTCAGGGTAAAAAAGCCGAAACCCGTCCCATAGCAGGAACAAGACCAAGAAGAGGCATAAAGCATCATGATGAAATAATGAGAGCAGAACTGCTTCTTAATGAAAAGGAAAGGGCAGAACATATCATGTTAATAGACCTGGAAAGAAATGACCTTGGCAAAGTCTGCACCTATGGCTCGGTAAAGGCAGATGAATTGATGATCACAGAAGACTACTCCCATGTAATTCATATTGTATCAAATGTGAAAGGAGAGTTAGCTGATGGAAGGGATTGCTTCAGTCTTGTGCGGGCTACCTTTCCAGGTGGCACCATAACAGGAGTTCCAAAGGTCAGATGTATGGAGATAATAGATGAACTCGAACCAACAGCAAGAGGTCCCTATACTGGCTCTCTTGGATATATCGGGTTTAATGGCAACATGGATTTAAACATTATTATTCGTACCTTTGTAATCAAGGACTCTATTGCCTATGTTCAGGCAGGTGCAGGAATCGTAGCAGATTCAGACCCTGAAAGAGAGTATTTCGAGACACTGAGGAAGGCAGAAGCACTGCTTAGCACACTGGAAAGGCTCTAACCAAAAAGGAACCACTTCTTTTTGGTCTTTGCATTGTCAATGGAGCTCTTTATAGCCTCAAGAAGGCCGAGTATCTCGTCAGACTTCAAGGATTCCTTTTCCATGATATCCGAAAGACGGTCTATTGAGCTCCTGAGTCCGGCTATGGCATCCAGTATCTCTCGAAGGCCATCAGAGCTCTCCCTGACAGACTCCTCTCTGGTAACGGGGGTTCTTTTGACTGGTTGAGTTTTAACCTCCGTTTTCTGTTTAGTTGCTGTTTTTTCCTCAGATTCTGTAATGCCACTGACAGAGCCCTCCTCAGCGCTTACATCTATCTTGTGTTTCCTGGAGACATGTTTAAGAAGAAGCTTTACTATTGCCTCAAAGGTCCCCCTTACACCCCTTCCCTCTATGGCTACAGATTCAAAAAAGGGCACACCCATCTTGTTTAGCTGGGCATTAAGCTCTGTAAGAGACATAATATTGTCAAGGTCTCGCTTATTATACTGCATCACAAGAGGGATGTCATCAGGATTGAGATTGTTAGCAATAAGGTTTTCCCGCATATTCTCAAGGCTTTCAAGGTTTTCTTCAAGCTTATCCCTCTGCGAGTCAGCTACGAACACAACCGCATCTGCTCCTTTAAGCACAAGCCTTCTTGTTGCATTATAACGCACCTGTCCAGGTACTGTATAAAGCTGAAACCTTATGGAAAAATCCTGTATCTTGCCAAGCTCAACAGGTAGGAAGTCGAAAAACAATGTCCTGTCTGCCTCAGTGGAAAGAGAAAGAAGCTTACCCCTTCTCTTTGGGTCAAGCACAGAATGAAGGTATTGTAGGTTTGTGGTCTTACCACTCAGTCCTGGCCCATAATAAACAATCTTTAGTGTTATCTCCTTGGTAGCGTAATTAAAAAGTGCCATGGCTACTCCTTTTTCAGATTATAACATATACACCGTTACGGTTTTTATACTTTACCTTATACATGGCCTCATCTGCAAGATTAAGCAACTCCTCTTTAGATTTAGCTGTATCTGGATAAGAAGCCACCCCAAAGCTGGCTGTAACCCTGAGGTTGTAACCTTCACTTCTCAGGAATACTGCCTCCTCCACTGCCTTTCTGAGCCTTTCGGCAATCATGGCTGCATACTTTGAAGAGGTTTGAGGAAGCACTATCACAAACTCATCACCACCATATCGGGCAACGATATCAACAGAGCGTAGCTTGCTAAGCAGTAGCTGAGCAAGTTCTGTAAGAAGTTTACTCCCCACAAGATGACCGTGGGTATCGTTTACATCTTTGAAACGATCTATGTCCATAAAGATGAGCGAAACATGGGTATTGTATCGGTTTGCCCTCTCAAGTTCAATATCAAGGGTTCTGTTCAGATATCGTAGATTAAAAAGCTTGGTAAGATCATCCGTTATAACCAGCTCTTCTAACCTTAGCTGCAGCATCACCTTTTCCACTGCCACCGAGATGTGTCCTGATATATTATTTAGCAGCAAAAGGTCATCCTTGTTGAATTTCCCTTTTTTCTTGTTAATCAGTTCTATTACAGCCACTACAGAGTCCTTACTCATAACAGGAAACACAAGCATTGAGCTGGTCTTCATAACTCTGTGTAGCTTTATTTCTGCTTTCGCCCTTATATCATCATTTACATCCTCAACTATAAGAGGCCTTCTCTTTGAAGAAACCCAGCCAACTATACCATCACATGATGGAATTCTTATATCTCTTATTTCCCGTCTCCTTAGAGATGCCCCAAGCAGCACAAATTCTTTTGTCTCTAAATCTTTTATAAAAACAGCCCAGTTTTTGATATTAAAAACATCCTTAAGTCTCCTCATCAAGTCGTAAAACAGGGCTCCAATATCCTCATGCTTCATCATTAGATTGATGATCTTTCGCTGAAGGCCTATCAGGGTATGCAATTCACGATTTTCCTCTTTAACCCTGTTATACTCGTTTAGCACATCTCTTAAAATAATTATCTGGGAAATAACGGATCTTAATTCTTCAGTAGAAGCACTGTATATTATCTCTACATTTTCCCTCTCTCGCAAATAGGCAGGAACTTTCTCCTTCTGGTTTAACAATACAACTAAAATGGGCACTTTTTTGAAAATAGATTGTATCTTATTAAAAATCCCTTTATTGATATCTCTTCTTTTGACTATTATCAGTTTAGGTAGGAGCTTTGAGCCTTCTATTTCCTTGAAGGTCAGGGCATTGAATCTTCCAGTCTTTAATTTCGACAGGGCGTCTAAAAGTAGATCTTCCTCTTTTTTCCCGGTTATGTATAGAATCTCAGGCATTCATTCCACAGCATTTCTTATATTTTTTTCCACTTCCACAAGGGCAGGGCTCGTTTCTTCCAATTTTCTTGCTCTTTTTAACTGGCTTCTTAACCCCATCGTCACCATTTCCTCTATTAAAAATGAGTTTCTGCTCCTGTTTTTTAGATATCCTTTCAGCCTCGTCTTCAGTACGCACCTGTATCCTGAATATTCGGGTCAGCACCTCTTCTTTTATCCTTTCTGACATCTCAGTGAACATCTCGTAGGCCTCTTTTTTGTATTCTACAAGTGGATCCTTCTGGCCATAGCCCCTTAAACCAATTCCCTCTTTAAGGTGGTCCATGGCAAGCAGGTGGTCTTTCCATTGATTATCCACCACCTGAAGCATTATGATCCTCTCTAAATACCTCATCAGGTCATTGCCAATTTCTTTTTCCCTCTCATCATAAAACTCAATGAGCTTCTTGATAATCTCTTCCTTCAGGGCCTCCTGTCCTTTAAACTCCCGAGACCCCTCTATCTTCACACCAAAGATCCCGAATATAGTCTTTGAAAGCTCCTCTGTCTCCCACTCCTCAGGGTATCTGTCTTCAGGGCAATACTCGTAAACCAGGGAATCAACCACATCCTCAATCATCTCTATTACCCTGTCTTTTAACGACTCCTCAGACAGTATCTCTTTTCTGAATCTGTATATCTCGATTCGCTGTTTATTCATCACATCATCATATTCAAGCAGATGCTTTCTTATTTCAAAGTTATGAGCCTCAACCCTTTTCTGAGCATTTTCAATTGCCTTTGTAACCATACGGTTTTCGATTGGCACATCCTCATCCATTCCAAGCTTACCCATCAGACCTGATATCTTATCAGAGCCGAATATCCTCATCAGGTCATCTTCGAGCGAAAGATAAAACCTCGTTGACCCAGGATCGCCCTGTCGGCCTGAACGACCACGGAGCTGATTGTCAATTCGCCTTGCCTCGTGTCTCTCGGTTCCAATTATATGAAGCCCGCCAGATTCTACCACCTTTTTCCTGTCTCTTTCACATATCTCCTTTGCTTTCCTCAGAGCCTCAGCCTTTTCCTCCTCGGTGGGGTCTTTCTTGTCCTTCAGGAACTCCTTGGCAAGGCCCTCTGGATTTCCACCAAGTACAATATCAGTTCCTCTACCTGCCATGTTTGTTGCTATCGTAACAGCACCAGGACGACCAGCCTGTGCAATGATTTCTGCCTCCTTTTCATGATACTTTGCATTTAGAACAGAATGTTTTATTCCCTTCTTTTTAAGCATCCTGCTCAGGAGTTCAGACTTCTCTATGGATATGGTACCTACCAGAACAGGCTGTCCTCTCCTGTGGCATTCCTCTATCTCCCTTATAACTGCCCTGAACTTTGCCTTTTCGGTCTTGAAGATCATATCTGGATGGTCAACCCTGATCATGGGCTTATTAGTGGGGATTACCACCACATCAAGGTTGTAAATCTTGGCGAACTCCTCTGCCTCTGTGTCAGCAGTTCCCGTCATACCGGCAAGTTTGTTATACATCCTGAAATAGTTCTGAAATGTAATGGTTGCAAGGGTTTGGTTTTCACTCTCTATCTTTACACCTTCCTTTGCCTCTATTGCCTGATGAAGCCCATCAGACCACCTTCTGCCCGGCATCAATCTCCCGGTAAATTCATCAACTATTACAATCTTTCCGTCCTTTATCACATAATCAACATCCCTCTTAAAAAGATGATGTGCCTTCAGTCCCTGCAGGATATGATGAACAAGGTCAATGTGGACAGGATCGAAAAGATTCTCTACCCCAAGGAGCTTTTCTGCCTTTTCTGCTCCCTCTTCAGTAAGAATTACGGTCTTTGCCTTCTCGTCAATGGTAAAGTCCACATCCTTCTGTAGTTTCGGAATGATCTTGTCAATCTTATAGTATTTACCTACCGACTCTTCTGATGGTCCTGATATGATAAGAGGGGTTCTTGCCTCGTCTATCAGGATGCTGTCCACCTCATCTACTATTGCGTAATTAAGCTCACGCTGGCAGTAATCGTTTATATCATACTTCATATTGTCTCTCAGGTAATCAAAACCAAACTCGTTGTTTGTTCCATAGGTAATATCAGCATCGTAGGCTTCCTTCCTGCTACAGGGTCTCAAATGGTTATAACGAGGGTCGTCTGCTTTATACTCGGGGTCGAAGAGGAACGACTCCTCATGCTGGATTACACCAACAGAAAGACCAAGAAAATGGTAAATTGGTCCCATCCACTGGGCATCCCTTTTTGCAAGATAATCATTCACCGTGACTACATGAACACCTTTACCCTCAAGTGCATTAAGATAAACAGGCAGCGTTGCAACAAGTGTTTTACCCTCACCCGTCTTCATCTCTGCTATCTTTCCTTCATGAAGCACAATTCCACCGATAAGCTGAACATCAAAATGCCTCATATTCAGGACCCTCTTTGCCGTCTCCCTCACAACAGCAAAGGCTTCAACTAAAATATCGTCAAGACTTTCACCTTCCTGAAGTCTCTTTTTAAACTCCTCTGTTTTCCTTGCAAGCTCTGAATCGGTAAGCCTTGATACTTCTGGCTCAAGGTCGTTAATTTTATGCACAATTGGCCAGAGCCTTTTCAGTTCACGCTCGTTTTTTGTTCCAAAAACCTTTTTTATAATGGAAATCATCTCTAAGTCCTTTCTTCTTGATTTTTAATAGTAATCTCATTTAATCATAAATAAACCGATGGTGTTTATGCAAGGATTCAGCTCACAAAATAGCCTTAAATTGCCTCCATAAATACTCCTTGTTTACACCTGTATCTATGAAATCCCAGGGCAGTATTTCATCTTTTGCCCTCTCTCTGAAGACATAGAATTCTGGCGCAATCTTCTGCTCTTTCATAACCCTGAACCATGCCGATGCATTTCTACACTCTATTAAAAACTGCGAAAGTCGTCTGTCACCTCGTGCAAGTACACCCTGAAGGTATGCATACTTAACCACATCATGTAAGACCGTAACGCCCCTTTCCGCCCTAAGCCCATCTTTAATCATTTTGAGCCTATTTTTTATTGTTTTTTCCTCAGTCATTGCAGTCCATTGAAAGGGAGTAAAGGGTTTGGGGACAAAGGTGCTGACACTAACTGTAATCCGCCCTCTCGAAGAAACTGAGCGAATCTTTTTAACAAGATAGACGATATCCATTACATCCTCATCAGTTTCTGTGGGAAGACCAATCATAAAGTATAGCCTAAGAGTCCTGATATCCTCAGAAAATATCTTTTCAGCAACGCTCAATATATCCTGTTCTTTGATATTTTTATTAACTATATTCCTTAACCGTTGATTGCCTGCCTCTGGTGCCAGAGAAATGCTCCCCCTGCCTCTGAAGTAACACAATAGCTCTTCGGTCTTCCTGTTCGCCCTTAATGATGTGATAGAAAAGCTCACATCCTTTAATGAAAGAGTCTCTTTTATGTATTTATAATCTGACAGAGATGGCCCTATGAGCCCAACCCTGGCTCCCCTGTTTCTTGCATCCTCTATCTCTCCGATAAGAGCCTCAAAATCCCTGTTCCTTGGAGGATTGTATATATGTCCGGCAAGACAGAACCTGCAGCTATGCACACACCCCCTCATTGCCTCAACCAGCACCATGTCAGAAAACTCTGTTTCAGGGGTAACAATAATGTGTCTTACAGCGTGCTCAAGCGACCGGAGGGTAACCTTCCTTATAATCTCTGGTGGTATCCTTTGCTTTATGGTGCCATCTTCATTATAAATCACCCTGTGGCGGGACGGAACATAAAAACCATCAAAACCTGATATATCTTCAAGGAATTCCCTTCTGCTATCTGCTTTTTTATAAACCTCAATCATTGAAAGTAATGATGGCTCTGCCTCTCCAATATATACAAGGTCAAATATATCGGCCAGGGGTTCAGGGTTTTCTGTGGCAGCTACTCCACCAAGCAGTAATAAGGGATGTCTATCATCTCTTTCTGTTGAAAAAAAAGGTATTCCTGCAAGCTGTAAGATTACAGGTATGGAAAGATAATCGTTTTCAAAGGATACCGAGAAGGCAACAATATCAAACCTGCTCAGGGGTCTTCTGGATTCGAGAGAAAACAATTGTGAGCCTGTTCTTTTAAACTCCGCCATAGCCTCACTATCAGGAAGAAAGGCCCTCTCGCATACCACATCGTCTCTGGAGTTTAAGAAACCATAGACTCCCTGAAATCCAAGGTTTGACATCCCCACATAGTAGGTATTTGGATAAACAAGGCATATATTCACCCTGCCACCAGGGTCTTTGTAAATGGTTCCCCTTTCCTTTTTAAGTAGTTCGTCAGCCTTCTGTATCAACCGCCTGCTTATCATGGTTTATTATAACAGGCAAGTAGAGTTAATTGCGTTTTTTGCGTTAATAGCGTTAATAGCGTTCATAGCGTTCATTGAGTTGATTGCGTTAATTGCGTTCATAGCGTTCATATAGTTTATTGAGTTAAATGGGTTTGTTGGGGTGGGATGTAGTTAGTGTTGAGAGATGAATGTTTAGTGTTGAGTTAGGCTTTTTTACTAAACACTAAAAACTATGCACTCAAAACTAAAACTACTCCCTACACGCTATACGCTACACCCTGTAATGTTTAGAATTTAGAAATTAGGATTTAGAATTTTTTCTCCTACCCCCTACACGCTACTCCCTACACCCTGTCTTTATTTTAATTCCCCCCTTAAATTGTGATATATTAAATAACATGAAAAAACCAGGACCTGTATCCCTGAAAAACCTGAAACGCTACAGCCTCAAGGAGCGCAAAAGCAAGGTACGCTCTGAATACCTTGGCAGGCCGGTTTCTCCTGAGGCAAGCCTCTTGGATTTTATTCATTCCATGCCAGATGTCCTTGCAGCAAGGGATATAAAAGATGTCTCAAGGGCAATAATAGAAGCAAGAAAAAACAAAAACCCTGTAATACTTGCCATGGGAGCCCATCCTATAAAAGTGGGACTCTCACCAATAATAATAGACCTTATTGAGCAGGGGATAATTACCGCTCTGGCCACAAATGGGGCAGCCATAGTTCATGACTTTGAACTTGCTTTTGCAGGGCATACATCTGAAGATGTGGCACAAACCCTCGTAGATGGCACTTTTGGTATGGCAAAAGAGACTGCAACCATGCTTAACAGGGCCATAAAGAAGGCAGCCAGAGAGGGAAAAGGGCTTGGTGAGGCTGTTGGTGAAATGATATACCGTGGAAGAGGCTTTCCCAATCGTCATCTAAGCCTTTTTGGAAATGCATACAGACTTGGCATACCTGCCACAGTGCATGTTGCAATTGGCACTGATATTATCCACATGCATCCAGAGTGTGACGGCGGAGCTGTGGGTAAGGCTACCTATACAGACTTCAAGATATTTACCAGCATGGTCTCAGAGCTTGAAGGCGGGGTTTTTATCAACCTTGGTTCAGCAGTTTTGATTCCCGAGGTCTTTTTGAAGGCATTAACTATAGCAAGAAACCTTGGCAACAGGGTGCAAAATTTTACCACCCTTACTATGGACTTTATGAGACATTATAGAGCCACTGTTAATGTTGTCCAGAGACCCACCATGTCAGGCGGCAAGGGATATTATCTAATTGGTCATCATGAGATAATGTTTCCATTGCTTGCAGCAATGGTGAAGGCAGGGAGTAGAGAGTAGGGCATAGGGTGTAGGGGGTAGTAAAAAAACTACACCCTACCCGCTACACCCTACACCCTGTTGTTTAGAATTTAACGCAAATTGGAGGTTAGATGAAACGGATACTTGAAGATTCAGACAGATTCATAATGAACACCTATAACAGATTCCCTGTGCTCTTTATTAAAGGAAGAGGCACTACATTGTATACAGATGACGGAAGAGAGTTTCTTGACTTTGTGGCAGGTATAGCAGTTAATGTGCTTGGACACTGTCATCCCAGGGTTGTTGTTGCTATACAAAAACAGGCTCAACGCCTTATTCACATCTCTAACCTTTATCATATCGAGCCTCAGATAAGGCTTGCAAGGCTTCTCATCCAGAACTCCTTTGCAGACAGGGTATTTTTTTGTAATTCAGGTGCTGAGGCCATAGAGGCCGCAATTAAACTTGCAAGGAAGTATGCCCGGGACCATTACGGAGAAAATCGTTACGAAATCATCACAGCCATAAACTCATTTCATGGTAGAACACTCGGAGCTGTAACTGCTACAGGACAGGACAAGTTCCACAAGGGCTTTGAGCCTCTTGTACCAGGCTTCAAATATGTGCCATTTAATGACATCTCTGCCTTAAAACAGGCAATAAGTGACAAGACCTGTGCCATCCTTCTTGAACCAATTCAGGGTGAAGGAGGGATAAGGATTCCCTCTGACGACTACTTCAAAGAGGTAAGGAAACTTTGCGACAACCAGGGTATTTTATTGATACTTGATGAGGTACAGACCGGCATTGGAAGAACCGGCCGACTCTTTGCTTATGAACACTTTGGCATAAAGCCAGATATAATGACACTTGCAAAGGCACTGGGTGGTGGTGTGCCAATTGGTGCCATGCTTGCCACAGAAAAGATAGCCCGTTCCTTTACCCCTGGCACTCACGCATCAACCTTTGGAGGCAATCCACTTGTTACAAGAGCAGCTCTGGCAACACTTGAAACGGTACTCGAAGATGGTATCCTGATTAAAGAATGTGAAAGGCTTGGTGCATACTTTATGGAAAGACTATTTGAGCTTAAACAACAATACCCTGAACTGGTTGTCGATGTTAGGGGTAAAGGACTGATGATAGGTATGGAGCTTTCAAAATCCTGTGCGCAGATCGTCAAAGAGTGTTTTGATGCTGGCATCCTGATAAACTGTACTGCTGAAAGGGTTTTAAGATTTACACCACCACTGGTCGTTACTGAGAAAGAGATAGATAGAGTGGTAAACACCCTTGATGAAATCTTTGGGAGGCTATCATGAAAAGGGATTTTCTTAGACTCTGGGACCTTTCAGAGGATGAAATCCTCTCCCTTATAAAAAGGGCAATTGACCTGAAAAGAGGTGTTGATGCAGGGAGATGTCCACTTATCGGAAAGAGCATCGGCCTTATATTTGAAAAACCATCCACCCGAACAAGGGTCTCCTTTGAAGTTGGTATTTACCAGTTGGGTGCACAACCTGTTTACATGAGACCTGAAGAGATACAGCTTGGCAGAGGCGAAACAATATCTGACACTGCAAAGGTTCTATCAAGATACCTTGATGGGATTATGATCAGAACCTTTGGTCATGAGAGGCTTGAGGAATTTGCCAGCGCATCCACTGTGCCGGTTATCAACGGATTAAGCGACCTCCACCACCCCTGCCAGGCACTGGCTGATGTAATGACGATTTATGAGAAAAAGGGCAAACTAAAGGGTATCAAAGTTGCCTATATCGGAGATGGAAACAATGTGGCAAACTCCCTTGTGGAGGCTGCTGGAAGGCTCGGATTTACCCTTACCCTGGCAACCCCTGAAGGTTATGAACCAGATGCCGAGGTGCTTGAAACTGCTCGCACAGGAAAGGGAGATATAATTTTACTTAGCGACCCTAAGGAAGCAGCCGGCATGTCAGATGTTATGTATACTGATGTCTGGGTTAGCATGGGAGAGGAATCAGAAGCTGAAAAGAAGAAAGGTAGATTCAAAAACTATCAGATAAACTCCTCACTGCTTTCCTGTGCTAAGCCTGATGTGATAGTTATGCACTGTCTTCCTGCACACAGGGGAGAAGAGATTACCGATGAGGTAATCGACGGCCCAAACAGCGTGGTCTTCGACCAGGCTGAAAACCGTCTCCATGCCCAGAAGGCACTAATGGAGATGCTCATTGCATAGCCTTAACATTATTCCCCTTGGTGGGGTTGAAGAAATAGGGCTGAACTGTACAGTATTTGATTGCAACCAAGACATCCTGGTGGTCGATGCAGGGTTAATGTTTCCCGAAGAAGACATGCCAGGGGTAGATATTGTTATTCCTGACTTTACCTATCTTATTGAAAACCGTGACCGTATCAGGGCACTTATACTGACACATGGGCATGAAGATCATACTGGTGCAGTACCCTTTTTGCTGAAGGAACTTGGAAGGGAGATACCAGTATATGGAACTGCGCTTACCCTTGGTCTGCTACATGAAAAACTTATCGAACACCGGGTAAAGGCCAACCTTATAACAGTAAAGCCAAGAGACAAAATCAGTATAGGTTGTTTTGAGGTAGAATTCATCAGGGTGACCCACAGCATTGTAGATGGTGTTGGACTTGCAATCGGTACACCTTACGGATATGTGGTGCATACAGGCGACTTCAAGTTAGACCCCACTCCTGTTGATGGAGAGCTCCTTGATTTCAACAGATTCTCCTATTACGGTGATATTGGAACGCTGGTGCTTCTTTCTGACAGCACAAACGCTGAGAAAGGCGGCTTTACCTTTTCTGAAAAAGAGGTTCGCAGGGCACTTGAAAATATATTTAGCAGGGCAACAGGAAGGATAATCATTGCTACCTTTGCCTCAAATATTCATCGAATCCAGCAGATTGTAGATGTAAGCATACAACATGGCAGAAAGCTCTCACTCTGCGGAAAAAGCATCCTATCTAACGCAAAGATCGCCCTGGAACTCGGGTACCTGAAGATGCCTGAAGGCACATGGTTGAGGCTTCAGGATATAATGATGCTGCCTGATGAACAGATTGTACTTATCACCACAGGCAGTCAGGGTGAACCAATGAGCGTTCTCTCAAGAATTGCCATGGATGAACACAAAGACATAAAGATAAAACCCAATGATACGGTGGTACTTTCAGCCAAAATGATACCCGGTAATGAACGGGCAATCGGTAGGATTATTAATCATCTCTTCAGGAGAGGGGCAAATGTCTTATATGAAAAGGTTTCGGAAGTACATGTATCCGGACATGCTTCAAAGGAAGAACTGAAGTTAATGTTGAATCTGATAGGGCCTAAATACTTTGTGCCTGTTCATGGTGAATACCGACATCTTTCCTATCATGCCATGCTTGCAACCAAGCAGGGCATCCCGGAAGAAAATATCTTCATTCTCCAGAACGGAGATGTGCTGAGTATAAACGACCAGGAAGCCTCAATCTCTGGTCATGTACATGCTGGTAGGGTGTTTATCGACGGCAAGGGTGGAATCGAGGATCTGGTCCTTCGCGACAGACGAAGGCTTGCACATGATGGCATAGTGGTTATCATTATTGGCATGGAGAAGCCGGGAAAGGTTATCATCGGACCTGACATAGTATCGAAGGGCTTTGTTATGGAAGAAAGTTCTCCAGATATTATCAACGAAATAAAAGAGGCCATATTGGAACAATTAAAAGTGCTGGACGAAGAGATACTTGAAGATAGTTCTGTATTGAAAGCTCGTCTCAGAAGCAGCGTAAAGAAATTTATACAGAAAAAGATGAACCGACGCCCCATGGTAGTGCCTATTATATTTGAAATTTAGGCTCTATTATTTTAAAATTAATGTTATCTCTATGATAAGCAACTCAAGAAAATATATATTATTGTTTGTTGCAATCTCGGCGACACTGTCCATACTCTCATGCGTTGAGATCAAAAAATCCCATCCTGTCTTAAAGATCAAAGAATACGAGCGACTCATTGCAGGCAGGCTTGATGCTGATTATGTTGGCACCCGGGCATGTCTTTCAGCCTGCCATGCCCATGACAACATAAAGAGGGCCTTTGATGCAAGCACAATGGGGGCTCAGATGAAGGGTAACACCGGTATGCCCATGGTGGACTGTGAATCCTGCCACGGCCCCGGAAGTCTTGCCATCAAGGGAATCACAAAGAAACTGGTTGAAGAAAACAGAAAAAGGGGGATAAAAACCACCTGTAATTACAAGACATTGATAGATATAAAAAATCTTCCAGCGCCGGCAAAGAGCCTTATCTGTCTAAAATGCCACACCGCCAATGCAACCTTCAACCTTCATGAATGGAACACTGGCATACACGCAATAAACGATGTCTCCTGCCCCGACTGTCATAAGATCCACAGTGGCCCTGACCTGAAGGTAAAACCGATAGATACTGCTGAGATGTGCTTTAAGTGTCATCAGGATATTCGTGCTTACTACAGCATGCCCAACCATCATCCCGTAGTTGAGAAAAAGATGTTCTGTACAGACTGTCACAACCCTCATGGCACCACAACTGAACATCTACTGAAAAGAGAAACCGTGAGAAAGACCTGTACCCAGTGTCATGGAGAAAAACAGGGTCCCTATCTTTACGAACATGGTGACCTTACCGAGGAGTGCACAACCTGTCACCTACCCCACGGCTCACCAAATAATAATCTTCTTAAAGTCAGAGAGCCATTCCTGTGTCTTGAGTGTCATGAAACTCATACTATAAACACCACTACAGGACAGGTCATATCAACCACAACCAAGCAGTACTTCTTCACACGTTGCACTGACTGCCACAGTTCAATACATGGCACAGACACTCCTTCTCCATCCGGAAACGGGAGGTTCATACAGTGAAAAAGACAGTTAGGGTAATAGGCACACTGCTGGTCTTCCTTTCCTTTGGATTTACTGCAACTGCAGAGGAACTTAAGCTCCCTACCTATCCCCCTACTTATCGTCTAAGTGTTGGAACCAGTCTAAAACACCTTGCTGGAAACCCAAGGGTATCAGAGTATGAGGATACCACTGATAATATTTACCTCTTTACAGACATAAGGTCATACCCACTCCCTCACAGGTTTCATCTTTTTGGTTATTTCTCTGGTGAGCATGACTATTTTGTTGACACTGGATACGCCTACAGAGACATCCTTCTGTATAGACTTGTATCAGTCGGGTTTGTACATCATACTGACCACTATCCATACGATTTAAAAGCCCCCTCACCAGTGCAACAGTACGAAGACAGAGATCCCGATGACGATTATATGCAGGATATTAGAAAAACAAAACTGAAATTAAGACTGAAATGGCCCAATTACCCGCTTCATTTATTCTTCCGATACTCCGATTACCACCATAAGGGCAACCTTCAGCAGCGTTTTCTGATAGGATACTTTGGTAATATGAATAAAGTTTCCCAGTCAAGGAGTCTGACTAAAGATACCAGTGAGTTCAAGATTGGCACAAATGGTCATCTTGGCCCTGTAGAGCTTGAATACTTCCATATTGAAAGACATTTTGATTCATCAAGAGATACCATTTTACAGGATGATTATCCAGAAATAAATAGTCCTCCAATTATTTATAGACCTGCAGACATTTATCCACATAATATATACCCTGACATTAAGGGCCATGGCGATTCGTTGAAGATTCACACCTCCTATACAGGACAGATTGTTGCATCCTACTCTGTAATGGGAGATGTCTTAAGAAACCTCTACAGTGGAGTAAAAAGAAAGACACTTCGCTCCTCAGCAACCCTTCAGTACATGCCATCTCATATCATTGCAATGTTCTTAAGGATGAATTATCTCAACATAGAAGAATCAAACACCTCATATACAGTGCTGAGGGGGCTTCAGAATCAACTCACCTACGATGTAAGAAAATCCATAGACATTGAAAAAAAGACGGTTCATCTCATAAGCCGTATCAGACCGATAAAAGACCTCACCCTTATACCATCCTATAGTATAGAAATCAAAAAGAGAACCGATACAGAGGGATGGACACTTTCAGAAGGAGATACAACCACCCAGAGCTACAAACTGAAGGTGCTCTCAAAACCTGTCAGGAATTTAAGCATTAGAGCTGCTTACAGTCATAGCCATACCAAAAACCCACTCTACAACTTTATACCTGAAGACAGGGACCGAATCAAACTCTATTTTTCCTATTTACCCTTGCCTCCTGTACAATTAATCGCATCCTATACATTTTCACATTCCAGAAGAGGTAATGTTAGTTATTATGATGACCTTACAGGGTCCTTTTATGAAGGAAAGGACAAAAAGGGCACCCATCACTTCCTTGTTATTACTGCATCCACAACTCCTGTTTATAATCTAAGCATCACCGCTTCTGTGGGTTACTACCGTGTAAAGGAGACCTCCTGTCTTGCTTTTAAACAACTGAAGGGAGATGGCACCTTTACCTTTGTACAGCCCTTTATGGAGCATTCTGTCCCCTATAAAGACAGGGCAATTACATATATGTTAAACATAACGAGACGGTTCAGCAATAGATGGAATGTTTCAGTAGATATCTCAGCAACCTATTCTAAAGGAAGTTTCCATACATCCACCGATACCCTTTCGGGTATTGATGGGTTTTCAAAGATCAACAATCGCGACAGCACTATTAAACTCAGTTCCAGTTATAAACTACTTAAAGATACCTCTATTGGTCTTGAGTTACTTTACGAGTCTTACAGTGACAGGGTAAACCCTGATCTTAATGGAAGGTTATACAGAGGGCTGATACGGTTAACCAAAAACCTTTAAGGGGGCAAAAATCTTTGAAGACAATAAAAGCCACATTGGTATTGTTTGTTTTTCTGGGATTTATACTTTGGGCTCCTTTAAAAAATTACGCTCAGAAAACCATACAGGTAGGAGTTGTCTTCTCAACCGATATACCTTATTATAAGGAGCTACATAAAAGATTCATAAAAATCTTAAATAATCAATTTCCTGATATTCATGTCAATGTAATCGTTCAAACTCCAAACCCGAATCCCCTTGCATGGAGCAATGCCATAAGAAAGCTACTGGTTTATGATTCCCAGATCCTGATTGTTTATGGCTCTGGAGCACTGAAGGCTGCTATTCATGAGGATGTTGATGTACCAATAATCTTTGCAGGTGCTTTCAAAACGAAACTTAATAACATTAGAGGCAAAAAACTTAGCGGTGTATTCTACAAGATACATCTAAGCAGTGTTATCAGATACATAAAAAAGATAAGGCAAACCCGACACCTTGATATTCTTTTTTCCGAAATAGAGCCATCCTCTATACAGGAGGCTAATATGTTAAAGTCACTCTGTAAGGACTTTAAAATAAACTGTTCCCTTCATGGTGTTAGTGATTACGATGAACTGTCTGATTATGTAGATAATGTCAGGGCTGATATGGTCTTTGTGGCTGAAAGTGCACTTATTGCAAGGTTTCTTCCAGAATTTCACGAAGAGTTTAATAAAAAACTCATTCCCCTTGTAACGACTACCCCAGGTCTTGAACGAATAACTGTCTTTTCCCTTAAACCCGACATTCGATACGAAGCCAAAAGTCTTGCAGAAATCTTTGTCAATGTTATAAAGAAAAGAAAAGGTTCAAATAAAATACAAACTATAAGCAAAACCACTTTAACCTTCAATATGGGACTTGCCAAAATACTGGAGACAATGATTCCAGCAGAGCTTACATCCTACGCAGATGAGGTAATAAAATGAAAAAGCTGATGATGACAGTAGTGATTTCAGCAATGCTTATACAGGCAGTCTATGCTGAGACGAAGCAGCCTCTTCTAATCGGTTTAATTCCAGAGCAAAACATATTCAAACAATTTGAACGATATCTTCCTCTTGCAAGTTATCTGGATAAAAAAACAGGGATAAAGGTTAAATTTACAATCCTGAGCAAATACGGTGATATAATTGATAGATTTACACAGAGGGGACTTGCAGGGGCATTTTTTGGTGATCTTACAGGTGCAATCGCAATCAAGAAGCTTGCAGTGGAGCCTGCTGTCACCCCGATAAATGTTTACGGTTCAAGCACATCCTATGGATTTATTATTGTCAGGAAAGACTCTGGAATATCCGGAGTAGAGGATATGCGGGGGAAAATAATGGCCTTTGTAGATAAGGCAAGCGTTGCCGGTTATTTATTCCCTATTGTTTATTTAAAGAAGCAGGGCGTTAAGGATTATAAAACCTTTTTTAGTGAATACTACTTTACTGGCGGATTTGATGCCTCGCTTTATGATGTTGTAGATGGAAGGGCAGATATAGGTTGTGTAAAAAATACCGTGCTTAACGAGATAATCCGTAAAGATCCATCGGTGATTAAAGAGATTAAGATAATCGCCCAGTCTCCTTCCATGCCAACTAATGTGCTGTGTCTGAGCAAAACTCTTTCGCCTGAAATCAAGTCAAAGATTATCAATGCCCTGCTCGATATGGAAAACGACCCCTTTGGGGAGAATATCTTGAAAAAGATGAAGTTTAAGAGGTTTATCAGAGCCTATGAAGACAACTTTTTACCTGTTTATCGTCTTCTTTATGAAATTCACGAAAAACCAGAAACCTATGACTATAAAATCAATGATAAACTTCAATGAACTTTGCATATATTGTAACCTTAACTTAGTAAAATGCTAAAAAGAATCGTAAAATATCTATTTATCCTGTTTCTCCTTTTCAGTATAGGAGGGGGAGTCGCTATATACTCTCTTTCAAGGGTAACCAGACAGCTGGAAACCCTGATAAAGCTCCATCGTGTTGAGATAATCAGACAGAATCTAATTATTAACCTCAAGACCGTACAGAGCAATCTCTTCACCCTTGGCACAACATTTGGTCCTGAGCTTGATGTTATTGTAAGGAATGTTATATCTCTTAATGCTGCAATAAACAGGTGTTCAGGCTGTCACCATTCCGAAGAGATTGCCTCCAAGTTGCGCAACCTGAAAAATCTCATAGAAGACTATAAAGGGGCAATCAGTGTTTTCATTACCACCACTGCCAACCCGGCAAGAGTGAAACGATTGAAACAGGTTGCAGTTGATATTGGAGACATATTGCTTTCTAAGGCCGAAGAAATGACCTATATAGCTCACAAAAGACTTCAACAGAGGACACAGAAGGCACTTAAAGAGGTAGGAATAATCAGGTATATACTCTTTTTTAGTCTTCTTGGCACTATGCTTATGGGCTTTGTCGTTGCAAAGGGGCTTACCAGTGAGATAGTTACCCCGGTGAAGAAGCTTTCTGAAGCTGCAAGGAAACTAAAGTCAGGTGTGCTTGGTTATACAGTAAAAATAGACGACCGGACAGAACTTGGCGAGCTTGCCAATGCCTTCAACGACATGAGTCTTTCCATAAAAAAGGGACACGAGCAGACACTGAACTATATGCAAAAACTGAAAGGCCTCCATAACCTTGCCCTGTCACTTCACATGGTATCAAAGGAAACAGATATTTATAATGAATTGATACAGGGACTGTCGGAAATAATAACAGCTAATGAATATGTGCTATACCTGAAGTCAGACAGGAAGTATGAAGTGGTGGCTTCTCTTGAGAACACCGACAATGTGCTTACCTTTACTGGCAGTTTTTCAGAAGAGATAATTCGTGAACTGTTTGAAGAAAGCGGAAAAAAGGCAATTGTTTCATACAGATCTGACCCTGAGTCACAAACCCTGCTTCCTGATGAGCTAAAACATTACGAAAACCTCTGTATAATGTGGATAACGGAAAGAAATCAGCTCATCGGTTTCTTACTCATAGCTGACATCCAGAAGGAAGAAATAACCGAGGATGATATCAGACTGCTTAGCATTATAGTGAATAACTTTTCTGTTGCCATGGAAAACATCCGTCTTTATAAAAACCTTATGGTTCAGATGCAAAAATTAAAAGAAGCCCAGGAACAGCTTGTTCAGGCAGCTAAACTTGCGGCCATTGGTGAGCTTGCTGCCAACATCGCCCATGAAATAAACAATCCTCTTACCACAATACTTGGCTATACAGAGCTGTTGAAAGAAGAGGATGATATGGAGGGGATTAAAAATGACCTTAAAATAATCGAAAGTGAATCTCTGAGAGCGAGAGAGATTGTCCAGCAGCTTCTTGAATTCTCAAGGCGTCGTCCTCTTAAGATCGAACCGGTTAACATTGATGAATTGCTGGACGACATAAAAAAACTTGTACTTCCTAATATGAGAGAAAAGCAGATAAAGCTTATTGAAGAAAAATCACACATCCCTGTTATTGAAGGCGACAGGAATCAATTAAAACAGGTCTTCCTTAATCTGATTAACAATGCGCTGCAGGCAATGCAAAAAGAAGGCACCTTAAAAATAGTAACAGGAGAAAAAGAGGGTTTTGTATTTGTAGAGATAACCGACAATGGTACAGGAATACCTGACGAAATACTACCAAGGATATTTGAACCTTTCTTTACCACCAAGAAAGACAGGGGAACCGGATTAGGACTACCAATTAGTTACAGGATTGTAGAAAACCATGGTGGCAGAATCGAGGTTAAAAGCAAGGTAAATACAGGAACAACCTTCAGGGTATATCTACCAACAAGGGTTCCAAGTGAGAAAAAAACAGTAGGAGTCTAAACCTTCTTTACAAATATCTCCTTTGCAATCTCAGGGTCAAGGGCAACGGTAGTTTCCTCAACCTGTACAACCACAGAAGGCCATTTCTGAAGTAGCTTTACAACAGAGCCAGCATTTATTCCAATTGAATTCAACCTGTTAAGCCTTGAAGGGTCTGAAGGAACTATGTATACAATTCTACCCTCCTGTCCTACCTCAAAATCATTCAAACGCATCACAAGAGGTTTTATCTCAACACTGTATTTTTTACAGCATTCTCCCCTTGGAATAGGTTTTCCATGAGGACAGGTTGGAGGATGTCCAAGAAAGGTACATACACTGTCTGTTAACTCTTCACTTAAAATATGCTCCATCTTGCAGGCATCTTCGTGTATGAACTCCTCCTTCATCTCAAAAACATCGGCGAAAAGCCTCTCAGCAAGTCTATGTCTTCTGACAATGCCCCTTGCAATCTCCTCCCCCTCTGCAGTAAGCCTTATATCATCACCTTCAACCTTCACAAGTCCTCTTTTTCTGAGCCTTGCGACAACAGCCTCTATCTCTTCATCGTCAGAGTAACCATAAAGACGTTTTAAGCCGCTTTTGCCTTCTTCCTCTAAAAGCCAGATAAGCTCCAGCGCTTCCTCAAGTCTCTCCTCATCAAAGTTTTTGTGCATTGTTTAGTTTAAAAATTCTCCCCTGATGAAATCAAATGTGGTTTATTGGTTATTGCGTTATGTGCGTTAATAGCGTTAATTGGGTTAATTGAGTTAATTGCGTTTATTGCGTTGATAGCGTTTTTTGAGTTCTTTGTGTTCATTGCGTTTATTGTGTTTAAGGCTACCACCCTACCCCCTACACCCTGTCTTTTTTTACCCCCTACCCGCAACACCCTACACCCTACTCCCTGTCTTTTTTAGCAGGTCTCAGGGTCTTTAGTCTTAGCTGAAGGAATCTTCCTCCATCCCATTCGTTTATCTGCGGGAAGAACACTGCATCAACCCTGCCACTTTCTGCAATATGCTGAAACCTATCAGCCATATCGAACCCAATAACATCAAGAACTATGTTCTGATCCCTCAAAGACATCTTGAGATGATTGTTGCCCACCACCCGTGCATTAAGCACCTCAAGTCCCTTTGCACCAAAAAGAGGCTCTGGATTTCCTGCACCAAAGGGTTCAAGCCTTTGTATTTCCTTTACCAACTCATAACTTACATCCCTGAACCTCACCTGGGCATCTATCGTCAGGGTTGGAATCAGGTCATCGTCGGTTAACATACCTGCTATTGTTTCGTTTATCCTTTCCTCGAACTCAGATAACCTATCTGCCTTTAATCTAAGTCCGGCAGCCTGTTTGTGTCCACCAAAGCCATCGAGCAGATCAGAGCACTTACTGATGGCATCATATAGATTCAAAGGAGGAATGCTTCGAGCAGAACCTTTTGCATGGCCATCGTTAAGATTAAACACAAAGGCAGGTCTGTAGAACTGCTCGGCAAGTCTTGCTGCCACAATTCCCACCACCCCTTCGTGCCATCCCTCCTGAGCACAGACAATAGCAAAGTCAAAACCCCTATACTCAACCTCCTGGCGTGCTGCACCAAGCACCTCTTCCTCTATCTGCTGTCTTCTCTGATTCAACTCGTTAAGTCTGGCAGCAATTTCCATTGCTTCTTCATAATCGTTGGTGGTAAGCATCCTTATAACATCTCTTGCATGGTCAATCCTTCCCGATGCATTGATCCTGGGAATAAGGGTAAACCCAAGGAGCCCTGCTGTCACATTGCCTGGTTTTATGCCCGAAACCTCTGTGAGAGCACGAATACCAGGTCTAACCGCAGAGTTAATAAGTCCCAACCCTTCTTTCACAATAACTCTTGCTTCATCTACAAGAGGAATTACATCTGCCACAGTGCCAAGCGTTACAAGATCAAGCATTGAACGAACATTATCCCTACCGAGCAGTGCCTCTGCAAGTTTATAGGCAACCATCACCCCTGACATGGCAGGCATATCCGTCTGAAGTCGAGGGTTTATCACCACATCTGCCCCCGGCAGAACAGGCTTGCCTTCGGAGGTTCTTTTAGGTTCATGATGATCAGTAACTATTACCCCGATACCTTCAGAGCGTGCCTGTTTTATGGTATCAAAGGAGGTTATTCCACAATCCACGGTTACTATCAAAGAGGCTGAAATCTCTTTTGCAAAGGCAAGTCCTCCCTGGCCAAAACCGTATCCATCGGCAAATCTATCAGGAATGTAATAATAGACATCGGCACCAAGCTCTTTGAGGGTGCTTATCATCACCGATGTAGCAGTAACGCCATCGGTGTCGTAATCACCGTGGATCAGGATTGGTCTGTTACTGGCTATGGTGGAAAGGATTATCTCCTTTGCTTCCTTGACCCCAGCAAGCTCGAAAGGTGCGCCCATGATGTTAATATCAGGGCAGAGAAATCGCTTTACAGCCTCTGGTGTCTTTATACCACGATTTATAAGTATCTGGGCCAGAGGGGTGGTAATCCCGGTAGTGGCAGAAAGGTACTTAATATATTCGGGGTTTGTTCTCTGAACAAACCATCTACGCTCTGGCATAGGATTACTTCTTTTTAATTAAAGGCCCCTTACCCTTCCATAACA
Source organism: uncultured Nitrospirota bacterium (assembly GCA_964515925.1). Classification (GTDB taxonomy): domain Bacteria; phylum Nitrospirota; class Thermodesulfovibrionia; order Thermodesulfovibrionales; family JdFR-85; genus JAADIE01. The sequence goes on from CAZEYP010000005.1 coordinate 61,521, forward strand.
GGACAATTGGACTTGCCACAAACACGGAAGAATAGGTTCCAACTATTATGCCCAGTATCATGGCAAGGGCAAAATCGTGGATTACTGCACCACCAAACAAAAACAGTGCTAAAGCTGCAAGAAGCGTGGTTAATGAGGTAATCAATGTTCTTGAAAGAACCTCATTTATACTACGATTAAATACAGCTTCAATGGACTCCTTTGATATAAATCTCAGGTTTTCCCTGACACGGTCAAACACAACCACTGTGTCAGTAAGTGAATAACCAGCTATAGTTAAAAGTGCGCTAACAAGCACAAGGTTTATCTCTCTTCCCATTATATTAAAAATACCAAGCACTGCAAGCACATCATGGAATGTTGCTACAGTAGCACCCACACTGAAACGGAACTGAAATCGCCAGGCTATGTAAATAAGAATACCAATAGTAGCAGCAATAACTGCCCACATTGCGTCTTTCCTGAGTTTTGAGCCTACCTTTGGGCCTATCTCCATTGTGGAATCTACTGTAATTTTATTGTTTTTAAAGCCTTCCTTCAGGGAGTTGATAATCCTGTCTGAAATGGCTCCAAGTTTTTCTTCTTTCTGCTTCATCTTTACAAGCACCTTGTTTACTGTCGGGAAGTCCTGCAACTCGAAATCCTTTAGTCCACCTTTTTCAAGCACATCTCTTACCTGCTGAAGGGTTACGGTTTTTTCAAACTTCAGCATCACTGCAGTTCCACCGGCAAAGTCTATTCCAAGATTTGCTGTACCATTTGCAACCTGTATAATACCTATAATTCCAAGCACTATAAGTATGCCTGATATAAAGAAGGCAATCTTTCTGAACCCCATGAAATCAATATTGGTCTTTTTTACTATCTCAATCATATGCTCAGCTTCTTAACCTCCCTTCTTTGGTTGATGATGTCAAAGACCGTCTTGGTACCCACAAGTGCAGTAAAAAGGTTTATGGCAACACCAAGACTGAGGGTCACGGCAAAGCCCTTTATAGGGCCTGTTCCAAACTGAAAAAGCACTGCAGCAGTAATAAGTGTTGTAACATGAGAGTCAACAATGGTGATAAATGCCTTATCGTATCCAGAGTCCACGGCAGCCCTCGGTGTTTTACCAGCCCGGAGCTCCTCTCTCATCCTCTCAAACATAAGCACATTGGAATCAACCGCCATTCCTACAGCAAGTACGATACCTGCAATGCCTGGCATGGTGAGGGTTGCATTAAGAAATGCCATGGCTCCAAGAAGAAGTATCACATTCAAGACCATTGCAAAGTCGGCAATAAGTCCGGAGAGTTTATAGTAAAATGCCATAAATAATGTAACAAGCAGTATGGCAATGATGCCTGCCTTCTTTCCTGCCTCTATCGAGTCTCGTCCAAGAGAAGGTCCTACCGTTATGTTCTGCAGTAGCTTAACAGGGGCAGGCAGGGCACCAGCTCTAAGCACTATGGCAAGGTCTCTTGCCTCCTCCATACTGAAGGAACCGGTTATCTGGGCGCTACCGCCAGAGATTCGCTCACGAATTACAGGAGCAGAATAAACATTGTTATCCAGTATTATGGCGAGCCTTTTCTGAACATATTTCCCTGTAACTTCTTCAAATATCTTTGCACCTGTTTTATTAAAGGTAAGGGATACATAGGGCTCATTGAATCTCTGGTCTATGGCAACCCTTGCCTCGGAAAGTAGGTCACCGGTAAGGAGTATCTCTTTCTTTAGTAGATAGGGTTTCTTCCTGACCTCTCCGGTCTGTCTGTTTACTACCCTCTGAAAAAGTATTATATCATCCTTGGGAATCTTGTCTTTAAATTTCTCAATAAGTTCCTGTTCTTCACCAGGAAGCACATAGGCAGGCAGTTCTGCTGCCACAGGTGACTCGTCATCAACAAGTCTGAACTCAAGCTGTGCAGTCTTTCCTATCAGTTCCACTGCCCTCTTAGGGTCTTTATAACCTGGAAGCTGCACCACAATCTCATTCGTTCCCTGTCTGTGAATAACAGGCTCTGCCACTCCAAACTGGTCAACCCTGTTACGAATGGTCTCCAGGGCCTGCTCTGTGGCATTGTCCTTTATTCTCTTCACCTCTTTTTTGTTTAGTTTAAAAATCAGATTACCCTCTGATGGAACCATGTCAAGATTTGGATAAGCATCAAGTATGGCCTGCCTTACCTCTGGCTGGGTAGAATTTACCACAATCCTGTTATTTTCAACCTTTATTTCAGCATCCAATTTTCTTTTCTTCAATATGTCCTTTAATCTGTCAGCTATCCTCTCAAGGGTTATTGCAACTGCCCTGTCACCTTCGACCTCAAAGACAAGATGTACACCTCCCTGAAGGTCAAGGCCAAGAGCTATTCCCCTGTTTGGCATGTTATCCTTCCACCACTGAGGCATGTACTTAAAAATTGGTGTGTTGGGAAGGAAAAATATAAAAGCCAGTAAAACCGTTCCCACAATAAGTGCAACCTTCCATTTTACTTTCTTCATCCTACCTCCTACGCCATCCTTGTATTATTTATAAATAGATTAAACTCTGCTTTAAGCACCTTTGCTGCCTTACGGCAGGCCATCATCCTGGAAAGAAATATCTCGAAATACTCTATCACCGGTGACATCCTTGTATCAATCACAAGCGAAAGGACAATCTTTCTCTCTTCAGGTTCAACTATTAGTTCAGACTTGGTTGCAGCATAATTTACCCTGTCGTGAATATCTTCAGAGACCATTGAAGGATTTCTAACTCTGCTTCTGTGCACATCCGATTTGTCAGCTATCAGTAAGGCGGCTGCTATCTCATCAGGTATAACCCCCTCACTTTCTTCGTGAACAACGATGGCTGTCATTATTCTTGTAATGTCCTTTAATGAAAAGCCCACCTCTTCAAGTATCTCCTTGGCAAGTATGGCGCTCATTTTATTATGCATGTTTCGGCCCAGCATGTTGCCAATATCGTGGAGGAAACCTGCTGCTGCAGCCAGACATGCAATCTTTTCGTGATAGTCCAATTTTTTAACTATTCTGTATGCTGTGTTAGATACTATCTTACAATGCCTGAAACCATGTTCTGTATAACCAATTGCTTCAAGATATCTATCGGCTGCTTCTATATAAAGACGAGCCTTCTCGTTCCTGTACAACCCCTCTATATCAGGAAGTTCATCAATCTTCGTCTGCAGTAGATCTGAGTGTTGCAATGTAGGCCTTCCCCAGTTTAATCTTTGTATTCTCAGCTATCTTTATGGTAACGGTTTTCTCACCAACCGATTCTACAACACCATAAATTCCTCCAGAGGTGATCACCTTATCACCCTTTTTAAGTGCGGCAAGCATCTCTCTGTGCTCTTTTGCCCTTTTCTGCTGTGGCCTTATCAGCAGAAAATAAAATATGGCAAAGATGATTATTAGTGGCAGGAAACTCATGAAAACCGATTGTGGGCCACCTGCCTGACCTGCCTGCTGTGATGGGGCCATTGCCCATGCAATTGAGTCAAATAACATTATTCACCTCCCGGTTAATTTAGGCCTGTTCAACAGGCTTTTTTATACTGATTTATCAAAAAATAAATCTCTCCTCCTCAGATAAATCAAAATGTACCTGACTGTGCTATGCTGCTTTTATAAATTAACCTTCCACAAAGCGTCTAAACCACAGAGTGTTCTCCCCTTTACTCTGCAGGGAGGTTCATAAAAATCTCCATTTTATATATCAAGATTTAGTCTTATATAGTACCTATTTTACCAGTTTTTATCAAGTACCCGCATTAAGCCTTTTAAGCATAACAGAATATTTTCAGCAAACATATCCCATGAATCTGACAGGGATAAATGGTAGCTCTGTTTCCTCAAAGAATGTGAAACCCCTTAAATTCTAAAAAATTCAGATAAAGAAAATCTTTTTCTTAATCGCCTGTAATTTTTGCAGATTGAAGCAGGAAGGTTCTCTACTGGGAAGTGTGTAATCTGTCAATTATGCTTGATATCTTCTCTTTAATGCTCCTCAGGTTTCGGAGCTCCTCTTGTATCTTAAGTTGTCTCCTCTGAAGCTCCTCTTTGCTTTGTTTCTGATACTCTATGCCCTTTTCGATTGCCTCTTTTATACCCTTTATGGTCTCGTCTATCCTTCCGAGCATCTGCCACCGAAACTCAAGGCGACTTTTTTGCAGACGATCTACAAAGTCCCATCTGATGCGTCCTGCCTGCCGCTCTATCATCTCAAGCAGGTAGTTTTTCATGTTTTTGTAAATGATCTTGTTGCTTAGAAACCTTGGCATCAGAGATGTCAGTGCCTCACCAAGCATCTCTATCATCAGGGGCTCATCCTTGAACTTGAAGTAGAATGAAGACTCCATGCTCCATAGGGTATCAGCATTAAACCGCTTAAAGGGGATATCAAACAGTTCAGACGAGTATGTAAGTAGTTCATCAACAATCTGATTGATCTTCTTCTGGAATCTCTCTGCCACTTTCTCAAAGGCCATGGATATCCTGGTGTCCTCGTTCTTCCTGAATACGGCGTAGTATTCACTGAGTGACTGCCTTATGAACTCCTCCAGGGTCTTTCTCAGTTTTGCAGGAGAGAGGTTTTTGTTTTTTTGATAGACCTCATCGTATTCAGGAAGCAGTCGTTCGGCCAGTTCCTTTTTGACATTTTGAAGGTCAGGGTCAAGCACCTCTTCTACGATTCTCTTTGTCTCACCCTCAAGTAGTATCTCAAAATCCCTCTTTTCAGATACAATCTCTTTTTCCTTTTCCTCAAAGGCATTCAGTTTGTTCTGGATATCCTCAACAGGGGTAAGAAGACTCTTAAGTTGCAGGTCTGTCCTGAGTTCTGCCTCTGACACCACCCTCAGGAGATTATTTGACACTGACCGAAGCAGTATAACGCCCTTTTCCTCCACTAAAAATCTTCTCAGACGCTCTTCAAACAAAGGCATGTTGCTCTTTTTTAGCTTTTCCTCATCCCCTGAGAGCTTCCCCTCAAGGCATAGTTTTGCAGAGACCGGATACAGCTCAGGAGACTCAAACCCTACCTCCTGTACCAGAGTGTTTCGTATGAATTCTACTGACTCTTTGAGCTCTTCAGGGCTCAGGTAATCTGCCTTGTTCTGAAGGAAGAATATCCTGTCGGCATACTGCTGGACATCACTGAGAAAGTCCACCTCTGCCTTGCTGAGTGGCTGGTCAACCGAGATGAGAAACACCGTTGCATCTGAGCGTGGCAGATACTCATAGGCCACATCTGTGTTGTGCTGATACACAGAGCCAACACCAGGGGTATCTATGAGCCTTACGCCGTCTTTAAGATACTCAGAGGGATATTTTATAAGCACCTCAGCAACATTCTTTTCGTTCTTTGGATTTCCCTTTTCTGTTACATATTCTGGAAGGGAATCCACTGGAATGGTCTGCACGGTGCCATTTAAGAAAAAGACCTTTACCTCAATGAATTTTCCGTATTCAATCACGGTAACGATGGATGTAAGCGGAACCACTGCAGTGGGAAGCAGGTCTGTGCCTAAAAGGGCATTTATAAAAGTGGTCTTGCCTCGTTTAAACTGCCCGACCACTACAAGGTTGAACCTGTTTTTCAGAAGCTTGTCCTGAAGTTCACTACAGGGGCACTGGGAAACAGCATCAACAGTGGATGCCTCGTCAATTAGCTGAAGGAGTTCATCTCTCAGGGACTTATAATCAACCGCCATAGAGCACCTCCTGTGGTGTGTTTTTACAGGAGTCATCAGCCCTATGGCAGAGCCAAAGGCGGTTAAAGGCGGACCCCATCGCCTTATGTTATTAATATCACATCAGGCAATATTTTTCAAATATCAGGGGCCATCTTTAACAGTGCATTAACAATTGCAACAGCCACAGAACTGCCACCCTTAGTCCCAAGGCAGGTAATATAGGGATAGGGCTTTGAAGAAAGCTCCTCCTTTGACTCTCTGGCACTTACAAATCCAACGGGCACACCTACTACAAGAGCTGGGTTAAAGCTGCCATTTTCAATCAACTGCATTGTCTTCAGGAGCGCAGTGGGTGCGTTCCCAATGGCAACTATACCGATTTCATCAGTGAACTGCTGCACAGCCCTCTCAACAGCTACCTCTGCCCTGGTCATCCCCTCCTGTTTTGCCAACCTGATAACCTCTTCATCAGATATAAGGCAGAGGGTGCTACAGCCGTATCTATTAAGAAGGGATTTGTTAATTCCTGTCTCAACCATCTTTACATCGGTCAGTATCCTTTTGCCAGCCTTTATAGCCTTTACCCCACTCTTAATAGCATCAGGATGAAACCTCAGTATTGATTCAAATTCAAAATCCCCTGTAGCATGGATAACCCTGAGAATTACAGGGAGCTGTTCCGGGGGGTGCTCCTCTTTCATGGCTTCCCTGATAATCTCAAAACTCTCACCCTCAATCAGCATTCCCTTGTTCATGTTTTACTTTAACATTTCTTTTATTTCCAATACCACCAACCTTATCTTGACATTTCATATTTATATATGTAAATATATTTATATGAAAAATTTTGCTGAGGTATTCAAGACCCTGTCTGATGAAAACAGGCTGAGGATGCTGATGATTCTCAGTGAAAAGGAGCTCTGTGTCTGTCAGATTATGGGTATTATTGGACAGTCACAGCCCATGATCTCAAGAAATCTTTCAATCCTTTCCAGGGCTGGTTTTCTTGAAGAGAGAAAGGAAGGCAAACTCAAGTTTTACAGGGTGCGAGATAATATCTCGTCAATACATAAGGATATAATCAGGTTGTTAAGACACTGGCTGGCTGATGATGAGGTAATGAAAAGGGACCTTGAGACGCTTCAGGAGTGCACCGAGTTTCAGAAACTCACAGGCCGCTGTGACATGGAAACATTTAGAGAATTCATGAAAAGGAAAAGGCAGAAACTGAGGAGGGTGGTATGAAAAAACTCTTGGCATTGCTGGTGTTGGTATTGTCATTTACTGCTGTAGCAAATGCAGAGGTGATGTCTTTAAAAGAGGCTATCAAGGTAGCCCTGAAAGAAAACCCACAGGTAAAGGCATACACCTGGGCATTGGAGGCTGAAAAAGAGCAGGCTCTTACAGTAAAAAGCAGATACTTTCCCAAACTGACAGTGGAAGAAAGGTTTATGAGAACCGACAGTCCTACCTATGCCTTCATGGCAAAGCTCAATCAGGAGAGGTTCTCCCAGAGCGATTTTATGATCGACTCAATAAACAACCCTGATGCAATCAACGATTTTCAGACAACCCTCAGTTTTCAGCAACCTGTCTTTGTTCCAAGGCTTATTGAGGGAATAAAGATAGCCAGAAAGTCCGTTGAATCCAGTTCATTGAAACTCAAACATATACAAGAAAAGGTTACGAGAGATGTTATGAAATCCTACCTATCTGTTCTGATTGCAAAACAGTATGTTGATGTTGCAAGGAAGGCAATCGACGATATAAAGGAACACAAAAGACTTGCAGAGGTTAGATACAAAACAGGATTTGGCCTTTACTCTGATGTGCTCAGGGCAGAAGTGGCACTTAAGGATGCTGAAAAGAGATTTCTGGCTGCTCAAAACGGTCTTGACACCTCAAAAAGGATGCTTGCCCTTGTGCTTGGCAGAACCGAGCCTGTTGATGTGACACAGTCTGATATTGACCTAACACTTAAAGAGGTAAAGTACTATATCCTTGCATCAGAAGACCGCTCGGACCTTCGTTCCCTGAAAAAGGCACTGGATATGGCCAGAGAGGCTGTAAAACTTGAGCAGTCGACCTTTCTGCCAGAGGTTGGCATTGGAGGAAGTTACCAGTTAAACGACCATAACACACCCTTTGGCTCTGAAGGACATAGTTACAATATCATGGCATTTCTTAGATGGAACTTCCTTGACTTTACAAGAAAACACATGACACACAGGGCATCATTGAAGGCAATGGAGCTCAGTGAAAACATTGAGGGGCTAAAAAAGCAGATCGTCTTTAATATAAACAGGGCATACAATGATGTAGTGGTGAAAAAGAAAAACATAGAGCTCTATGAGGCTGCCGTCAGGGATGCAGAAGAGGCTGTAAGGCTTGTTCAGGCACGATACAAAAACTCTCTATCTCCAATAGTTGACCTGCTTGATACACAGTTGATGCTCGATCAGTCGAGGGCAAAACTGATTGAGGCAAAGAAGCAGTACCAGATGGCGCTGATCGATCTGTACTTTGAAAGTGGAATTCTCTACAAAGAAGTGGAAAACGAAATACTCAAATAAGATTATCAAGAATTCAAGGAGGATAGATCATGAAGAAAGGCGTTTTTTTACTGATTGCTTTTTTGCTATTTTCGATTTCCTGCTCTAAATCAGAGCCTGAAAAGGCAAATATAGAGCGTCCTGTGGTAACAGGTGTAAAAACCGAGGTTGTTAAGACCACCGAAATTCCCCGTACCTACGAGGTTACGGCCACGGTGCGTTCAGCCAACACATCCATGGTATCAGCAAAGCTTATGGGTACGGTAACAGAGATAAGGGTTAAAACCGGTGATAAGGTCAAAAAGGGAGATGTTCTCTTAAGGATATCATCACCCGAGATACAGGCAAGGCTCAGACAGGCAAAGGATGGTCTTCAGCAGGCACAGGAGGCCTACGAAATGGCAAAGCGCAATCTTGCTCTAATGGAGAAAACCTATAAGAGGTTCAAGGCCCTGCTTGATGAAAAGGCCGTTTCTCAGCAGGAGTTTGACGAGGTCAAGACTAAATACGATGTCGCACAGATAGAGCTCAAAAGGGCAGAGTCAGCGGTTAAGATGGCCAGGGCAAAGGTTAAGGAAGCAGAGGCATTTACTGCCTATACAATAATCCGTAGCCCTGTTTCTGGTAGAGTTGCTGAGAAGAAAATAGATGTGGGTAGTATGACCGCTCCTGGTATGCCGCTATTCATAATTGAAGAGCCCCGCTACAGGGTTGAGGTGCCTGTGGATGAGGGACTCCTAAAATATATTAAAAAAGGTATGACCCTTAAGGTAAGCATCGAGGCACTTGCCATAGACACTGAAGGAAAGGTTGAAGAGATATCACATCAGATAGACCCTTCTACCAGGACCTTTAAAGTAAAAATCGGACTAAAGCACTTAAAGGGCCTGATGGGTGGACAGTTTGCAAGGGTCATCATCCCTGCTGGTGTGAACAGGCAGCTCCTTGTTCCTGCAAAGGCTATCATCCACAGAGGACAACTTACAGGGCTATTTGTTGTTGACAACAGGGGTATAGTTAGCCTCAGGTTTGTAAGGCTCGGCAAACAGGTAGACCACAGTGTTGAGGTACTTTCAGGTCTGAACACTGGAGAGAGGATTGTAGTAGATGGCGTGGACAGACTGCAGGATGGGGCAGTTATTAAGGGCTAACTCAACGGCGGATAAGGAGGAGAGTTGAAATGGAAGTAATCGGCGTATCAGGCAGGATTGCAAAGGCGTTTTTAAGGTCAAAACTCACACCACTGATAGTAATAACGGCTCTACTTCTGGGTCTTTTTGCAATTATAAAGACACCAAGAGAAGAGGAACCCCAGATAGTGGTTCCAATGATAGATGTATTTGTTCAGTACCCGGGAGCCTCGGCAAGAGAGGTTGAGGAAAGGGTTACCCGTCCAATGGAAAAACTCCTCTGGGAAATAAAGGGCGTTGAGTATGTTTACTCCATGTCTAAACCAGGAATGAGCATAGCCATCGTTCGTTTCTATGTTGGTAAAAACATGGAAGACAGCCTTGTAAAACTCTACAACAAACTGATGTCCAACTTTGATCGTATTCCACCAGGTGTATCAAAACCCCTGGTTAAGCCCAAGTCCATTGACGATGTCCCCATACTCACCCTTACCCTCTGGAGCAACCGTTACGACGGTTACCAGATAAGAAAGGTGGCCTATGAACTTGAAAATCAGCTAAAGCAGGACCCCGATGTATCGGAGATCCATGTAATCGGGGGACAGCGCCGCCAGGTAAGGGTCGTGCTGGATCCAGCTCGTCTTAAAGCATACAACCTTTCACCACTTCAGGTAATGGGAGCACTGAAGGCATCCAACTACAGTCTGCCTTCAGGCACATTCCCATCAGGAAACAGGGAGTTTATAGTTCAAACAGGTGGATTTCTGCAGACCGCCGAGGATGTTAAGAACCTGGTAGTATCGGTTTACAATGGAAGGCCCGTTTATCTGAAAAATGTAGCAAACATTATAGATGGACCTGAGGAACCAACAAATTATGTGCTAATGGGTTTTGGTCCCTCTTCAAAGTATAAAAAAGCTGGTATTTATGACGCTGTAACCCTTTCCATTGCCAAAAAGAAGGGAACCAATGCCACCTACCTTGCTAACAGACTGATCAAGAAGACCGACGCACTGAAGGGCACCATCATACCCGGGGATATTGAGGTAACGGTTACGAGAAACTATGGAGACACGGCAAAGGAAAAATCCGATGAACTCCTTGAACATATGCTCATAGCTGCTGGCTCGGTTGTGCTGCTCATAGCCTTTGCCCTTGGCTGGCGTGAGTCCATTGTGGTTGCAGTTGCAGTGCCTGTTACCCTTGCACTTACAATACTGGTATTTTATGCCTATGGTTACACGCTTAACAGGGTAACCCTCTTTGCCCTGATATTCTCAATTGGTATACTGGTAGATGATGCAATCGTAATTGTTGAAAACATACATCGACACTTCAAGATATCAGGTGTAAGCCCTGAAACAGCAGTGCTTGCAGTTGATGAGGTTGGAAATCCCACAATACTTGCCACCTTTACGGTTATAGCCGCACTTCTTCCTATGGCTTTTGTCTCAGGGCTTATGGGCCCCTATATGAGGCCAATACCTGTGGGGGCATCGGCAGCAATGATCCTTTCTCTGTTTATAGCCTTTGTAATCAGCCCCTGGATGAGCTATATAGTGCTTAAGAATGTAAAACACAAAAAAGGCGAAGATGAGAAGGAAAACAGGGTAATCGCTGCATTCAACAAACTCTATGAAAACAACCTCCGCAGCCTGCTTGATAGCTCAAAAAAGAGATTTATCGGTCTTATTGTTATACTGGTGCTTCTTGCTGGTGCCTTTTCGCTTGTTCCAATGAAACTGGTTATTATGAAGATGCTTCCCTTTGACAACAAAAGTGAACTCCAGTTGATTATAGATATGCCTGAGGGAACCACCCTTGAAGAGACCACCCGTGTGGCAAGGGAGATTGGAAAGTATCTTGAGACCGTTCCAGAGGTGACGAACTATCAAATCTATGCTGGCACTGCAGCCCCCTTCAACTTTAACGGCCTTGTTCGTCACTACTTCCTGCGGCGTGGAAGCAATGTGGCTGACATACAGGTAAACTTTATCTCCAAGCACGAGAGAAAGGCACAAAGCCACGAGATCGCCAAACGGATAAGACCTCATGTGCAGGAGATTGCAAGGCGATATAATGCAAATGTAAAGGTGGTAGAGGTGCCCCCTGGCCCACCTGTTTTAAGCACACTGGTTGCCGAGGTTTATGGACCTGAACTGAAGGGTCAGATAGAGATTGCCAGAAAAATAAAAAAAATATTCGAGGAAACCGATGGTGTAGTGGATGTGGACTGGTTTTACGAAGACGACCAGCCCAAAATAAAGTTTGTTGTAGACAAGCAGAAGGCTGCACTTAATGGTATCAGCACTAAGGATGTAACCGATGCGTTGAGGATTGCACTGGCAGGTGTACCTGCAGGCTTACTGCATGTAGAGCCCGACAAGGAGCCTGTGGAGATTGTTTTAAGGGCACCTCTTAAGGAACGAGCATCCATAAAGGACCTGAAGGAGATCACACTGTTTAATCGTAATGGTAAGCCTGTCTCCTTAGCTGAGCTTGTCAGGGTGGAGCGGACCATTGCAGACAAGACTATCTATCATAAGAATCTAAAAAGGGTTGTTTATGTAACTGCTGATGTGGGAGGCAAAGAGGAAAGCCCCGTTTATGCAATTCTGAAGATCAAGAAAAAACTTAAGGAGCTCAAAATACCAGGTGGTTATGAGCTGAAACAGTACTTTACACATCAACCCTGGCTTGACAATAAATACTCCATGAAGTGGGACGGAGAGTGGCAGATTACCTACGAGGTGTTCCGTGACATGGGCATTGCCTTTGCCGCGGTGCTGGTGCTGATTTATGTAATGGTGGTTGGATGGTTCAGGTCATTTCTGACACCAATTGTTATAATGGCACCCATACCGCTTTCTCTGGTCGGAATACTGCCAGCTCATGCACTGATGGGTGCGTTCTTTACTGCTACATCAATGATAGGCTTCATCGCAGGAGCAGGCATCGTGGTACGAAACTCCATAATACTTGTGGACTTCATAGAGCTCAAGCTCAAAGAGGGTATGCCACTTAAGGAGGCTGTGGTTCAGGCAGGTATCATCAGGTTCAGGCCAATGCTTTTAACCGCATCTGCAGTGGTGGTAGGTTCATCGGTGATACTATTTGACCCCATTTTCCAGGGCATGGCAATATCGCTTATGGCTGGTGAAGTGGCATCAACACTGCTTTCAAGAACCGTGGTGCCGGTGCTTTATTATGTTTATAAAAAATGCGTAGACCATCACGAAGACAAAGAGCCCAAACAGGCTCCTTCATGCAGCATAAGGGCTGGAGAGAATATATAAAGACAGGAGGTAGGGAATAGGGGGTAGGGAGTAGAAAAAAGAATACACCCTACACGCTACCCCCTACACCCTACTCCTAAAAAAGGAGGTGTTACCATGTATATTGCAAAAACAGATGGCTGGTATCTGGAAAGGATAATCTGGCTAATTGCAGGTATTTTCACCCTGACAGGAACCATTCTGGCTGCTGTGCACAGTAAGTACTGGCTCATACTGACAGGGCTTGTGGGAGTAAACCTGATAATCTTCTCCACCACAGGCTTCTGCCTGATGGCAAACATCCTGTACAAACTCGGCGCAAGACCGAGGATAAAATAGGGGGTAGGGAGTAGAAAAAAGAATACACCCTACACGCTACCCCCTACACCCTGTAGTTTAAAGGAGGTGATGCCAATATGCCCTTTTATACATATGTCTGTCTTGACTGCGGGAGGGTATTTACAATCGCTGCAAACAGTGAGCCTATGGCAGGTGAGGCCAAATGCCCTGGATGCAGCTCAATCAGGGTAAATCTGGTGCCTTCTGGTATGTTTAGCGGTGGTGGGTGAAGTCCATGGGGAGGCTGCTAATCCCGTGCTGGATTAGTCTATAATATATAGATGTTCAAAAAACTTCTGCTCGTTGGCATAGCAGGCATACTGATTGGCAGCCTGACAGGCTTTCTTTTCTGGAGCCTGTCAGACCTGCCAAAGGTTGAGTCTCTTGAAGAATACACTCCCTTTGAAGCCTCCAGGGTTTACGACACAAACGGTGAACTCATTGCAGAGTATTACATTGAACGAAGAACCTTCATCCCCTACTACCGAATACCAGAGCATGTAAAAAAGGCCTTTGTCGCTATTGAGGATGAAAGGTTTTATAAGCATCACGGTATAGACTTTATCGGGATACTGAGGGCACTATACCATGATATAAGGGCTGGCAGAATCGTCCAGGGCGGAAGCACCATCACACAACAGCTTGCCAAGCTTCTTTTTCTCAAACCTGAACGAAGTATATCAAGAAAGATAAAAGAAGCTGCCCTTTCCCTTCAAATAGAAAAAAAATACACAAAAGACGAGATACTGGGCCTTTATCTTAATCAGGCTTTCTTCGGCACCAACGCCTATGGAATTGAGGCTGCCGCTCATACCTATTTTGGTAAATCCACTGAAGAACTTTCCATTGCAGAGGCTGCCCTTCTTGCCGCACTTCCCAGGGCACCCTCCTACTACTCGCCATTTAAACATCCTGAGCTTGCCCTTAAACGAAGAAACCTGGTGCTTAAAAAGATGTTACAGCTTGGGTATATCTCAGAGATTCAGTATGAAGAGGCCATTGAAACCCCTCTTCCCAAAAAACCCCACAGGCGCAGATACAATGCCCCCTACTTTATAGAGTTTCTCAGAGACAGGCTTGAGGATAGATATAATCAGGCTCTTTACACCGATGGTCTTAAGATTTACTCCACACTGGATATGAGTTATCAGAGGGTGGCTGAAGAGGCCGTAAAAAAGGGAATAGAATCCCTTGAAAAAAGGGTAAAACCAGGCGTGCAGGCTGCACTAATAGCTGTGGAGCTGGACACAGGCAGAATAGTGGCAATGGTTGGAGGCACTGATTTCTGGGAAACACAATTTAACAGGGCGACCCAGGCAATGCGTCAACCAGGCTCAGCATTCAAGCCGATAGTCTATCTTACAGCAGTGGAAAATGACTTCATCCCTGAAGACACAATTGAAGACAGAGAGGTGGGTTATCCCATGCCTGACAAAAAGGATGAGGTCTGGTCACCCCGAAACTACGAGAAAATCTACAATGGTGAAGTAACCCTGCTTCAGGCGCTCTCGCACAGTCTCAACGCTGCAACCGTCTGCCTTGCTGATACAATTGGAATAAAACAAATACTAAAAACTGCAAAGGCAATAGGTCTTAAAACGCCCGTTCATCCCTATCTCTCCTCAGCCATTGGAGCATCGGAGACGACCCTCTATGACCTTGCCTATGCCTATGTAACCATTGCAACTGGCTACAGGACCTCGCCGCTTTTTATAAATGATGTCAGAAACCGTGAAGACATAAGCCTTGAGCAACACTACCCTGACACCCGCAGGGTGCTTGACCCTGCAGTGGTGGATACCATCAGGTATATGCTCAGGGATGTGGTGCTTCATGGAACAGGCAGAAAAGCAAGGGTGCTTAACCGGCCTGTCTATGGCAAAACCGGAACCACCAACGATTACACCGATGCCTGGTTTATGGGATTTGATGACCAGTTGGTTGTGGGGGTCTGGGTAGGAAGAGATGACCATACACCTATCGGGCCTCGTGAAACAGGAGCCCGTGCAGCCCTGCCAATCTGGCTTGAGTTCATGAAAAACTACCGTGGTTAGTGGGCCTCTGCCCAGTTTACCCCTATGCCTATGTCAACCTTAAGTGGAACCTCAAGGCTGACAACCCCCTCCATCTCCCTTCTGACCAGTTCTTCTAAAACCTCTACTTCTTCATCCTTTACCTCAAAAAGAAGCTCATCGTGAACCTGAAGTATCATCCGTGAAGACAGGCCCTCCTCACCAAGTCTCCGATGGATGTTTATCATTGCAAGTTTTATTATATCTGCTGCCGTGCCCTGAACAGGTGAGTTCATTGCAAGCCTCTGGCCAAAAGCACTACGCTGAGAGTTTGGGCTCAAAAGCTCTGGCACAGGACGCTTTCTTCCAAAAAGGGTCTTTACATAGCCAAGCCTTCGTGCCTCTTCAATGGTGCGTTCATAGTACTGTCTAACACCTGGATACTTCAGGAAGTACTCTTCAATATAAGACTGGGCATCCTCCCGCGAAACCTCAATGGCCTCAGACAGTCCATAGGCAGATATGCCATAGATGACTCCAAAATTCACCGTCTTTGCAATTCTTCGCATCTCTGCAGTTACCTCATCGGGCTTTACATCAAACAGCTCCACTGCAGTGGCAGTATGTATGTCGTGGTCGGATCTGAAGGCATTTATAAGCCTTTCATCCCTGCTCAGGTGGGCAAGCACCCTCAGTTCAATCTGGGAGTAATCAGCAGAAAGCAGTTTATAGCCCTCCTCGGAAACAAAGGCTGCCCTTATCTTCTGTCCCCACTCACCCCTTACAGGTATGTTCTGAAGATTGGGGTCACTGCTACTTAAACGACCTGTGGCTGTTACGGTCTGGTTAAAGGTGGTATGTATCCGTCCTGTTTGTGGATTTATAAGCCTTGGCAGTGCATCCACATAGGTGCTTTTAAGTTTGCTTAAACTTCTCCAGTTAAGAATCTCTCGAGGAAGCTCATGCTCTCTGGCAAGTTCCTCAAGAACCTTCATATCGGTTGAATAACCTGTTTTTGTTCTTTTTATGGGTTTAAGACCTATCTTTTCAAAAAGGATGTAAGAAAGCTGCTTTGGAGAGTTTATATTGAACTCCTCACCGGAGATACTGTAAATCCTCTTTTTTATCTCGATAAGTTCAGCATCGAGCTCCCTTGAAAGACCTGACAGCACCTCTTCATCAACCTTCACCCCTACCCTCTCCATCTCATAGAGCACCTCAATAAGTGGCATCTCAATGGAGTAATAGACCTCATCAAGGGCCTCTGTTTTTAATAACCTGAAAAGCTGCCCTCTTAGTTCTTCAATCATCGTAGCAGCTGCTGATGCAGCCTTTGCTGTCTCCTCAACATCTTTTGCCGAAACCTCAGAGGGTGTAAGTTGCTTTTTGAACTCTGTCTTTCTACTCAGGTGTTCAAGCACTATCTCGTCAAGGCCCTGTTCTGTACGGTTTGGATTGATAAGATAGGAGGCTATCATAATATCTTCAAGCTGTCCTGAGATGGGGATATCAAGAGCCTTCATCAGTTTTTTGAGGTCATGCCCTGTCTTTTTAATACTACCATCGGTAAGCAGGGGCTTAAGTATCTCAATCAGCCGTCCTTTACCTATTTGCTCTGGCATCCCAAGATAACGATGGGCACAAGGAATGTAAAGGACCTCTCCTTTTCCCTTCAGGGCAAGTCCCACAAGACGGTTGTCTTCATCTGTTACTGCAAACATGGTGATATCAGAGGTTATGCCGTTGAGATAGTCCTTCAACTCATCTTCCGAAAGCACTGTACGGTGGTAAACCTCTATGCTCTCTGACGGGATCATCTCTAAAAGTTTACTGAACTCAAGCTCTCTGAACAGTTCAAAAAGCCTCTGCCAGTTGGGCTCTGTGGGTTTGATATCCTCGGTATGAAACTCAATGGGTGCTTTGGTGTCAATCAGTGCAAGCTCATAACTCATCTTTATATCATCAATACTGTTTTTTAGTAATTCGGCTATTCTTTTTTTCTCTACCCTTTCGGGGGCTTCAATGAGCTCTTCAAGGGAGAAGTCTTTGAGTAAAGAAAGGGCAGTCTTTTCTCCTATCCCCTTTGCACCAGGAATGTTATCAATGCTGTCACCTGTGAGTGCCATCAGTTCAGGTATCCGCTCTGGTGGAAGACCAAACTTTTTTACCACATCATCAGGTTTAAAGACCCTGTTTTTCATTGGGTCATAGATAAAGATATGTTTACTTACAATCTGAAACATATCCTTGTCGCCTGTAACAATAAACACATCGTATCCCGCCTCTGATGCCTGCACAGCAAGCACTGCAAGCAGGTCGTCAGCCTCGTAACCCTCAAGTTCATATATCCTGACACCCAGTGCCTTCAGTATCTCCCTGATGTAAGGTACCTGAACTATGAGGTCATTTGGGGTCTCAGGCCTCTGGGCCTTGTACTCTTCATAAAGTCTGTGTCTTTTTGTTGGCACAGGTGAGTCAAAGCATACGGCAATGCCCGATGGTTTTTGTTCCTTTATCAATTTAAAGAGCATGTTTGTAAAGCCATAAACCGCATTGGTGGGAAAGCCCTTTGAGTTACTGAGCCCCCTGATGGCATGAAATGCCCTGTAAACAAAGGAGTTACCATCTATGAGATAAAGGGTAGGTCTTTCAGACATCTACTTTTTTTCTACCTCTAAGGGTTCTTCAGCTTTCAGGGTCTTTTTATGCTTGCATTCCTTATTCGGACAAAGAAGATAGGTGTTTCCCTGACGGTCCCGTCTCTGCAGCATATATTCTGAACCACACTCTGGACATCTCTCATTAACCGGTTTGTACCAGGAGGCAAACTTACACTGAGGCCAGTTACTGCAGCTCCAGAATACCTTTCCCTTTTTGCTACTTCGCTCTATTATATCTCCTCCATCCAGCGGACACTTAACCCCGGTGCTCAGTGGCTTTGTACCCTTACATTCAGGATACCTTGAGCAGGCAAGAAATCGTCCGTATCTGCTGGTCCTTATCACCATGGGAGAGCCGCATTCAGGACATTTTTCATCCGTGGTCTCGGGCTGGGCTTTATTTTCTTCGCCTTCAAGCGGACGGGTGTTCTTGCACTTTGGGTATCCTGTGCAGGCAAGAAATCGTCCGTGACGCCCCCATCTCTTAACCATTGGTTGTCCACAGAGCTCACAAACTATATCAGTTGGTTCATCTTTGGGTCTGACCCTGCCAAGGGTCTCCATGGCATCCTCAAGGTCTTTCTTGAAGGGTATGTAAAAGTCCTCTACAACCTTGACCCACTGCATCTGTCCACCCTCTACCTTGTCAAGCTCATCCTCCATCCTTGCTGTAAACTGGATATCCATAAGCTCAGGAAATCTCTCTACCAAAAGGTCACTAACAAGGATGCCAAGCTCTGTGGGCACAAGTCGGCCTTCCTTCTTTTTTACATATCTTCTTTCCTGTATGGTTGAAAGGATGGCTGCATAGGTGCTTGGTCTTCCGATTCCCTTTTCCTCAAGTGCCTTTACAAGAGTGGCCTCTGTGTATCGTGGAGGTGGCTGTGTCTGATGGGCTGTATGCTCGATGGATTCAAGTCTTACCTTCGAGCCCTCCTTCAGGTCAGGCAGTGTGCCTTCTGAATCCTGCTCCTCGGGCTCGTCTTTCCCCTCAGTGTATACGGCCATAAACCCATTGAATTTTACCACATCACCGGAGACCCTGAATTCTGCTTCATCCTCTCTATCGTGAATCACAAAGGTAGTCTGCTCAATCTTTGCTGCTGCCATCTGACTTGCAATAAATCTCTGCCAGATGAGCCTGTAAAGTGCATACTGGTCTCTTGTGAGATATTTTTTAACAGTTTCTGGCGGCCTTGAGAGATAGGTTGGACGGATTGCCTCGTGGGCATCCTGAATCTTCTTGCCCTTTTTTTGTGACTTCCTGGAACCTGAAGGTAGATAGTCCTTTCCGTATTTCTCACTGATATACTGTCTTGCCGCCTCCACTGCCTCCTCAGCCACCCTTGTGGAGTCCGTTCTCATGTAGGTAATAAGACCTATAGAGCCTTCCTCACCATGCTCTATACCCTCATAAAGCTGCTGAGCAAGCATCATGGTCTTTTTCGGTGTAAACCTCAGCTTTCTTGAAGCCTCCTGCTGAAGTGTGCTGGTAATAAATGGCAGTGGTGGATTCCTTCTACGAAGTTTCTTCTCAACAGAGGCAAGATAAAACTGTCTGTCTCTCAGGCTTTCAACAAGTGTAGTAGCATCCTGTTCTGAACGAAGCAGGAACTCACCTTTGTCTCTATTGATTACATATTTCTTTTTATATTTGAATAGTCTTGCCCTGAATTTCGGTGGGATATCGCCAAGAAACTCACCGCTAATACTCCAGTACTGGACAGGCTTGAATGCCTGAATCTCCTTTTCCCGTTCTACCACAAGCCTCAGTGCAACCGACTGTACCCTACCTGCACTCAGCCCCCTTCTGACCTTTCGCCACAGCAGGGGGCTGAGTTCATATCCAACCAGACGGTCAAGTATTCGTCTTGCCTGCTGGGCAAGCACCTTGTTCATATCGATTTCGCCTGGATTTTTAATTGCCTCTCTGACGGCCTTTTCTGTTATCTCGTTAAAGGTTATTCGGTAAAGCTTCTTTCCGTCTGCTGATTTCTTTTTCCCCTTTGAGTCTTTAATTACCTCAGCAATATGCCAGGCAATGGCCTCACCTTCACGGTCAGGGTCGGGTGCAAGGTACACCACATCTGCACCTCTGGCAGCCCTCTTCAGATCCCGAATGACCTTTTCCTTACCTGGAATAATGATGTATTTGGGCTCAAAGCCCTTTTCAACCTCAACGCCAAGCTCCTTCTCAGGCAGGTCGCGCACATGCCCCACAGAGGCCTTTACAGAAAACTCCTTTCCCAGTATCTTGTTTATGGTCTTTGCCTTTGCTGGCGACTCAACTATTACCAGTGACTTCATCTTCACCACACTCCATTATTGCCAGTTTATCCTTTTGCCATTACCAAAGACAATGGCGTAGATGTCTTCCACATCAAGCTCTGTGTTCTTCATAAACAGGTAAACAAGAACAGACTTGAGGAAATCAATCTCCTCGGGTTCAATCAGGGAGGACTTCTCAAGCATCAAAAGCTCATCGTTTACCCTGTAAAGGTCTATGTTGCCAGAGTTGACCTGAAGCAGTATCTCCTTCATGTAGTCATCCTTCATTTCCATCTCATCTGTAAGCATCCTGAGAAGTTCAATAAACTTCTTATACATCCTCAGGGACCTCCTGTGTCCTGTAAAATCTCTTACCCTCTGTCTGCTTCACCACACCCTTAATCTCAAGCCCTGTAAGTATACTCAATATCCTATATAAAGGTAAACCGCAGGCTCGTGTCAATTCGTCTATATGGATGGGCTCTTCACTGATATAGCCTAACACAACCCTTTCATCATCGGAAAGCTTCGGGACAGAGGCATTCTTTTCGGTTTTAAGAAAGTGCCTTATCTCTGATGATAACTCCTCAAGGATGTCTCTGACATTGGTAACCAGTTTGGCTCCCTGTTTTATGAGCTCATTGGTGCCCTTAGCATAGGGTGAGTTGACTTTACCTGGCACTGCATACACATCCCTTCCCTGCTCTACTGCATATCGAGCGGTGATAAGGGTGCCGCTTCTACTGGTTGCCTCAACCACAAGCACGCCCAGTGAGAGCCCGCTTATTATGCGATTTCTCCTTGGAAAGTTACCCTTTTCAGGCTTTGTCCCTGGTGGAAACTCGCTTATCACAGCGCCCTGCTCTGCTATCTTTCTCATAAGGGCCCTGTTTTCAGCAGGATAGACCACATCAACCCCTGAGCCAAGCACTGCAATGGTTCTGCCACCAGCCCTGAGTGCCTCTCTGTGTGCTATGGTGTCAATGCCCCTTGCCATACCACTTACAATGCTAAAGCCCATCTCTGAAAGCCTGTAAGCAAACTCCCCGGCCACCTGTCTTCCATATTGAGAGGGCATCCTTGGTCCAATAACAGCGATGGCTATCCTGTCGTCACCGGTTAATTCTCCATTCACATAAAGAACAGGTGGTGGCTGTGGAATCTCTCTCAGCCTTTCAGGATACTTATCGGAAAAAATGGAGATAAGCTTTATTCCCTTTCTTCTGCAGATCTCAATTATCCTATCAACTTCCTTCCATCCGCTGAAGGCCTTTATCTTTCTTGCCTGATGAGGTTTAAGCCCTGCGACTACAAGTTCGGCCTCTTTAGCCCTGAACACATCCCCGGGGTCTCTGAATTTATCAAGCAGTGTTTCAGTTGCTTTAAGGCCTATAGAGTCAACACAACTGAGGGCTATAAGCCAATAGAGTGTGTCCTTTGAAATTTCCATCTACTGTCTGTTTTTATGTATCTTAAGTCTCAGGGCATTTAGCTTTATAAAGCCCTCGGCATCCTTCTGGTTGTAAACCTCTTCAGCCTCGAATGTGGCAAGCTCTGAACTGTAAAGGCTCACAGGTGATTTTCTTCCAACCACAGTGCAGTTTCCTTTATAAAGCTTAAGCCTTGCAGTTCCAGTAACATCCCTTGCCACCCGGTCAATGAGGCTCTGGAGTGCCTCTCTTTCTGGCGAATACCAGTACCCATAATAAACAGCCTCAGCATACCGTGGGATAAGGCTGTCTCTGAGATGGAGTGCCTCTCTGTCAAGGGTAATCGACTCCACAGCCCTGTGAGCAATGTGAAGCACCGTGCCTCCAGGGGTCTCATACACACCACGCGACTTTATTCCAACATATCGGTTTTCCACAATGTCAACTCTGCCTATGCCATTTTCGCCCGCTATTTTATTAAGTTTTTCAAGCAAACGAAAGGGACTGAGCTTTTCACCGTTTAGTGCCACCGGATCACCCTTTTCATACTCTATCTCTACATAAGTAGGTCTATCAGGTGCCTTCTCAGGCGGAACCATCATGGTGAACATATCATCTGGTGGCTCTGCCCAGGGGTCTTCCAGAATGCCACCCTCATAACTTATATGAAACACATTCTGGTCCATGCTGTAGGGTTTTTCCTTTGTCACAGGCACATCAATTCCCTTAGACTGAGCATAATCTATAAGACTTTGTCGGGAGTCAAAGGGCCACTGGCGCCATGGCGCTATCACTTTTATGTCTGGCTTCAGTGCATAGTAGGTAAGCTCAAATCGAACCTGATCGTTTCCCTTTCCAGTGGCACCGTGCGCCACCGCCTCTGCCCCTTCTGCCTCGGCAATCTCTATCTGCCGTTTCGCTATTAACGGACGGGCAATGGAAGTGCCCATCAGATAATATCCCTCATAAACCGCATTTGCCCTGAGCATGGGAAAGATAAAATCCCTGACAAATTCCTCTCTTAAATCCTCTACATAGGCCTTTGATGCACCTGTTCTCAGTGCCTTTTCCTTTATTGCCTCAAGGTCTTCGCCCTGGCCAAGGTCTGCACAGTAGGCGATGACCTCAGCGTCGTAGGCCTCCTTAAGCCACTTTATAGCCACAGATGTATCAAGACCTCCTGAATATGCAAGCACTATCTTCATAAAGCTCCTCCTTGTTGTTTTTTAGCTATTCTATTATAGTGGAGTTTGAGCAATAATGTTTAGTCTTTCCTGACAGACCAAAAGTTGAACCTGCGACAGCAATTGACCTACTTTATCCGTTAAAATAGATTTTGTATAATATAGAATGAGGAGGGTAATATTTGAGGATTAAAGTCTTCTTACAACTGCAAAGAATTCCCATAATCTATCGTCATCGTCTCCTGGCGTTAATAAAAGAGGCATTGAAGCTATCGGATTGCGATTATAAGAACGAGCTCTACCCTGGAAAACATTCCTATCTGTCGAAAAAGACAAAACCCTTCTCTTTCAGTCTCTTCATTCCCCCTGAATACTCATCAAAAACTGAGCCTTTTTTCATAGACGGCCATATATCCATAAAAGACACGGTTATATATCCTTCATCAGGAATTGATGTTGCACTTTTTATAAGCTCATCGGATTACCAATTTATAATTAATCTGTATAATGGACTACTCAAGATTAAAGACTTCCTGTTCATGGAATTTCCCGCCCCCGATGGCGCAAGAACAAAGGAATATCTACGGACAGGCAGGGTTTTTATGCTGAAGGAGAGAACAATTGATAATGATGAAGTTTTGTTTAAGACACTGTCGTATATCTCGATCGAGGATGAAAAGGACAAACCAATAGATATCTTTACGAAAGACGGAAAAACAATAAACACTGTTGAACTTGAACGATTCAATTATCACCTGAATGCCATACAGGAAAGGAGATTAAAGGATATAAGAGGGTATGGCCTGAAAAGACCTCTTGAGTTTTTACCTATTAAGATGAAAAGAAAAGGTGTAAAACATACAATAAGTGGGTTTCGCAAACAGACCGGAAAACCCTATATGGTGCTTACCACATATCAGGGAACTTTCTGTCTTAGAGGTGCACCTGAAGATTTACAACTTCTTTATCAGACAGGCATAGGCTTGAGAACCGGTCAGGGCTTTGGAATGATAGACATAGCATAACGGCTCAAACGGTTCAAACGGTTCAAACGGTTTAAACGGTTAGAACTGTTCAAACTGTTCAAACGGTTCGAACTGTTCAAACGG
>CAZEYP010000006.1:0-82527 GCA_964515925.1 uncultured Nitrospirota bacterium
TAAAATTTGAAATAAAGGGGAAGTTTTACTCTATGACTCGCTATCAGAGGAGAATCGATAAAGGTTGTATTGTTGTAATAAGAGACATAACACGTGAGAAAGAAATAGAAAAAAAGATGATTCAGCAAGAAAAAATGGCTGTTTTGGGAACATTGGCAGCATCTATTGCCCATGAAATAAGAAATCCTCTTACTGGTATAATGGGGTTCTCCGAGTTACTTCTTGAATCACCACTGAGTGATAACGATAAAAGTAAGATACAGAAAATACACACTGCTTCTTTAAGGATGGAAAAAATAATAAATGATTTGCTCCTTTATTCACACCAGCCAAAACCAAAACTAAAAAAGATTAATATAGCAACCTTTCTTGATGAACAGTATAAAGAACTACAAGAGAAACTAAATAAGCAAGGCATAAGACTTTTAAAAGACTTTTCTTCAATGCCTGAGATCGACCTCGACCCTCAGCTTCTGGATCAAGTAATACATAACATAGTAGATAATGCAGTAGATGCAATCAAAGATTCAAATAAAGGTGATACAATAAAGATTAAAACTACTTTTGAGAGGGATACTGGAGTGATAGCTATTTCCGATAATGGGCCAGGGATACCTGAAGAAATAAAGGATAAAATCTTCGAGCCTTTTTTTACAACAAAAATTGCAGGAAAAGGCACAGGTTTGGGACTTAGCATCTGTCAATCTTTTATCCATGCTCTTGGTGGTCAAATAGAGGTTAAAAGTACATCAGGTAAAGGTACTACCTTCCTTATAAAATTACCTGCTTAAGCGTCTTCTTCAATTCTATTGAATTTTATCTTGTTAAATATTTTAAATATTCAAAAAAGTATTTAAAGTTTTCATTATTATGAACGATAATAAATATTGAGAGTATTTTGCTCTTCTATAAAATTATAACTTAGGGGAGGTTTAAGTTATGAGTAGTATAAGAAAAAAAACAATTGTTCTGCTTATTGGATTTTTTGTTTCATTTCTTTTAAGCATTATCAATATACAACTTTGGGTAAACAGAGCCGATCTCTTTGGAAGAGAAATAAATGTTGCAGGAAAGGAACGCATGCTTTCTCAGAGAATTCTCAAAGAACTTCTTTTAATTAAAAGTGGTGTTAATCATAAAAAACAATTACTTGATGCAATGGCTGAGTTTGAGAGGCTAATAAATGCTCTTATTTATGGAGATAATAACCTTTCAGTAAAGCCAATTTTTCAGCATAAAATAAAACAGGCATGTAAAGAAGTACTCCTATTGTGGAAGGATTATAAAAATATGATAAATAATGCGACTGTTAAAACTAAGATATCTGACTTTGAATGGAGCTCCCTTGATAGGTTATCTGTAAAGATTTTCAGAAAAGCAGATCAGGTTGTAAAAATGCTGGAAAACCGTTCAATTAGGTCTATTAGGAGTTTAAGTAAAACAGCTTATATGATATTTGTTTTTTCTATAATAATCATGGGCCTATCGTTTTTTTATATGAAATCCTCGATCATTGATAGGATTCTATCAATTACACATAACACCGAAAATATAGCACGATATAATCTCGACTCAACTATTATTGTGAAAGGCAGAGATGAGATAAGGAGGCTTGGCGATTCACTTAAAAATCTTGTGTCATCTTGGAAGTCTATAGTAGAAAGATTGATAAATATTACTTCTTCACTTTCTGTAGTTTCAGCAAAAATATGGACTAACTTGAATCATAATATAAAGAAATTGAATGAACAGAATGAAAAGACCAGTTATATTGTTTCGTCAGTTGATGAATTAAGCACTACCATAACAGATATTGCTAAGAATGCATCAAGAACTTCAGAGTTATCAAAGGCGGTAACTACCATCGCTGAAGAAGCAATGACAGAAATGGACAACGCTGTTATAAGGATTATTGATCTCGGTGAAGCCAGCAATAAATTGTCTACTATGGTAAACAGGCTTGATTCGAAGATAGGGAAAATTGGAGAAATAACCGACATAATCTCTGATATAGCAAACCAGACCAACCTCCTGGCCCTTAATGCTGCAATAGAGGCTGCTCGTGCTGGTGAGAAAGGAAAAGGCTTTGCAGTTGTAGCAGATGAAGTGCGTAAGCTAGCAGATAAAACAATGAAATCTATTGATGATATTACTGAACTAATTAGTGAGATTAATGCTGATTCAAAACAAACGACTGTTCAGATGAAGGTGGCAAAAGAAAAACTTGAGGAATCTGTAGACTTAGTAAACCATAATAAGGAAGCCCTTGAGAAAATTCTCAATCATGCAAGGCTTTCAGAGGACGAAATAACAAAAGTTGCCTCAGCAGTAGAGGAGCAATCACAAACAACAATGGAGATTAATAGAGCATTAAAGGATACATCTAACCTTTCAAAAATGCTTAATAAGAGTTTTTACAATACTATGAATCTAATAGATGAGTTAAGCTCTATAATAAATACTATAACAGATATATCAATGATATTTAACCTGCCCCAAGATCCGATAGTTGAAATAGAGCGTGCTAAAGGTGCACATAAAAATTGGGTAATTAGATTGTACAAAATGTTCTATTCAGGAGAGAAAATTGAAGTAGATGACCTTAAAGAGCATACTAACTGTCTACTTGGACGATGGTATTATGGAAAAGGAGCCAAAAATTATGGTAATTACGAAGCTTTCCAGAGATTAGAGTTTCCCCACAAGCAGATCCATCACCTTGCAAAAGAAGCTGTAATTGCATTTAAAGAAAATAGGAAAGACCGAGCATTAGAATTAATAGAACAGGTAGACAATGTTAGCTCAACAATTATTGTATGTCTTAACCAGCTTCAAGAAGCCATAAAGAGCGGGAAGAAAGGAGGTTTTGCTCAACATATCACCGGATTAAAATCGAAAGAGGAGATGGGTCTCATAACCAATTGAAAACATTTATAAAAATGAGAAATTTATTGACGGTGTTGAAGTGATGAAAATGCTTCAGATAGTTAAATATTATGGTTGCAGAACTTTAAGTTATGACATTTTAATCATTTGATTTAATTTAATAAATCGCTGGTAAAATACAGAAAATTACAATTATAGTTTTAACCGTGCACATTTTGCATTATAAGTTTTAAATTGTTAAAGGATTAAAACAACGCTATAAGTAAGAGTCTGATGGGTGAAAGTAATCATGAACTTAATAAAAAAGATATTTCTTTTCCTGTTTAGAACCCTATCAGGGAAGGTCTTCTCTGTTGTCATACTCCTTTTTATCATCCTCTCTGTTTATATTTTTTACGAATACTATGCAACCCATCATATGAAGGGTGAAGCCACAAGGATAAATCTTGCAGGCCAGCTCAGGTTCAGGGCCTTTGAGATAGGATGGCTTCTTAACAGGCTTGCAGAAAAGGAGGTTATTAAATTATCAGAAAAAGAGAGGTTAGAGATCATTAACGAGGTGAGACATGAAGTCAAAATGTTTGATACTACATTGATGTATCTATATGAAGGTTCTCCATCACTTGGAATTAAACCTTTGCACTACCCTGATGCACTTACGGTCCTTGATGGTATTGAGAGACAGTGGAATAATGCCTTAAGACCTGTAGCCCTGAATGTAATCGCAATGCCGGAGGATACCCCTGAAAGAAAGGTACGGGCGGTCCTCAAAGGATATAACGATACCCTTCATGGCTTTGTCTATACTATAGACAGATTAGTTGGTTTTATAAGCAATGACCATGAAGCGGAAATGCAGAGGGCATCAAGGGCACATATCTACATGCTATTATTTGTGTTTTTTTCTGGTCTGGTCATTCTCTATGTAACAAACAAGACCCTCCTTGCCCCTATTCTGAGGCTTTACAGGGCAACAAAGAGCCTTTCTGAAGGTAATTACAATGCCAGGGTAGAAATAAACACAGGCGATGAGCTTGAGATGCTTGGTCAGGCATTTAATAACATGGCCTTCAGGATAAAAGAGGCTATCACGGAAAGGGAGCATCTCATTAAAAACCTCGAAGGAATCTATAATGCAACAAGGGCGCTTATATCAGAAATTGACTATACAACAATCCTGAAAGAGATCGTACAAGAGGGTCGCAAGCTTCTGAAGGCCAGATATGCAGCCCTTGGAATATTAAATAAAGACGGCGGCTATGAGGCATTCATTCAATCAGGTATTGACGAGGATATCTACAGGCAACTCCTGAAAAAACATGGCCTCCCTGAAGGCAAGGGACTCCTTGGCTATCTATCAGAAGAGGGAATGCCCATTCGTGTGGATGATATAAAATCCCACCCTGTCTATACTGGCTTTCCAGAGGGGCATCCTCCAATGAAAACACTCCTTGGTGTTCCCATCATCCTTCATGATAAGGTGATAGGAAGGCTATATTTTACCGACAGGCTTGATGGGATACCCTTTACAGAGGATGATGAATTCCATGCCATGACCTATGCCTCAACTGTGGCACTTGTAATAAATAATGCAAGACAGTTTAGAGAACTAAAGGAAAGGAAAGAGGAGGTAGAGTATCTCTCATCATTTATAGAAAACTCGCCTTCTCCTATATTTGAGCTTGACTTGAAAGGAAACACCACCTATCTGAACCCTTCTGCAGAGACAATGCTCCAGCAAAAGAAGATGTCCATTGATGAGCTGATACCTGAAAGAACGCTCCTTCATATCAAGAGGGCAATGGCATCTGATGATGGTAATACTTACATAGAGAGGAAGATAAGGGATAGCTTTTATGGGATCTTTGTTCATCCCTATGAAAGCAAACTCAGGATTTACTTCTATGATATAACTGAGAGAAAGCAAAAAGAACTGCTAATTATTGAGAAGGAACAGAAGAACAGGCAGCAGATGCAGACCCTCTTTGAACTCTCAAGGACAAAGGCACTTGAGGAAAAAGATTTCCTGAAATTCATAAAAAGGGTGACATGGGCATCTGCTTCAACGCTTGATGTAGAGAGGGTAAGTGTCTGGTTCTTTGATGAAAAAGAGGAGAGTCTCATCTGCCATGACCTTTATGAAAAATCCGCAAACACCCACTCCTCCGGGCAGACTCTCAGGGTAAAGGACTTCCCCTCTTATTTTCATGCTTTAAGGAGTAGCCCTGTTATAAGGGCCGATGATGCGGTTAATGACCCAAGGACATCCGAGTTTTCAGAGATATATTTGAAGCCTCTTAATATAGGTGCCATGCTTGATGCCCAGATAAGATACGGTGGCAGGGTCATTGGTGTAATATGTCTTGAGCATACAGGGGGGCAGAGGCAATGGACTACAGAGGAGGAGGGATTTGCTGCCTCGGTTGCTGAGATAATATCATCTGGTTATGAGGCCATGAAGCGGATGGAATACGAACGGAAGGTAAAGGAGCTAACCCATGAATTGATGGCCATCAATACAGCCTCACAGAACCTGATAAATCTTGATATAAAGGAGGATATCTACAAAAGGATATGCGAACTGGCCTATCAGGTATTTGATCTTAAGATGGTATGGATTGGCACTATAAAAGATGATGACTGCCGTGTGATTCCTGTCTCGGTCTATGGTCATGAGGAAGGTTATCTAAAAGGCGTCTCCATACGATGGGATGATACACCAGAGGGACAGGGACCAACTGGAAGGGCTGTGCGTGAAAGAAGACCTGTTATCTGTAACGATATTGAACATGACCCCTGTTTTGCACCATGGAGAGAAAAGGCTCTTCAGAGGGGTTATTACGCATCCATGGCATTACCCCTTATATGCGCAAGGGACAGGGTAGTGGGAGTACTTAATCTCTACAGTAGTCAAAAGGGATACTTTAATAAAGAGCGGGTAAAGGTTATAGAGGCCTTTGCAAACCAGGCTGCCACTACAATTGAAAACATCAGGCTTGTGGATGATCTTGACAGGCGTGTAAGAGAGCGTACTGAAGAGCTTGAGATGGCTAACAGGAAATTACAGCATCTTAACAGGGAGCTTGAGATGAGAAGGACAGAGGCAGAGGCTGCAAGGATAGTTGCAGAGTCTGCCAACAGGGCAAAGAGTAATTTCCTTGCAAATATGTCCCATGAGCTGAGAACCCCTCTGAATGCCATAATCGGGTTTTCTGAGATGCTACTCAGGGATATTGGAGGGAAACTTACGGAGAAACAGAGAGGTTATGTAAAGGATATACTGGAAAGCGGCACACATCTCCTTTCATTGATAAATGACATCCTTGACCTCAGCAAGGTGGAGGCAGGTGCACTTGAGCTTGAGTACTCTCCTGTTGATATAAGAGAACTCATAGACGAAAGCCTTCTCTTTATAAAGGAAAAGGCTATTAAACACAGGATAGAGATTAACATTGATCTATCTGAGGGCATCCCTGTGGTAGAGGCTGACCATAAGAAACTCAAACAAGTACTGGTGAATCTCTTGAGCAATGCAGCCAAGTTTACACCTGACGGTGGTAAGATCACAATCAAGGCAAGAAGAATATCTGGCGATACCCTTGAACCTGCTGTCAGGGGAGTTGACTTTGTAGAGATATCAATAGAGGACACAGGCCCTGGCATAAGGCCTGAAGACATGGACAAACTCTTCAAACCCTTCCAGCAGATTGGCTCAATCTATGAAAAAAGACAGGAAGGCACAGGGCTTGGTCTTGCTATATGTAAGAGGATTGTGGAAAGGCATCATGGAAGGATATATGCAGAAAGTGAGTTTGGAAAGGGCAGCAGATTCATCTTTCAGATACCTGTCAAAAAGATAGATCAGGAAAGCCCTGTTTTAGAAAGTGATATCCTTCATCCCGTAACAGGACTTCTTAGATGGGATTCTCTCTTAAAACATATCGACAGAATAATATCCTATCACAAAAGAAAAGGTCTTTGTTTCGGGATAATTCGATTTGTATTTTCTAATGTAGAAAAAGATGACTGGAAGACACTATCAGAAAGGCTGAAAGCACAACTGAGAAAACACGAGATACTGGGGCACAACAGAGAGAAAAACTGTATGTACATAATAGCACTTAATTCATGCACAGAAGATTTATCAAATGCCGCAAAGAGGTTTGAGCGTATTATGAAAGGTTATGGCTATGAGGTACAAATTTCAATCGTCCTGTTTCCTGATGATGGTCAGGATAGAGTTTCATTACTGTCGGCACTGGATAAAAATTAACCATTATGGAGGTAATCATGAAGGTCCTAATTATAGAAGACAATCCTTTGAATATGAAACTCATAACAGAGATATTAAAGACAGAGGGGTATGAGTATCTTGAGGCTGAGGATGCCTCAAAAGGAATAGATATTGCACGAAAGGAACTTCCTGATATCATTCTTATGGATATACAGCTACCAGACATGGACGGTATTCAGGCAATGAGGATTCTCAGGAATGATAGCAATACATCATCTATAAAGATTATTGCCCTTACTGCCTTTGCAATGAAGGGTGACAGGGAGAGGTTTCTTCGTGAGGGCTTTGATGGATATTTAGCCAAGCCCTTTAAGTATTCCCAGCTAATAAATGCTATTAAGGATCTTTATCAGCATAGAGAAGAATCAAACACTGGAGGATAACATGGAAAACAGGAAAAAGATACTTATTGTTGATGACGAGGAGCGTAATCTAAGACTCCTGACAGGGTTCTGTGAAAGCCTTGGCTATGAGACCATCACAGCAAAAAACGGATATGAGGCAGTAGAGATTACAAAAGGACAAAGCCCAGACCTTATTCTCATGGATGTTATGATGCCCGAGATGAACGGCTTTGAGGCCACAGAGAGGCTCAAGGCAGATGAAAAGACAGGCCATATTCCTGTAATTATTGTCACAGCCCTTGATTCAAGGGAAGACCGAATAAAGGGGATATCCATTGGTGCTGATGATTTTCTTACAAAGCCAGTAGACCTTGAAGAACTCTCCCTGCGGGTAAGAAACAATTTAAAACTTAAAGAGTATCATGATTTACTTAAAAACCATAACGAAATCCTTGAAAAAGAGGTAGAGAAAAGGACAGAGGAGTTGAGAGATACACTTAAGAAACTTGAAAGGGCTCACAAAAAGATTAAATTCGGTTATATTGAGACTGTCTATCGCCTTACCCTTGCATCTGAGTACAAAGACGAGGAGACGGGAATGCATATAAAAAGGACGAGTTTCTATACAAGGGAACTTGCAGATACATTAGGTGCAGATAAAGAATTTAAAGAGGCCATTTTCTATTCCTCTCCCATGCACGACATTGGAAAGGTTGGTATTCCTGACAGTATATTGCTGAAGCCGGGAAAACTAACTCCAGAAGAATGGAAAGTCATGAAGACACATACAACTATAGGTGCGAAAATACTCAATGGCTCGGAGTCCCCCTATCTGAAGATGGCCGAGGAGATTGCGCTTAATCATCACGAGAGATGGGATGGTAGTGGATATCCAAGGGGGCTTAAAGGTGAAGAAATCCCTCTAAGTGGAAGGATAATGAATATCGTTGACCAGTACGATGCCCTAAGAAGCAAAAGACCCTACAAACCTGCACTTGAGCATGAAAGGGTAGTGGAAATTATCACAAAGGGTGATGGAAGAACACTGCCTGTGCATTTTGATCCAGAGGTACTCGAGGCCTTCAAAAAGTCAGCTGAAAAATTTCGTGAGATATTCGAAAATCTAAGAGATCAGGAACTGTAAATGTTAGTTCTTTATAAATCTATCTAATTAAATTAGGTTGTAGCTAAGTAATTCATTAAGATAAAAGGATAAATGAGTGAAAAAAAACGGGGTCCCGCCGTTTGGGGGACCCCCGCAGTGGCTCTGTAATTATTTAATATTCAGCTTTTTCTTTATTGCCTTTCTTGTCCTTAACTCATCGAGCCAGTTTGCCATCTCTGAGCCATCAACCGATACCTCATAAGAGCCATGCCAGTGTTCATAGTCTGGCCCCTGCATGAAGGCGCCCATCCTCCAGCGGCGTCCCTCATGATGCCATATCTCGTGCCAGAGATTGTCAACCTCGCTTTTACCATTGAACTTGATATCCCTGTCCAGCCCTTCCTTCTTAATTGGGTCATAGTATTTCTTCTTGATTGCAAAGGCAACTGCGTTGTAAACATCTATTACCTTCTCTGCCTTTGCCAGCTCACCCTTAACCCAGGTGGAAGAGTGACACTGGGTGCAGACCTTTACCATATCAGCCCTCTTGGCCTCAGGTGAACGCCTTGCATCACCTCTAAGGGCATCGTAGCGGGTATCACCCTTTTCAAACCATTTTCCAGGACCTACATATGCCTTGTAAACATCAGGAGCAAACTTTTTGGCAATTGCAAAGGGGTTGGGTAAACCAGTTTTTACCTTTGAAAGGGAACCTGCAGGAAGTCCGTACTGTTTTTCATATCTTCTTGCTATGTCAGGGTCGACACTGAATTTTGCCTTGCCAGTGAGATACTTCTTCTCTGTAGGCCAGGAAAATGCCGGCTCCAGTTCCCATTTAAGCCTGGCACTGACATTGTGTGTTGACGGAACCGCACCACCGAAACCACTCATATGGCAGGTTGCACAGGTTGGTGCCTCGATGTCCTCGGGTCCCCACTGTCCTGGTGGAACATCCCAGTTCCAGTTTTCTCCCTTTGCAGCATAAATGGCACCGTGTTTGCTTTCCGTATATATCTCTATTTGTGGATGGTCAGGTCCAAGATGACACTGTCCACAGGCCTCTGGCTTACGGGCCTCTGCCACTGAAAAGGCATGTCTTGTATGACAGGTTGTACAGGTTCCCACGCTTCCGTCGGGGTTAAATCGGCCTATTCCATTGTTTGGCCAGTTTATAAGCTTACCGTTTTTGCCAACCTTAATAACAGTGCCATGACAATGCAGGCATCCTGCCTCAGCAGACTCCCTTGAGAAATTGGTCTTATAGTTTTTATTTTTTCCAACTGTAATGTTATCCTCCGTTACCCTTTCACCTGATTGAATGGCATAGGATGAGATGGAAAAGAACCCTGCCACTGCGTGAAGACTGTTTTTGAACTCCTCCACCTGTTTGGCATGACAGCTCTGACAGTACTTGGGAGTAACCAGTGCAGTTACCCTGTAGCCGTTGTGGTCAAACCCTGCAGGGTCGTCATCCTTCGCCTTATGGCAAACATAGCACTTCACACCTACCTTGCTGTGCTTACTTTCCTGCCATTGCTTGACAATGCCTGGGGTAACGGTGTCGTGACAGCTTATA
Organism: uncultured Nitrospirota bacterium; assembly: GCA_964515925.1. Taxonomy (GTDB): domain Bacteria; phylum Nitrospirota; class Thermodesulfovibrionia; order Thermodesulfovibrionales; family JdFR-85; genus JAADIE01. The sequence goes on from CAZEYP010000006.1 coordinate 10,206, forward strand.
CAGGGGTCGGTTGGATTTTGTGCCCTGGCTATCTGTGGGTAAAATCCTCCGATAATAAGCATACCAACAATAATGATTAGAAACCTCTTCATACACACCTCCTTAAATTTTAAAATCCCAAGTTCTCAAATCTGAAATCTCAAATCTCAAATCTACAAGCCCCTATGTTTCTTCCCAGTTGAAATAGACTAATTCAAACTCTATCACCTCCTCCCATTTGTTTATATTTTCGGAGATTCTTTTAAGTTCTTTAGCGCTGTCTGCCTCTAAAACTACAGCAATTCCCCTGGGTCCTACTTTTTGTACTTCCACCCCCTTTAAATTATTTAATCTGTCAACCACGACTGTTTCAGTTTGTTTTTTTATCGGCACCACTACCGCACCTGCTATTGGCATTAGTTACACCTCCTTTTCATTATGTTTCCTTATGCCCAGATGATAACTTATTGCAGAAGTTGGACATACGTCTCTACAGAGGCCACAATTGTCGCATTTTAACCAGTCTATCTGTCCGTTTTCAGACAGCCTCATGGGATTCAGGTCGTAAGGACATGCATCATCACATTTACTGCATTTTATACAGAGAGTCTTGTCCATTCTGATGTGAAGTATTCTTTTAGCACTTAAAAGAGAAAGCCCACCACCAGATGGACACAGCTTACTACACCAGAGTCGTTTTACTGAAAAGGCCTCAACAAAAAGAAATACACCTATAAACAGTATTCCTGTTAAACTTATCTGATGGTGCGTAAATATAAACATAAATTCCCTGCCAAGAATATGGGGAGGGTCGAAAACCGAGAGTGCAGGGATGGCAAAAAAGAAGGCTGTAATTAATAGTATACTGAAAAATATGTATCTGTAATCTTTGATATTAAAATTCACCTTAACACCAATCTTCTTCAATAGATTGTTGATCTTCTGATTCAGCTCAAAAATAAACCCCATCGGACAGATCCAGGAGCAGAAGACCCTGCCAAGAATAAGTGTTATTGCCAGAGGTAGAATAACAGCCGCTATAAGGGGCAGGTAGAGTTTCTTTGATGATACAATGTAGTCTATCAAAGCAAGTGGATGTATAAAAGTGATGTTGCCAATAGAGATTGACCATGTATCCCCTGTAACAGGAGATACCCTGGGTGGGGGGAGGTGTCCGAGCACTATTCTTGACGGTGACCACTGCATGGGGTTCTGAGAATAAAACGGTATTAAAATGATACCTGCCAGTACAATGAACTGAACAATTCTTCTTAGGTATAATGCCTTAAGCTTTTTTCCTTTTCTTTCTGTCATATCACAGAATCCTCTCTACCCTTATTGCTGGTAGTCTGATGTTTTTGCCTGCTGAGCCAATCAGGTTTCTTACCATTGCTGCGTAACGTTCCTCAAAATAGGTTAGTTTTATTGACCTGTCCATATATGAACGGGCAATCCTTTCCTTTACAGGGCAAACATAATTGCACATGCCACAACCTGTGCAGTAATCGGGGTCAACATAGGGTCTCACGCCTGTTGCTCCCCTTATAATCTCATTAGGTGGTCTGTCTCGAAGGGCCTTATCTTTTAAAGGACAGTTGTAATAACATTCACCACATGAGTCATACTGCCATGCAAGACAGATTTTTCTGTTTATCTTTGACACACCTATTTTCAGTTCGTCAGGGAGATTTTCAAGAACCTCTCTGGTATTCAGTATCTTTTTAAGAGCTCCTGTTGGACAGGCCTGTCCACATCGCAGGTATTTGCTTATGGGTCTGTCTATACCATCCTCACCTCTTTTTAAACAGAGATAACATGGGGTCTCAAGTGGGTTTATATAGGGTGTATAGATTGATGCACCGGCTGTGATGTCAAGAAATTTTATACTGTCATAGGGGCATGCCTCGATACATTTACCGCATCTTATACATTTTTCAAGAAAGTCTGATGTAGCTCCTGGTGGTCTCAAGATTATAAATCTTTTCTGAAGAGGCAAAAGGCTTAAAGCAAAGAATCCCCCCAGTTGTTTAAGGAATTCTCGCCTTGTAGTTTCAAAAGATAAGACTTTAATATCGTTTGATTTCCACAATGGCAACCTCATATCTTCTGCCTTTAATCTGGTAAGGTGTCTGTACAGCTCCGCGAACCTTAATCTTTTGTCCTTTCGACGGCATCAACCCCCTGGTAATAACCCATATCTGGCCTGTAGAGTCCTTGAGGAGATAGGGCTGTTCGTTTACGAACTCAAAGGCAAGCCCTGGTTCAGCCTGACCCGCTATTGTTACTATTGAGTCTTTGAATTTTGACGGCTCCTTCAGTATTTCACCAATGCTAACGATTACCTCACTGCCTGTCTTTCCTTTCTGCTTTCCACCAACCTCCTCTTCCTTCTCAACGCATGCTGCAACTATTAGAAATAAAGCAATTGATAGCACAAATGCCTTTTTTAAAATGTATGTCATCATCTCCCTGTCTTTATTTTGGGGAAGGAGATACAACGATCTCCTTCCCGCTGTTTCTTTTATACCTTCTCAAGTTTTACAGCACAAACTTTAAAGTCAGGCTCACCTGCACCTGACCAGCTCTTGGGAACATCTACGGTAAGGAGGTTAATCAGTTTATTTTCGTCAAACCATGGAACGAATACCATACCGGGCCTTGCCCTGTCGGTGACCCATACAGGTAAGACAATCTCACCCCTTCTGGATATGATCTTTAGTTTATCTCCACTTTTCAGGTGTAATGATTTTGCATCCTCAGGGGAGACCTCTACATAGGCCCTTGGATTCATCTCCCTTAGAAGCCTGACCCGCATGGTAAGGGTGCCTGAGTGCCAGTGCTCTATTACACGGCCGGTGTTAAGCACATAGGGATATTCGACATCGGGCATCTCGTAATCAAGCCCTGCCTTAAGTACTCTTACAATAGCCTTTCCTTCCGAGCCCTTGTGGAATGGGTGATGACCATAGTAGTTAAATGGGCCCTTGTATCCCTTCTGTTCAAGGTGCTGGTCATATAGGGTGACATAGCCGGTCTTGTATTTTCTGTTTGCCCTGCCGTAGACCTCAAGGGCGTGGGCCTTGCTGATAAACCTCTTTGCAGAACCACGGTTTTCGAAGTCCGTACTCGGACATGGCCATTGCACTCCGCCTGCATGTGCCTTGAGCTTTTCATATGTGGCGCCCCAGAGGTCCACATCCTGTCCTCTGGTGCAGAGCCTGTATTCATTCCATGCCTCCTCTTCGGTCCCAAAACCAAGTCCATAGACCTCTTTAATACTCTTCACTTCACCGGTCATGGGATCGATAACCCTGTAATGGGTCATTCTGCCAAGTTTTTTTGCAATTCTCTTTGCCACCTCAAGTATCTGCCAGAAGTCAGCCCTTGCATCACCGGGTGGGTCTATTACCTTGGGAATGAACTGTGACCTCCGGTCAGTCTGACCCATTACGCCCTCTTTTTCTACCCATAGTGCTGAAGGCAGTATTACCGATGCAAGCTCTGTTGTCCTTGTAGGATAGACATCGCTTACCACAGTGAATGCCTTTTTCATGGCCTTACGGTATTTACCGGCATTGGGCAGGCTCTGACCGGGATTAGTGGTATTTATCCATATGGCCTTGATCTTGCCCTGACTTAGACGCATAAACATATTTACTGCAGGGCCAGTGGGTTTTTGGGGTAACCATTCCACAGGAACTCCCCAGATCTCGGCGATTTCTTTACGGTGTTTTGGATTAGCCACGGCTCTGTGGCCTGGCAGTATATGAGTGAGCCCCCCCTGCTCCCTTGTTCCTCCACAGGCATTTGGCTGACCAGTGAGTGAAAGGCTGTCACAACCTGGTTTGCCTATCTTGCCGGTTATTAGATGCAGGTTGTGAAGCAGACAGTTAAGATGCACTCCTTTGGTCCTTTGATTGATTCCCATGGTCCAGATACTGAGTGTGGAGTATCCCTTTCTGCCAAACCACAGGGCAGCTTTTCTGATATCGGATGCCGGAACTCCTACAAGACCCTCTATTTTCTCTGGCGCATAGTCCTTGAGGAATTCCCTGTAGCTATTGAAGTCTATAAATTTGCCCTTGGTTTTAAGTCCTGTCCTGAATGTACAATACTTCAGATGCTCTTCATCAATAAGCCCCTTTTCAACGATTACATAAGCCATTGAGTTAAGAAGATACATATCATAACCTGGACGGAATTTCAGATGCAGATCTGCATACCGGGCCGTAGGTGTATACCTTGGGTCTGCCACTACGACCTTTACCCTGTCAGGGTAGGCGCTCTTACGGTCAATGACCCTCCTGAACAGCATTGGATGGTTTTCTGCTGTGTTAGAGCCTATTATGAATATGCAATCTGCTGCATCAAAGTCATCGTAAGTGCCTGCTGGCTCATCAGTGCCAAAGGTATTCAGATAACCGCCAACAGCAGAGGCCATACAGAGACGAGGATTGCCCTCTACATTGGCTGTGCCAATGATACCTTTGAAGAGTTTGTTGGCTGCAAAGGCTTCCTGTGTAGTGTTTTGTCCTGAACCATACCAGGCAACCGAATCAACTCCATATTTTTTAATGTAGTGAACAAATCTATCGGCAATCAGGTCCAGTGCCTCATCCCAGGAAACCTCCTTATAACTTCCATCAGACTGTCTGACCATTGGTTTCGTTAATCTGTCCTTGCCATACATAATATGAGGCAGGGAATAACCCTTCATGCAGAGCCTCCCAAAGTTTACAGGACTGTCGGCATCACCCTTAACAGCCACGACCTTACCATTTTTCACACCCACCAGAACCGCACACCCTGTGCCACAGAACCTGCATTGTGACCTTTCGTACCTGATTGATGAGTCTGCCACAGCATCTGCAGGCAACCCAGCCATGGCAAGAGCCGCTGCTGCTGCGGAGGCCTTGATAAAATCTCTTCTACTAAGTCCCATCACTACACCTCCCTTGTTCTCAGGCCCGGAGGCCCTGTTTTGAAAACTCTATTTTATTTTCTCACAGCCCCTTGTAAATTGGTTATCAAATCGTGTAAATTTTTTGTAAATTTAAAAATACAGGGGGTAGCGTGTAGGGTGTAAAAAAGACAGGGTGTAGGGGGTAGCGTGTAGGGGGTAGTAAAAGACAGGGGGTAGCGTGTAGGGAGTAGGGTGTAGTTAAGGAACGCGATGAACTCAATGAACGCAAAGAACGCAATTAACGCAATAACCAATCTCAGGAGGTGTTTATGGAGTTAGTAAAAGAGGTAAAGATTGATGGTAAGGTCTTAAGACTTGTTAAGGGTGATATTACCGAAAGGGATGTGGATGTTATTGTAAATGCAGCCAACTCTTACCTGAAGCATGGTGGTGGTGTGGCAGGTGCAATCGTTCGTAAGGGTGGGCATATCATACAGGAAGAAAGTGACAGGATTGGTTTTGTCCCTGTGGGCTCTGCGGCTATCACCACAGCAGGTCGACTACCCTGTAAGGCTGTAATCCATGCAGTTGGTCCAAGGATGGGCGAAGGTGACGAAGATAATAAACTGAAGAATGCAGTGCTGAGTAGCCTCAGGCTTGCAGCGTCAAAGGGATTCAAGAGTATTTCATTACCTGCAATAAGCTCCGGGATATTCGGATTTCCAAAGGACCGATGTGCGAAAATACTCGTTGGGGAGTCAAGAAGGTATTTGCTCGAAAACCTCGACTCTTCTGTTGAGATAGTAGAGTTCTGCATATTTGATGATGAAACGCTTGGACATTTTAAAAGAGAGTTTGATGCCCTCGGGTAGAATTCATAATTTTACTTTTACTTCAACTACAGAGCTAAAAAGTAAGAGATTTTTCCTGATCTTAAGGGTTACAGTTTCTCCCTGTGATTTGTCAAGTAAATATATTTTCAGGTCATCAACATCCTTTACCGGTTGACCATCAATAGATAATATTATTGAGCCAGCTGTAATTCCTGCTCTGTCTGCAGGGCTGTCTTCTGTAACTCTTTCAACCTTTACACCCTCGTCAGTCCTTTTTATAAAGACCCCAAGGCGGGGAGATCGAGGTGGATCTGCCCAGGCAGTATAGAACACATAGTCAGCCACTCCTCTTCCAAGTCTGTTTTCTCCACCTTCCGAGCCATTTACAATAATAGAAAAAGTAACATTCCTTTTACGCTTCACTCTGTCTGGTATGCCCCAGGCATTCCTGATGTGACCATTTCCAGCAATTACAATTATCTGTGAATCAGGGAATTTGTCGAGAGCCTTTATTACCGAGTCTGCCATTGTTTCATCCCAGATCAACTGAGAAAAGTAAAAGTTTTCAAAGGTCCTGCCCTTTCTTCTTCCATGTCGTGAAAATATCCTTTTAAGATACCGCAGGTATTCTCTGTTCTGAAGGTCTATTCCTTTTGGCAGGAGTTTTCTCTCATCAGGACTGAGGGAGTCGATTCCCTTTGAGGAGACCTTATCCACTATTTCTCTTTTTATATTCAGTGCAATTATTGGTATGCCCTTTGCCCTTGCAAACTGAATAATGTCTCTGTAGAGGTTGTAGTCATAGACCCATCTCTTGAAGTATTCTGTTTTCTTAAGCATCTCTGCTTCAGTTATTTTGCCCTCAATAAACTGGTCAAGGTACTTCTGAAAGGGACGTTGAAACATCTCCATTCCTATCACCAGATGTTTGTTTATTTCATAGAGCTTTCTTATTATTTCAAATTGTATGATATGATGGTTGTAGTTGAGATGGTCCTCTCCTATGTAAACAATAGTTGAATCCTTTATTTGCTGAGCTATATCATCGATACTACCGCCCTCAGCAGGTCTTACTGCATGAAAGTCGTCACTGAGATTGATTATGATTCCCATGTCTCTATGATCGACTCTTTTTGAGATATTTCTGCCTTCTGAAAATGCAAGTTCAGAATAATTGCCATAGTGCCCTATCTTGTGAAATGCCTTGCTTATTGCCTCAGCGTCTGATGCGTCTATCAGCATGATGTATCGAGCCTGGTTCAGAGGATTTGGAAAGACCCTGATATAAAAATCACCGTTTTCCTCTACATCGCTGTCAAAGGCCATCCTGAATACCCTGTTTTTAGATGAAAGGATTATGAAGGAATGCTCCTTAAGCTGATTGAATTTGAACTCCTTATCAGAGAAAACCCTGAGACCCCTGTTTTTGTAATACTGTATTATCTCATGATAGAGCGTCTTTTCCTCATCGCGGTATATAAGGCGGGCACCACTGTCGTCTTTTAGTGCCGAAATAAGAGGAGGGATTTCGTTTTTAGTGGGTATTCTGAAAAGGTCGTACTCAGGGTCTATGACTATTTTAAAGGGATTTGCCCTGGTGTATAACTTAATATCTATACTGTCGCTGTCTACCTTTATCCTGTGGTTTTCCACCCCCTGCTCTGTGTAAACCCTGATGGGAAGCTCAAAATTGTAGCTTATATCACCGGTTTGTTTGAGTTTCAGGCTGATAACATACCTTGCATTGCGATACAATACAGATATGTAATTCAGACTGAGTTTAATAGCCCCCTTTTTGTGTACCCAGTAATAAAAGAAGTCCTCCAGTGACCTCTTTGATACCTTTTCAAAGGTCTTTCTTATATCATCCCATCGAGCCTTCTTCCCGGCAAAATTCTTAATAAAGTCTCGGAGGCCCTGGTAGAAGACCTTATCGCCAAGCTCCACTCTAAGCATATGAAACACCATTGCTGCCTTTCCGTAACCAACCGCCTTTGTAAGGTTGTCTGTCCTGGTAGTGAATTCTCTTAGAGATATCTCCTCTTTACCTTTCGTATAATTGAGATAATCCAGCAGAAGTTTTTTTCTGTATACTGCTGCATTACCTTTAAGTTCACTCATTCTGTGGTCTGCAAGATATGTTGTCAATCCCTCAGACCAGTTTCCCTCTGATGGGTCAACCTCCACCAGAGAGCCAAACCATTGATGAACAATCTCATGGGGAAGGGATGTTTCAGGGATGAAGGGAAGCCTTATCACAGCAGAGCCAAACAGTATATATCTTGGAAAGGAGACGCCAATGGGTCTGTCTGTTTCAACTATGTTGAGTTCTTTATATGGAAATGGGCCAAGAAGTGACTGAAAGTCTTTCAGGTATCCTTTGGTATATTCAAGATATTTCTCTGCAAGCTCAGGGTCGTCTTCCTTAAGATAGACCTTTATCTTTATCTCACCAAGCTGGTCTTTGTAGATGTGGACCCCAGAGAGGATGAGTTGAGAGTTGTCTTTTCTACGGGATGCCTCCTTAGCTGATGCATTTATCACAAGCCCAAGCACACACACAAGGATTAAAAGGACTCTTTTCATTTGATTCCTCCAGAAAAAATCGTTAAAACTAAAATACACTACACAATGGAGTTTCACCTTGAATGGAAATTTTGACCCAAACTTTCCATTAATCGTTCAAGCCCAGCGTGTAGGGTATGAGGGCATTATCATACCCTTTAGAATATCCTTGTTATCTCATCCCTGTCAAATCTACTGAGTGGTCTATCCTTTCCCTGGCTAACAATAACATACCTTCCCGGCTCATCAGTAAACTCGCCTATTTCAGATGCACTTATACCAGAAGCGTTGAGTTTTTTTACTATTGTTTTTGATAGTTCTTTTCTTACTGCTGCCAGTAGTGCTCCTGATGAAATAACACCCAGTGGATTCAGTCCGAAGTATGCACATATTTTTTTAGTTTCCTCTGGAATTATTATGTTTTCCTCATACACCCGGATTCCCAGTTTTGCTGGCCTTGCCATCTCACAAAGAGCAGTTGCCAGCCCACCTTCTGTGGGGTCATGAAGTGCCTTTACACCCCCTGTCTCACATATAATTTTTGCCTCTTCAAGTACACTTATGCCAGGGTCCTTTATAAAATTATTACATCTTTTTTGAAACTCATCGCCAAAGCGATCTCTTATTTCCTCTTCCTTCTCCTGTGCCATAATAGCCGTGGCTTCAATACCAACTCCCTTTGTAAGTATTAGCTTATCACCAGCTTTTATGTGCTCAGGATTAAGGAGTCGGTCCTTCCTTACAAGACCAAGCATCTGGCCAATAACGATTGGCCTGTCTATACCGTAGGTGACCTCTGTGTGTCCACCGCAGATTGTAATGTTGAGTTTCTTACATTCCTCAGAAAGGTCAGAAAAGATGTTTTTAATTAGCCCCTCATCTGTCTTTTCCTCTGGAAGAAGCAGGGTTACAAGAAACCATCTGGGTCTGCCGCCCATACAGGCAATATCGTTTGCATTAATGGTGATTGCGTAAAGACCAATTCTGCTGGTTACAAAGGTGATGGGATCTGTTTTTGCTATCAGGTAATACTCTGCGCCGATATCGATTACTGCTGCATCCACTCCCACCCTGGCTCCAACTACTACAGAGGGGTCGTCAACACCGTGGAACTGGCCTATCAGGCTTTCAAGCAGTTCCAGTGGTAGCTTTCCAGTGGGGAGCATCTCTTAACTTTCCACAAAACTCTTTAGCCATCTTGACCTTGAAGGATGCTTTAGCTTCCTCAGGGCCTTTACCTCAATCTGCCTTACCCTTTCTCTGGTAACCTTCATATCGCGTCCAACCTCTTCAAGGGTGTGAGGTGAGCGGCTTTCATCAAGTCCATATCGCTTACGAATGACCTCCGCTTCTTTGGGATTGAGGCTTTCAAGTACTCTGTCGATCTGACGTCTCAGATCCTCCTGAATAGCCGTATCAAGAGGCGATTCGGAGACATCATCTTCAAGAAAATCCAGAAGATAGCTATCTTCATCTTCTCCCACAGGGGTTTCAAGAGAGATGGTTTCCTTTGTGGTCTTTAAGATATCCTTTACTTTCTTCTCTGGCAGGCCAGATCGGCGGGCTATTTCCTCTACAGTGGGCTCTCTTCCAAGCTCCTGAAGAAGCTCCCTCGAGATCTTGGTAATCCTGTTTATGTTTTCTATCATATGAACAGGCAGACGGATGGTTCTTGAGTGGTCTGCAAGTGCCCGTGTAATGGCCTGACGAATCCACCAGGTGGCATAGGTGCTGAACTTGTAACCTCTTTTATATTCAAACTTATCAACTGCCTTCATAAGGCCGATGTTTCCCTCCTGTATGAGGTCCTCGAAACTGAGCCCCTTGCCAATGTATTTCTTTGCAATGCTTATAACCAGTCGGAGATTGGCTTCTATTAGTTTAGACTTTGCTTCATGAATAACATTTTCTGCTCTGGTAATAGCACCTATAACCTGTCTGAAATCTTCTATCCGCATTCCAAGTGTCTTTTCAATCTTTTTAAGTTCCTCCTCTTTCTCAGCTATAAGGTCTACCAGAGTCAGGGTTTCTGAACTGCCTTTTTTTTCTGATGACTTTAGTCGAGCCTTCAGTTTTTTCAATTCCTTCTTTATTTCATTAATCTTTTCATGCCATCTCCTGAGTTCATCGGCAAGGATGTTTATGGCCGATTCTTTGAGGTTGAGGCTTTTTATTTCTTCCAGTATCTCCTTTCTGTTTTTTCTCAATGTCTTCGCAAGATCAACCCCGTTGTTGTCTGACTTTTTTTTCAGGAGGTTAATCCTTTTCTGTATGAGTGCCCTGATCTTAAGTGTGGTTTGATAAAAACTGTTTTTTATATCAAGAATCTCCTCTTCCTGTTCATCACCTTCAATGTTTATTATCTCATCAAGTGGGGCGTCACCCTTTTCTATTAACTCACCCAGTTCCACAATTTTCCTTAAGATATAGGGGACAGAAAAGATAGCAGCCATGAGCTGCTGTTTGCCCTTTTCTATCTGCATGGCTATCTCAATCTCACCCTGTTTTGTAAGAAGCGGCACTGCCCCCATCTCCTTCAGATAGGAGCTTATAGCGTCAATCTCTCGTTCCCTTTCAGCCTGTTCGTCTATGACATCTTCAGGTTCCTCTTCCACCGTGAAAGGCTGGCTTTCGGTTTCATCACCAAATGTCAGTTCCTCAAAAAAGTCAAAGTATTCCTTCATTAACCCCCTCCTTCAGCATTTCCTGAAGTTTAATCTGCAACTCTGCCAGTAAGACCTGGTCGCCTTCTCTTTCAGCAAGCTTTATCTCCATTTCTATCTCTTTCAGCCGTCTTTTGTATTCAAGTGATTTTATCTTTTTTACACAGTCAAGTATGTTTTTTTCAATAACTGTTTCGTCAATATCAAATTTTAAAGAAACAGCACCAAAATATGAAAGCTCATCCTCAGATAGTATCTCGTGAAAGTTTTTATCCTCTGAATTTATTATTCTGACAAATACATCCCTTAGAGCTGGCTCTCTGATAAATTCAGGTTTTATGCTTTCTTTTACTATATCGATGTATTCAGGATAGCTTATACAGAGGGCAATCAATAGAGTTTCTGGAGATGGAAGTCCATTAACCCCTCTTTGAGGTACCCCTTTATCCCTTGCAGCTCTTGAAGGATTTTTAACCTCTTCGTGTATGTAGTTTTCAGGTATGCCTGTTTTTTCAGATAGCTCTCTAATCAATTCTGCTTTCATTATGGGATCTGTAATGCCCCTTATTATAGCTGTTAATTCCCTGATTCTGTCTGTCCGTTCTCCTTTTAGAGACAGAAAAAAATCAACGATGTCCTTTACCCTTTTAAACTCATCTCTGAAGGAGTCGGCTCCGTGCTCTCTTAAGAATGTATCAGGGTCTGTACCGGGTGGCAGTAGCATTACCTTTGCTGTCATGTTGTTTGTATATATCAGGGAGAATGCCCTCTTTGAAGCCTTTATACCCGCATCGTCTGCGTCAAATAGTATGAGAATTTTTTTCGTCAAAGGTGATAGTTTTCTCAGATGCCCCTCTGTAAGCGCAGTGCCAAGTGGTGCAACCACATTCCTGAATCCATATTGATATGTGGTTATAACATCAAGATAACCCTCTGTGATAATTACATATCCCTTCTGTGAGATGTGTTTTCTTGCCTGATAAAGGCCAAATAATTCCCTTGATTTGTTGAACAGGGCAGTCTGGGGGGAATTTATGTATTTGGGTGCAGGGCTTTTTTCATTAATGATTCTTCCACCAAAGGCAATTGGTTCACCCCGCGTATTTATTATAGGGAAGATCAGTCTGTCCCTGAAGGTGTCAATGATTTCACCATCAGACTTTTTACAGAGCCCTGAAAGGATTATCTCCTCTTCCTTGAACCCCTCCTTTTTAAGGCGCTCGAGCAGTCCATTTTTACTCCGAGGGGCATAACCTATCTGGAATATCTCTACCATATCACCCTGGAGACCTCGTTTTTTTAAGTATTCCAATGCAGGGGCATGTTTCTGCAGATGTTCTTTAAAAAACTCAAGTGCAATCCTGTGCATCTGGACGAGACTGGACCGTTTGGTATTCCACTTTGACGTGCTTTTTTGCTCAACCTTTATCCCGGCTCTGTCAGCAAGCATCTTTACGGCATCTATGAACTCTACTCCTTCGTATTTCATCACAAAGCTTATGAGGTCTCCACCAACTCCACAACCAAAACAATGGAATATCTGCTTGGCAGGGCTTACAACAAAGGAAGGGGTCTTTTCTGAATGAAAGGGACAGAGTGCCTTGTAATTTGCTCCAGACTTTTTCAGTTCCAGATGCTCTGATATGTAATCAACAATATCTATTCTGTCTCTTATTTCTTCTACTGCCTGAGAGATATTCATTGGGGAGTCGTTGCTTTTTTAATGCCTCTTTATTCTTTTAAAACCCGAAATCTCAATTACCTCCACAGAGGGCTCCAGAATCTGGTCGAAAAGAAGGTTTAGCCCGAGGTTATCACTTGCAATGTGTCCTGCAATTACCACATTGAGATGATTTTTCTCCGCCTCCTTTCTATGCTCCTCACTTAGATGCATTGCAACGATGGTGTTAATACCACTCTGGGTAAGGCTTGAAAATATCTCCTTTGCCCCTTCTGTGCCACCAGTCATGTCAACAAAGACCTTACCAGCCTTTCTCTTTTCAGAACCGATTAGTACCTTGGGACCTGCGCCCACCTTTTTCGCTTCTCTGTACTCAGGTATTTCAAGAAGAAGGTCAATCAGGTCTGACACCCTGTAAGGTGCCTTCTCATCAAACAGCCTCTGCAGGTATGAGGCCACCATGTTGTCTGCGGGAGTATGAAGGCAGACAAAGGGGAGCCCAAGAACCCTGGCAGCATCTACTGCCCTGTTGTGATTGATGGGCATAAGTCTGCGCTGCACTTCCTTAATTCTTCCTTCCATAAGGGATTCTGCTATGTTTATTGGAACACCAAAACGGTGTAGAATGTCTGCCTGTATCTTCATCACATCGTAAAGATTAGCAAAGGCCATTCCCTCTGGATGATGAGAAACCACAAGGTCTATGGCTCTACCCTTTGACCTGAGGTGATCAACAAGCACTATCTCACCCACCTCAATGTCAATACCTGCAATCAGGGTCTTAACCTCTTCTTCTCCAGTGCCATTAAGGATGCGTGTATCAGAGTAGGGATTTTGAAGGGACTCAGTGTCGAAAAATTCCCTTTCCCTTTCTTTAAGCTCTTCAAATCTCTTTCTTGCCTCTTCTATCTCCTTTTGTACTATGTCTTTTCCTCTGGGGTCATTCTGTATTCCTGTTTTGACAGCCCTTTCATATATTTCTCTAAGTGTCATAGAAATCCTCCTTTTATGTGCTGGTTTTCCAGAGTCCTGTCCTCTAAGCCCTGACATTAGTATAACAAAAGCACTGATGCCCTTTGATGACCCTTGGGTTGGGGATACTATAAGAATAGATAATTAAACCTGTCCTCATACATTGGAAGTCTCGTGCTATGGCCATGCAAATTAATTAAGTATATTGTCACACATTATGTTCTAACAGGATTATTTGTAGTTAAGATAGCAGTTCACGAACCATTTGATTTACTATTTTGCCATCTGCTCTACCCTTTATTCTGGGCATAAGTGCTTTCATCACTCTGCCAATGTCTTTTGGGGAGGATGCACCGGTTTCCTCTATGGTTTCTTTAATTAGCCTTAGCAGTTCATCTTCGGTGAGTTGTTCAGGCAGATAACGCTGAAGCACAGCAAGCTCTGCCTTTTCCTTACTGGCGAGGTCCTCCCGACCTGCTTTCTCGTACTCAGCAATGGATTCTCTTATCTGTTTGGCCTGAGATGACAACACCGTCAGTATGTCGTCATCGGTAAGAGCTTTTCCTTTTTGTATCTCTTTGTTCTTTAAGGCAGACTTCAAGAGTCGTAAGACAGAGACACTCAAACGGTCACCTGATTTGAGTGCCTCCTTGAGATCAGAATCGATTTTTTCTCTAATGGTCATTAGCGACGGGTAGCCATCTTCATTCTCTTTAGTGCCTTCTTGCGTGCAGCCAGCATTTTTTTCTTTCTCTTTACGCTTGGCTTTTCGTAGTGCTCTCTCTTTTTGATCTCAGAGAGAATACCCTCCTTCTCACACTGCTTCTTGAATCTCTTCAGTGCAAGTTCGAAGGATTCGCTTTCCTTCACACTAACGGTAGGCATTAAATATACACGCTCCTCTCCATAGAGTTATTATTTTAAATAATATACCAGTTGATGTAAATAATATACCAGTTGATGAGATTATATGTCAAGAAAATATCCTGTAAATACAGGTTGTTATGGATAAATACAGGGAGTAGGGTGTAGGGAGTAGGGGGTATGGCTCAACTTGTTTTTGGCATACTGATAACACACCATTTAAATAAGTTATAATCAATGGATGATTGACCTTCTAAAGGTAGCCTGTGTTTTTGTTGTAATCCTTCTTCTTTTAAGAAAAAAGATGAAGGTGGGTTATGTGCTGCTCATAGCCTCTCTGGTGCTTTATCTGTTTTACATGCCAGGGGCTATGGGTGTAAAGAGTATCATAAAAAGAACCCTCCTTTCACACATAACCCTTGTGTTGTTGATTGCACTTACTGCCATAAGGATGTTTGAGATGATACTCAGAGAAAGGCAGGTGCTTGATGGGATGATGAAAACAATGGAAAGGCTGCTCAGGCATAAAAGGCTTGTTGTTGTATCAATGCCTCTTCTAATAGGTATGATGCCATCAGTGGGGGGTGCCTATTTCTCTGCTCCCATGGTTGATAAGGCAACCTCGGATATGGAGCTAACACCTGAGGAAAAGACCTTTGCCAATTACTGGTACAGGCATCCCTGGGAATTTGTTCTTCCACTATATCCAGGGGTGGTGCTTGCATCTGCAATAACCTCTATTGCATTAAGAGTGCTAATTCTACACAATCTACCTTATGCGGTGGTGATGTTTCTGGTTGGATTTTATTTCATAAAGCGAATAAAGGGTAAAAACATGACAGTAAGCAGAGGGCAGAGAGGATGGGCATATTTCCTGCCGCTTATGATACTGCTTTTTCTGGTTATTGGATTAAATCTGCCTATAGAATATGCCTTGTTGATTGTTGTTACAGGTTTGTTAGCCTTTTATCGTTATAGTTTAAAGAAGATAATAAGTGTCATTAAGTATGGCCTTTCTCCAGACATTATACTTTTGATTCTTGGTGTGGTTTGCTTCAAGGAGACCCTCGAGATAACCGGTGCAGTTCAAAATATAGGTGATTTTTTCAAACAAAACAATATACCTCTTCTGCCAGTAGTATTTTTTCTGCCATTTATCACCGGTATCCTGACAGGGATAACAGTTGGCTTTGTAAGCAGTACCTTTCCGTTGATACTGAGCCTTACAGGTCCTGAGCCTTATCTTTTCTCACTTGCCTTTGCAGCAGGTTACGCAGGGGTACTGCTTTCTCCTGTGCATGTCTGCCTTATACTTACAAGGGAGTACTTCTGTGCTGATGTGCTTCCTTCATACCGCAAGATTTTGCCTGCCACATTAATTGTTGTAGCTGTGGCCCTCATCAAGTATTCCCTATGGAAGTTAATGTAGTTGCCTATTGTGGGATCAAAAAGCGAAGCATCTTGCTCAGTTGCTTTGCCTTTGCTATGCTCAGGCTCAGATAGCTCCTTCTAATTTGATTTTTTTACTGACCATAGTCTAAAATACTGACCACAGTTTAATAGATAAAAAGATATATAAGATATTATAATATAAGAAATTTTAAATAAACTAAATATTTAATTTTAAGAATATCCACAAAAAATCCGAAAGGAGCGAGAGAAATGGGAATCAGCAGGCGAGAGTTTATCAAGTATGCTGCACTGGGTCTTGCTGGCTCAGCAGCGCTAACCACAGAGGTTTTTAAACCTCTTTCGGCAATGGGGCTTGATGATGACCGTGCAGTACTAAAGCATGTTCCCACCGTATGCGAGATGTGCTTCTGGATGTGTGGTGCTATAGGGAGGGTGGTAAACGGAAGGCTTGTTAAACTTGAGGGTAACCCCCTTCATCCAAAAAGCCGTGGCCGTCTCTGTGCAAGGGGTAATGCCGGAATGGGCCTTCTTTATGACCGCGACAGGCTAAAGGCTCCTCTCATTAGAACAGGTGCCAGAGGAGAAAACAAGTACAAGAAGGCATCCTGGGATGAGGCCCTCAATTATGTGGCTGACAGGATGACCAAGATCAAGGAAAAATACGGTCCCGAGGCAATAGCCCTTTTTGCCCATGGCTCCCCGGGCAGTTATTTCTTTGATCTGCTTCTTGCAATGGGCTCTCCTAATATTACCTTTCCATCGTTTTCACAGTGCCTTGGGGCCAGGAATGTGGGATATGAACTGACCTTTGGAGAAGACCCTGGCTCAGGCCCTGAGAGGGTGGATATGGCAAACAGCAGGGTTATTGCCATGTTTGCCACTCACCTTGGTGAAAATATGCATAACTCACAGGTTCAGGATTTCACAGAGGCTGTTGGCAGAGGAGTAAAGCTGATTGTAGTTGACCCAAGATTCTCCACAGCAGCAGGCAAGGCACATTACTGGCTACAGATCAAACCCGGCACTGACCTGGCATTGATGCTTGCCTGGCTTCATGTACTTATTTATGAGAAATGGTATGACGAGGATTATATAAGAAAATATACAGAGGGGTTTGAGGAGCTTAAGAAGGGTGTAAAGGACTACACCCCTGAGTGGGCAGAAAAGGAGACCGATATACCTGCAAGGTTAATCGTTGAGACAGCAAGGGAGCTCGGACGCTACAGGCCAAATGTGGTTGTTCATCCAGGCAGACATTATTCATGGCATGGTAATGACACCCAGAGGGCAAGGGCAAACGCCCTGCTGAATGCGGTACTTGGTACCTGGGGTGCAAGGGGTGGCATTTATCTGAAACCCCACGCAAAGCTTCCGTCGCTGAAGGGTAAACCCTTTCCTGAGCCACAGAGAGAATCTATAGCTGTACCAGATAAGTATCCCTTTGCAGGTGGTGAGGGACTAACCAATGAGGTAAGAAGAGCCACTATAACGGGTGATCCCTATCCAATAAAGGCATGGATTGTAGTGGGAACCAATCTGGTGAAGACCCTTCCAAATCAGAAAGAGACACTTCAGGCAATAAAGAATCTTGACCTCTTCGTAAGCGTTGATGTGATGCCAATGGATACCACCATGCTTGCAGATGTAATACTGCCTGAGACCACATATCTTGAAAGACATGATGAACTAAAAAAGGTCTATGCAAAGTCACTGGGAATTGCACTGAGGCAGCCAGTGGTAAAGCCACTTTTTGAGGTAAAACCAGCATGGTGGATTGCCAAGCAGCTTGCAAAGAGGCTTGGCCTTGAGGATTACTTCCCTTATAATCAGCTTGAAGACAAACTCCGCAAGCAGGCAAAGCTCTGGAATATAGACTACGATGAACTGAAGAGAAAGGGCTATCATGTAATACCAAACTCGGCAAGGCCCTATTTTGGTCCTGACAATCCACCGAAATTCAAAACAGAGTCTGGAAAGATAAATCTCTACAGCAAAGAACTCGAGGCCTATGGCTTTGACCCGATTCCAAAATACACAAGGGTTGAGCAACCTCCCGAGGGTTATATGAGACTTCTGTATGGAAGGGTTCCAATGCACACCTTTACAAGAACGGTAAATAACAAGTGGCTCTGGGAACTTAAGAAGGAAAACCATGTATGGATAAACACAGAGGTTGCCAAGAGACTCAATATAAAGGATGGTGAGTATGTGGTGCTTGAAAACCAGGATGGCATACGAAGCAATAAGGTACTTGCAAAGGTAACAGAAAGGATAAGAAAGGATTGCGTCTATCTACCTCATGGTTTTGGTCAGATGTCAAAGCTTCTAAGCAGGGCCTATATGAGAGGTGCAGATGACCAGGGGCTGATAACAAAGTACAAGGTGGATCCCATATCAGGTGTAACAGGGATGAGGGTTAACTTTGTAAAGATTATAAAGGAGGCTTAGAGAGATGCCAAAGTATGCAATGGTTATAGACCAGCGTCGTTGTATCGGTTGTCTTGCATGCATTGTGGCTTGCAAGCGAGAAAATCATGTTCCAGAGGAGCACTACAGGACAAGGGTAGTGGAGGAAGTAAATGGTAAGGCACCAAAGCTAAGGATGGAGCTCCGCTCTGAG
Source organism: uncultured Nitrospirota bacterium (assembly GCA_964515925.1). Taxonomy (GTDB): domain Bacteria; phylum Nitrospirota; class Thermodesulfovibrionia; order Thermodesulfovibrionales; family JdFR-85; genus JAADIE01. Next base: position 28,699 of record CAZEYP010000006.1, read on the forward strand.
CTTTGCAATCACTGTGACAATCCCCCCTGCGTGTATAACTGCCCAACCGGAGCATCCTATAAGGATGAAGACGGCACAGTACAGATAGACCGTAATAAATGCGTTGGTTGTAAGGCATGTATTGCTGCATGCCCTTACGATGCCCGTTACATTGACCCCGAGCATGGCTATGCAGACAAGTGCACCTTCTGTCAGCACCGGTTGAAGGTTGGAAAGGAGCCTGCCTGTGTTGCAACCTGTATCGGCAAGTCAAGGATCTTTGGTAATCTTGAAGACCCCTACAGCAAGGTGAGCCAGCTGCTTAAAGAGTACAGTTCCTATGTGAGACTGCCAGAGGCTGGAACCCATCCGAGGGTCTTTTATATCCGTAAACAATCAAAGCCAGAATAAAAGGAGGTTTAAGATGGAACTCACTATATACGGAACAAATGCATTGACCTATCCCCACCTGCATATCTGGGACTGGAGGATAGCAAGCTATCTTTTCCTTGGCGGCCTGACCGGTGGAGCACTGGTCATGTCTGCCATTGCCAACCTCAGAAAGGGGAAGAAAGAGCCCGAAGACAGGGCATGCTGTGTGAAGGTGCCTCTTATAGCTCCGTTTATACTGATGCTTGGTATGTTTTTCATATTCCTTGATGTTGAAAGAAAGCTCAATTCTTTTCATTTCTATCTGACCTTTCAGCCTCTTTCACCCATGTCGTGGGGTGCCTGGGGTGTGGGTGCAGTGGTTCCGCTTAGTTTTCTTTATGGTTTGTCCACGGTGCCTGATGACTTGAAACACTGGCTTGTTTTTGATTTTCTCAAAAAGTGGTCTAAAAAGCTGAATCCCTACATGCGGGAGCTGGCGGTTATTAACTTTGTAATGGGTATCTTTGTGGGCATATACACTGGTGTGCTTCTTAGTTCCTTTGTGGCAAGACCACTCTGGAATTCGGCTCTGCTTCCCATACTGTTTCTGAATTCAGCCCTGTCTACAGGAGCAGCGCTGGTGATAATAATGGCAAGGAAAAACGAGGTGAAGCTCTTCTTCACAAAGGTGGATATATGGCTGATATTTTCAGAGATTACCCTTATTGCCCTGTTCTTCTATGGCCATTACACATCCACTGCGTCTCACAGGGAATCAATAATGCCCTTTTTTACCTTCTCCCATGAGTTTTTCCCTTACTGGATCAGTGTCCTCCTTCTGAGCATCATATTCCCTCTTGCCATTGTGCTTAAATTCCTTGAGGTAAAGGGTGAGCATTCAGAGACACTGACTGGATTTGAGAAGTTCAGGATGAACCTCAGCGCCATTCTTGTGCTGGTTGGTGGATTCATTATCAGGATGGCACTTATCTATGCAGGTCAGCTTATTAAGATGACAGACAAGATAGCGAAGTTTTAAGGAAATAAAATAACAACTGTGAGTGTAAGAAGAAGGGGTGCTGTGACTTTGTCACAGCACCCCTTCTTTATCAGAAAACACCCTATTTCTGCCCTAACCCAAAGGCCTCATGTAGTGCCCTGACCGCAAGTTCTGTGTATTTGTCGTTAATCACGCAGGAGACCTTGATCTCCGAGGTGCTTATCATCATAATATTTACTCCGTGCTCTGCAAGGGTTTCAAACATCTTTGCTGCCACACCTGAGTGGGTCTTCATCCCAACGCCGACAATAGAGACCTTTGCAATACTCTCATCAATGACCACTCCCCCTGCACCAAGCTCATCAGAGACCTTCTGTGCAATCTCCATGGCCCGGTCTTTATCAGTTTTGGGCACTGTGAATGAGATATCTGTTGACTTGCCATCGCTACTTATGTTCTGTACTATCATGTCTACCACGATGTTTGCATCTGCAATCTGTTTGAATAGCCTTGCAGCTATCCCCGGTCGGTCAGGTACCTTCAGTATGGTAAACTTTACCTGGTTTTTATCGTAGGCCACACCTGAGACCATTACCTTTTCCATCTCTTTATCCTCCTTACAAACATAGGTGCCCGGGGTATCATTAAAACTTGACCTTACCACAAGGGGCACATTGTATTTCATGGCAAACTCCACTGACCTTGTCTGAAGCACCTTTGCACCGGAGCTGGCAAGCTCCAGCATCTCCTCGTAGGATATCCTCTGAAGCTTTCTTGCCTCTGGTACAATATTGGGATCAGTGGTAAATACGCCTTCCACATCAGTGTAGATCTCGCATAGGTCTGCATTGAGCGCCCATGCTATGGCAACTGCAGTGAGGTCTGAGCCCCCTCTTCCAAGTGTGGTAACATCTTCTCCTTCCTCTGTAACACCCTGAAAACCAGCAACCACCACTACATAGCCATCCTCCAGTGACTGAATAGCCCTCTTTCCTGATATCCTTTCAATCTTTGCCTTGGTGTGAACTGAGTCGGTTACAATACCCATCTGTCTGCCCGTAAGTGCTATTGCCTTATGTCCCAGTGCCTGGATTGCCATTGCTGTGAGTGCACTTGTTACCCGCTCACCTGAAGACAATAAAAGGTCCATCTCCCTTTCACCAGGGGAAGGGTTAACCTGATGGGCAAGCTCAATCAGTTTGTCTGTCTCACCTGCCATGGCAGAAACCACAACAACTACCTGATTTCCCTCTTCTACAGTCTTTGCAACCCGCTGTGCAACAGCCCTGATCCTGTCAATATTTGCAACGCTTGTTCCACCGTATTTCTGCACAATCAGCATCTGATTTGACCTCCTGGATTAAATTGTATACATGGAAAAGGAAGCAAGATAAACAGCACTACTAAAGGATCACAAATCTAAGACCTTCCCCTTTATCAAAAGGTCCAAGAGCCTGTGGCCTTCCTCTATCTTTATAATATCATCCCTTTTCATGAGTTCTTCACTGTAGGTGATACTGCCGTTTTGCTGTTCATTGCTGCTGTCGTAGATTACAAAGGGAACGGGCTCAGGTGCATGAGTCCTTATCTCAATTGGTGTGGGATGGTCAGGCATCAGGAGTATCCTGTACTCTTCGAAGGCAGGCAATCCCCTTAGCACTGTTCCAACTACAAGGGCATCGAAGTCCTCGATGGCCTTTATCTTGTTTTTATAGTTTCCACTGTGGCCTGCCTCATCAGGTGCCTCAACATGGATATAAACAAAATCATGCCGCTCAAGGGCCTTCAATGAATATTCAGCCTTGCCCATGTAATTCGTATCCAGATAGCCTGTGACACCAGGTACATTTAGAATCTCAAGCCCTGCGTACTTTCCAAGCCCCTTTGTCAGGTCTACTGCACTTACCAGTGCACCGGTAATACTGTAGCGCTCTTCAAGTGTGGGAAGGCTCAGTTTCCTGCCCTGTCCCCAGAGCCAGATACTGTTTGCAATGGCCCTGCCCTCAGCCGCTCTCCTTCGATTTATTTCATGTGATTCGAGTATCTCAACAGACCTCTCCATAAGTGTCCTGATAAAGGTATCACCCTTTCCAAGGGGAAGATAATCTGTGATCTCCTTCCCTATTATGTCGTGTGGGGGAACGCATTCGAGCTCTGTGTGCCCTCCATGCCACACCATGAGATGTCGATAGCTGACCCCTGGATAAAATATAATCTCATCCGTAGCGAGTTCACGGTTTAGTGCCTCAATCAGCTCTGCTGCCTCCTCGGTGCTTATATGGCCTGCACTGTAGTCTTCCATCACAGCCCTGTTACAGTGTTTATCGTATCTCAGTGAGACCAGGTTACACCTGAAGGCAACATCATCATCCTTAAGCTCCACGCCCATGCTTGCAGCCTCAAGTGGTGCCCTGCCAGAGTAATACTTACGTGGGTCGTAACCAAGTATGCTCATGTTTGCCACATCTGAGCCAGGTGGGAAACCCTCGGGGATGGTATTAACCACACCTATGAGACCCTTTTGTGCAATGTGGTCCATATTCGGTGTAAAGGCTGCCTGAAGAGGTGTCTTACCTCCAAGGGCTTCAACAGGTCTGTCTGTCATTCCATCGCCTATTATTACAATGTATTTCATGATTATTTAAATTCTAACACCCCGCTTAAGACATCTTCAACCGATTTAAGTGTGGGTTTTGCCTTCTTTGGCTCAGAGACTACCTTGAACACATTATCCGGGTCCTTTAAGCCATTTCCTGTAAGCGTGCAGACAACGGTCTCTCCTCCCTTGAAATAGCCCTGTCTGTATAGCTTAATAACTCCTGCAAGAGAAGCAGCAGAGGCAGGCTCGCAGAATACCCCCTCGGTGGAGGCAATGAGTCTGTATGCCTGGAGTATCTCTTCATCAGTTACTGCATCAATCCTGCCGCCAGACTCATCTCTTGCCTTTTCTGCCTTATGCCAGCTTGCCGGGTTGCCAATTCTTATAGCCGTGGCAATGGTCTCGGGTTTTTCGACCACCCTGCCAAGTACTATGGGGGCTGCTCCTTCGGCCTGAAAACCGAGCATTCTGGGCAGAGAGCCTATCCTTTTAGCCTTATAATACTCATTGTATCCCTGCCAGTAGGCACTAATGTTACCAGCGTTGCCAACGGGAAGGGCGTGAAAATCAGGTGCTGAGCCAAGCTGGTCGCAAACCTCAAAGGCAGCAGACTTCTGCCCCTCAAGCCTGTAAGGGTTAATGGAATTAACAAGGGTTATGGGGTATTTTTCAACCATCTCTCTTACAATCTGAAGTGCCTGGTCAAAGTTCCCCTCTATCTGTATAACCTCAGCCCCATGAATGAGGGCCTGAACCAGCTTCCCAAGCGCAATCTTTCCTTCGGGTATAAGCACAATTGCCTTTATCCCTGCACGGGCTGCGTAGGCTGCTGCTGATGCAGAGGTGTTGCCAGTGGATGCGCATATTACAGCTCTGGCGCCTTCTTCAACAGCCTTTGATATGGCAAGGGTCATTCCGCGGTCTTTGAAAGAGCCTGTAGGGTTTGCTCCATCAAACTTGAAGTATAGATTAAGGTCAAGGCCGATCCTGTTTTTAAGATTTACGGCATTAATAAGTGGGGTGTTTCCTTCATAAAGGGTAATTACGGGGGTTTTTTCTGTGACCGGCAGGAACTCTCTGTATTCATTGAGAATTCCTCTCCAGCGTCGGGGCATTCGGTCGTCATCAGACGACTGAGTTGACAATTGCGTCTCACTCTGTGTCATGATTGAGCATCCTCCTTAAAACTATTCTATGAAGTCTCCTTCGACATGCTCTACCTCAACACCCTGCTGGCGAAGGGATTCTATACCCTGTTCAAGGTTTTTCTCATCGCCCTCAAGCTCAAGGATCATCTCGCCAACAGTCTCAGTTACACGAGCACGCCTGATATTGGGCATCACATCATACTTTTTTGCCATACTAAAGAGCACAGGCTCTTTGATAAGGTGCTGTGGAAAGGTTAGTTTTACCCTTATCTTCATTAAATCCCCCTTCCCCCTGCAATAGCAGGTACAATTGAGACCTCATCACCGTCTTTTACCTCGGTGTTTTCAGCATCTTTGAAACGGATGTCTTCTTCATTAACATAGATATTCACAAACCGTCTGACCTTTCCGTTTTCGGTAATTCTCTCAGCAAGTCCAGGATACTGGGAATCCAGGTCGTTTATCAGGTCGATGATCTTACCTGGCTTGCCTTCTACCTCTGCCTTACCCTCGGTAAGCCTCTGAAGTGGTGTTGGTATCAAAACCTTTACTGCCATTTGTTACCCCCTTTCTTTTGTTTAAATTTAAACTTAAGGGTGTAGGGTGTAGGGGGTAGCGTGTAGTGATTAATTTTTTTACTACTCCCTACTCCCTACACCCTACTCCCTTTTTTATTCCCTGTTTATCTCCTTCAGCACTTCCTCAAAGGCATCAAGAGAGGGTTTGATGAGCTTTGGCTCATCCATCCTTCCATCAAGTGCCTCTTTGGTTTTAAGACCGTTTCCTGTTATGCATATAACGGTGGTTTCGTTTTTACCAATCCTGCCCTGCTCAATCAGCTTTTTTGTGACAGCCACGGTAACTCCACCTGCAGTCTCTGCAAAGATTCCTTCGGTGCGGGCAAGCATCTTAATACCTTCAACTATCTCATCATCTGTTACATCCTCTCCATAGCCACCTGAGTCCTTAACCGCTTTGTAGGCATAGTATCCATCAGCAGGATTTCCTATTGCAAGGGATTTTGCAATGGTGTCAGGTTTAACCGGTCTTATTACATCGGTATCATTCTTGATTGCCGTGGCAATGGGATTACAGCCGAGGGCCTGGGCAGCAAAGACCCTGGTGCTTACATCCTTCAGAAGTCCCACCTCTTTTAGTTCTTTAAAGGCCTTCCATATCTTTGTAAGCAAAGAACCGCTTGCACAGGGCACCACCACATTATCGGGTGCCTTCCAGCCAAGCTGCTCAGCTATCTCAAAGCCTATGGTCTTTGAACCCTCAGCATAAAAGGGTCGGATGTTTATATTAACAAAGGCCCATTTGTATTTATTAGCGATTTCACTGCATAGACGATTAACATCATCATAGTTTCCATCCACTGCTATAAGATTGGGAACGAAGACCTGTGATGAAACAATTTTACTCTGCTCCAGGGTTGCAGGTATGAAAATAAACCGATTAAAGCCAGCCTTTGCACCCTGGGCTGATACAGAATGGGCAAGGTTTCCTGTTGATGCGCAGGCAACAGTGTCAAAACCGAACTCCTTTGCCTTTGTAAGTGCAACTGCCACCACCCTGTCTTTAAATGAGAAAGTGGGATGTGCCACGGTGTCGTCCTTTATGTATAGTTCTTTAACGCCAAGCTCTTTTGCCAGATTATTGGCCTTGACCAGTGGAGTAAATCCCGAGTACAGGCCTGCCTGTGGCTCTCCATCTATTGGCAGGAGTTCTTTGTATCGCCAGAGGTTTTCATCTCTATTTTCAATCCTCTTTTTTGTTACAGCCTTTTTTATCCTCTGGTAGTCATAAACAACCTCTAATGGACCAAAACAGAACTCACATACATATATGGGTTCTATGGCATACTCTCTGCCGCATTCACGGCACTTAAGTCCGGTAACAAACCCCATAGTCGCCTCCTTGTATATCAGAAAATGTAGTATGTCAGCAAAGATAGTAATTGATATTTTAACGCAAACTGGCTATAAAAAGGAACAGGACTTCCACGAACATTAATATTGTATAAGTATAAGCCGGGGTGTTCTGTGTGAACTTAATTTATCTTAGATACCCTGTCTATGAGTTGTATCAATCAAATTTTTTAAACTGTGAATGATAGAATAAAGGGGCTCAATCCATCAAGGAATCCTTTAGCCCTTCTATTTTCTTGATGACATAATCAACCGCCTCTTCAACATCCACCTTTACCCGTTCTTTGGTCTTACGGTCTTTTATCTCCAGCTTGTTTTCCTTAAGGCCACGCTCCCCTACCACTACCTGAAGGGGGATGCCAATGAGATCGGCATCCTTGAATTTCACGCCTGCCCGTTCGGAGCGGTCATCAATCAATGTATCAATGCCTTTCTTGCTAAGTTCCGAGTAGAGTTTTTCAGATACCTCCTTGGTTTTTTCATGATTCATATTAAGTGGCAGTATAATTACTGAAAAGGGTGCAATGGTGATGGGCCAGATTATTCCGTCTTCGTCGTGGCTCTGCTCAACTGCTGCTGCAGCCACTCTTGCAGGTCCTATACCGTAACTGCCCATAATTATTGGGTGCTCCTTACCCTGCGCATCAAGGAATGTTGCGCCAAGTGGTTCTGAGTACTTGGTGCCAAGCTTGAAGATATTTCCAATCTCAATAACACGCTCAATTCTCAGGGGGCTGCCGCATTTGGGACATCCATCACCGTCTCTGGCAATATGAAGGTCAGCCCATTCAGCATTGAAATGTTTACCTGGCCTTATACCCCTTACATGGTAGTCCTTTTTATTTGCACCACTTATATAAACTCCATCTTTCAGGAACTCATCGGCAATTATTCTTATTCCTTCATGCCCCTGAGGGCCTATATATCCTGCTTCAACCCCCAGGATTTCTTCTATCTCGTCTTTATGTGCAGGTCTGAAGGGGCCAATTATCCTTTCAAGTTTTCTCTCCTGAAGGTCCTGATCGCCCCTCAGAAGCACAAGGACAGGTTTCCCGTCTGCTATATAAAGGAGGCTTTTTATAAAATGTGAAGGCTCAACACCTAAGAACTCCGCTACCTCCTGAATGGTTCTTTTCTCTGGTGTATGAACCTCTTCAAATTCCCAATCATTAAAATTGACCTCTGCTGAGATGCTCTTTGCAAGCTCCACATTGGCTGAGTAGCCGCAGCTGTCACAGAGTGCCACATCATCCTCTCCAGCAGGGCTTGGTGCCATAAATTCATGGGCAGTGGCACCACCCATCATGCCAGGGTCAGACTCTACCTGATAGAACTTGATACCGCATCGAGTATAGATTCTTCGGTATGCCTCAATGTGAAGCTGATAGTTCCTCTCAAGTCCTTCCTCATCAGCGTCAAAACTGTATGAGTCTTTCATGATAAACTCACGGGTTCTCATTATGCCACTTTTTGGTCTTGCCTCGTCACGGAGCTTTGTCTGAATCTGATACCAGACCTGAGGCAGATCACGGTAGGAGCGGATTTCTCTTGAGGCAAGCCAGGTCATTATCTCCTCGTGGGTCATTCCAAGACACATGTCCCTGCCAGTGCGGTCCTTAAGCCTGAACATCTCATCGCCTATCTCAAACCAGCGGCCTGTTTTCTGCCATATCTCTGCAGGGTGAAGTACAGTCATAAATATCTCCTGAGCTCCAATACGGTTCATCTCTTCACGGATAATCTGGTTTATCTTCTGCATCACCCTCCAGCCAAGCGGGAGAAAGATATAAAGACCAGAGGCAAGCTGTCTTATGTAACCTGCCCTTAGCAGCAACTTATGGCTTATTGCCTCTGCATCAGCAGGGGTTTCTCTTAATGTTGGGATAAAGGCCCTGGAAAACCTCATAGTACCTCCACATCTATTAATCGTTCTGTATTTTAAGTGCTTGCTCAAAGAGCTGTCAATGTATCATTGAATCAGCTCAAAACCTTCAATAAAACCCCTTCGGTCACCCTGTCTGATATTACCACTTTCCCGATTCTTTCAGGTAGCACAAAACGTAGCCTGCCTGAAACTGCCTTTTTATCAATCTGCATAGCCCTTATCATCTGCTCTGGATTAAGGGACTCTTCAAGTTTTGAAGTCATGCCGTATGATGAAATGAGGCTTCTGAGCCTTTTGACCGCTTCGGTGTCTATCAATTCCATTTCCCTGGCAATCTCTGCCTCATATACCATACCCATTGAAACCGCCTCACCATGCAGATATCTGGTGTAGCCTGTTAGGGTTTCTATAGCATGCCCCACAGTGTGTCCATAATTGAGTATTGCCCTGAGCCCTGATTCCCTCTCGTCTTTTGAGACCACCTCTGCCTTTATCTCACAACACCGTTTAATCATCTGGACAAGCAGGTCCTGTTTCTGTGAGAGTATCCCTTCACGGTTTTCTTCAAGAAAGCTAAAGAACTCCTCATCCCATATAACACCGTACTTTATAACCTCAGCCATTCCAGCAAGAAACTCTCTTTCAGGCAGCGTCTTAAGGCTCTCTACATCTATCCAGACAAGCCGTGGCTGGTAGAAGGTGCCGATCATGTTCTTGCCCAGTGGATGGTTAACACCGGTTTTTCCGCCTACAGAGCTATCAACTTGCGAAAGAAGAGTGGTTGGTATCTGAACGCAACCTATTCCTCTCATATAAACAGAGGCAACGAAACCTGCAATGTCACCGATTACACCACCGCCAAGTGCAAATATAGCAGACTTTCTGTCAAGCCCGAAAGCAAGTAGCCTGCCAAGGATGTAGTAGGCCCATCCAAATTCCTTGTACTCCTCTCCGTCAGGGATTAAGACAACCTGCACATCAAGCCCTGAAGAGCGTAAAGAGCCAAGCACCAGATCACCGTAGAGTTTATATACAGTGGGATTACTTATGAGGGCAGCCTTTGTAGAAAAATTAAATTTTCTTACCTCCTCCCCGAGGCCCTTAAGTATATTATGCCCTATTGTTATGTTGTAACTTCTCTTACCTAAATCAACCTTAAGGGTTTCCATAACAGAAAATTCTAACATTAAAGTATATTTTTTTGCATATCTACTGCTATAATATTAATCCAATTCAGGTATTATTAATTTGAAATCCTGCTGAAGACTGCAGGAAGGTTATTGCCTAAACATAAGGAAAATGCTTGCTAAACGAATCATACCCTGCCTTGATGTCCGTGATGGCCGGGTGGTCAAGGGTGTTAATTTCGTAAACATCCGTGATGCCGGCGACCCTGTGGAAAATGCCATATACTATGATGAACAGGGTGCCGATGAGCTTGTATTCCTTGACATTACAGCCTCCCATGAAAAGAGAAAGATTATCCTTGATGTGGTAGAAAAAACAGCAGTAGATGTGTTTATGCCCCTTACCGTGGGCGGTGGAATAAAGAGCCTGGAGGACATCAGGGACCTTCTTAATGCAGGTTGCGATAAGGTCTCTATTAACACTACCGCAATTCGGGATCCTGAATTTATCCAGAAGGCTTCTCAGCGTTTTGGCTCCCAGTGTATAGTGGTTGCCATAGATGCAAAGCGGGTTCATGACTCAAGGTTTGAAATTGATGCTGAAAGAGATGTGCCGGAGTGGCTAAAAGACAACAGAGAACTTCAATACCTGCTTATACCTGAAGAGGGAAAGCGGGAGGATAAACTCTGGGAGATATTTACACATGGTGGAAGAAGGCCAAGGGGGATAGATGCAGTAAAGTGGGCCCGTTTCATGGAAGAGCTCGGTGCAGGTGAGATACTCCTTACTTCAATGGACAGGGACGGCACAAAAGATGGTTATGACCTTGAGCTTACAAGGGCTGTTTCAGAGGCTGTGGGCATACCAGTGATTGCCTCTGGTGGTGCTGGAACGCTTCAGCATCTTTACGAGGCACTGACAGAAGGAAAGGCAGATGCTGCCCTTGCGGCAAGCATTTTCCACTACCGTGAATATACTATTGAAGAGGCAAAGCGGTTTCTGAAGGAAAGGGGAGTGGAGGTAAGACTTTAAGGATTTCAGATTTCAGATTTTTGATTTAAGATTTTGAATTTTATATATAAAATTCAAATAACTCAATAAACGCATGAACTCAATTAACGCAATAAACGCAAACAGGGAGGCTTTATGAAGATTGACGAAATCTGTATCAATACCATCAGGTTTCTTGCAGTAGATGCTGTGCAGAAGGCAAATTCAGGACATCCTGGCATGCCAATGGGTGATGCAGCAATGGCATATGTGCTCTGGCATAAGTTCTTAAAACATAATCCCAGGAATCCCCGGTGGTTTAACCGTGATAGATTCGTGCTTTCAGCAGGCCATGGCTCCATGTTGCTTTACAGCCTTTTGTACCTCACAGGTTATCCGCTTACACTCAAGGATATAAAAAACTTCCGTCAGTGGGGCTCTAAGACACCAGGGCATCCTGAGCACGACCCTGATGTGGGAGTAGAAACCACCACAGGACCCCTTGGGCAGGGTTTTTCCACTGGAGTTGGAATGGCAATAGCCGAGAGGTATCTGAGTGAGTATTTCAACCGTAGAGGGTTCCCTGTGGTTGATTACAACATATACGCCATCTGTAGTGATGGTGACCTGATGGAGGGAGTGGCTTCAGAGGCTGCCTCGCTTGCAGGACATCTGGGGCTTGGAAAGATTGTATATCTTTATTCAGACAACAGAATTACCATTGAGGGTTCCACAGACCTTGCGTTTACTGAGGATGTTGAGAAGAGGTTTCTTGCCTATGGCTGGCATGTCCAGAAGGTTGACGGTAATGACCTCAAGGCAATTGAGAAGGCCATAAGGGCAGCAAAGAAAGAGAAGAAGAGACCCTCACTTATTATTGCACGCACCCATATTGCCTTTGGAAGCCCCAACAAACAGGACACACCTGAGTCGCACGGTGCACCCCTTGGAGAGGAGGAGATAAGGCTTACAAAAAAGAATCTTGGATGGCCGACTCGCAAGTTCTATGTGCCTAAGGATGCCCTCAGACACATGAGGAAGGCAGTTCAGAAGGGAAGGGTAGAGGAAAAGAAATGGAAGGATTTGATGAAGAGATACAAAAAGACCTATCCTGAACTCCATGAAAGGTTTGTTCAGTTTACAGAGGGTCTGCTTCCAGATGGCTGGGATAGGGACCTGCCTGCTTTTTCACCAGAGGATGGCCCATTAGCCACCCGCTCAGCATCGGGCAAGGTGCTTAATGTCCTTGCCGAAAGGGTAGAAAACCTTATAGGTGGTTCTGCTGACCTTGCGCCTTCTAACAATACATATCTGAAGAAGTATCCTGACTTTGGTGTGAAGAAGGCTGGAAGGAACCTTCACTTCGGGGTAAGGGAGCATGCAATGGGTGCTGCCCTTAATGGAATGGCGCTTAATGGTGGAGTGATTCCTTACGGTGGAACATTTCTCATCTTTTCTGATTATATGCGTCCATCCATCAGGCTTGCTGCAATGATGCGTCAGCATGTGGTCTATGTGTTTACCCACGATTCAATTGGTCTTGGTGAGGATGGCCCAACTCATCAGCCGGTTGAGCAACTTTCCTCACTTCGTCTGATTCCCAACTTCACCGAGATACGACCTGCTGATGCCAACGAGGCAAGAGAGGCCTGGAGGATAGCACTTAAGCACAGGAATGGCCCGGTGGCACTTATTCTTACAAGGCAGAAGGTGCCGGTGATTGATAGAAAAAAATACGCATCTGAAAAGGGCATACACAAAGGTGCATATATACTGGCTGATACAAAGGGTACACCTGATATTATCCTTATAGCCTCTGGCTCTGAGGTTCACCTTGCCCTTGAAGCCTTCGAGGCTTTAAAAGCAAAGGGTGTGAATGCAAGGGTGGTGAACATGGCATCCTTCAGACTCTTTGAGGAACAGCCACAGTCTTATAAAAACAGGGTGATTCCTCCACAGGTAACAAAGAGGCTTGCAATAGAAGCAGGTGCCAGCCTCTGCTGGTATAAGTATGTGGGGGCTCAGGGAGATGTAATAGGTGTTGACCGTTTCGGAGCCTCTGCGCCATACAGGGTGATATTTGAAAAATACGGCTTTACCGTGGAAAATGTGATAAAGAGGGCATTGAAGTTGCTTGGGTAGGCATCAGGCATTAACAATCAGCACAAGCCCTGAAAACATGAGCATCGCTCCAAGGAGTCGCTGAAGCACATTTTTCTCTCCAAAAAACAGAAATCCATATAGAGAGCCTATAAGCAGGCTCGTTCTTTTAAGGGATATCATGTAGGAGACCTTTGCCACCTCGATGGCAAACATATGGGTTACTATCATAAGTCCAAAGAAAACTCCGGGGATGATAACCCCCTTGTAGTCTTTGCAGACCGTATCTTTGAGCGAGTGTCGTGTCCTTACATAGACCACAGGGGTGAGCACAAGGGTGACGGCAAAAAAATAGGTGGTGCCAAAAAAAAGCGGAGATGAGTGCTTGACTCCTATCTTACCAAGTGTTGAGGTGATGCTATAGATGAAGGCCACTACTATCATATAGACCGAGCCCTTTTCCCTGAATATGGCTCTCAGTGGTTCAAAGAGACCCTTTCTTATGCTTCTGAGATGAAGTGTGTAACTTCCTGCTACGATTAAAAAGATCCCCACTGTTCCAACAAGACTGACCCTTTCACCAATGAGTATCCTTGATGTGAAAATCAAGAAAAGGGGAGTCAGTGAAAGGAAGGGCAGAGTCAGACTCATTGGAGAAAGACGTAATGCCTTAACATAAAGTATAAGGGCTGTTATCTCCAGTGGAATGGCAGATAAGAAGGCTGCCCAGAAGGTGCTGTCTGTTTCAGTGGAACGCACAAAGGGAAAAAGCACCACAAGCAGCGGAAGACAAAACAGCAGTCTTAACCAGGCAACCACAAGCTCGTTTTCCCTTTTGAGCACCTTTTTTGTCAGTGCATCAGAGGTGGCAAGAGAAAAGGCAGAAATTAATGTTAACCATATCCACATGTATTCTAAATCCGAAATCTAAAATCCTAAATTTATCATCTTCCTTTTGCCAATACACTAATAACCAATATACCAAATATACTAACTCCCTCTAACCCTTTAATATAGAAGTAAACATGCTGATTGTCTTATGTTTTAAATTGCAGATATAGTAATATGATAGAATAATCTACAAATTATTTATAAGTGAAACTCTCTGACAGCCCAGATAACATGGCAGAACAATACGAAGGAGACGAATATGGGAAAGGTCTATTTTATAGGAGCAGGTCCAGGGGACCCTGAGCTTATCACCATCAAAGGACGAAGAATACTTGATGAGGCTCAGGTGGTTATTTACGCTGGAAGCCTTGTTAACCCTGCGCTGCTTGATGGTCTGAAGGCAGATATATACAACTCTGCCAGCATGAGTCTTGAAGAGATAATTGAGGTAATGAAGAAGGCGGTTAAGGAAGGTAAGACCGTAGCCCGACTTCATACAGGAGATACCACCTTCTACAGTGCCATAACAGAGCAGATAGATGAGTTGAAAAGACTTGAAATAGATTATGAGATTGTCCCTGGTGTGACATCAGCCGCCGCAGCCACGGCAGCGCTGGGACAGGAACTCACCATACCAGAGATAAGCCAGACCGTTATATTTACCCGTCAGGCTGGAAGAACCCCTGTGCCAGAGAGGGAACGATTAAGCTCCCTTGCAACCCATCAGACCTCGATGGTTATATTTCTTAGTGTATCCATGATTGATAAGGTTGTTGAGGAACTAAGAGAGGGAGGGTATCCAGAAGACATCCCGGTGGCAGTTATCTATAAGGCATCCTGGCCTGAACAAAAGGTTATAAGAGGCACTCTGGATAATATAGTAACTAAGGTAAAGTCTGAAGGTATAAACAGGACGGCCATCATCCTGGTTGGAGAGGCACTGAGAGCATCTGAAACTGAACTTGGCAAAAGGTCCAGGCTTTATCACAGCCAATTCCAGCATGGTTGTAGAAGCTCTCATGGCAAAAACAGAAAGGGTAAGCTCTGGATTGTGGGCATTGGGCCTGGTGCCCTTGAGCATATAACTCCAAAGGCACGTAATGCGCTGCAGAGTGCAGACCTGGTGGTTGGTTATACAAAATACCTTGACCTTATAAGGGAGATGATAAAGGGAAAAGAGGTTTTTGAAACAGGTATGACCAGGGAGATCGACCGTTGCAGACAGGCCATAGAAGAGACGATAAAAGGAAAGAGTGTTGCCCTCGTCTGTAGTGGTGACCCGGGTGTGTACGCAATGGCAGGGCTTGTATATGAGATTCTGAAGGCTGAAAACAGGGGGATTGATGTGGAGGTTGTCCCGGGCATACCAGCGCTTTCTGCCTGTGCCTCTGTGCTTGGTGCTCCACTTATGCATGATTTTGCCTCCATAAGTCTTTCTGACCGTTTGACACCATGGGAGGTAATAGAGCAGAGACTTCATGCTGCAGCCTCATCCGACTTTGTTATTGTGATTTACAATCCAAGAAGCAGGGGACGGAAAGAGCATCTGAGGCGTGCAGTGCAGATTATATCCTCTTACAGGCATTCAGATACACCTGTTGGTGTGGTAAAGGCGGCTACAAGACAGGGTGAGGAATGGTTCATTACCACCCTTTCAGAGGTGCCCTATGAAAAGGTAGATATGAATACCACCCTGATAATTGGTAACAGCAGTACCTATATCTGGCAACACAGAATGATTACTCCCAGGGGTTATGAAGAGAAATACGACCTGAAGACATCTAATTAAGAGCCTGAAATGCTATCCTGTTTAGCTGAAAAAGGTTCTTTTTTTGATACATTGAAGGTCATCCTTTCCTCAGACTCCAGATAATGATTTAAATGATTACAGGAATACCTTGATTGTTAAGGGGGATCTCCCAACTTCCGACGTTAGAAATCGTTAGAAATAGAAATACTCGTTAGAAATACGTTAGAAATAGCCGCGTAAGAAATAGACATTAGAAATAGAAAGTTAGAAAATTATAGAAAATTAGTGACTGTTGACACCTGTTGACAGTTATGTTGACGGTCTGTTGACGGTAATTTTAAGGGGTTTGGAGAGATAACTTATTGATTTTAAAGAAAACATCTGGCGGGGTGGACGGGACTCGAACCCGCGACCTCCGGCGTGACAGGCCGGCGTTCTAACCGTGCTGAACTACCACCCCAAAAACTGATTTATAATTCTAAAGTTTTAGTGAAGATTCTGTCAAGCCCGCAAGATTAAAATGACCCTTGCAGAAGGGGCACGACCTTTGGACGGATAACTACACTTGTGTTGGTTAAATTTGAAAAAGTGTCCACTTTTAAAGTTTAAATGACAGGGAATGCCGGACATTTGACAACTAACATCGCGTTTTATTAAAATTAACATTCCAGAAGTGTTATTATGACCATTGGTCAACGGAACCTATTTGTCAGGAGGTGAGTAGTTGGTAAAGATACGGTTAACAAGAATGGGTGCTCGAAACAGACCTTTTTACAGGGTAGTGGTAGCAGACTCTAAGGCAAGGAGAGACGGACCATTTATTGAGATTGTGGGGTACTATGATCCAAAAAAAGAGCCATCCGAGATAAAGATTGATGCCGAAAAGGTAAAATACTGGATAGAGCGCGGAGCACAACCAACCGATTCGGTCAAAAGGCTATTACAGAGGGCTGGCCTGTAGGCAGCCGAAATAACCTAATGGAGGTGGTTAAACATGAAAGAATTGGTGGAGACGATGGCTAAGGCTCTGGTTGACAGACCAGAAGAGGTGAATGTGAAAGAGGTTGATGGTGAAAGGACTACGGTTTTTGAACTGAGAGTTGCTCCAAGTGACCTCGGAAAGGTTATCGGTAAGCAGGGTAAAACTGCAAGGGCAATGCGTACTATTTTGTCTGCTGCAGGCACAAAAATCGGTAAACGCTGTGTCCTTGAAATCTTAGAATAATAATTTAAAAAGATAAAGGCCCGGGGATATGAGATAGCAATATCTATGTTCCCGGGCTTTTTATTTTAGTGAGAAATGGTAGTAATAGGAAAAATACTTTCTTCCTGGGGAGTTAAAGGAGAGGCAAAGGTTTTACCACTTACATATAGTACTAACAGATTTGGAGAGATTGAGCAGGTATATCTCTCTGGAGTTGAGGGCTACCGAGCGTTAACCATTGAGCACTACAGAGATGCTGGTAGATACATTATCATAAAATTTCGTGAACTCTCCACTCCTGAAGATGTAAAGAAGATTCAGGGAAGGGAACTCCTGATTAAAGAAGAACAGTCACCACCTTTGCCTGAAGGTGTATATTACCATTACCAGATAATAGGACTTGATGTTTTTACAGACGAGGAAGAGTACATTGGCAGGATAACAGATATAATTGAAACAGGCAGTAACGATGTCTATGTGGTTACAGGTAAAAAGGAGGTGCTTATACCCGCAATTGAGGATGTGGTACTCAAAATAGACATTGAAAACAAAAAGATGATCATCCATCCTGTTGAGGGGCTGTTGGATTTATGATGCGCTTTGATGTTCTTACCATTTTTCCGGAGATAATCGAGTCCTATATATCGGTTAGTATTATAAAGAGGGCGATACAGAGAGGTGTTATTGAGGTCAGGGTTCATAATATAAGGGATTACACTACAGATAAACACAGACAGGTTGACGATTACCCCTATGGTGGAGGCGCTGGTATGGTTTTTAAACCAGAGCCGCTATTCAACGCAATTGAGACTCTGATGAAGGATGGAATAAAAAGACACAGGATACTTACCTCACCAGGGGGAAGGGTATTTAATCAGGATGTGGCAAAGGAGTTTGCTAAACAACATAGTGCCATAATGATAATTTGTGGAAGGTATGAAGGGGTAGATGAGAGAGTTAAGGTACTGGTAGATGAAGAGGTATCTATAGGTGATTATGTACTGACTGGCGGAGAACTGGCCTCTTTGGTTATAATAGATGCTGTTTCCCGTCTGGTGCCCGGTGTGCTTGGTGATGAGTGCTCGGCTGAGGAGGAGTCTTTCATTACAGGATTGCTTGAGTACCCTCAGTACACGAGGCCATCTGAATTTAAGGGAATGAAGGTGCCAGATGTATTGCTTGCAGGGAATCATCAGGAGATAAAAAGATGGCGGAGAAAGGAGGCACTGAGGCGTACGCTGAAACAGCGGCCTGATCTGTTAGAAGGTGCAAAACTAACTGATGAAGATAAAATTCTTTTAGAAGAAATCAAGGAGGAAGAAGGATGGATGCAATAAGGGCAGTAGAGGAACAATACAAGAGAGAGGTTCCAGATTTCAGGATTGGCGATACTGTGAGGGTGCATGTGAGGGTTGTTGAAGGTGATAAGGAAAGGATACAGCCCTTCGAAGGTGTGGTTATCGCAAGAAAGGGAAGTGGCATTAAAGAGACCTTTATGGTGAGAAAGGTTTCCTATGGTATCGGGGTTGAGAGAATCTTTCCTGTTCACTCACCTGTTATTGAAAAGCTGCAGGTAATAAGACACGGTGATGTGAGACGGGCAAAACTCTATTATCTGAGGCACAAAAAGGGTAAGGCTGCCAAAGTCAAAGAAAAAGACATGTTTCAGAAGAAGCAGTAGTGCATGTCTGAGGATATATTTGCCTTTGATGAAGAAATAAGAGGGAAAGAGGGAAGGCTGCTTGCCGGTCTGGATGAGGCTGGCAGGGGGCCTCTGGCTGGTCCTGTTGTTGCTGCAGCAGTTGTATTTCCACAGGGTGTTTATCTTTCTGGATTAAAGGATTCCAAAAGGCTAACCGCTTTACAACGAGAAAGGCTTTATCAGGAGATTATTGAAAGGGCTACCACAGTTGGTGTTGGAGTAGTTGCCCCCGATGATATAGACCGATTAAATATTTATCAGGCAACAAGAGAGGCAATGATGAGGGCGATTGAGAAGCTTGAGGTTGAGCCTGATGTGCTGGTGATTGATGCCATGAAGCTACCGTTGGATATCAAACAGTATGTGTTTACCAGAGCAGAAGACAGAAGTGCCTCTGTTGCTGCTTCATCGGTGATTGCTAAGGTGACCAGGGATAGAATAATGCTTCAGTACCACGATAAATACCCGGAGTATGGCTTTGACCGACATAAGGGATATGCTACTAAAGAACACTTAGAGGTTCTAAAAAAGCTTGGGCCTTCGCCTATCCATAGACGCAGTTTTTCACCTGTTTCTTCACTGAAGCTACCCTTTTAGACTCTGCCAATAAAGTCTCTTGGCTTTCCTGCACCCTTTGGTGGCCCAACAAGGCCATCTTCTTCAAGCATCTGCATTATACGGGCTGCCCTGTTATATCCAATCTTAAATCGTCTCTGGATAGAGGATATAGAGACCTCGCCCATGCTTTCGGCATACTCTATTACCCTCTGGTAAAGCTCATCCCTTTGTTCTGAGGATGTGCCTTTAGAATCCTTTGATTCAATTTCTATGGATTCAAACAGTGAATAATCTGGTACCCCCTGAAGTTTTATAAATTCTGTAACCCTTCTTATCTCCTCTTCTGATACATAGGCTCCGTGAAGTCGCGTCAGCCTTGCTCCAGGTCTCATAAGTAGCATATCACCTTTTCCAATCAACTGCTCTGCACCCTGCTGATCAAGGATGGTTCGGGAGTCAACCTTTGAAGAGACCTGGAAGGCTATACGGGTGGGAAAGTTTGCCTTTATAATTCCGGTAATTACATCCACCGAGGGCCTCTGTGTGGCAAGTATCAGGTGAATCCCTGATGCCCTTGCCATCTGAGCAAGCCTGACTATGGAGTCTTCAACCTCCTTTGATGCAGTGAACATAAGATCAGCAAGCTCATCTATGATTATAACGATGTAAGGGAGTCTCTCTTCCTTTTCAACGCTCTTGTTGAAATTTACTATGTTTCTTGCACCCTGTTCAGCAATAAGTCTATACCGGTTTTCCATCTCTATCACCATCTTTTTAAGTGCAAGGGTGGCATCTCTTGGGTTGGTTATTACAGGTGCTATAAGGTGAGGGATGCCGTCGTAACGGGAAAGCTCAAGCAGTTTTGGGTCTATCATAAGTAGCTTAACTTCATCAGGCCGAACCTTATACAGCAGGCTCATGACCATTGAGTTTATAAGCACACTCTTACCAGAGCCCGTGGTGCCTGCAACAAGAAGATGAGGCATAAGGGTAAGGTCACCAACAATAGGGCGACCATATATATCCTTTCCCAATGCAAGTGTAAGTTTGGAATGGCTCTTCTGAAAGATCTCAGAGGAGATAATCTCCTTCAGGCCAACCACACCTCTATGCTTGTTTGGAACCTCGATACCCAGAGGGGTTTTCCCTGGTATTGGCGATATTCTCACACTGAGCCCGCCCAGTGCCCTTCCAAGGTCATCGGCAAGGGCCACTATTTTACTGATTTTTATCCCGGGTGCTGGCTCAAACTCATACATGGTCACCACAGGCCCTGGATGAACCTGTGTTACCTTTCCTGTAATGTTGAAATCAGATAGTTTTTCCTCAAGAAGTGTTGCCCTTTCAATGAGCTCTTCTCTTGATGGTTTCTGGATTTCATCATAGTTGTTCAGGAGTTTTAAGGATGGTATCTGGTATGTGCTGCTATCAGAAGGAGTTAAGGTGGAGCGGCTCCTTCCCAGAGATGGTGCAATCTCTTCATGGGCCTGTTGCTCCTCGGTTACAGGAGGGGTTTCTACTACAGGAATGTCTCGTTGTTTTGTCTTTGTAATGTCCTTTAGTCTGGTTTTCATCATCTGGTTAAATGCCTCATAGGTAGTTATTGGATTCATTATGATAAGGGCAGTGAAAAAGAATGAGAGCGTGAATATATAGGCTCCTGGCAGGGAAAAAAGCATCTTCATTACCGAGGCTATCTCTTTACCCCAGAGTCCGCCTGGATGGATAGATGTTCTGATATGAAAGGTATCGGAAATGAGGCTTGACAACACAGGGACCACCAGTATTAATATAAACAGACCAATAAGGTTCTCCTTTCTTTTTCCCCTTCCAAGAAATCGTTTTATGCCATAAATAAAGAACACTACCGGTATAAGATATGAAACTACACCAAGCAGGGTAATAAGAAGATCGGAGAGATAGGACCCCACTAATCCACCATAGTTCCTTACAGGTCCATCTGTAAAGGTAAAAAAGGAGGGGTCCCACTTTGAGTAACTAATAAGACTTAAAGCAATGTATATACCGGTAAGTGCAAAAAATACACCTGCTATTTCTTCTTTTATCCTTCTTATCCGTTCAGCCATAGGGATAACAATATTATAACAGCTAAGCCAAATCTATAGTAAACAAAGCCTTTAAGACTGAACCTTCTGAAAAACCATAGCAGAGCCCAGATTACAAAGAAGCCAGAGACAAAGGCAGAGAGAAATCCCGAAAGAAAAATTGAGGGGTTATAGGTAATCGGGCTTTTTAATATCTTGATTGCCTCAAGCAACAAAGCTCCTCCAATCACAGGGGTTGACATAAGAAAGGAAAACCTTGCTGCTTCAGTCCTTCTGAACCCTCTGAAGAGCCCCCCTGATATGGTAATACCAGAGCGTGAAACTCCAGGGATGAGTGCTATTGCCTGAAAACAACCAATCAGTATGGCATCAAAAAGGGATGTGTTATCTATATCTTTTTCCCCTCCATATCTTTCAGCAAGCAGCATTAGGATACCAAAGACAACGAGGCTCAGGGCTATTATCATCGGAGACCTCAATGTAGTTGAAACATAATCTTCAAATGCTACTCCCACCAGGCCAGCAGGCACTGTGGCAATTATGAGATAAAAAAGCAGCTTTAACTTGCTTGTAAAAAGCTCAATCCATTCTTTTCTGAAATAAATAAGGAGAGCCAGAAGGGTGCCTCCATGAAGTGCAATGTCGAACTCCAGTGAGTTCACAATCCCCTTCCATCCAAAAAGTTTAGGAATAAGTACAAGATGAGCAGTGCTGCTTACAGGGATGAACTCGGTTAACCCCTGTACTATTCCAAGTAATGTGCTTTGAAGTAGCTCAATCATTTAGTTTTAGTTCTCCCTCCAGATTATCAACAAACTGCCGTGCTGTGCGGCCTGAATAACTGCCATGTGAGATTGCCCATTGCAGGGCCAGATGTCTTAAATCATCTTCGGATATATTGTTAATCTTTCGTAATATTATATAATTTCGGACAATGGCAAGGTAAGTGTCAGCGTCAAACTGTCTGAATCCTATCCTCAACCCAAAGCGATCACTCAGGGAAACCTTTTCTTCCAGACTTTCCGAAGGGTGTAGTTCACCATTTACAGTGTCAAGCAGGTTATCTGAAACAAGCTCTGGCATAAGGTGCCGTCTGTTTGAAGTGGCGCAGAACATGACATTTTCGGGATGAGCCTCAAGCCCACCATCAAGGGTTGCCTTGAGTTCCCTGAAGGAAGGGTCCTCTTTATGAAAGGATAGGTCATCTATAAAGATAATATATCTCTCCTTTCTTTTTTTGAGGACTCTAAGAAGGTCAGAAAGCAAAGGGAGCTCTTTTCTGTGCAGTTCAACCATTCTCAATCCCATTGCAGAGAATTCATTCAGAAGTGCCCTTATTGATGAAGATTTCCCAACTCCCCTTGGTCCGTATAGTAACACATGATTAAAGGGTAGCCCTTTTAGAAACTGAAGGGTGTTCCTCTTCAACCTTTCAATTGCATGGTCAATACCCTTTAATTCCTTGAAGGTAATTTGATCGGCTCTGTTTATGCCTTCAATAAAGAGCCTGTTGTTTATACTTACTGCCCTGAAGGCGGTGTGTTTTTCAAACACTGATTCATCTACCGAAGGACATACAGCAGCGGCAATCCGCTCCAGTGTATTATTTAGTCTTCTTAGTTCCTTAAGCAGCTCATCCATCATTTTTCAGTACCTTTAATGCCCTGTCGTGAATATCGGGATTTGCGCTACAGAGCATGGGTGGTGTTTTCTTCATGGATAATTTTATTTTTTCGTAACTATTTCCTTCAAGGTCTGATATAGTTCCTCCTGCCTCTCTGAGCAGCAGAAGCCCTGCAGCATAATCGAAGCTCCTTGTTGGAGCAGGGTTTACATAAAGACTGGCAGCAGAAGATGCAACAAACGCAAGATCAAGAGCGGTTGAGCCAAGACACCTTGTTCTGTTTGCCAGTGACAGAAGTGGCAGAAGCCTCTTTATGTCTCTTCCAGGCACCTGTGTCTCATAGACTATGACCCTTATGTCTGAGGAGCTCTGTGAAGAGACCGGGCTACCATTCAGGAAGGCACCCTTTCCCCTTTCTGCCCAGAACTCATCACCACTTATGTAGTTGACAATGTAAGACAGGTAAAGTCCTGATACTGTATCGTTTCTGGATATAGCAATAGAACTACAAAACAGTGGAATCCCTGTTACTGCGTTTTTACTCCCATCAATAGGGTCAATTATGAGGTAATCTCCACCACCGTTAATTTCTACCTCTCCAAGCTCCTCAGAGACCACAGTGGCAGAAATCCCCCTTTTTTTGATCAGCTCGATTATAAGGTTTTCAGCCACCTCATCGATCTCAAAGGTTTTATCCCCTGCCGCTCCTTTTCTCAGGGGCCTATCGGCTGTGGCTGAAAACCTTAAAGGTGGTATAACCTCCTTTAATTTCCTGCCTATATCTCTTAAAAACTCTATATCAATCTTATCCATTTCTTCCCTACACGCTACCCGCTACACCCTAATTTATTGGGCAGGCAATAAGCCGGGTTCTGTACTGGTGGTCATTTATCTGAGGCAGAGGATTGCTCCCCTGCTCATGCGGCCTACCCGTTCCGTACAATCAGGCGGGCCACCTTCTGGGCGGAACCTATTTGGCCTTGCTCCGGACAGGGTTTGCCGTGCCTGGAGTGTCGCCACCCCAGCGGTGGGCTCTTACCCCACCTTTTCACCCTTACCCCGCACCCAGTTGGTTTTCAGAAGGGTGTCTTTTCCAATCTGGCAATAAAGATTAGTGCTATAACCTTCTTTTTACTCCTGAAACCCAACTGGGTGCGGGGCGGTCTGTTTTCTGTGGCACTTTCCCTTGGCTTACGCTAGGTGGCTGTTAGCCACTGTCCTGCCCTGCGGAGCCCGGACTTTCCTCTGGAGTATATACTCCAGCGACCACCTGCCTGCCCTTTATATTTTGTGGTTAAACAAGAACAAATTAATAAGCCTGGGGCTTACCCAGGGAGTTTCATTTATTTTAGCATTTTCCTGTTGTTTAATATGGGGGAGTAAAAAACAACAATATAAATCACAAATCTAAAATCTTACATCTTAGATTTGATAGCTTTTTTAGAAAGCGCATCGGCCTCTTTGTTCATCTCCCTTGGAACATGATTAATCTCAACGGCACCGAAAGCTTCAAGCAGTTTTTTTACTTTTGCAAACAGGGGCTTAAGCCCCTCATTTTTTACCTTATAGATACCTTTTAGTTGCCTTACAATGAGCTCTGAGTCAAGATAAATTTCTACCTCTTCTACACCTTTGTCTTTTACCATCTCAAGTGCCCTTAATAAAGCAGTATATTCAGCAACATTGTTTGTGGCAATGCCAATAAACTCTGAGATGGTTTTCTTTTTATCATCAATAATTACAACGGCCCCTATACCAGCCGGGCCAGGATTGCCACTTGATGCGCCATCTGAGTATATAACGGCTTTGGAGGGGACTATTTTCGGTAAAGGAATCTGCCGCATTGAGGACACTGTTGAAGCCTATCTTCTGTTTTCAGTTCAACATAAAGCTGTGGAGGAATGCTCATGTAACAGCCAAGGCATACTTCATCTTTTGCCTCGACCACTGCAAGACCGTTTGTTTTTTCAAGTGTTTCCATGTAATTGTTGTAAACATCCTGTGGAATTTTTTCAGCCAGAACCGTTCTTTTTTTCTTTAGTTTTTCCAGTTCCTGTTCTGCTTCCTTTTTCTTTTTATCAAGCTCTTTTTTAACCTCTTCAAGCCTTTTCTTCTCCTGCTCTATCCTTTGTTCAGCATCTTTAAGTGCCTTTCTTGCCTCTTCTATCTCCTCCATAAGGTAGAGCACATCATCTTCTAAGAGATATTTTTCCTTTTCTGTCTTTTCGATCTCTTTAAGATGGGCGTGGTATTCTTTGTTTGTTTTTATATCTTTGGTACGTTCTTTCAGTTTTTCTATTTTATCCTCTATCTCTTTTACTTCCAATTCCTTTTGCCGTTTTTTCTTCTCCATCTCGTTAAATTTTTCCTGCTGTTTCTTGAATTCCTTTTCAGCCTTTTCAAGTGGAGTTCTGTGTTTGTTGATTTCTCTGGGGATGTCGTCAATCTGTAATTTTCTTGAGACAATGGTGGAATCTATTTCCTGAAGGGCTATCAGTAGTTCAAGGGTCTCTTTCATAGTACCTCTCTTTCTCGTTATTTTGAGGAACAATGGTGGGCCCACCAGGACTCGAACCTGGGACCGACCGGTTATGAGCCGGTTGCTCTAGCCAACTGAGCTATGGGCCCTGAATGAGGCAAATCTAATTATAAATATCCGAGAGGATTTTGGTCAAGTGAACTCTAACAAAATGACACACATACACAAGCTTATTGACTTTTTTGTTGAATATATTTATAATTGAACAGGTGTTCAACTGTGAAATGGAAGGATAGAGACATTTGTGAGGTTGATTACTTCGACCCAAAGAAGGTAGCCTCTGTGAAAAAGAGGTTTAAGCCAGAACGAACTATTCAGCTACTTGCCGAGACCTTCAGAGTGCTTGGTGATTCTACACGGGTAAAGATACTGTTTGCCCTTTCCAGGGAAGAACTCTGTGTTTGTGATCTTGCAAATCTCCTGGGCACATCAAAGTCTAATGTATCACATCAGTTAAGACTGCTCAGAAACATGAGGCTGGTTAAATACAGAAGACAGGGGAAGATGGTCTATTACAGTCTTGACGATGACCACATAAGAAACCTCTTTGAAGAGGGACTCAGGCATGTAGAGGAGAGATAGTGCAGAAAAGATATGTAATCAAGGGCCTTTCGTGAGCAAATTGTGCACAAAAGGTGCAGGATGCACTGAACAGGATTCCAGGTGTTAAGGCTGACCTTAACTTTGCTACCGAGACCCTTATGCTTGATGTTAGTGATCTGGATGCTGAAGACAGGGCAATAAAGAAGATCCTTCAGATGGAGCCACAGGTAAAAGTAATTGATGCTGAAAATGACCCCGAAGGAGACGAGCATCAAAAGGGAAAGTTCATCCTTAATAAAATCTCTTACGCAGGGTTATTTTTTGTTATAGGCCTGCTTATTGATTACTATTTCTTACCAGGGGCAAGGTCTTCCGGTGTAACAGAAACTTCATTCTGGTATGTAGCCCTTCCATATATAATTGCTTACCTGATTTCAGGACAGGATGTTTTGAAAAAGGCACTGTTGGGAATCAGAAAGGGTGATTTTTTTAGTGAGAACTTTCTTATGAGTATTGCAACTATAGGTGCATTCCTGATAGGGGAGTTTCCTGAGGCTGTTGGTGTAATGCTGTTTTTCAAGGTGGGTGAGTACTTTGAGGAGAGGGCGGTAGGGCATTCAAGGAAGTCTATAAAGAGCCTGCTTAAGCTCAGGGCTGATTACGCAAATCTCTGGAAAGATGGAGAAACCATCCAGATAAGCCCTGAAGAGGTAAAGGTGGGTGATATTATTCTGGTAAGACCCGGGGAGAGGGTCCCTCTTGATGGTGTGGTTGTGCAGGGAGAAACAGCGGTTGATACATCAGCACTTACAGGAGAGCCTGTTCCAAAAGGTCTAAGGCCAGGAGATGATGTGCTTTCCGGGATGGTTAACAAAAACAGTGTTATTCTTGTTAAGGTAACCAGTCCCTTTGAGCGCTCTACCGTAAGCAGAATACTGCAGCTTGTCGAGAAGGCGGCTACGCAGAAGGCACCAACAGAGAGGTTCATTACCCGTTTTTCCAGGGTGTATACCCCGGTGGTGGTATCTCTATCAGTGGGCATGGCAGTGCTGCCGCCGCTTTTTTTTCAGCAGGAAACCTATTCAGAATGGATTTACCGGTCTCTTGTATTTCTTGTAATTTCCTGCCCCTGTGCCCTTGTGCTTTCCATACCAGTTGGTTTCTTTGGTGGTATAGGTGCATCAGCACGAAAGGGGGTGCTTTTCAAAGGAGCTAACTACCTTGAAGCCTTCAGAAAGGTGCATACAATGGTCTTCGACAAAACAGGCACCCTGACCGAAGGGGTTTTTAAGGTGGTGGATATAAGGGCATTTAATGGATTCTCTAAAGACGACCTGCTGAGGCTTGCTGCCCTTGCAGAGGCTCATTCAAATCATCCAGTTGCAAGATCCATAATTGAGGCTTACGACGGAAACATAGACGAGGGAAGCATTGAGAGTTACGAGGAAATACCGTCTCACGGGGTAAAGGTGGTAGCTGATGGAAGGGAGATTGTTGCAGGAAACGACAGAATATTGCATCTAAATGAAAAGGAGATACAACACGATACCTGTGTGACAGAAGGTACTGTTGTCCATGTTGCTGTTGATGGCAGATATGCTGGATATATAGTTCTTTCAGATGTAATCAGAGAGGATGCTAAGACAACCATTCAGACCCTTAAAAAGGAAGGCGTTAGGCGTATTATAATGCTTACGGGTGATGACAGAGAAGCGGCTGAACAGGTGGCACGGACGCTGCAGATTGATGAATTCCATGCAGAGCTGTTACCAGAGGAGAAGATCGAACTGGTCAGGGAGCTTGAGAAGGAGATTGACCGTAAGCATCACAAGATAGCCTTCGTAGGTGATGGTATAAACGATGCCCCTGTCTTGATGGCCTCTGATATTGGTATTGCTATGGGAGGGCTTGGCTCTGACGCTGCAATTGAATCAGCAGGTGTGGTGTTGATGAAAGACAGGCTTTCTGCCCTGCTGGACGCCTTATATATTTCAAGAAGGACAAGAAGGATAGTGTTCGGAAATATTGGGATGGTTTTTTTAATTAAAGGGCTATTCCTGGCGCTCGGTGCCTTTGGTATGGCTACCATGTGGGAGGCGCTTTTTGCTGATGTAGGGGTAGCCGTGCTTGCCGTCCTTAACTCCACAAGAGTTCTGAAGAGCTAATCTTAAACAGCATACCATAGGATTCCTTTTAACCTGTTTTAAGGTAAAGATATTAGTTTTAGATAGATATTCTAATATGTTGTGTCTAAAAAATTAGAGTGGCTTTGAAGTATAGTGGTCTAATTGGTTGAAATTTAAAAAAATATGCTGTATAATGTCTTGTATGGATCAGGAGAGGCTTTACAGGGTTATTGAGGAGATCAGGGATGGGCTTAAAAAGGAGGGTGGTGATCTGGAACTGGTTGATGTAAGGGGAGATATTGTTTATGTCCGTTTAACAGGTCAGTGTGAGAGCTGTATGATGGCAGGTCTCACAATGAAGAACTGGGTGGAGAGAAAGCTAAAAGAGGCATTTCCTGAATTAAAAGAGGTAAGGGCTGTTGGATAAATGTACTATGTAAAGAAGATACCCCTAATTTTTCTTTTTATATTATCCGTTATACTATCAGCTACAGTATTTGCTGAACAGCTCAGGTATATTGAGGATGTAAGGTTTTCTGAGCAAAATGGAAAGTCAAGAATTGTAATAGAATTTGACGAGATTCCCTCCTTTAAAACAGGGCTTCTTCATAATCCGGAACGGATTTATTTTGACTTTCAGTCAACAGGAATAATAAAGGACAAAATAAAAAATATAAATGGTTCAGTGGTAAAGGCAGTGCGATTTGGAAGCCCTGTTAAAGGTGTATTGAGGGTAGTTATTGATTTAAAGAGCAGGGTGCCACACAAGTTTTTCACAATACAATCACCTCCACGACTGGTTATAGACCTTGGCAACGACCGAAATCCCTTTTACAGAGAGAGAAAGATAGTTGTTATAGACCCTGGCCATGGAGGGCATGACCCTGGTGCCATTGGTCCCACAGGACTGAGGGAAAAGGATGTTACTTTAAGGATTGCAAAGGAATTAAAAAAGATACTGGAAGAGAAATACAACCTCAGGGTTTATCTGACAAGAACAGACGACAGGTATCTTGAGCTTAAGGAAAGAACAAGAATAGCTAACCGCAAGATGGCAGACCTTTTTGTCTCTATACATGCAAATGCAAGCCCCAGAAGGTCAACCTCGGGTGTTGAAACCTATCTGCTTAACTGGACAAACGACCGTGAGGCTCTGAGGGTGGCGGCAAGAGAGAACCAGATCTCAGTTGAAAAGATGAAGGCGCAGCAGAGTGAACTGGGTATGATACTTGCCTCACTGAAACGGGAAAGCAAGAGAGATGAGTCACTGAAGCTTGCTCATTACATACAGCGATCAATTATTAGCGGCCTGAGAGGTAGTTATGGAGTTAGAAATCTTGGTGTTAAACAGGCCCTTTTTTATGTGCTTGTAGATGCAGACATGCCCTCGGTGCTTGTTGAGGTAGGCTTTATTAGTAATCCCAGGGAGGAAAGGCTCCTCAGAAGCAGCCGTTTCAGGAGGAAGACGGCTGATGCAATAGCTGCTGGCATATTCCGATATATCCTATCACTTCCAGATGCTCCAAAGCTTGCAATGAAGACAGGGAATCTGCCAAAATTATAAACAACTATATCGGAGCATTAACCTTTAAAAATTTTCAGCGAAAGGGCAAGCCGCATTGATTTATTTAAGATTATTAGCTTACATAGGTTTCACTATCTGTCTTTTTTATTTTAACAGTATAAACATTGCATATGCTGTCCTTGCTTCAGCATTTGTTATTTACTGGCTTTATCCAGACCGTAGAATAAGAAAGGGAATTGTGCCAATCAGTATTTTTACCCTCAGTGTATTTGTCAGCAATCTTCTCCTTTTCACACCAGGAAAGATAATCATGCAAAATGCCCTGATAACAATTACTGACAGTGCAATGGAGCTGGCCATTATAAGGGGGGCAAGGGTGATAGGTCTTGTTTACGGTGCAAAGCTGCTTGTTATCAGCTCTGGCACAGAGGAGATTGTTTCAGCACTAAAGAGAATATTCAGCCCTCTGAAAAGGGTTGGCCTGTCTATGGATGGTTTTTTTGACACAGTGACTCTTACCCTGAGAATACTGCCGGTTATAAAAGAAGAGGCATTAAAGCGAGTGGACAGGCAGCGTAGGGAGAGTTCTGATAACCCTTTTTTACGACTGAGGGTGTGGATAAACGTGATGGTGCCTCTGCTTCTTGATACCATAAGAATGCCAGAGATTTTTCTTAAAAATATCCCTGAGCAAAACAGGAACTGACCTGAAAGGGAGGCCCATTGTCAACAGGTCGATTTTACCTCTTTTCACTAATAATACTTACCCTGTCCCTTTTCTATCTTACCTATCTGGTGATTGCCCCCTTTCTCACCCCGATTGCATGGGCAGTGGTTATGACCGTGGTCTTTTATCCCTTTTACCATTATCTGCAGCGGTATATAAAGTGGAACTCGGTTGCCTCTCTGATTACCGTGGTGGTTGCTCTCCTGTTAATTGTTGGCCCCTTTTCGTTTCTTATAGTCAACCTTGTTAATGAGTTAAGAGAGTTTATTAATTATCTGAACACCAAAGGCATCGGCAGCCTTGATGAGATACTGCGCACTCAGCAGGCAGTATGGATTCAGGAAAAGATTAAGACCACCTTTAACCTGAAGGAATTCAACCTTGTTGATATCCTTTCAAAAAGCATCTCTAATCTTGGCAAGTCTATTCTCTCTAATGTAACAAGAGGTGTAGCAAACATCATGTCCGTAATAGTGAACTTCTTGCTGATGCTTTTTGCCATGTTCTTTATGGTGAAAGACGGGCCAGATTTCATAATGAAAATCAGAGATTATATGCCCTTTTCCGATACCCAGAAAGACCATCTTGCATCCCAGATAAAAGACATGGTTATCTCAACGATATACGGTGGTGTTGTGGTTGCCCTGATTCAGGGTGCCCTTGGTGGTATTACATTTTTTGCCCTTGGCCTTGGCTCTCCAGTGCTGCTTGGTACATTTATGGGTTTTATGTCTTTCATACCTGGCCTTGGTGCTGTCTCGGTGTGGGGGCCTGTTGTTGTTTATCTGATCATCAAGAAGCTATATATCAAAGCGGTTATTCTTGTGGTTGTTGGAACCTTTGTTATCAGTATGGTTGACAATATATTGAAACCCATAATAATTAGCGGAAGAACCAGGATGCCCACAATGGTGATATTTTTCTGTGTGATAGGAGGACTTAAAGTCTTTGGTCTCATTGGTCTTGTTCTGGGGCCACTGGTGGTGGCAATGTTTGTTTCTGTGCTTGAGATATTCAGGAGCATTGACACGAATAATCAATAAATAAAATTAATAAATACTATCATAAACATTTTGAGAAATATCTATCTGATTGTTTATAATATTAATAACTACATAAAAGTATCAAAAGGGCCTCTTATTTGCTCTATGTTGACTCTTGTTGATCGTTAAGTGCGTTAAATCTCAAAGTTGGGATGGTGTGCGGTCAGTTATGTGTCAGAGTGGGGAGGTTGAGGTGAGGAAAAAAGAAAGGAGGTGTTTGTTAAATGAAAAGGTCAATGGTGTTGGTTTTTATCTCAGCTATAATTGCAGTGACTGTGGCGGTGGCATTTGCAGCAGGAAATATCGAAAAAGGTAAGGTTCTGTTTAATGACACATCGCTTGGTACCAATGGGAAATCCTGTAACACCTGTCATCCTGATGGAAGTGGAATCAATGGGCAGAAGGGCTCTTTCAAGATCATGAATAACAAGCTGTCTACAGTTGAGGATGCAGTAAACTTCTGTGTTAAGAATGCCCTGAGAGGTAAACCCCTTCCCAAGGATTCCCAGAAGATGAAGGATATAGTTTCTTATATCAAGATACTTGATGGGAAAAAGAAAAAGAGAAAGATAATTAAGGGGTGTTAAAAGAGTGCAATTTCTTCACAAGGCCCTCTCTGGCTAACCAGAGAGGGCCTTCTGTATTATTATGGCATGTCCACCCCATCTATAACCTCACCACAAAAAGTGCATCTGCCGTTTTTTATATTTATGCTGGTTAAAGAGAATCCAAGTCTTTCTATTACCACCCTGCCGCAATTAGGACAATAGGTGTTTTCGCCTCCTTCTCCCGGGACATTTCCCTCGTACACATATTTCAAGCCTGCTTTAATGCCAATTTCACGTGCCCTTCTAAGAGTTGATATTGGCGTTCTTCCCCTATCGGTAAGTTTATAAGTTGGATAAAACTGCGTCACATGCCAGGGTATTTCAGGGCTTACTGATACGATAAAATCTGCTACCCACTTCAGGAAGTCTTCAGAATCATTAAGTCGGGGTATAACAAGAGTGGTTACTTCTACCCATACTCCACGCTCTTTCATATCCTTTATGGTATCAAGCACACATTGAAGCCTGGCACCGGTTATCTTTTTGTAGAATTCATCGTCACCCTTAAGGTCTATGTTGTCTGCATCAAGATAGGGTGCAATCTTCTCTATAGCTTCGGGGGTCATATATCCGTTGCTTACAAAGACATTCTTCACCCCCCTTTCTCTGGCCAATCGTGCACATTCATAGGCAAATTCCATATATATTGTTGGCTCTGTGTAGGTATAAGAAATACTCCTGCAGTTAAATTTTATTGCCTCGTCCACCACCTCTTCGGGTGTCATCTCTATGCCAGTAATACTTTTGTAAAGCCTTGGAAATTGAGAGATCTCCCAGTTCTGACAGTGAACACATCTTAGATTACATCCTACGGTAGATATAGAGTATGAACGGGAGGCAGGTTGAAAGTGAAAGAGGGGTTTCTTCTCAATTGGGTCAACATGCCTTGCCGCCACCTTGCCGTATACAAGGGTGTATAATTTCCCATCTCTATTTTCCCTGACACCACAGATTCCTCTCTTTCCACTGGATATTCTGCACCGATGACAGCATAGATGGCATTTTACATTGCTGTCGCCAGTGGGCTCGTATAAAAAAGCCTCCTTTTCCATAACTTAAAGATAACAGATTCTCCACTCATAGTCAATAATCCCATTGCACCGAGATATACAAATATACCCTTTCTTTTGCTATAATGTCTGTCATGGAAACCATCATTACCGATTTTCTCATTATTGGAAGTGGAGTGGCAGGGCTAAGGGCAGCGGTGGAGCTTGCCCAAGGTGGTGATGTGGTTGTTGTTACAAAGGACGAGATGGCTGAATCAAGCACTGAATATGCCCAGGGCGGTGTGGCTGTTGCAATGAGTGATGAGGATGAGGTGGGTATACACCTTGAGGACACCCTGAAGGCAGGTGATGGCCTATGCAGGCAGGAGGCTGTAAGGGTGCTTGTTGAGGAGGGGCCTGAGAGGATTATGGAGTTGATAAAGTGGGGTGCTGAGTTTGATAAAAGAGGAACCAAACTTGACTTTACACTTGAGGCAGCACATTCAAGAAGGCGGATACTTCATGCCCATGGTGACTCTACAGGAAGGGAGATAGAGAGGGTCCTTATCAATACAGTTCGGGGCATTGAAAATATAAGAAGGATGCCCTATTCAATGAGTATTGATCTGGTGACAGATGGAAATGCCTGCTTCGGAGCCTTTATATTACAAAGAAACAGGCCTGTAAAGGTTCTGGCAAAAGCAACCGTACTGGCTACCGGAGGTGCAGGTCAACTATTTGCAAGAACCACCAACCCCAGGGTGGCAACCTCTGACGGCATGGCCATGGCAATCAGGGCCGGGGTGTTAATGGAGGATATGGAGTTTGTGCAGTTTCATCCCACCGTGCTTTATGCACCCTCTGCACCCCAGTTTTTGCTAAGTGAATCAATGAGGGGAGAAGGTGGTGTCTTGAGGAACATCTACGGTGAGAGGTTTATGAAGAACTATCATCCTGATGGAGAGCTTGCACCAAGGGATGTGGTTTCAAGGTCTATAATCTCTGAGATGGTAAAGACAAAGAGTACCCATGTATATTTAGACCTGACCCACCTTGATGGTGAATTTCTAAAGAGGCGATTCCCCCGAATCTATAGAACCTGTCTTAACTACGACATTGATATAACAAAAGACAGGATACCTGTCTCACCTGCCGCTCATTATGCGATGGGCGGAATAAAGACCGACACCTCTGGAAGAACCAGCATGGAAGGGCTTTTTGCTGCCGGTGAGGTTGCCTGCACAGGGGTTCACGGTGCAAACAGACTTGCCAGTAACAGTCTGCTTGAGGGGCTTGTCTATGGCGCAAGAGCTGGAAAGACAGCCATTGAGGAGGCACTGAATGAAAGAAAACTCCAGACTGCCCTCACAATAAACCAGACTGTTAGATACAGCTCTATAGAGAGTGTGGAGAATTTGAGGTCTCAGGTTAGAAGGCTTATGTGGGACAGAGTTGGTATTATCAGATGTAATGAATCCCTTGGTATTGCTAAAGAAAGGCTTCAGGAACTTTCTGAAAGGGTAAAGGGGCAGTTCATGACCCGACAGGAACTGGAACTTAAAAACATGATTTACACAGCAAGGGTAATAACCGAGGCTGCATACCACAGGTGTTGTAGCATTGGTGCTCATTACAGGTCTGATCACCCTGAAAAGGATGGTTGTGGTTTTCATTCGATTATAAGACAGTCTCCTGATGGGGAGATTAATATTTCGCGTGAGTTTGTCCGATAAGATATAAAACCTACTGATAACTAATTTAAACCAGAAAAGAGAGGGCACAATGAGAGGTTTTACCTTTGCAAAGATAGTCTGCACCATTGGTCCTGCATCAGGCACTGAAAAGGTGCTCAGGGCAATGATTAAAGAGGGCATGAATGTGGGAAGGCTCAATTTTTCACATGGAAGCCACGAAGACCATGAACTGATGCTTCAGAAAATTAGAAATGTATCATCTGAACTGTATCGTCCAGTATGCATCTTGCAGGATCTTCAGGGTATAAAAATAAGGATTACCGATGTAGCAAATGGTGCTGTAAAACTTAGAACAGGACAGAGCATAAAGATAAGACAGGGTGAGGCAGTAAGCACTGACAGGGAGATATTTATATCCTATCCAGCTCTTCTGAGGGATGTGAAGAAGGGACAGAGGATATTGATAGACGATGGCATAATAGTTCTTAATGTGATAAAAAAGGGCAGAGATTATCTTGATGTAAGAGTGAAAGAGGGTGGCATGCTCAAGAGCCGTAAAGGGGTAAACCTTCCTGAGTCTCGTATCTCACTGAAACCCTTCACTGATAAAGACAGAGCAGACCTTGAGTTTGGGCTGTCAATTGGTGTCGACTATGTTGCCATGAGCTTCGTTATGAGAGCGAAAGAAGTAGCAGAAATAAAGGAATGGATGAAAAAACGAGGACACCATGTGCCGCTAATAGCAAAAATAGAAAGACCTGAGGCATTGAATGAGATTGACAGGATTATAGCCTTCTCAGATGGGATAATGGTAGCAAGAGGTGACCTTGGAGTGGAGGTGCCCACAGAGGAGGTTCCGATTTTACAGAAGGAACTTGTAAGAAAGGCAAATGAAGCTGGTAAGGTGGTAATCATTGCCACACAGATGCTTGAGTCAATGAGGGAACACACAAGACCAACAAGGGCAGAAGCTACAGATGTGGCTAATGCAGTGTTTGATGGTGCTGATGCCCTGATGCTTTCAGCGGAGACATCAACCGGTCTTTATCCAGTACAAACCGTCAGGATGATGAAAAGGATTATAAGCACAGCAGAAAAAAGTCTTTTGAAAACAGGTATTGGCTCAAGGCTAAATATACAAAAGGTCAAACAGGAAAGCAGGATAAGCTTTGCTGTAGCTGATGCAGCGTTAAGGGCTGCTTCTGATCTGGGAGCGCGATGCATAGTTGCCTTCACAAGATCAGGATACACTGCCCTTCTTGCGTCCAAGTGTAAACCCACCGTGCCCGTGGTTGCATTCACACCTGATGAAAGGGTGATGAGAAAGATGACTATTTACTGGGGAGTAAGACCCTTTCTGCTTGAGAACCTTGAAAGCACAGAGGAGATGATAAGGAAGGTGGATACCGCACTTGTTGAAAACGCTATAGCCCGTAAAGGAGACATTGTTGTTATCCTCTCAGGTTTTCCTATTGTTGGTAAAAAGGGAAAGACCGACCTTATGAAGATACATCGCGTGGGGGAGCAGATTTAGCTGATACCAACATTAAGCATCTTTTCAAAGACCCTTTCAGGCAGAAGTTCTCTCATACAACGCAGGTCACCGCAGGTCTTCTTAAAACAGGGCTGACAGGGTAATCCTGCAGTTAAAACAATATGCTGTTGTCCATAGGGGCCTGTTAACACTGGACTTGTTGGCCCAAAGATTGCAATAACAGGGGTTTTTACCGCTGATGCAATGTGCATTGGGCCTGAATCATTGGTTATTACAAAGGATGCACCTTTAATTATGGAAACAAGTTCTCTTAAAGTAGTTTTTCCTGCTAAATTAACAGTAATACCTCTTGAGAGTTTTGTTATCTTTTCTGCTATCTCCTCATCCTTCCGGTTTCCCACAATTACAGGAGTTAAATCTGAAAGACTAAGTTTCTTTGAGATTATGCAAACAAGCTGGGCATAGTATTCAGCCGGCCAGATCTTTGTTTGCCATCTTGCCCCCGGAATAATAATGTAGTATCTGCCTTCTACAGGTTTTATCTGCTCTATCGGTGGAAGTGGAAACTCCACCTCCTCTGCTTTTATCCCCAGTGGTTTAAGTAGCTTGAGATACCTGTCAACAGCATGTATCCCTTCGCCACCCTCTATCTTCAGATTGTAAAAAACCGGAGCTCCTTCTCGAGCATCACTAAAACCAACTCTCTTTTTCGCACCCGACAGGAGACTTATCAGTCCACTCCTGAAAAGACCCTGGACATCAATGCATGTGCTGTAATGCTCTAACCTTAGTTTCCCTCTCAGATTCACTATTTCTTTGATGGTATCAAAGATGCTTGCTGGTTTTTTCCAGTTGTCTTTATCAATGATAAAGAGTTTCCGAATCATGGGATGCCCCTGAAGTATTCCCTCGAATCCCCGTGCCACCACCCAGTCTATTTCTGTTTGTGGATTACTGTTCTTCAAAATATTTAGAAGAGGAAGGGTATGTATTATGTCACCAAGTGAACTTGGCTTGACTATGAGTATTCTATCAGCCACTTTTTCCACCTGAAAGGGTTAGGTTTTTGCGTTTTTCTTTCCATAATGCCTCTTTTGTCTTTTGCCACTCGGTAGAGGTCTTTTTCTGTACTATACCAGAGTTGATTATTCGTCTGATTATTATATCGAAGGCCTCTGGCTTTCTAAAAAACATGGGATGAAGTTCATCCATCACCTTGTCTAATAGTGCGTTAGAAAGGCTTGTGCCAATCGCACTGCAGAGGTCTTCGAGGACGATTTTTTCAAGTATACTACGAAAATCATCCCTGTATTTGTAGTTAACATATGGGGGCTTATCATGTTTGAACCATGTTTTTGCTAAGTTCTTGAAATCCTCCTTTGAACACCTGTTGCTGATTCTTTTATATACAATTGAACAGACCGAGAGAAAACGGTCCTTATCTGTTTTGCCATTTACTGTAGAGAGCTCCTTTTCAATGTATCCTAACTCTTCCTCGCTGAGATTGATCCCGAGATTGTCTGAAAGGGAGGGTATTATTACATCCTTAAGCATCCTGATTAGTTCGCTGTTATCACCGGACGATGGAGTCTGTTGTTTTTTATCTTTCTTAAGGCGCTGGAAATACTCCTTGATGCGTTTGTCGTAATTTCCATTTAGAAGATTTTGCTTTACCCGTTCATGCAGTTCGTTCTTGATAGACCTGATTTTTTCGCTGATATCACCAGAGGTAACAATCTCTGAATAATCCCTTCTTTCCTCAAGTATGATCATACCTTTGTAGAAAAGTGTGCTTACCACTACTGGCCTTGAAGAACCTCTGTCTTCTGTCTGGATGTGGAAGACAACTCCCTTGTAGGTAACATTTTCGTTAAGCCCGATTATCATGGTTTCTTCTATTTTATCAAAGTATTAAAGATATTTTGGGTGTTTCTATCTTTTTTCAAATTGACAAATAATACCATATATTTTTAAATTAAAAGATAGAAATATTCTCTGTCCAGGGCAATAGCCCTGATACATAACTAAGGTTTAGCGCTGTATTTCAACATAAGGCTATAATTTTATTATATAAACTCAGGAGGACTAATGCAGAAGACAGTAGAAGACATCAATCCAACCAAGAAACGTTTTATCATTGAAGTTCCCGCTGATGTGCTGGAAAAAAGAATAACCGATGCCTTAAGAAATATCGGAAGGAATGTTAAGATTCCGGGCTTCAGACCTGGAAAGGCACCACTTTCACTTCTTGACAAGAGATTTGGTAGAGAAGTGGAGACTGATGTGCTTGAAAAGATTATACCCGAATATTATATGAAGGCAATTAAAGAGGAAAATGTAACACCTGTTTCTCCACCTGTTTTTGAGAATTACGACTTCAAGAGGCGTGAGCCCTTAAAGATGACCTTTACTGTGGAGATAAGGCCAGAGATAAAGGACATTAAGTATGATGCAATAGAGGTTACCGATGAAGACATAGTGGTTACAGAGGAGGATGTTGAAGAAACCATTGAGAGGATAAAGCTTGAAAAGTCAACCTATGAGCAGGTGAAGGAACAAATACAGGATGATGATCTTGTAATGGTTGATTACGAGGTGGTAGAAGAGGAAAAGAAGGTTGAAAATCAGTTTATAAAGATAGGAAGTGAGGTGCTGCCAGAGGCAATATCAGATGCCCTGAGGGGAAAGAAAAAAGGAGATGCCTTTGAGGTAACAACAGAGTTTCCAGAGGACTTTGCAAATAAAAACTTTGCAGGCAAAACGCTAACCCTGAAAGGAACAATAAAGGAGGTAAAGAGACTAAAATTAGCAACCCTTGATGATGAATTTGCAAAAGACCTTGGTTATGAAAATACCGAAAAGCTTCGTGAGGCAGTAAAAGAGAGTATTGAAAAAGCCAAGAGGGAACTACTGGAGAACAAACAAAAGGGAGAGATTATAGATAAACTACTTCAGATGCACGAGATTGAAGTGCCTGAAGGACTATTTCAGGAAGAGCTTAACATGCTCATCAATGGTGAAAAACAGAATAAACCTGATGTGGATGAGGAGAAACTGAGAGAGGAGCTGAAGGAAAAGGCAGAGCGTAATGTGAAGCTAAACCTGTTATTAGACACCATAGCTGAGAAGGAAGGTATTGATATCACCATGGATGAGATAAAACAGAGGATTGCTGAGCTTTCAAGCAGCATGTATATTACGCCTGATCACTTCATGAAACTCTATCTGCCCAATGAAGAGGCACAGTATATGTTCAGACAGAACCTCGCGCGTGAAAAGACCCTTGACTTTATCTTCAGCAAATCAGTAAAGGTTAAAAAGACAGAAACAGAGGAAGGAGAAAACAAAGATGAGTAGTATTATTCCAATTGTTATAGAGCAAACAGGTAGAAGTGAAAGGGCCTATGACATATACTCCAGGCTCCTTAAAGACAGGATCATCTTTATTGGAACCCCTATTGATGATCATGTTGCCAACACCGTGATAGCACAGCTTCTGTTCTTACAGACCGAAGACCCTGAAAAGGACATCCATGTATATATCAACTCACCTGGTGGTATAGTCTCCTCAGGGCTTGCTATCTATGACACCATGCAGTATGTAAAACCTGATATTGCCACCTATTGTCTTGGACAGGCAGCAAGTATGGGTGCACTTCTTTTAGCTGCTGGAACCAGGGGAAAACGCTTTGCCCTGCCCCATTCACGGATAATGATTCACCAGCCAATGGGTGGTTTTCAAGGGCAGGCAACAGACATCGAGATACATGCACGGGAGATCCTGAAACTGAAGGAAACTCTCAATAAAATACTATCAAATCACACAGGACAGAGTTTTGAGAAGATACAGGCTGATACTGAAAGGGACTTTTTCATGTCAGCAGAGGAGGCAAAGCAGTATGGTATTGTGGATGATGTTATATACAGCATAAAGAAATCCGGAGACGGAGGAAAGGATTAATGGCAAAGAGGACTGACAATAAACTGAATTGCTCATTCTGTGGGAAGACACAGGATGAGGTAAATAAATTGATTGCAGGCCCATCAGTTTATATTTGTAACGAATGTGTAGAACTCTGCAATGAGATACTGATGGAAGAGGAGGCAGCAGAAGCCAGAGAAGGAAAGGGGATTCCAGAGCTTCCAACACCTCAGGAGATACATGCTGCCCTCAATGAATATGTAATAGGACAGGAAAGGGCAAAAAAGATACTCTCGGTTGCGGTTCATAATCATTACAAAAGGATATACAGCTCCCTGAAATCAGATGTGGAGCTACAAAAGAGCAATATCCTTCTAATAGGACCTACAGGAACAGGAAAAACCCTTCTTGCACAGACCCTTGCAAGGGTGCTTGATGTGCCTTTCTGTATTGCAGATGCTACCACCCTTACAGAGGCTGGATATGTTGGAGAGGATGTTGAAAACATAATACTGAAGCTGCTTCAGGCAGCCAACTTTGATGTTGAAAAGGCACAGAGGGGAATTATTTATATTGACGAGATTGATAAGATCAGCAGGAAAACAGATAGTCCATCTATTACCCGTGATGTTTCGGGTGAAGGAGTGCAGCAGGCACTGTTGAAGATTATCGAGGGAACTGTGGCAAATGTGCCTCCACAGGGTGGAAGAAAGCATCCTCAGCAGGAGTATATCCAGATAGATACCAAGGATATCCTGTTTATCTGTGGGGGTGCATTTGTTGGACTTGAAGAAATTATAAAGCGTCGCACCGGTAAACGGGTAGTGGGTTTTGGTGCTGATGTAACATCCAAAAATAACATCGGAAATGTTTTAAGTCTCGTTGAGCCCGAGGACCTCATTAAGTATGGCATGATTCCCGAGTTTGTTGGCAGACTCCCTGTGGTTGCAACACTTGATGAGTTAACAGAGGACCAGCTTGTAAAGATACTGGTTGAGCCAAAAAATGCCCTTACCAAACAGTATGAAAAACTGCTTGCCCTTGATGATGTGAAGCTTAGATTTACGGAAGGTGCCCTGAGGGCAATAGCGCGTAAGGCAATTGAGCGTAAAACCGGTGCAAGAGGACTCAGGGCAATCATGGAAGAGGTGATGCTTGAGATCATGTATGAAGTTCCCTCCAGAAAGAATGTCCGTGAGTGCATTATCAACGAAGAGGTTCTTACGAGAAAGGAAAGGCCCATTTTGATATTTGAAAAGAGTGTTGAATCAGCGTAACACCCTACAGACTGTTTTTCATTGATTTTTTTATAGTAGATTCAAGTGTCTGTCTTAATTCAGGGTCTTTGATCTTTTCGGTAAGGCTCTGTTTTAGCTCTTCAGGAAGGGATGGTAAGGGATGTTCGCTGTCATTTTGAGGAGGGGTGATTTTTTTAGTTCTGGGTATCCTTCCAAGGCGAAATCTGATGGATTTTACTTTGTAATCTTTGAGTCTGTTTAATATCCGTTGTTCGTTGAGCTTTAATTCAAAGAGCCATTCATTGGAATCTACTACGAGGGTTAGCACTCCCTTTTTTAAAACAGCAGGATAAATGTGCTCTGACAATGGTGCTTTAAAAAGACTTTTCAAATCCCTCCGAAGCCTGTATAGCCTTAACTCTTCTGTCAGACCAAGTTCGTTAAGCAGGTCCTCCAGGTCTGACCGAAGGGATTTCATATTGCCTTTTTAACTGCTCCTGAGCGAATACAACGGGTACATACATATTTGCGTCTCGGGCCCTTTTCCGTCTGAACCCTGATTCGCTGAAGGTTTGGTTTGAAGACCCTCTTGGTCTTTTTGTGTGAGTGACTCACATTATTGCCTGATACCTTCTTTTTTCCACAAACATAACACTCTGCCATTTTAATTCCTCCTAACACAAATTCCCTTGTTTGAACAAATTCGGCTAAATATGATAACATTTTAAGACAAACAAGACAAGACCCAGAGATTAAAGGAGAATACTTTAATATGCAAAAAATTAGAATCCGTGAATTTTCAAAACAAATCGGTGTTACCAATAAAGAGGTTATCAATGAGCTTGAGAAGATGGGTATCACCGGTAAAAAACCTGCCTCAAATATAGAAGGTGATGTCATAGATAAATTAAGAGCGATATTTAAAAAGAGCTCTGCCGAAAAATCAGAAACGAAAAAAGACAAGGCCAGGGAGCTTACTGAAAAAGCAGAAAGAGAAAAGCAGAAGGAAATCCCCAAGATACCTGAAAAACCTGTTGAAGAGGCAAAGAAGAAGGCAGAGGAGTTTATTAAGACAGATGAGGTTGACGAGGAAGATATAACACTTCCCGACCGTTTCAAAAAAGATGTGTCAGGGCAGAAGGTTGAAAAACTTAAATCAAAGAGCCTCCAGAGGGCCTTTCAGAGCATCCGAAAGATAGAGCCTAAAAAGGTAAATTTCAAGACCCATAAAAAGAAGGGTAAGGGAAAAAAGGAGGATAAAAAACAGGAGCCCAAGCACGTCTCGACTGCTGTTCCGAGAAAAAAGGCTGTCAAGATTTCAGAAGGGACAACGGTCAAGGAGTTTGCTGAACTCATTGGTATA
This sequence comes from uncultured Nitrospirota bacterium, assembly GCA_964515925.1. Taxonomy (GTDB): domain Bacteria; phylum Nitrospirota; class Thermodesulfovibrionia; order Thermodesulfovibrionales; family JdFR-85; genus JAADIE01. The sequence goes on from CAZEYP010000006.1 coordinate 71,438, forward strand.
AAGGCCACAGATGTTATAAAAAAATTCATGGAACTTGGGGCCCTTGTAAATATTAACCAGCCTGTTGATATGGATGCAGCGGTGCTTGTTGCAGATGGTTTTGGGATTAAGGTGGAGCCTGCTGTTAAGGAAGAAGATACCCTTGAAATACCAGAGCCAGAGGATAGACCTGAAGACCTGAAACCAAGGGCACCAGTGGTAACGGTGATGGGGCATGTTGACCATGGTAAAACATCACTGCTTGATGCAATCAGACAGACAAAGGTTATAGAAACAGAGGCCGGAGGTATTACCCAGCATATAGGTGCCTATAAGGTAAAACTCAAAGGTAAGGAGATAGTGTTTCTTGACACCCCAGGACACGAGGCATTCACCACAATGAGGGCAAGAGGCGCTCAGGTTACTGACATCGTTGTACTTGTGGTTGCAGCAGACGATGGAGTGATGCCTCAGACCGTGGAGGCCATCAATCATGCAAAGGCAGCAGGCGTTCCTATTATTGTTGCTGTAAACAAGATAGATAAACCAGAGGCAAACCCTCAAAAGGTTAGAAACGAACTTGCAGAGCAGGATATTATTCCTGAGGAGTGGGGTGGAAAGAACATTTTTGTGGATATCTCAGCAAAGAAGAAGATAGGAATAGATGACCTGCTGGAGATGATCATCCTTCAGTCAGAGATAATGGAGTTAAAGGCCAATCCTAACAGACCAGCCAGGGGTGTAATCATTGAGTCAAGATTAGACAGAGGCCGCGGACCAGTGGCCACTGTGTTGATACAGAACGGAACCCTGAGAGTTGGCGACCCCTTTGTCACAGAGCTTACCCATGGTAAGGTGCGAGCCCTTATAGACGAACATGGCCGAAGGGTAAAAGAGGCTCTGCCTTCTACTCCGATTGAGGTTATTGGCTTTGAGGAGGTACCACAGGCAGGAGACCACTTTATGGTTGTAGAAAACGAAAGAAGGGCAAAGGAGATAGCCAATGCAAGACAACATAAGGCCCGACTTGCAGATCTGGCACGTCAGAAAAAGGTGAAGCTGGACGACATCTACAAGCAGATTCAGGAAGGCGAAATAAAGATGCTCAATGTAATAATCAAGGCAGATGTGCAGGGCTCAGTGGAGGCATTAAAGGGTGCCCTTGAGAAGATTAAACACCCCGAGGTGCAGGTAAAGGTAATACATACAGGTGTTGGTGGAATAAATGAATCAGATGTAATGCTTGCTGCAGCATCAAATGCCATAATAATAGGTTTTAATGTAAGACCCGAACCAAAGGCCTCTCAGGCTGCTGAACGAGAGGGCATTGATATAAGACTCTACAGGGTCATTTACGAGGCTATTGAGGATGTGAAAAAGGCTCTTGAGGGTCTGCTGGAACCAGAATTAAAAGAAAAGGTTATAGGAAGGGCAGAGGTAAGGGCCACCTTTACTGTATCAAGACTTGGGACCATTGCTGGTTGTTATGTGCTTGATGGTGTGATTCAGAGGGCAAGCGATGGTATAAGGATTATCAGAGACAACATAGTTATTTATGAGGGTAAGATTGCCTCATTGAAGAGGTTTAAAGAGGATGTCCGTGAGGTTCAGGCTGGTTATGAGTGCGGTATACTTATTGAGAATTTCAATGATATAAAGGTTGGTGACATACTGGAAAACTTTGTTGTAGAGAAGGTTGCCCAGAAGCTTGGCATATAATCTTTACCTGTATTAAGTTTTTTTGGTTATTGTCAGGGTTGAATGCTCTGAGCAAACCTGGAGAAAATAAGGCTATAAAAAACCGATGATAGTGGGGCTACTGACAATTGAGCTATTTCTGCCCGAGGCCAACTCCCTTAAGACAAAGAGATACGCTATCCGCTCGATAAAGGATAAATTAAAGAAGTTCAATGTCTCAGTTGGTGAACAGCCCAATAACCTCTGGCAGAGGACAACCCTGGCTATCGCATGTGTTACAACAGACACTCCACATCTTTATAGCACCTTTGAAAAGGTAAAACAGGTAATAACATCTAACAGCTCGGTAGAGCTTTTGAGAGCTGATATTGATATCCTTTAGGAGAAAAACATGCATCCCTATAAAAGGTCTAAAAGGGTAGGAGACCTGTTCAGAGAGGAGATTGCCGAGATAATAATGAACAGGGTTAAGGACCCAAGGGTCGGGTTTGTTACCGTTACATCGGTTAAGGTCTCTGACGACCTGAGCTATGCAAGGGTTTTTATTAGTGTATTGAAGAAAGAGGATACAGAGGAGACGCTAAGTGTGCTTAACTCGGCAAGCGGTTTTATACGAAGCGAAATAGGTAAGAGGGTCAGGATAAAAAAACTCCCGAGGTTCGAGTTTTTTGAAGACGAAACCCTGGAGTATGGTGCCCGCATAGATAGTCTTCTTAAAAAGCTAAAACAAGAGGAAGGGTCTTGATAGTACCTGAAGATATTATCAGGTTAATACAAAAAGAGAATCGTTTTCTTATTGCTTCCCATCTTAACCCCGAAGGTGATGCCATTGGTACAACCCTGGCACTTTATCTTGCACTTAAAGACAGGGGAAAGGATGTGATTGCATACAATGTAGATGGCGTTCCCTATTTATACGAATTCCTTCCACACTCAGGGGCTTTGATTAAAGACCTTGATAGTGTAACTACCGAAGAATACATACTTATGCTCGTTGATTGTAATGAACCTGAGAGGGCATCGGTTGAAGAAAAGAGATTTAAAAGTATCGTGGTTATAGATCACCATCTCACGCAGAAGGAGTTTGGCGATATCAGGTGGATAGAGTCTCGAGCACCTGCTACAGGTATAATGGCATATCATTTGATTAAAGCTCTTGGTATTGAAATCAGCAGGGACATGGCTGTAAATCTTTACACTGCAATATCCATTGACACTGGTACATTCCGTTACGACAATACCACATCTGAAACCCTGAGGGTGGCTGCAGAACTGATAGACAGAGGGGCTGACCCTGCAGAGATTGCAATAAGACTTTACGAATCCTGGACACACAACAGGTTTCAGCTTCTTGTCAGGATGCTTCAAACCCTTGAGATAATAGATGCTGGACAGTGTAAGATAGCGATTACATACATAACATTGGATATGTTTAGACAGACAGGCACAACAGAGGCAGATACTGAAAACTTTTCAAATTTTGCCCGTATGATTGACGATGTTGATGTCTCGGTGATGTTCAGAGAGACAGAGCCTAAGAAATGGAAGGCAAGTATGAGGGGGAAAGGCAGGGTAAATCTTGCCCGGGTAGCATCTGAACTTGGAGGGGGTGGACATAGAAATGCAGCCGGTTTCAGGGCTGATGGAAGCCTTGAGACTCTGAAGAGGATGTTAATTGAGACAATGAGGCAGGGAGTATAGAATTAGGGAGTAGGTGGTAAAAAAGACAGGGTGTAGGGTGTAGCGGGTAGCGTGTAGGGAGTAGGGTGTAGTTAAGGAACGCGATGAACTCAATGAACGCAATTAACGCAAAGAACTCAAATAACGCAAATAACGCAATTAACGGAGTTATAAATCTATACAAGCCCCCGGATATCACATCCCATAAGGCTGTTAAGAAGGTACAGGGCATTCTTGGGGCAAAAAAGGCAGGCCATGCGGGCACCCTTGATCCCTTTGCCGAAGGGGTGTTGCTTGTCTGCATAAACAGTGCTACCCGCATTGTAGAGTTTCTCATTGACCTAAAAAAGGAATACATTGTAGAGATACAGCTTGGAATAGAAACCGATACCTTTGATATCACAGGTAATACAGTCAACGAAAAGGATCCCTCGCATGTTACTGAAGAGCAACTAATAGATGTTTTCAGTAATTTCAGAGGTGAAATATTACAGACACCACCAGTGTATTCGGCTATAAAAAAAGGAGGTGTTCCTCTTTATAAACTTGCAAGAAAGGGTATTACTGTAGAACCTGAACCAAGGCGTGTGTATATTGAAGAGCTAAAACTCTTAAATTTTAATACACCTTATGTTATAATTTCAGTCAAATGTTCAAAGGGAACCTATGTGAGGTCCTTAGTGAATGATATAGGGAGACAGTTAGAGGTGGGAGCAGTTGTGAAGTCATTAAAGAGAACTGCTGTGGGTAACTTTAGGGCTGAAGAATCTGTAAGCCTTAGTGAGCTTGAAGCAGGTAATTACAGAATTTATACAATCGACGAGGTGCTCTCATTCATTCCTTCGCTAACACTTGATGAGTTGCAAAGCCGTATGGCTTCTCATGGAAATGGCTTCTATATTAAAGAAAAATACCACAAAGGCCGATACCGTCTTAAAGGGCCAGATGGTCTGTTGCTTGGGATTGGAAAGATTAACGATAATCAGTACCTGAAAATTGAGAAAATATTTGGAGATAATATAAAACATTAAAGTGGTTTTTTATGTAAAATATGAAAAGGTCTTTAATTTAAAAAAAATACTTGACATAATAACCTTTTTTTGCTATACATAATATATGCTTTTTGGACAAAAGATACCTATAGGGCTTGATATTGGGGCGGGGACGCTAAAGATTGCCCAGGTAAAAGACAAAAGAGATGGATATGAACTGGATGTCTTTGACTACCTTCCGCTGCCTCCTGAATTAATAGTTGATGGTTCAATTATAGACTCTCTCCGTTTAGTGGATGCAATCAAAGAGCTTGTAAGAAAGACAAAGATAAAAAATAAAAATGTTGCTATATCCATTTCAGGACACTCGTCTGTTATAGTTAAGATGATAACGGTGCCTGAGATGACCGAGGAAGAATTAGAGGAATCAATTAAATTTGAGGCAGAGCAGTATGTGCCTTTTAACATTGACGATGTAAACATAGATTTCCAGATAATAGGCCCTCGAGAGGAACCAGGGCAGATGGATGTTGTGCTGGTTGCAGTTAAGAAGGATACCATAAATGAGTATATTACTGTTGTTAAAGAAGCAGGGCTTAATCCGGTGATAGTTGATGTGGATGTATTTGCCCTTGAAAATGTCTACGAGGTCAACTATCCAATCGAGCCAGGGAAAAATGTAGCACTCATTGACATAGGAGCAAGTTCTATAAAGATGAACATTCTTAAGGGTGGAATGCCTTCTTTTACAAGAGATACACCTGTGGGCACCAACCTTTTAACAGAGGCGCTCCAGAGGGAGTTTAATCTGACCTTTGAGGTTTCGGAAAAACTTTTAAGGGGCGAAACTGTTGAAAATGTATCTGAAGAAGAGGCAGAGCAGGTAGTGCTTGCTGCATCAGAAGAGATCTTTTCAGAGATTTCAAGGTCAATTGATTACTTCAGGACCTCTATGTCAGAGCAGGATGTTTCAGAATTTGTTATCGCCGGTGGAGGTGCCCTTATAAAGAAGCTTCCAGAGATTTTTACTGAAAGAATCGGCAAACAGGTAGAGGTGATCGATCCCTTTAAAAACATCTCCATTTCTAAAAAACTTGACGAAGACTACATTCGTGACCTTGCACCACTTGGAGCAGTGGCAATAGGTCTTGCACTCAGGAGGGTAGGGGACAGATGATAAGAGTAAATCTATTGCCAACAAAAAAGAAAAAGAAGAAACCTACCCCTGTTCCCACTTTTATAGCTGCCACGACAATTGCAACAGTAGTAGTGGTGATTGCGAGTGTCTTTGTTTATTATCAAACTAAAAGCACCCTTAATACATTAAAGACCACTAAAGCAAAAAACGAAGCACGTATAAAGGACCTCAGAGCAAGGCTTAAGAAACTGAAAAATTACGAAAAACTGGTGGTGGATGTAGAAAAGAAGAAAAAGATAATAATTGGACTAAGGGAAAAACAGTCTGTACCGGTAAAGATACTTGATGAATTAAGTAAATTATTGCCCACTGGTGTATGGCTTACTCAGCTTTCATACAACGGAAGAAATATAAATATAGTGGGGTCAGCTTTTACTAACTCTGATGTGGTCAATTATGTAAATAATTTAAAGAGGTCTAAGTTGTTTAACTCTGTGTTCCTGGCAGAATCTCTACATAAACAGATGCGTACAGGCAAGAAACGACGGCTATCAATCTATAACTTCAAGATTAACATGACTGTTAAGGGATAGGATATGGCAAAAAAGATAAAGATAGACCTGAACAGGGTTCCTAAACCTGCACGATATGCAATAGCCATTGGCGTGCCTTTGATTATAGTTATCCTGTTTTTCTTCTTATACTATAAACCCAGAAGCGCTGAAATAAAAAGGCTGAAGGCAGATATACAGAAACAGGAGCAGGAAATAGCCAATGCAGAAAGAAAACTTGCAAAACTTCCTGAACTAAAGGCTAAGTACAATGTGCTGGTAATGGAGCTTGATGACCTTAAAAGGCAGTTGCCCGAGGAAAAGGAGGTTTCTGGTTTGCTTAAACAGGTTTCTGACCTTGGTACAGAATCTGGACTTGTTATAAACCTCTGGAAGCCAGCGAACAAAAGGATGCATCCAAGTGGTATTCTCTATGAGATTCCTGTGAAGGTTGAGATGTCTGGTTCCTATCATAATCTTGGCAGGTTTTTCAGTAAATTAACCAGTCTTAACAGGATTGTAAATATTAGAAATATCAAGTTAGATAAACCAAGACCCTCTGGTAAAGAGGCCATTTTACATATTGCCCTTGATACGGTAACCTTTTCTGCTATACCAGAAAAGGAACTTCAAAAAATGAAGAAGAGAAGAAAGAGGCGGAGATAAATGAGGAGATTTTTATCCATAGTTATACTTTTTATGATTGTTTTTACTTCGGGTTATTCATGTAAGGAGAAAAAAACCGTTGCTCCGAAGAAGATTGCTTCCAAAAAAACAGGTGTAAAGAAAAGCAAGAAACAATTTAAGTTCACTCCTAAACCTTACAAAATCGAGGTTGTTAACTATGATCCAAAGGGAAGAAGAGATCCCTTTCTGTCAGTGGTGGCACTTACAAAACAAAAGATTGAAAAGAAACGCAAAAAGAAGGTAAACCCACTTGAAAACTATGATGTGGCTGATTTTAAGGTTCTGGGTATTGTGTTTGATGGTAAAAGATACTATGCTTCTGTCATGCTTCCAGATGGAAAGGCATTTACAGTTACAAAGGGTATGACCGTGGGTTTATATGATGGCAAGATTATAGATATTTCACCAAACCAGTTGGTTGTAAGAGAGTATGTTATGGATTATAAGGGCAGGTTAAAACCAAAAGATACAATTTTGAAGCTCCGAAAAGAGGAGGAATAAATGAGAGAGTTTATTAAAAATTCGAGAAAGCCGATTTTCATTTTTATTGCAATCATTGTCTTTTTATTTACGGGCTGTACGAATAAAGAGGTTGTAAAAGAGGGGACGGCAACACCTGCTGCTTCAAAGGAAAATAAAAGTACACAACCGGGTATATCTGCACTGTTAGTAGATAAGGATACCGTGAGTATCCTATCCGACAGAGATTTTCAATATACCATGTATAAACCTGATGACCCTTTTAAGATGGTAGTTGAAATCCCCAATTTAGTTCCTGGAAAATTTGAGGGCAGGATAAGCGGAAAAGGCGGTATGATAACCGAGGTGTTAACACAGCATGTTAAGGCACCGATAGAGGGCACCAGGGTGGAGATCGTGCTTCAGGAGCCTTTAACAATGGATGCCCAGTACTCTGCTGGGAAACTTGTACTGAAGCCAAAAAGAGAAATCACTGCCGACAATAAGGCCAGTGCTACGGCTGAAGATACAACCAAAGAAGGTGTAAATACTTTACCTGCTGAGGAAAAAGAGCCACTTATGCCGGCACAATATATCGAAGGCATAGAGATGTTTAAGAGAGATCATAGCACTGTAGTCAGGATAGTAGGAGATGGTAGCCTGCATCCTGATATAATTCCACTTGACAGCAAATTAATTATAGATCTTAAAGATGTTGATATAAAAGCAAAACTACCTGCTGAAGTTGTTAAGCCTCTTAAAGCTATCAGATGGGGTGAGCAGGAGGACAAGACGAGGATAGTGTTAGACCTGGAGCCAGATACTACCTTTGATGTGGTTTCCATAGGTGACAGGATAGAGGTTAGTCTCAGAAAGGCTTCTGCGGAAGGAACTGAAACAGAAGGTGAAGGTGTTCTTTTCAAGGAATCCGAAATGCCAGCGCAGGCTAAAAAGGCTTCAGAGCAGACCTTAACCAAAGGTAAATATACTGGCAAGAGGATATCACTTGATTTTCAGGATGCCGAGATAGTGCCTATATTCAGGCTGCTTGCAGATGTCAGTGGTTACAACATAGTGGTTGACCCGGGTGTTAAAGGCAAGATAACCATGAAGCTTATAAATGTGCCATGGGATCAGGCACTTGATTTAATCTTAAAAACCCATAATCTTGGAATGATAAAAGAGGGCAACATAATAAGAATAGCCCCGAATGCAGTTATTGCAAAGGAAAAGGAGTCAGCAGCCCGCATAGCAGCAGCAAAGAGAAAGGCCGAACCCCTGGTAACTAAGGTCTTTCCCATAAGTTATGCAGATGTGAACAAGGTTAAAGATGCTATAGAGAAGGCAAAGATTCTTTCAGAAAGAGGCAGCATAAGTGTTGATGAGCGTATAAGTGCATTGATTGTAAAAGATGTTAAAAGCAATATGCCCAAGGTTGAACATTTGATAGCAACACTTGATAAACAGACTCCACAGGTAATGATAGAGGCAAGAGTAGTGGAGGTTAACACAAATAAGACACGAGAATTCGGTATAAGGTGGGGGCTTAATGCTTCAACTAAGAGTAGATTGACGACTCTTGGGGGCCTTACACCATATACAGTTGATTTTCCATCTGGTGCTGGGCCAGGCTCAGGAGCAGGTATAACTTTTGGTATCTTAAATCCTGCAAGAACATTTTCATTGAATATGGAGATATCTGCTCTGGAGACAGCCGGGGACTTAAAGATTATTTCAAATCCCCGTATATTGACTATTGATAATGAAGAGGCAACTATTTCACAGGGTAAGAGTATTCCTGTTAGAAAACTCACATCAGAGGGAACGGTTTCTACAGAGTTCAAAGATGTAAAACTTGAACTAAAGGTAAAACCTCATATTACGCCTGACGAATCTATAATTTTATCTGTTGAGGTAACAAAAGAAGAGCTCGACCCTACTATTCCATCTGTTGAAGGAGTTCCCGGAACAGACAAAAAAGAGGCAAAAACCAATGTTATTATAAAAAATGGCGAGACCCTTGTAATAGGTGGTATATATAAAACAACATCAAATGAAGCTGAAAATGGTGTTCCTACTTTAAAGAATATCCCTTTTTTGGGTTGGTTGTTTAAAAACCAGAAAAAAGAGCACAGGGTAAATGAACTTTTGATTTTTATAACTCCAAGAATAGTAAAGAATAGAATCTAAAATATAAGTACTCAGGAGGAAATATATGATTTTAAGTTTTTTTAAGAGGACTTTACCATTGTATTTTATTGTCTTTTTGGCTTTTTCTATTTATAGCTGTGGAGGTGGTGCAGGGGGAGATTCTGAATTCCTCGATACAGTTACCGTTTCTGCCTCTACTGATACAACACTGCTGGATGCAGATGTTGCGATAATGCAAGATAAGGATGGAGATGGTTATTGTGATGCAACTTATATTGTTAATCCTGATGATATTACAGTAACTATAAATAATGAGCCTACGCCTAATACACCTGAAAATGTTTCTGAATCCTCAGTAAGAATTGACAAGGTTAGCATTTCTTATACTTCTGCAGATGGAAATGGACCAGCATTGCCTGAAACCTATATATCACTGGGGCAGGTGGTTGATTCAGGTAGTAGTGTTGACCTTTCTATAAGAGTTTTGAGTCAGAATCAAAAGTTAACATACTTTTCTGATCTTGTTGGCAGCAATATTATTTATAAATATTATGTAGAGTTGTCTTTTGATGTGGTAGAGGTTCTAACAGGTAAGAGGGGGACTGTAAAGACCAATCTTACCATCAATGTAGGCGATTTCAAAACAAGTGATGATGCAGATTGTATATAAGTTTAATAAAGTTATACAGGAGGCGATGAAATCATGAAGAGATTTTGTAGATATGTGTTCTTGTATCTTTTTCTTATATTGCCTTTTTTAATTGCAGGTTGTGGTTCTTCAGGAAATGATAGGGTATCAAGGAGCCAGTCTCAATCTACAGGTGAAATACAAAACCAAATTAAAGCTTCTTCTTTAGAAGGTAACGAAATAAAGATAGCCGATTATGCAGAGGATCAACAGAATCCCCATGTAATCTATCTGCCTGATAAAAATCTCTGGTTTGCGGTCTACGAAGACTGGAGCAATCGTGCAACAACAGGTTCAGACATAAAGGGAAGATTTATAAAGGAAGATGGAAGTCTTTGTGGTGACGAGATAACCATTACTAATGATACTGGCAATCAAACTCTCCCCTGGGCAGCATACAGAGACAAGGATTCAACCGTTAGTGGCACTGGTAATGATATCATTTTAGTTGTGTGGCAGGATGTAAATGGGTCTACTACAGATGGATATATAAATACAATACCATTAAAGTAGATTCTCTTGATACAGCTACCTGTGATTCCACATCCTATACTATGGGAAGCCCCTCATCGGTGGGATTTACAGGACTTCAGTATTATACAAAAAATACTTTAACAGACAATGCAGTTGTGGGGGAAAATATAGGCACAGGCGATGATACAACAAAGGACTTTACATATGTTGTTAGTAATGTGGGCTCAGGTAAAGTAGTTGTGCCTGGAACTGTACAGATAACGGTAGATGGCAGCGTAGTCTTATATGATGACTCAAAAGGTAGTTTTGACGGTCAAGGTTCAGGAACTATAGATTATGAAAATGGTTTTATAAATATTACCTTTGATAATGCCCCTGCTTCTGGCAAATCAATAGATGTGGATTATCACTACTATTCTAACTGGCCACCATCAACCGCTTCTTATGGTGACACCCTTGTTTCAAGGAAGTCACCAAAGGTTATCTATGACAAGGCCAATGATAGGTTCTGGATAGCATGGATTGAGACAAGAGACACTATTAACAGGATATCTGAGTTGTGTTTTGGTTTTGAGCCTGTAGGCTGGAACTTT